>CALVDH010000063.1 GCA_944326235.1 uncultured Bacteroidales bacterium | reverse complement strand
TGGCTCAACATGGTCAAGGTCGTTTTCGCATACATCATGCTGGCCTTCGCAATGAAGTTCCTCTACAACATCGACGCCTATTTCGGATGGGGCATCATAACCCGCCTGGGCTTCATCGCCGTATGGATAGTCCTCGCCCTGCTGCTGGGCCTCTACTTCCTCGGAGTGTTCCGCACCAGCCACGACTCGCCCTCTGAGGGCATCGGCTGGGGCAGGCACATCGCCGCGATAGTCTGCATCACGTTCGCATTCTATCTTATCCCCGGTCTCTTCGGCGCACCGCTGCAAAGCATCTCCGGTCTGATTCCGCCGATGGACGGATCCACGCTGACACTCTCACAGGGCAATGCCCAGACTGCCTCCGGCAATGAGACGACAGCCTCCGGTTATGCCACCCTCGAGAGCTATACGAACCTCGACGAGGCCCTTGCTATAGGCAAAGCTGAAGGCAAGCCGGTGTTCATCGCCTTCAAGTCGCATACATGCAGCGTGTGCAAGCAGATGGAGGCAACGGTACTCTCCTCTGCGGCAGTAATGGAGAAACTTTCTGCAGACTTCGTGATCGCAAATCTGTATGTGGATGATAAAACAGAAGATCCTGAGTTCCGCACTCTCGGACGCCGCTACCGCGACTTCGAGATGAAGCAGTTCGCCTCGGCGTCCCAGCCGCTCTACGCGGTGGTGGACGCTGAGGGCAGCACCCTCTCCGGCCCCGTCGGAAGCTGCTCCGAGGAGGAGTTCCTGGAGTTCCTGAATTTCTAAATAACCCTTTGTGTTACGATAATGGGCCCGGTGAACCGCAGACACCGGACCCATTTTTATTTTGAATAACGGGTTCATGCGGCTTTCTCCCGCTCCATCTGCGCGCGGCTCTTGCTGGCGGTGACGAGCCAGACGCCTGTGAAGATGAGCAGGACGGCGATGACCTTCGCGAAGCTGAAGGTGCCGAAACAACACGTCCTCTTTTTAAAGACTATTACTCAGGTAATAACTTGTCTTAATTGACAAGTAAATGCTATCTTTGCATTTGTTTTAAATCAAGTTTGTCACAAGAGTCCGATATTATAAGGATAAAATGCATAGACAACCTATACGCAAGCGGTTATCTGTTAAATATGGTTTAGTGATAGAAGTATTGTACTAATCGGGCATTTTGCATGGGAGAAAAGGCCATCTCTATAGTTGAGCATGAAATAGACTATTGGAGCGTAAGAAAGGAGAATTAATATGGACGAGAATTTAGAAATTTTCTACCACCTTTGGAAACACTCTGAAAATGAAGTGGTAGAATTCAAAAAGGCTGAAACTAACTTTGATGTTGATGAGTTGGGTAAATATTTCTCTGCCCTCAGCAATGAAGCCAACCTGCACAATCGTGAGTTTGGTTGGATTGTGTTTGGTGTATGGGACAAAAAGCGTCAGGTTGTAGGTACATCGTTTAAGGATGGGGAAACGGCACTCAATAAGCTGAAACAAGATATGTCGCAGCATACTACCGACGGACTGATTTTTCGTGAAATCATTCCTGTTACGGTAGAAGGAAAGCGAGTGTTGCTTTTTAAGGTGCCGGCTACTCCTCGAAATATCGTTATGAAGTGGAAGGGCGTTGCATATGGACGCGATGGTGAAAGCTTGAAGCCGCTGAATCAAGCCAAACAGGATGAAATACGTCAGCAGGAGCCGGTACCTGATTGGACTGCCCAACTGGTTCCGAATGCAACCATTGAGGATCTTGATGAGTTAGCTATTGCTACAGCTCGTATCATGTTTAAGAAGGTGCACAAATCGAAGATTTCTGCAGAAGAAGTCGATGGGTGGACGGTGGAAGAGTTGCTTTCGCATAGTGGAATAATGCGCGAGGGGCAACTTACACGTGCTGCCATCTTGCTGCTTGGCAAACCGCTGTCGTTGCAAAAGATTCACCCTGCAGTGGCACAGATTACGTGGACGTGGGAGGATAAAGATGCTACGGTTATTGATTATGAGCATTTCACTATTCCTTTTATTCTCACGGTAGATAAGGTACTCGCGAAGATTCGTAATAAAACGATGCGTGAATTGCCTGGCGGCACACTCTTCCCAGATACCATGAAACAATACGATGATTATACCATACGCGAAGCCATGCACAATTGCATAGCTCATCAGGACTATACGCTTCAAGAGCGTATCTCGTTTGTAGAAGGTGAAGATAAATTGTATTATGGTAATGGCGGAAGTTTTATTCCTGGCACAATTGAGAATGTTCTAGAACATAAGGGACCTCAACGCCATTATCGAAACGAGTGTCTTTGCTCAGGGATGGTGAATTTCAATATGATTGACACCGTAGGACGAGGCATTAAAAAGATATTTGCTGAGCAACGCAGCCGTTTTTTCCCCATGCCTGATTATGAGATAGATAACGAGAACCGTACGGTTGGTGTCACCATCTATGGGAAGATGATTGATGAAAAGTACAGCTCGATCTTGAAATCGAATACAGATTTGACATTGAAGGAATGTTTTTGGTTGGATGCCGTCCAAAAGCATCGACCTGTTACGAAGGATGCCATCAAGCATCTGAAAGAAAAAGGACTGATAGAAGGACGTTCACCCAATTATATTATTTCGCTGACAGTAGCCAAGTTGACACATCAAATAGGTCATTATACCAAAGAGAAAGGGCTGGAAAAGAAGCTACTTGAACAAACTGTCCTTCAATTGGCTAAAGATGCAGGAAGGGAAGGCTTCAAGTTGAGCGATGTTTATGAGGCTTTGCATAAAAATTTACCTGCTTCCATGAGCACAACGTCCAAGAAAAGATATTTGGGAAGATTGCTTGGAAAGATGGGCGCTTCACTTCTACTTCAAGTGGATGGTAGAACCTGGAACATAACCGAAGCCGGTTTATCGAAACTTCGGCTATAATTCGGCTATAATTCGGCTATAATTCGGCTATAATTATGATGCAACAAGACGCCGTGGCTGTTTTAGTTGCATCGCAGATTCTATTTCAGGTTATTCCCGAGAAAAAATTCGGCATACTGACTAATTGAGTACTGCCGGGCTGATATCATCACTATGATGACATGTTATTGTGACTGATTCTGCTTCAGAAGATATTATGTTGTGCCATAGATTTCCCGTATCCACATTGCGAAGAAACGGTCGTTAAGTGACCAGGTGCCATCGATGGCAGTGACGAGACCTTTCCCAAGCAGTTTCTTGGATGCGGCCTGGACTGAGCTGGCGGAGGCGAGGCCGTGCCTGCGGATGAATGCGGCGGATGTGATGCTTTCCGCCTTGCCGTCTATGGCGATGGAGTATAGGAGTTCTTTCTGCTTCTCCGGGACGTTGGACAATATCTCGCGGTAGGTGGGTTCGAGCAGGGTGATTATGCTGCGGATGGCTTGGGCGGTGGTCTCGGGTGTGCAGGTCCCACCGTCCGGTGTGTCGGCGAAGGATTCGTTGAATGTCCGCTGCATACAGTAGGTGTTGCCCTCGAACAGGTCGTAGACCTCTCCGACAGTTTCCTTCTCTATGGTGCGGTTCCTACTGCTGAAATGTCCTGTGACGAAGTCAATATAGGTACTGCGCTCGATCGGGCCGAGCTCCAGCATATCCGCACTCTGATAGAAGGGCCTGGCCGAGGAGGTAAACATCTCCTGCATGAGGTGCCGCTCACTGCCTGCAAATATGAATTTGGCGTTGCTTATCCGCTGGATGTGCGAGCGGAGCAGAGCCTCTATGTTCTTTTCAGGATACTTGGCTACTTGTTGAAATTCGTCTATCGCCACTATGCATGGCTTTCCTGCCTCCTGCAGACATGTGAAAATCTCTTCCAAAGTGTACTCCGGCCGGTCTATGTCGCCCAACTCCAAGGAGAATGCCGGAAGTCCGCTGACAGGGTCGAAGCCCAGTTTGCCGCTGATGGATTTCAGGGTACGGATCAGCAGACTGACCATTTTGTGGTCCGAGGACGCCAGGCGGTTGAAGACTTCCTTTCCCAGAAGGTATGTCAGTTCTTTGAGCCCGGTAGTGTGGAGGATATCGATGAAGAATTTATGATATCCGCTCAGTTTACTCCTGCTGTAGCAGAACTGTATCAGTCCAGTCTTGCCCATGCGCCTGGGAGATATGAGTACCACGTTGTTACCGTTCGTCAGCGACTTGATCAGTCTGGCGGACTCATTGCGGCGGTCGCAGAAGTACTCCGGGTCGATACTGCCGGAGACGATGAAAGGATTCTCAACAGTTTCCATATTCAGTTTATTTTAACGTGAGTTCGAGATAATTTAGAAGAGGACCAGTTGTCCGTCATTGACAAAAGCGACGTCCACCGATGGCTTTTTGGGAAAGAAACAGTAAGCAGCGATAGCCGAGAGAATGTTGACAATGAAGTTGTTGAAAGAGCGGTGCCTGGAGTGCTCTATCTGAGCGATGTTCTTCAGTTCGTCGTTGACGGTCTCAATGACGGCCCTCTTGCGTAGCAGAATCTTGTCCTCCGCACACATGAGCATGTTCCTCATATTGTTGCGCACGCGCGTGACGAGCTGTATTCCGTTGATGAAGAGCATCTCGAAAAGGG
>CALVDH010000062.1 GCA_944326235.1 uncultured Bacteroidales bacterium | reverse complement strand
CTTGTGCCGTATGGTACGGGGAAATCCCGGGAGTTGGAAAATTATTTGGCAATGAATTATAAGAAAGCAGGTACAGTTTTACCTATCATCACGCTCATGCTGTCTCTGACAGCCGCGCTCCGGGCCCAGGACGGAATCCCGGAGACACCCGTCGATACCCTCGGCGAGGTGGTGGTCACAGCTGAGCGGATAAGAGAGATCGTGCCGGCACAGAGACTGTCCGGACAACAGCTTAAAAGGCTTAGTTCCAATTCGATAGCCGATGCCCTCCGCTATTTCTCAGGCGTGCAGATCAAGGACTATGGCGGCATAGGGGGCCTGAAGACGGTCAATGTCCGCAGTCTCGGCAGCCAGCACGTAGGGGTATTCTACGACGGTATACAGATATCCAATGCCCAGAACGGGACGGTGGATCTGGGCAAGTTCTCCATGGACAATATGGAGGTACTGTCGGTATACAACGGGCAGAAGAGCGATATATTCCAATCTGCCAGGGACTATGCCTCTGCGGCAGCGCTGTATATGGTCTCGCGGAGGCCGAAATTCAGCGGAGACAGACGGAACAATCTGAATTTCAAGCTGCGCAGCGGCTCATTCGACCTCATCGACTTCTCGGGCATGTGGGAGCACCGCCTGGGCCGGTATTTCAGCACCTCGGTCAATGCGGAATTTCTCAGTACGTCAGGGCGCTACAAGTTCCGGTACCAGAGGGACGGAGGCTACGACACGACCGAGGTGCGCCGCAACGGGGACGTGATGTCTGTCCGGACGGAAGCGGGCCTGTTCGGTCAGATGCCGCGGACGGACTTCATGCTCAAAGGCTATTTCTACTGGTCGGAGAGGGGATATCCCGGTGCGGCGGTCAAGAAGGACTACGGCATCTCGCTGCTCAACGAGGACCGGCAGAAGGACCGTAATATCTTCGTACAGACGGCTCTTACACATCAGGTGGCCGACTTTTACAGTCTGAAAGTGCAGGCCAAGTATGCCAATGACTACATGAACTACATAATGCCTCCGTACAGCACCGTCCAGCCGATGGACAATCATTACTGGCAGCAGGAGCTTTACCTGACTACCTCGCACCTTTTCTCGGCCGGCCGGATCTGGAGCGCCAATCTCTCCTGCGACCTTCAGTGGAACAGCCTGGAAGCAGACGGTACGGAGATGTTCAATGCCAATTTCATCCGGCCGCGCAGGCTGACCGTCCTCTCGGCAGCGGCCACCTCGGTCAATTTCGGATTCGGTCTCAGCGCCCAGGCCAGCCTGCTCTATACCTGCGTCCATGATGTCAGCAAGCGTGGCATGGAGACGGCCGGGGACAAGAACGAGTGGACTCCCACGGTGATAGTCTCCTATACTCCGTGGAAGAGGGCAGGCCTGAGCCTGAGGGCTTTCTACAAGAAAATCTTCCGCATGCCTACTTTCAACGACCTGTACTACGTCCAGCTGGGCAACCGCAACCTCAAGCCCGAATATACCACCCAGTACAACTTGGGCGCGGCTTATAAAAAGACCTGGCGCCACGACTGGTTCACCGGACTGCAGGCCAGTGTGGATGTGTACTACAACACCGTAAAAGACAAGATTATAGCCACCCCGACCTCGAATCAGCTTGTGTGGACTATGGTCAACCTGGGATACGTGGAGATCCGCGGTGTGGATGTCTCCGTGACTCCTTCGTTGCGCTTCGGACCGGTCAATGTATCGGCCAGGCTGAACTACACCTGCCAGAAGGCCCAGGACTTCACTGACAGTAGAAAAGAGGAAGGATATGAGGGAGTCATCAGCACATACGGCGACCAGATACCTTACGTGCCGCTGCACAGCGGATCGGCTGTGGTGAGCGTCAGTTACCGGACGTGGGACTTCCACTACAGCTTCGTCTACACCGGTGAGAGATACATGCTGGGCGGCAATGTGCCGGTCAACTACATCCAGCCCTGGTACACGAGCGACCTCTCAGTCTCAAAAATATTCCACATAAAGAAGATGGACATAGGGGTGACTGCGGAGGTGAACAACATCTTCAACCAGCAGTACGAGGTGGTGAAGTGGTATCCCATGCCGGGCACTAATTTCAGAATAACATTAAGTCTTGCAATATGAAAAAATGGTTTGTAATAATTACGGCAGCCGCGGTACTCTGCAGTTGCCGCGGCGACTGGCCAGTACTGTCCTCCGAGCCGGTGGAAGTCAATCCCGGGGATTCCGTCTCCGGCGATATCCGCGGTTTCTTCCTGCTCAATGAGGGCAATATGGGCAGCAACAAGGCTTCGTTGGACTACTACGACTACTCCTCGGGAGTGTACACGCGCAACATCTACGGAGAGCGCAATCCCGACGAGGTGAAGGATCTGGGAGATGTCGGCAACGACATCGGGATATACGGTGGAAAGTTGTGGGCGGTGATCAACTGCTCCAATTACGTGGAGGTTATGGACGTGCAGAGCATCAGGCATATCACCAAGATAGCCGTGCCCAACTGCCGCTATCTGGCCTTCAAGGGCAGGTATGCGTATGTAAGTGCCTACGCCGGTCCTGTGAAGATTGATCCTGATGCCCGCATAGGCATGGTGGTGAAGATTGACACTTCCAGCCTTCAGATAGTGGACTCATGCATCGTGGGCTACCAGCCGGAGGAGATGGCTGTAGTCGGCGACAAGCTGTATGTGGCCAACTCCGGCGGCTACAGGGTGCCGGACTATGACAGCACTGTGTCTGTCATCGACCTGGCAAGTTTTAAGGAACTGTACAGGATACCCGTGGGCATCAACCTGCACCGTCTGGAGCCTGACCTCCACGGCAACCTGTATGTCTCCTCCAGAGGTGATTACTACAGCGTACCTTCCAGGACCTTTATAATCGATACCAGGACGGACATCTGCACAGATACCCTGGACCTGCCCAACAGCAGCATGACCCTCCGCGGAGACTCTCTCTACGTATGCAGCAGCGGATTCAACTACGGGACTCAGGACTGGAGTGTCTCATACGCAATATTCAACACAGTGACGCGGCAGACAGTCACCCGCAGCTTTATCACAGACGACGTGAGGATCAGTACCCCTTACAGCATAGCTGTCCATCCCGTGACCGGCGAGATCCTGATAACGGATGCCGGAGACTATGTCAGTCCGGGTACCCTGCACTGCTTCTCTTCTGACGGCAGGCGCAAGTGGTCAGTAACCACCGGGGATATCCCGGCACACATTGTATTCACACGTAAACCATTGCTTTATACGACACCATGAGACATTCTGTAATTTATGCGGCGGGGCTTGTGGCCATAGTCCTGACAGCCTGCAGTAAGGAAAAGGCCGGAAAGGACGCAACTCCCTACATCACCGAAGTATTCGAATATATGCCGGCCCCCGGTCAGTTTGTCAATACTATGCCCCTCTATGAGGAAGGCGACACACAGGAGACAATGAACCGGAAAGTCCTGGAGGCCATCGGGAACAACAACCGCGGGCTGATCTCCCTCGGCGGCTGGGGCGGATATGTGGTGGTGGGATTCGACCATACGATCGAGAACCGGGAGGGGCTGTGCGACTTCCGGGTGCTGGGCAATGCATTCGGGGACGAGGGGGGAAGCAGCGAGCCGGGTATTATCATGGTCTCCGTCGATGCCAACGGCAACGGGCTGCCCGACGACCTATGGTATGAGATAGCCGGAAGTGCCCATATCGACCCTGCGCAGGAAATCTGGTATCAGGCTGCAAGGGACAACGGCAATGACGTGGCCCTTCACCCGGACTACAGTATGACGTACCTGCGTCCGGAGCAGGAAGCGGCAGCCTCCGAAGAGGAGGAATACATCCTTTGGGAGGATATCCTGGGCCGTCGGGGCAGCATCCCGAAAAACAAGTATCACACCCAGCCCTATTTCCCGCAGTGGTACGGGGAGGACAGGCTCTCTTTCAGTGGTACCTGCCTGCCTCAGAACGGTATCGACGAGAGCGGGGAGGGGACATACTACGTCCTCTACAAGTTCCGCTACGGCTATGCGGACAATGACACCAATTCCGGTGCCGGATCAGTCGTCGACATATCCTGGGCCGTGGACAGCAGGGGCCAAAGCGTGGACCTGCCGGGTGTGGATTTCATCCGGATCTATACCGGGGTCAATCAGGTAAACGGCTGGTTAGGCGAGTGCTCCACTGAGATAATGGGAGTGGAGGACCTCCATCTGCTTGGAGAAGAGATAGCAACTGATTAAACACACATATCGTAACATTTTAACATTAAAGAACATGAACAAAGGAATTTATTTGAAGAGCCTGGT
>CALVDH010000061.1 GCA_944326235.1 uncultured Bacteroidales bacterium | reverse complement strand
CCCAACTTTACATTCTTGGGTGTAAAATCGGGTGTTTGATTTGTAAAACATTGATTTTCAATGTTTATTGCGGAGAGGGAGGAAAGGCGGCTCGCTGACACCGCTAATTATTAAATATTGTTTCCATGGCTCTGGTTATTGCTATTCTGATGTCATCGGCTTCTGTTTCGCCCATGCCTTCTGCTGTAGTTGTGCATAGGATTTCCAGATTATCAGCAGACAGTATTTGCAGAGTTATTTCAATAGTATAGCCTATGAACACGTTTCTACGTCCAGTTTCTCCGTAGTTGACGATTATTGTTCTGTCTTTTACGTCTTCATTGAGTTCCGGGATAAGAGTGAATCCGTTTTTCATCAGGATTCCGGATATGATGTCGGCCGGATTAATGCTTTTGCTGACTGTTCCCCCATAGACTCCATAGGCATTTCCATATACTCCGCCGGAGCTTGATGAAAGGCCGGAGGTCGGTGTGATGTAGGCGTATTTGTATCCAGTGAGGGATGTGTTGCCTGTATGGGTTACCGGTTTGAGGGTAGCGCAGCTGCTAATCAGCATCAGGAATATGGCAAAGGTAATGAGTTTTAGGACTTTCATGCTGTAGTTTTAATTTTTTGTAGTTTCTGCAAATGTATGTAAAAAGCGTATGTACCGTTGGTTATTTTGCACAAAAATGGGATTATCAGCAGTGGTCGTCAAAGACGTCAACACCAGTCCATTCTCTGCCAAGGGCCAGTGTGTAGTATTTGGTTGCACCTTCCTCGCTGAAGTATGTGTGTCCGCTGGTATGTATGTAGCAGCCATCTTCAAATGTGATTGTGGTGAGTGCGAAAGGTTTGACGCCGTCCGGCTGCGATGAGATTACTGCTAAGGTGTTTCCGTCCTCTGAGATGTCCGCTTTGTGGATCAGGGACTGGTACCGTTCTGTTTTAGTGAAGACTGCTCCTGATTTGAGGTTTGCGAGATATACTTTTAGGGGATTGTCGGCAACTGGTAAAGACGGGCATAATGGAAATTCTGTCGGAATCTTCCAATTCCGTTGCTTCGCTCCGGGGGTCAGGGAGTCTTTACATTCAATGGTCTTTTCGCCTTTGTCCTGGTTTTGTGGGGCTGGTTTGCTGTATATCCATTCGCCCAGGCCTTTCCCAATGGGCGTTTTATCTTCTGCGGCCCAACGTTCCAGGTGTTTTCGGCATCGTTCTGCTTCTTCCTTGGTTACTGTGCGCATCCATTTGGTGTTTGGATCGGATGGGTCTTCTCTGAGCAGTGCTGGATTGTCTATGAATGCGGAGATGCTGCCGCAGCAGATGATTATCCGTCTTCTGGTTATGGGGTTGTTCAGGGCATTCTCTAATCTTGTGAGCCAACGTAGGTTCTCCGCCCTGTTGTTGCATCTGTTGGTGTCCTTGTGGTCTACGACCATTGTGCTGCTTTCGGGAGGGCCGTAGAATGCAGTTGCTACGATTTGATGGACTAGGGCAGAGCCGAGGAACATGTAGCCTTTTTTCTCATTCTTTTTACCGAATGTCCAGATGTTGTCCAATGGCCTTGGGCGATGGCCGTTTTTCGGATGTCTCATGACTGCGCCGTTGTCTCTTACGGAGTAGTGTTCTCCTTTATAATCGCATTCAGATTCCTTTTCGAAGATGTCAATCTGGTCTTTCATTGTCTTGCTGGGATGGTCTGTCGTAACAAATGTCGTGTATATTTGTCTAATAATCAAATTCCGGTCTGCTTATTTGCTATCTTTGTGGTGGAACTTTTAAATTGAATTGCTATGAAAAAATATCTGCCTTTTTGTATGGCTGTGCTGTCCTGCTTTACGCTGTCGGCTCAGGATTATGGGAATGCTGTGCCGGATACTTCCGGGAACCCTTTAAGCGATGAGGATGTTCAGAGTATTATAATGTTAAAGACGATACTCAATGACAAGCCGGCATACGAGTTGTATAGGACGGAGAATATGTGGACATTCCTGAAGCTGGAGACTTCTACGGGAAAAATCTGGCAGGTTCAGTATGCGGTTGGTGACGGTGATGCTTTTGAGACGGTCTTGAGTGATGTGTCTTTGGCTTTCGATGGTGTTGAGATTAATGGCCGGTTCAGGCTTTATCCAACAGACAATATTTATAATTTCATTTTGCTGGATACGTCTGTCGGTAGTGTTTATCAGGTGCAGTGGTCTCATGAGCCGGAGAATCGGATGGTGGTTCCGATTTACCAATATTGATATTAAATCATCTGAACACAATGGATAAGCATGAGTCTATCAGCCTTCCGGCGATTAAGTGCAGACAGAAGACCGGAGAGGAGCGTCTTTCGTTTTTCGGAAGTGATGCAGGGTGCTGTTTGCTGGATTTCTGGAAGTGGTGCGGCTCTAATGTCCTGAGCAATGCGGTGAGGGGAAAGTTTGCGGAGTTTATTGTGGGTATTGCGGTGGGGGCTGATCTGAAGTCTGTACGGGATGAGTGGGGGAGGTATGATGTGCTGGGTGCGAGTGGTGTAAGGATTGAGGTCAAATCGGCGGGTTATATTCAGACATGGGGGCAGCGAAAGTATTCGTCTGTGTCTTTTTCTATTAAACCGGCTGTGGGCTGGAATGCTGAGATGGGGATGTATGAGGGTAAACCTATGCGTCATGCGGATGTGTATGTGTTCTGTCTGTTGAAGAATAAGGACCAGGATACTTTGGACCCGATGAAACTGGAGCAGTGGGGATTTTATGTAGTGCCGACTTGTGTGCTGGATGGGTGTTGCGGAAGTCGGGCGTCAATCTCGCTGGGGGCTTTGAGGAAGCTGACGGATGAGGTCGGATATGGGGCGTTGAATGATGCTGTGGAGGAAGCTTATTCGAGGCAATATAATCAGTAGGTAATTGTTGAACGGGGTCGTTCTGGTCGGCGGCCCCGGGGCCGCCGTGTGGGAGGGTCAGCGGTGCGGTTACCGTGGGCGGAGCCTGCGGAGTGAGGACAATCGCACGGCTGAGGCCGCTCTGCCCTTGGAGCAAGGCTCCGGACGGCTTGCCGGGCGGGGGCTTGCGGGCGTTTTTCCGCAGGGAGGCTCCGGGCTCCGGCTTGTGGGGTTGGGAGTGCGGGATGGCGCCGGGGGCCGGTGCCGGAAGGCGGATGGTATGGAAAGGGTCAGGGTGGCGGCTTTCTGAGCTCGGAGCGACCGGGAGCGGAGCTGAAGGCGGAGCGGGAGGGAGTGGAGAGGGAGGAAAGGCGGCTCGCTGACACCGCTGGGGAAATAAGGATTTAGAAACTTTACCTCTATTGTGCCTGTCTATAGTTAGGATTTGCCTTTTTCTTCTTTGGTTTTAACATTTATGCCAAGCTCAAATGCTTTATAGAAGGCGTTAGTTATCATGAATCCGGCCTTAAGGATGGCTTCTCTTATATCAGTTAGATCTATATGGCGGTATTTTACGTTCCTCGTGGATATTTCTGTATCTATGCTATAAAGTCCGTGGTTGTAATTGCCGTGTACATGTATTGATGTTTTTTGCTCAAAATATTTTACAAAAAAATTGTAGTCTTCTCCGCTAACTTTTTCTCCACATATTTTCCAAGTATAATTAATCTCAAGATCATATCCCTCTTCGTACAGGGGTATGTATTGAGTGTCATTCGGTAATATTGAGAGTTGCGTGTTGCCGATTTTTTGCAGTGCTTCTCTTGCATTTGCATTGTGAATGTGGTCTAACAGCTCTTTGTTTAAAGAGAATTCTATATCTGTTGCTGGACTTTTGCCTATGTTTACAATTTCTATTCCATAACTGTTTGCTGATGGTGTTTTGGCAAAGTATATCTCTAGTCTGGGCCTGTGTTCCTCTTCCCACTGCCGTTTCATTTCATTAAGCTGTGCCTTATTTTGTGATAAGGTCATCCAGGTAATAATAACCATGGCAAATGAAGCTATGGCACTGATATATGCAGCCCAGAATCCTAACCAGTCTGCGGAGTCCCCGACATATTTAAAAATGGCCGGTTTTTGCATCACCCAGTTTAGTATTAAGGGGAATAATGTGGCTATCAGAAGGAAAAGAAGAATTATCCACCAATGTCTTTTTAGAGCTTTTTTCATATACCAGTTTTGCTTTATGGGGCAGATGGTTGTAGTTATTTTATGTGCCCCGGATATTCTGTTTGCAAAGATACATAATCTGTCTGAAGACTGTGGTGTTAATGTAGAAATAGGATATAAATCAATCTTGTAAAATCACTCAGAGGGCCTGTTTAGTATGCGTATTGTATCATTACGTCTGAAAAATTAATTCAAAGAATCAAAGTATGTTCATTTCATTCAACAAAATTCGTATTTTTGCAAGAATAAAGAAAGATGGCTGGTATTATGAATGGCACACCGCTGCGATATCCGGGAGGGAAATCAATTATGACTCCTTTCTTCATTGACCTAATCAAGATCAATGGATTGCGTGATGTCCATTATGCGGAGGCGTATGCCGGAGGCGCCGGGACAGCTGTCAATCTTCTTCTGGGAGGGCATGTTGACAAGATTTTGATTAATGATGCCAACGTCTGCATATATTCATTCTGGAAGTATCTTGTAGAAGAGACCGATCGGTTTGTTAAAGCTGTCGCGGATGTTTCTGTAGATTTGGATAACTGGCATTATTATCATGATTTTTTGAAATCTACGGACACGCCTTCGTTTGAACTGGGATTTGCTACTTTTTTCCTTTCCAGAACAAATCGATCAGGCATATTGACTGCCGGCCCAATAGGTGGGGCGACTGAGGAGAAGCAAGAGGCGGCAGCATATAAGATAGACTGCAGATTCAATAAATCTGATCTGATTTCCCGTATCAGTAAGATAGGACAGTGTAGGACAAGTATCGAGGTTTCAAATCAGGATGCTATTGACTTCTTAAAAGGTCTTCCGTCCGGAACTTGTAATCTGGTATATTTGGACCCTCCGTATTTTAAGCAGGGCAAATCGCTGTATCTCAATTATTACAGCAAAAAAGACCATCAGGTCTTATCTGAGTACTTGTCCCAGGCGGATAATTTCCGCTGGGTGTTGTCTTATGATAATGTGAATGAGATACGGGAGTTTTATAAAAATTTTGATCTGTATGAGTTCCAGTTGAGTTATACGGCCCAGTGTGTGAAACGAGGCTCGGAACTACTGACTCATTCGGATGATTTGCGTATACCAAACGGGACAATCGTGAAAAGAAAAAGAAACAGTATCATATTAGAAAAGATTAATAGCAATGGACAACCTTCAGAAGATTAAAGTTTCAGAGTTATATTTTGATACTAAAAATCCACGACTTGTAGAATACTCCCAATTAAAGACCGAAGACGAGATAATACAGGCACTATGGGACAATATGGCTGTTAATGAAATCGTCATGTCTATCTTGGCAAATGGTTTTTTTGAAAATGAAGCATTGTATGTCATTAAAGAGAGCGGCAAATATGTCGTGGTCGAGGGTAATAGGAGGCTTGCTGCAGTAAAGCTCATTCTCAGCCCCGATAGATGCAAGGGGATGACCAAATATGCAAATAAAATCACAGAAGATTTGCAGAAAGATCTTGAAGAGGGTTTGCCGGTTATCGTACTTGAAAAAAGGGAAGAGGCATGGAGGTATATTGGTTTCAAGCACGTCAACGGGCCTGTGAAATGGGACTCGTATGCTAAGGCAGAATACATTGCTCAGGTACATAATGAATACAATGTGGCTCTGAATGATATTGCAGAGCAAATCGGGGACTCTCATAAGACTACAATAAAGTTATATCAGGGGCTGATGGTGTTGAGACAGGCTGACAGGGAGACGAGCTTCAAGATAAATGATGTTTATAGCAATAGGGTGTATTTCTCCCATGTCTATACGGCAATCATGTATGAGGGTTTTCAGAAATATCTCGGGCTTGACATTTCCAAGGAGACTGAGACACCTGTGCCAAGCGAGAGATTGGACCGTCTAGAGGAGATCATGTTCTGGGTTCTTGGGAGCAAGAGCAAAAATATCAGGCCTATTGTGCAAAGTCAGAACCCTGACATTAGAAATCTTAACCAAGTGCTCCAAAGCAGTGATGCAGTTCAAATCCTTCGAGCGACGGGAGATTTTGAGTTAGCATACGACAGAAGTCAGGACGGTGCGGATGTTTTTCATCAGTCCATCGTCGAAGCTCAAATGAGCTTGCAGAAAGCCTTATCCAAGATTGCATACTATTCAGGGGAGATTGAAATCCTTGAAACAGCGAAAAACCTTGCGGATTCGGCGGACAGTTTATTTAAAATTATGAAGGACAAGCGTAACAAGTCCATGGGCAAAGAGGAAGAACGAACAATCGAATAGAGGTATGTCATACAAATTGGGCCAAATACCATCGTATAAGGCTACTCGGGCGGAAATAGCTGATTTTATGGAATGTCAGTGCCTTATGAACGAGGAAAATGTGTATTCATCTGTTTCTGGAAAGTCGGCAATGGGTATTTCTTATGATGAGGACATAGCAAGCGAAGACGAATTTCCAGAAGTATATGAGGCTCTTGCGGAAATAGAGGATCGTAATACATTCTCCGGCGGTTGCTATCCGTTCATGACAGATGTTAATTCCGTAAGGGTAAGGAATGATATAGACAGCAAAGTCAAGGATGTGTATACATTCCTACTGTTGGCTACGCGAGAGAATATGTCATCCGGCAAGATTACAGAGGGAATTGATGGAACAGCTCTTTTTGAGAAACTATGTGCCTCTGTGCTCAGAAATTATTTTGGGGAATCAAGCAAGTCTTTTGTGTTTGGAACGGGGCAGGAGGAAAATCTTGCATTTTCAAGTAAAATCCAGGAGATGCTGAATACGCTAGGGGAAGGGAAATTGGCGTTCAGATTACCTGACAATGACACAAATCATCATAAGGATGGGAAACTGGATGTTGTAGTGTTTATTCCGTTTGCTGATAGCCGAAAAGGACAGTTTATAGCATTTGGACAATGTAAGACGGGAACAAATTGGCGGTCGGCTGTTTCGCAGTTGGATCCTAAGGTGTTTTGTGACTCTTTCTGTTATCCGAGTCCAGGCTTTACCCCTATTGCGGTCTTCATGGTGGCAGAGGCTTTTACTGACAATTGGGAATATCTGCTTCGTTCGACCAATGGCCTATTATTTGATAGAACTCGTATAATGCAATATCTTCCTTACGAAATCGAAAAAGATCTTTTGGCACAGATACGGAAGTGGAATGCAGCGGTGATGGGCAAGTATTTGAATGATTAGTATAAGACTTTAGGAATTTAATACATAATAAAGACTCTACCTTTAGAGTGTTGAACACTAAAGGTAGAGTCTTTAATTTTGTACTATTAAATGAGTGGCTTAGTAAACATAGAGTTTGGTAAAACAGTGGCAAAACTTCGCAAGCAGATCGGTATTTCACAAGAAGAACTTGCGTTTAGGTGTGGTGTGCATAGAACTTACATAGGTGCTCTTGAGAGAGGAGAAAAATCTCCGACTTTGAATACAATCGAAAAAATAGCGGCAGGATTGGGAGTTAAGATGATAGATTTGTTTAATTCCTAAACGCAAAGCCATAAATGATGAAATTTACAAAGCCTTCAGAAGTCCTTGACGTTGCATCTGAATCTATAGAGCGAATGACAGACCAAGTGGTAGATGTCATAGAGATAAGACGTCCTACGTCTGTTATGTATGCTTTGCAACTAACAAAGATTGTCTCTAAATTGTCTCCCCTACTTGGTAATTTGTTTGAGTTTAGGATTGTTGATGCCCTGAATCAAGATTTAGGAGATGCTGTTAAGGGGAGATGGATTCGTCAAGACCCTGGATTTCCAGATGCAAGATTTTTAAGTGAAGATTTTCCAATGCTCAATATTGGGGTGGAAATCAAGGCCTGGTTCCCATTTGCAACAGAAATTACAGGTAGATTCAGAGATAGTGAGAGAATTTTTGCGGATAACCTTATCAATGTGGCAATCATTGCATGGTTGCCTGAATTTGTGTTTTGGGGTAAACCAAAAGTGCTGAAAACATTGATTGTTTCAGGAAAAAGCGTAGCGGAGACTAGAGATAACCACTATCACAAACCTCCTCATTACTTGGTAATCGAACCTGAAGATACTGCAGATAGAACAGCGAATTTACAGCAGACAAATACTGCCGGATATGTTTTCCAAGACGAGAAAGGCAAAAATAGAAATCTATACCTCCAAGCCGAGGAAGAAATCAGAGAATTGGGCGAAGAGTTTTTAAAGTATAGCCCGGGACGAGAGTATCAATCTGAAATGAAACGACTTCAAGGCAAGTATCCCTATAGGCTTGATACGAACTATGCAAAAATAGACCGTATTCAACATCTTGAGATAGAACGATTTAAGATGTCTGTGGAGCAGATGATGTATATGGGTAAGCCTGTCAAGGAATGGAAGAGACTTATGGCTCTTGATAACGATGACAAGGAACTAATCGCAGCTGTTGAAGAGTTGATGAGAGACTGATTCGATGTGTCCTTCAACTCTTTTTTTTGCATATTTAAACACTTCGGGGGATATTTCACAGGAATAACATTTTCTCTTCAAATCAAAACTTGCCACAGAGCCTGTGAAAAGGCCTCCAAAGGGATCCCATACAACATCTCCTTCATTGGATGAGATTTCTATAATCTGCCGAATAAATTGCAGTGGTTTTTGATTCAAATGAATGGCTTTCTGTTCTTTCTTTATCCTTTCCCCATTGCGGAGTTGAGGTAGGTGCCAAACATTGGTTAGCCCAATCGGACAATTGAAGACAGGTTTTAGCAAGGCCCAATCTTCCGCTGTTAACGGCGTTTTGCCATTTGTGGAGAAATAGGGTTTCCCATTCTTATTTCCGTATTTATTGGCATAATCAGCAATTTTACCAAATTGCTTTGGGGGAGGCATATACCATAACCAACTGTCTGTAAAATATTTTCGTGTGGCAGCATCGACTACTCCGCATGCTTCGTTAGCTTTACGCCACGGCAATCCTGAACGTTTCCACTCATGTCTTAACCAATCTTTCATGGAAAGAGTATCATTTCCTACTTTAAATATAGGTTTCTTTGTATACTGGACACATACTTCACTAACTATAGGCAAATGGGAAATGGTCTTAGTATTGACATTCCCAGCCACATGGCTCATGCCTTTATCCCAAACATGACAAGCTTTAAATTCCCAGTCATGCTTGATTAATACTGGATGAACTGTTGCCCACCCTTGTTCCGTACACCAAAACCAAAGAGTAGTTCTTGGTGTAGAATACTCGCTCCATTTTATGATGTGCGGTTCATACCATTCAGCCAATCCAAACTCTGATACTAGATCTCCCTTGTAGCCTCGAATGCCATAAGGTCCGTCACTCATAATTACGGTAGGAGTATCCCAATTATGATACTGAGTTATAGCATCTGTATTGTAAAGGAATATATTGTACTTCTCCAAATTCATTTTGAGCAATATTTCAGCCACCAAAGATAGTGATAAATTTCTACCATGCTATCTTTAGTGTGTATTTTGTCCTGAGTGTCCCGCTTGTCCCAGCGTCCCACGGTGCGGGACACGTGGGACAGATGGGACAGTACCGGGTCATCGGCCGGCCTGGGCTATATGGGGTCTGCGTGTCGTATGGCGGTGGGTATGAGGTCCAACTCGCTGATCAGCAGGTCGAGGGCACTCCAGTGCTCTTGGGAAAAGTACGGGGCGACGAGCCGGGTGGCGGGACTGGTGAAGTCGGGGAGGCTGCTGGGGTCTGTCCCGCTTTGTCCCGGGACATGGCTGCGGGACGGGACGGCGGTGTGCTCCTGGAGGGCTCCGGGGATGGCTGCCGGGATGGGCCCGCCGGAGGCTGTGCGGCTGATGCAGTCCTGCCGCCAGCGGATGAGCCAGTCGGCGATGTCGATGTGGTCGCGGCGGTCGCGGTCGGTGGCGTTTTTCTCGAGTACATCCGATACGGTTATGTTCAGGCCAGCTATGGAGGAGAGTTTCTCTTTCCACTGCTGATATCCGTCCACGTCGGGGAAGGCGATGACTTTGCGGCCCCGGAGGACGGAGAGTTTTTCGGGAGAGAGCTGGGACTTGCCGCCGGTGGCGAGCCAGATGTATTTGGGCATGATGCCGGAGGCGATGACGGCGGTCTTTTCGGACTCGACGAGGGCTATGGTCCGGCCTCTGCTGCCGGGTTCGGAGAGCAGGTGCTCGCCGAAGAGGCACTGGGTGAGCTGCCAGCCGGGAGGGAGCTGGCCGGTGCGTTTCATCAGGGAGTGGACCCAGCCGATGCGGAAGGGTGTGCCGGGGTCTTTGATCCGTCTGCCTGTGGCTGGGTCGTATTTCATGATCTTGCCGGTGCGTATGCGGCCTGCGGTGTCTATCTGGAAGTAGATGACGTCGCGGGAGCGGGTGACTCCGAGGCGGTAGGTGTCTGTGAGGGCGGCTACGGTGTCCTCGGGGAAGATGGTGCGCAGGAATGCGGTGAAGGTGCTGGGGATGTCCTTGCGGACGGAGCGGCGGAGGATGTCCTGCGGGATGGTGCACAGGGGGCTGTGCGCTGTGTGCCTGTGCTGTGATGGACGGGGTGCGGTTGTTGGCCTGTGTTGCCGGGTGCGGCTGAGTTCCGGATGGTCCCGGAAGTATTGCCTGGGGGTGCGGTGGTAGCCGCAGGAGGACTCGTGGTCGCAGCGGCCTACGGTCTCGTCCAGCATGTTGCCGCCGGGGTCTACGTAGCGGGTGAAGCAGTGGGGTCTGCCGCACTGGGGACAGGTGTGGCGGGTGCTGCGTCCGGCGTATTTCTGGAGGGTGTAGGTGCGGTCTGTGCTCATGGCTGTGTCTGCTGGGTTTTGAGGGTCTCGGCTTTTTTGAGGATGCGGCCTGCTGCGGACTTGCTGAGGCCGAGGATGGCGGCGATGTCGCGGACGGTCTTGCCCTGGCTTTTGAGGTCGAGGATGTTCTGCATCTGTGCGGTGTCCTCCTCTCCGTCCCTGGGCCTGAGGTGCTCCTTTTCGGTGGAGTGGCCTACGGGCTCGAAGTGGAGGAAGCCGTCTCCGGGGTCTATCTCGCAGACTATGACGTTGTCGGAGTCGTAGCGGTACTCTCCGGCGCGGACCTTGAGCTGCTTGATGTAGCGCAGGCCTGTGTCCTTGGCGCTCTTGCCGATGGCGAAGACGCTGTCGAAGAAGTTGTAGAGTTTCTTGGAGCCGGCGAGGTCGTTCTGGGTGATGGGGTTGCTCATGTTGCGCTTTGGGGTGTGGGCTATGATGAGGAGGGACCAGCCGTGTTTCTTTTTCAACGACATGAGCTTCATCATGAAGAGGCCGGCTACGTCACCTTTTTCGGATGCGTTGCAGAGGTAGGTGAGGTTGTCGATGATGATGACGCGGGCTCCGACGGCCTGTGCCGCGGCTTCGATGTCGGCGAATAAGGTGTCTTCGTAGTTGTCGGCGCGGATGGCTTCGGGGACTATCTCTGCGCGGAGGAAGCCTTCGGGGAAGATGTGGCGGGTGCAGGTTGCGGGGTTGTAGTAGCGGAGCTGGAACTGTTTGTCGGAGAGCTCGCAGTCTATGTATAGGACTTTCTGGTCTCGGGCTATCTCGTCTGCCATCTGGACGGCGAGGATGGACTTGCCGAGGTTGGAGTCGGCGAAGAGGCAGCATACCTCGCCTTCGTACCAGAGGCTGTGGTAGAGGTCGCGGGGGTCGGGCCGGGTGACGGCGTCGAGGACGGTGCTGTTGGCGGTCTTGATGCGGAGCATGCCGACGGTGCCGGCGGTGCGGTCGAGCTCGGCGCTGATGGCGGCTACGGGGTTGAAGTTCTGTCCCTGCGGGGTCTGTGTGTGGCCGCTATTTTCCATAGCGCTCGCGTATCTTGAACATGACGTAGCTTGAGCGTAGTACTCGGTCGATGTCGTTGCGGTGGTAGTAGATCTTGTGGCCTATCTTGATGTAGGGAATGGTGCCGTTGGAGCGGAGGGTCTGGAGGGTGCGGGGGCTGATGTGGAGCTTCTGCATGACGTCCTGGCCGTCGAGGAGGTGGTCGAGGATGTCCTCAGGGGGGAGGCCGCCGGTGCCCGGGGACGATCCGGCGGCTGTGTCCTGCGGGGCTGCTGCGGGCGGCGGGGGCAGGACGGCTCCGTGGTCGGTGAGCCACTTGCGGATGAGGGGGCAGGTGGTGATGGCGCAGATGAGCTCGTCGGGGTATTCGGCTGCGAGCTCGGCGATGAGGGCGCGGCGGCGGGCGGTGCTGTTCTGGTTCATCGCGCTTCCCTCCCGTTCTGGTTGAAGAGCTGTAGGGCGAGCTCTACGTCCACTACTATCTTGCGGCCGTTCTGTATGACTGCGTCCCTGATGATGGTGTCCTTGTAGCGCTGGGCGGTGGCGTGGGAGCAGCCGAAGATGTCGCGGATGCCCTGTAGGCCGTAGACGTAGCGGCGGTGCCGCACTTCGGGGCGGGCTTCCTCGCGGGGCTGCTGGCGGAGGTTGTGCATGAGTTCCTTGAAGTCGCCGACGGTGAGGGCGGCGATGGGGGTGGTGTCATCGATTGTCATTGTCTGAGGTTTTAATGGTTTATAATGATGACGCTGCCGGCTTTGTCTGGTATGCTGTGATATATCCGGGGACAAAGGAAAGTATTATTTCTGACACTGCAATGGGCTGATTGTCGCTGCTTTACACAAAGTTTTCGGGTGCGGGACGCAGTGTACTCCACTGTACTGTGTGAGGCGGTGAGGGGGTGGATGACTTGACACTTTTTTCTGATTCGGGGCGGAAAGTGTCAAGCGGGATGTATGTTTGGGTATATTTTATAACCTGAGGTTGGTGAAACGGGGGTTATTTGGCCCAGATGTGTCCAATGCTGCGGTATAGCATGTGCCATAGGTGGAGGGTGCTGCGGATGATGACCCTGCGTCCGTCGGGGGTGAGGATGAGGTAGCCGCATGATGTCCAGTTGTAGATGCTCTGGCGGCTGACTCCGAGGATGCGGGCGAGGTGGGCTTTGTTGGTGTGGTGGATGTCGTGCCCGAGGACCCGGTCCATGTTCTTTATATGGCTGACGGGGTCGCTTACCTTGTGGAGGCCGGCCTGGAGTAGTTCCTCGACGGTGGTGTCGCTGTGGCCCTGCTCCTGTCTGCGGCGGAGGTGGATGAGGAGGGGCTGTATATCGAGTCTGACTTTGGTGATGGCGTGTGCGAGTAGTTCATGATCGTAGGTGTAGGTTCTGTGCATCCGGTGTTTATTGTTTTAGATTCTCGTCGAAGAGGGTCATTGCTGCGGCTTTGGTCTTTTCGGCGATGTCTATGTAGGGCTTCATGGCCTTGTAGTCGGAGTGTCCGGTCCATTTCATGACGATCTGGGGCGGGATGCCGCTGGAGAGGGCGAAGCAGATGAAGGTGCGGCGGCCGGCGTGGGTGCCTATGAGGGCCCATTTGGGGCAGGTCTCCCGGACTTTCTGTCCTGCGCGGTAGAAGGTCCTGGTGATGGGGGTGTTGAAGCCGCAGAGCTCGCAGAGGTCCTTGAGGTACTGGTTCATCTTCTGGTTGGAGATGACGGGGAGGGCGAGGCCTCCGGGGTATTTCTCGTGGGCGTATCGGTCGAGGATGGCCTGTGCGAAGCTGTTGAGGTCTATGGGTAGTCTGTCGTGGGTCTTCTGTGTGGTGATGTAGAGGCAGCCGCCGGTGATGTCGCTGCGGCGGAGCTGTGCCATGTCGGAGTAGCGCAGGGAGGTGAAGGCGCAGAAGCAGAAGAGGTCGCGGGTCTTGGCGAGGGCTCCTGCCTCGCGGACTGTCTTCTCGTATGGTGTGCCGTCGGGGCCGGTGAGGGTGACCTTGGTGCCGTTGGCGGGGATGTCGTAGCGGTAGAGGGTCAGGAGTTCTTCCTTGGTGAGGAAGATGACGGGTTTTTCGAGGATGCGGAATTTGGGGCGGTATCTGTTTATCTGGGATTCGCTGCAGTAACCTTTGCGGATGGCCCAGTTGAGGAACCATTTGAGGTTATTGAACTGTTTCTGTGTGGTGTTTTCCTCAAGGTGGTCTTTGGTGCGGAGGAAGTTGACGAATTTGGTGAGGCCTTCTTCGTTGAAGTCTGAGTATTTTATGCCGGGATTGAAGCGGTGGAGGCGTTTTTTGAAGGTCTCCCAGTTCTGGATGGTGGATGTGGCCCACTGGCAGGCAACTCCTTCTTCTTGGACGAACTGGTCGATGTCGTCGAAGATGGTGCGGGTTTTGGGTGCAGTGGAGGTTTTTGCTGTTGGATCGCTTTTTCCGAGGGCTTTTCTCATTTCAGCCTTGAACTCTTCGGGCGTGGGGATATGGTCCACCTCAACGGCGTAGCGGGTGAAGTGGGACTGGAGGTCGAGGATGTCCTGGTTTATCTTTGTGGCAAGGGTGCCTTTGGAGTTCTCGTATTTCTGCCTGGAGACTCTGCCGTTTTTCCACACGTCGGGGCTTACGCTGTGTCCGATGGTCGGAAAGAATCTTTTCTTGCGGATGATGACTGACATTTTGACGGGACACTCGCCGGCCTTGTTGGGGTGCGTGTCGAGGTAGAAGTTAACGGCTGCCATGGTTGGATATATTAGGGTTTTGTTCGTGGTTTTCTCGAACAAAAATACGAACAAAATGGGATATATCCAAATTGATTACTTTAGATTGATGTTGGTTTAAGTTGTTATGTGATAGAAATTTGTGGATTGTTCGATACTGGGTTAGATTACAACTTTAGTTCCCCCCTCACCGCAGAAGTGCATGAAGAAAGGCTGTCGAACTTGTTCGAACAGCCTTTCTTCATGCACTTCTGCAAAGCCCGCCGCCAGGCGGGCGGGGATGTGCGACCGAAGGGAGCAAATCCCCCAGGTGAGGGGATACCATAGTCGCTTCGCTCCGAAGCCCGCCGCTCACCTCTCCGTCCACAACGGCAGCAAATCCCGCAATTCGGTGCCGTTGCGGAATTCCCCGGCTGGGTGCACCTCGTCCACAGGCCTTCTGAAGCAGGATGGCCTTTCCGGCCCGTGCCACAACGGCAGCAAAACCCGCGATTCGGTGCCGTTGCGGAATCCCATGGCCGGGTGCACCTCGTCCACAGGCCTTCTGAAGCAGGATGGCCTTTCCGGCCCGTGCCACAACGGCAGCAAATCCCGCAATTCGGTGCCGTTGCGGA
>CALVDH010000060.1 GCA_944326235.1 uncultured Bacteroidales bacterium | reverse complement strand
GGAGAAAAACAGAATTCCGTCCAACCCTCAATCCGAAGAAAAATGATTGCAAAAGCCAAAGCCATATCTTACGGTATTAATGACCTTCGCTATATTACTGGCGAATCAAAACACAAGAAGCATCCGGAAAAAATATATCGGGTATTGGACAATCTGTTGCCTCCGGAACTGGACGCTATGGGGATATCTACAGGGGGTACATTCAATGTGATATAGTCAGTTACTACCAAATAATAGCAGCGACCACCTTGCTTATCCTCGGTAATCGCTGCTAATCTTATCTAATTGTACTTCGTCGGAGGCCTACATCTCAACCGCCTATGTGCATACATCGTAGAATATAGTTCAGGCGATAACAAAAGATATCGCCCGTAAAAAAGTATTGATATAATGCATTTTGGCTGTAATATAGGCAAAGCTTTTGGTAGAAAGTGTATCCACACTGTTACATTTAACAAGAATGTCTTTACCCATGTCCTTTATGATTTGGAAATCTCACCTATTGAGCGTAAAATGTCACATACAGAAGCTATGTGCAAGATCAAACTGGATGAAAAGACGGTGTAAAATCACTGATTTTGTGAGTCATTTTAACGCAACTATACGAGAAATACACATAATCAGAGAGGAAATTTTATAATAAACACAGGAAATTATTTGATGCAATAAGGAAATTATATTATCTTTGCTGGAAATTCAACTACACAAAACAAGATGGCACCATATTTTAATATTATCCAATCACTTTGTCGAGCATGTTTTTCCTCGGATTTAGATGTTATAACTCATCAAATTGAGAGACTTATATCTGCATATCGTACAGACGGCAATATCGATGAGGCAAAAGCATTGGAAAAGATGCTTAATAATGCAAAAAATAAAGAAATTCTACATTCAAGTGTTATTACATTTTCATCTTGTTTGCAAGGTGAACCCCTAACACCTAAAACGATTATACCTGTTGATAAAGAAACATCTGCCCCCATTCTGGATGTTATCTATGCGGATGAACAACCTTCTACCGAACCTATTTTTGATACATTTATAAAAGAGGCTGTTGATTCCGTTATACTTGAATGGTCAAACTATGATAAATTAATAAAGATGAATGCCACCCCATCTCGTTCGTGCCTCATATATGGTTTACCGGGAACAGGAAAGACCCATCTAGCAAAATGGATAGCAAAGCAATTAGGATTACCCATAGTACAGGCGAAGCTGGATGGCATAGTATCTTCATTCTTAGGAACCAGTTCCCGTAATATTGGAAATCTGTTTGCCTTTGCAAATAGGTATAAATGCATACTCCTTTTAGATGAATTTGACGCTATTGCAAAATTGCGAAATGACCCTCAAGAAGTAGGAGAAGTTAAACGCATAGTTAACACTTTATTGCAATGTCTTGACTCTAGAGATGATATCGGATTTACTATTGGGGTTACGAACCATGAACAATTATTAGATCCTGCAATATGGAGAAGGTTTGATGTGCAGATAGAAATACCTAAACCGTCACCTTCCATCATACCATTACTATTGCAAAATTTCATTAGTCCATTAAAGTATAATGAGGCTGAAATATCATTCTTATCGTGGTGCTTACAAGATTGCTCTGGAGCAGATATTCAAAAACTTTCAAATTGGTTGAAACGAATGAGTATTATAGATGAATATAAAAATGAATGCTTATATCATCTAATGCAACGCTATGCTCTTTTAAATACTGGAAGGATTAGTGATAAAGTGAAAGAAATTATTACTAAAGCCCCTGATGATATTTATGCGATTCTTAAAGCTTCATCACCAGAATTAAAGCAAAAAGATATAGCTGAAATTTTTAATATGACCCCCTCATCATTTTGCAAGATGATTCAAAAAAACAATAAAGAATAATTATATGGCAAATTTTCCAGTACAAGTCATTTTAGATAGTGACAGATATATTCAAGAAGTTCTGCCTCATCCTGGAGGTAGTCGTAAAGATTTTTACAGTGGCAAGAATGAATTATTTTCTTCACACAAAGAAAGAATAACAACACAGTTAGACTCAATTAGTGTAGCCTTTTCAGAGAATCGGTATTCATCAATCGGGTACACAAAAGTAAAATTAATAACAAATGCATGGGCTAAAAGTTATAGACCTTTAGGAAAGATCTTCACCACTAATAATGGATGTACCATAGTTGGAGGATTACGTCAGGGTGAAATGCTGGTACGACTATCCGCCGAGTCTGCATCTTTAATAAAAAATGGAATTATAGAGTATGCAGAGGACGAGCCCCGTAGAAGTCCGAATAAAGAAGGCATACTCATGGATAGGCCTAGCGAGTGGCGATGTGAAGTCGGCACAATTGATAGTATCATTCCATATGGAGCAGAAGACAAATTAAAAATAAACTTAGAAGACATTCACTCTTGGATAGAGAAATACGGAACATGTCAATTCTTGATTGAATTGTTTGACAAGCCAATTCCACAACAGAATTGGGATACATTAATGGAGGAGGAATATAAATTACATTCAAGTTTTATTAATGGGCTCAAGACTCATACTGGATTATGTATATATCGCTCTAAAATTCTATCTTCTGACACAAAATTCATACTATTATTAACGGACAAAGAAGATGTCACTGTTTCGTTGTTTGATTCTATTCAGCATAACTCAATCGCTGAGGTTACACATGACATAGATAAGTATGTGTCATTGTTAGATTTTATTTCAGGGCATCCTATAGTTAAAAGTATTGATATTGTACCAATTATTGAAAGCAATCCAATACCATCGTTCAACATCAATGGTACTGAAGAGTTAATTATACCACAACCTTCATCTGAATCAGATTATCCAACGATTGCAGTTGTAGATACTGGCATATCGGCAATATACACCCCATGGATTATTGATGACTGGGACAATATATCAGTAAATATGCGTGATACTACGCACGGTACATTTATAGCTGGGTTATTAGTAAACGGACAGCTGTTAAATAGTGCCAGTGTATGCCAGGACCCCGATGGTTGTAAAATAGTTGACTTATGTATGCTCCCCCAAAAAGATAAGTACTCCTCCGTTTATCCAAATTCATTAGATGATTTTTTAGGAGAACTTAACGTTGCCATCCCCACAATATTAAGCCGTACAGATGTCCGTATTTTTAATCTAAGTATGAATATACGTTGTACTCGACTGTCTTCAGATTACGGGGAATTTGCCAAAGCGCTTGACGAATTAGCTGTTAAGTACAACATTGTGTTTGTAATTTCAGCTGGCAATCTTATGACTTCTCGTCCAGAATGGAGCGATAATCCCATTGATAATATTACAGAATGGAATAAGCGTGATGATGACATTGTATATATGCCAGCAGAAAGTTGTCGAAACATTTCTGTTGGAGCATTAAATCCAACAAATAATGGCCTAACATCATATAGTTGCAGGGGCAAAGGTTCTACCTTAACAGTAAAGCCTGATTTTGTACATATTGGAGGTTTAGGATATATAGATCCTGAAATAGGTACAGGATTATACTCCGTGGATAATAATAGTAATATTACATATAATTGCGGAACAAGTTTTTCCGCCCCCCTTGTAGCAAAAACAATGGCTTTGGTGGAAAAACAAATAGAGGGAACAGTATCAAGAGAAACCCTTATAGCTCTAATGGTACAAAATTCACATATTCCATCTGCTTTTGATAGACCTGAATATCAAACAATGCTAAAAGATTTAATAGGTTACGGAATGCCAACTTCTGCTCATAAAATACTAAATGGAGATCAACATTCTATAAATTTAGTATTTGCATCACGTATTAAGCCAAAGAAAGAGATGGTTTTTGAATTCATGTGGCCTCAATGTCTAATTCGGAACAACAAATGTTATGGCGATGTAAAGATCACATTGGTAAGCACGCCTGCAATTGATTATAATTATGGTGATGAAATGATTAGAGGAAACCTGAATGTTACATTATCACAAACAAAAGGCGATGGCACTTCTCAATATTATTTGAAACCACTTTATAAGGAGGACGCTGTTAGGGAACATGGAGAATATGAATGGCAACTTATAAATGAAAACATGAAATGGCAACCCATTAAAGTTTATCATAAAAAATTTAAAAGAGGTACTACCCATTACAGTCCTTGGAAACTACGAGTTAGTAGAGAAGATAGAGACTTTAATGTTGTAGATAATGAAGGTATCCCATTTACGATTATTATGACTATATCTGACACCTCGTTGGAAGCTAATGTTTACGATGAAATACGACAAACTCTTGTAGCGCAAGGCGTACAGATTTCAGACATTCAAACTGCAGCGAGAATTACTCAGCGCATATAAACTTAGAATTTATAAAGAATTTGAAGTATTGGTAGTGTAAACTAAACTGTGTCAAGTTATATTTCGGAGCTGTTTTGGGATCTTCAATATTCCAAAACGGCTCCGCTAAGTTATCAATATCGTCAAGGAACTCCAAACGAAAGATGATGTCAGGCCAAGATCCTGAACCTGTCCGGGAACAGGATGGCCAGTTGCTGGGCCGTCTGTCCCCAGTTCTGCACCGGCTGCGTCCATTTCTTCCGGATTCTCGTAAATGCAAGATAGACAAGTTTTTCAAGGGCGGTATCAGATGTAAATACGCCCTTGTTCTTGGTTACCTTGCGGAGCTGGCGGTGATAGCCTTCTAC
>CALVDH010000059.1 GCA_944326235.1 uncultured Bacteroidales bacterium | reverse complement strand
GCCTGGGCAAAGGAAAACCAAATCACTCCCAAGTAGTACAAACCAGGTCCGACTTGAGCCAACTTTATACAACTTGGGCCTAGTCGGACCCAATAGGAATATTCTCTGTCAAATCAATACGGTATTAACCGGTTGCTTACGAAACAATTAGAGGCGAGATGAACAACCAACGACTTCTCATTATTTCACTTGAAAAAGAAACTGTCACCCGTGCTTCTGAACGTACTGCCCACAGACGCAACAAGTATGTCGAAGAATTAGCAGATGAACTAAGGCAAATACATCTCTTTATGATGACCAATCTTAAAGTAGACAAAGTCTAACCGAATACATTCAGTGGCAAAATATCTGTCATTTTATACAGCCATTTTGATTTTATTTGCTACCTTTGCATTAGTTGATTAAGTTATTGGATTGAACATCAAGACTTACGAGGGTTGTTGCTAGAATAACTTTTATCGCTAATAAATTATTTTACCTGAAACTTATAAATCCATCCAAAATGTGCAAGATACCTAATCATATAATAGAAGCATTAAACAATCTTTCTTGTGAGAATGTAGCGGAAGAGCTTGGCATTGAGGTGGTAAAGCATAGAGCACTGTGCTTTATGCATGATGATCATCATCCGAGTTTATACTTTTCTGGAAAGAACAGGGAAATGTGGTGGTGTTTTGTCTGTAACAAAGGTGGTAAAGCAATAAATTTAGTAATGGAATATGCCTGCTTTGGGTTCGTAGAGGCTTGCCAATGGTTAGGTTCACGTTTTAATATTAATGTTGGCACAAATAACACTCTAAATCTAAAAAATAAACCCATTAACAGGAAAAAAAGAATTTTCAACAATGATGCACAGCCATTCTCAAAGGATATTGCCCAATGGATATTAGATAATAGTAACTTAACAGACAAAGGATGTCAGTTCCTTTTCAAAGAAAGGAAATTGCAACCTCGGATAATAGAAGAACTACACATCGTATCCATTGATGATTCTCAATCATTGATTGAACGGTTAAGTAAAACTTTTGATACTGAAGCGTTGGAAAATAGCGGTCTTGTAGCAAAACGATATGATAAATTGTATTTCCGGATGTTTACACCTTGCCTTTTATTTCCGTATTATAATGAGTCTGGGATGCTAATAGGATTGCAATCAAGATACCTTGGTCGTAATAATGAAGCTCCACGATTCCAATTTGTTTCAGCACAAAAAACGAGAGTATTCAATATGCCTATTATCAACAGTATGGGGTATGGTGACGAGCTTTATATAAGCGAAGGCATAACAGACTGCTTGGCTTTACTGTCAGCAGGGAAGAATGCTGTTGCTATACCAAGTGCTACAATATTGCCATTATATGACTTAGCGAACTTGGTCATGTTCAATTTGCATATGTATCCAGATCAGGATGACGCAGGAAAAAAGGCTTACGCCGCCCTAAGGCGTTTTTTTGTCAACCACTATGCAATATTGTATGAGGAGCGATTGCCCAAGGGAGTCAAAGATTATAGCGAATATTACATGATGAGCTATGGAAAAGAATGACAGAAAAGCAATTCAGGAAAAAAACGGCAATATATTCTCCAAAGAATTATTCTTTAACAGCCTACTGTCAGAGCCAGAAGGTAATGGGAAAGTTCTTAAGGAAGAAGAATTGTTGCATCGTGACTTGTTGTATAAGATGAAGGTCTTGCAAGTCATCTTGTTCTTGGATGTGCCCAGATTGACCCTTAGCGGAGACGAACGCAAAGCAATGAAGGACAAAAAACTCATAGGAGTCAAAGTTGAAAACGAAGGATTGCTATTCGGTTATACTTTCCATGTTTCTTCTAACCCTGAGTTCAAGCACACATGGAATTATATGAGAAAGCAATTGGATAAGTATGCAGATTTTCTGTTTGACGCAAAACGCTTCTTTGAATATGTGTTCAGAGATATAACCGCCTTGACTGACGTGTTAAAAGACTTACAAGACATACATATCGTATTTAATGAGCTTGTCGATGTGGCTTATGTGGATAACACTCCAAACATATTAGTGAAAATGCAATGGGATAAATTCCATAATATAGCCAAAGTAGGCAATGGCTACAATGTATCAGTAATGGTTAAAGGATGCACATTGACCGTTTACAATTGTTCTTACAAGGATAAAGTCGATAAGCTGTGTGAGAAAGTAAAAAGAATGAAGTTGAACTTCGAATTTGGCAATAGAGAAAACAATGAACTACACAATTAAAGATAGAATATTGAATGAACAGAATATCTATAGTGCAATATTCAGTTTGGAGTCGTATGTGTTTGACAAGGGATTGCTTGACACTGACATGCCTGTAACGATAAATGACGAGAATGATAATGTGATAGAGATTTTAGCTAACAACGATCTGGAGCTGTATTACGCACTGTCGGATAAACACAATGTGCCTTTGATTGAAAAGGTAATATATCTATGTGTGGAACGCTTGAAGAAGCTATTTGCAAATCCAAATGACCTGTTCACAATAAAAGTGTATTTTAAGTTGAAATCATACGATAATAACGATTTAAAATTCAGACCATTGCATACAGCTCGGTTAATAGACCTGATTTGCATGGTAAGCATCTTGATACCACTAATGTATGATGATGACTATAAGGGAGGTAAACGCAGCTTGTCTGATTTATCAAAGTTGCTGCCACACAACTTTTATGGCAATGTTCCAAGTACGAACATCCAATACCTATTTCATAAATGGCAAACAAAGTATAAAGAATACACAGATAACGTAATCGAACATTGCCGTGCATATCAAAGGAACCACAATTACCTAACAGAGGTAAGCCTTGACATAAAGAATTTTTTTCCGTCTATATCTCCAAGACTGTTATACAACTACATTAGTGACAAATTGTCGCTAACTTACAAAGACGACCTATGCACATTGAAAACAGCCATAGTCAAACTGCTCTTCTTCAACATAGAAAAAGAAAACATTGAGCCTTGGCGTGAATCCTATTACCCTAAAGATTTCAAGGCAAAAGATGACAAAACTTATATGAATTGTGGAATACCTCAAGGTTTACCGCAATCATATTTCTTCGGTAACTTGTGCATGATAGAGATAAAGAACATTCTGATGAAAGAAGAATGTTTCGAGGGTGATGCTTATTTCTACGTGGATGATTCAGTAATATATATCCAAGCGACATTAAAGGAGAACGAGTTTAATGATAGGATAAGAAAACTAAATGAAGAGGTGATTGAATGGTGTCGCGATTCAGAAAAACACTCAAGCGATATAGACGAATATGTACCTACTCGCTACCTTGATTTTCACAAAGGAATTAATTACGAAATAGCTTTTCACGAAGAAGGCAAAAGCGTGTTTACGTCTATAGACTCCGCAGACACCCAATATGGTTCAATAGGTGATTTGGCGAGGGAGGTTTCCATGACATCAAATTTGACTTGGAATCTTGATGAGATAGACGACCACGTTTCATTAGAGAAGTTAATGGCATTGGACGAGATAATATCAAATGAAATAAAGGAGCTGAAGAACCAAGAGCAAAAGGACAGGGGAAAAAAGAACTTTGTTTCTTCACGACTGAAGATTTTACGAAGATTCAAGAAATTTTTCTTATACAGGAATCGTTTACTAAAGATAAAGGATAAGGGCGGTCCTGCTTACGAGATTATTGAGAATTTCAAGAATAGGCAAATGCCTGTTGATATAAGCGTAGAAGAATGGTTTGAGCAGAACGATGAAGACATATTCCAATCAGAATACAGGCTTATTATCCAAAAGGCGTCCAAGGACGGAGCAGAGGAACTTTGCAATGATGTACAGAATTTTGAGAAGTTGCTACTAACAAAAGCTGGCATTGATGACGAAACAAAGAACAAGAGTTTGTTCTTTAATAAAGACGTAAGGGCTGCTGTGTTGATGAAATCACTTACACATAATTCCTATGCCTACTTAATGCGGTGGGCAAAAGAGAATTTCTGCGGACTGAAAGAACTGGCGTATGACAAACAAATGGAAAAATGTCGTAATTTCTTTGTAAAAGAATCTGAAGTGAATATTTTCAAAATAATGGAAGAAGGGTTTGAGGCAAAACTGTTCACTCGTTTTGTGATGATTGCGTCCATGGAATACAAAAGGCGAATTCTTAATGTATTCTACTCGGAAATAATCGGGGTGCTTCCATCAGATGCATTGACATTCACAAAATTAAGTTCTCGTAAACTACACTACACTGAACTGCGAATCATGGCAAGGTTGAGAAACAGAAACTTTGATATGGAAGAATTTGAAACCTTTGTGAACCATATCGACGATAAGGATGTTTCCAATCGTATGATTATCGATTTGGGCTTGTTGGATGTACTCAATAGGTTTATCACGCAAGTAAAACGCCCCGAATGGGTGGATGATTTAATTGTTACGCATCGCTTGATAAAAGGATTATGGTACAATGGATCAAAGTTTCTCAATTCGTATACTCTGCATAATGAAGAACATGCAGTGACATTGATTAACAAGTCACTGGAACTGATTAATCGGATAGACTACTTTACGCTTAAAGATGTTGATTACTATGTACTTTTTCTCGCCTGTTATCTACATGACATTAGTATGGTGATACATCCCGACCTCGGTGGATTAAGTTCTGCAAAAGGAAAGAACGAGATTTTGATTTCTGAATTGATGGCAGACATGAAGGAAAGGGCAAAAAAATTCTTTAAGATAGATTTGGATGATAGGAAAAACTCTAGAATAAAAGAGGCAGGAACTTTCATCGTAGGCGTGTTTAATAAAGTTTACGAATATTTTGAGAATGAGGTTAGGTTGAATCACGCCCACGATAGTGCCAAGTTTATCAGGGAACGCTCGAACACATTGCTATCATATCTGGAGCCTACACTTTTGTCATTTGTGGCCGACGTTTCAGAAAGCCACGGCAACGATGTGTGGGATGTGTATGGATTGAAGTCGCGTGCAAAGGAGGACACTGTAAGCCTGAAATACTTGATGATGCTGATAAGGCTTGCCGATTTAATGGATGTTGCAAATGACAGGATAAATTACCACCTTCTGCGCCAAAACTTAATGCATCTGTCGCCAACTTCGAAATTCCACTGGATTTCTCATTTGGTGACAGACAGAATGGAATTAAGGACAACGTACGAAATTCCTAAAAAAGAGGGTGGTGAATTGAAAGAAAAACGGATTACAGAAACAATCAACTTTGACTTGCATCTGAATTTCCAACAACTTACGACAATCGCAAACACCCAAAAGTGCAAATGCCGTAAATGTTCACTCAACAACCATTGTATTACAATACAAATATATAGTGGTGGAAAACCTTATAAAAGATGCAACGAAAACTCATGCACAATTTTATGCCTATGGATGATAAAAAAACATGAGTGGTTGATACAAGAACTAACTGCTTTAAATGAATATCTCTTCTCTGTAGACAATCTGATGTTCAAGACACGTATCAATCTGAACATATACTATCGTAACGATTTGAAACTTGACCCAGACATGTTTGATAGCGTACGGGAATATCTAGAGATATAGTATTTTAGGAAAAATATAATATTCTGCGTAAGTGAAAATAGAATGCTATTTGAAACATGTAATTTCTACTTTATTTTTAAGGAATATTTTGGCAAAGACCAAGATGCGGATTATTATTGCCAATTAATTAGTTAGAAAATTTCACTTTTCCTGTTTTCCGCACCCAACAGCCCACCCCCACCGAGAGATACGTGAGACACCGATTTTGGGTGTGAATTGGGTGAC
>CALVDH010000058.1 GCA_944326235.1 uncultured Bacteroidales bacterium | reverse complement strand
TATACAACTTGGAACTAGTAGGACCCAATAGTAATATTCTCTGTTCAAATCAATACGGTATTTACCGGATGCTTACCAGATACTCCCTGCGCTCTGAAACCATCAGGCTCTCTAGCATTATCTCCATCAGGTCCTGTAAGCCGTTTTCTTTCTCCGTATGCTTGCATATTAGCTCGGAAAGTTGTTCCTTTGTGAACTCCATAAAGTCTACTCCTTTTTTAGTTTTTGTTTGTTTTTTGCTTTTACAAATCTAAAAAATCTGTAGACTTTTTTATTCCCCTATCTCAGACACACTGTTTGGAACAGTATCCGCTCAACCTCCCCTGTATAAAACACAGTTTATTAGGTATGCACAATAACTATGGACTATTACATGTAAGTGATTCTTATCTTAGTTCAATCTAACATTTAATTTTACAATCTTACCTCGTCAGATGTTACATCTGGCGGGGTTAGACTTATTAAATATCTCCATCGCCTATATTTATACGTTAGTATCAATCGTTCCAGTAAGTATTTACGTTTCTAGACTGGCAAAAAGTTTCCATAAAATTTTTATTAGGATGAACCATTCCTTCTATAATGTCAAGATAATTTATTAACTTATCGGCTTCAGATTCGGGATTAGGCATTAAAGGCAGTGTATTAGTTATATCATTAATTAGCTGATTGTAAACAAATATACCACCTTGTTTTTTACTATCCAGAGGGCGAATACACATTACAGCGAAATGCATCATGTCAACATCTTTAATACCCTTATAAAATACTGTAGGCATAAATTGAGGAATATAATTGTAAGCTTTAATTTTATTATACAAACAATCTTCAATAAAATGTTTTAACACAAAATGCTTTTTTCTATGAAAAGAATTATATTTACACAAAGATTTCTTATTGACTTCTATGTAATCATGTAAATCAGCTCCGTTATAACTAGCTTGTACTGTTAAAAATAGAACGAATTTATCTGATTGATGCGACACTTTTGATTGATATTCTAATATTTTATCAATTAACTCTAATTTATATTTTGAAATTCTATCTCCTTCTTTTGTAATGTATTCTTGAGGAGAAGTAATACTATTGCAAAAATCTAAATTAAATAGCGTAACGTGATTGTCATGAGTGTAATCAATGCTCCCACTGGCTGAATTATCATACCCTTTAAATAAGACTTCTTCCATATAACCATCATACACTATGTAATTATCAATTTGTCCAGATGCTTCCCATGAATTCAATTTCTCTATTAATTTATCCACTTCATCTGTAGGTTGGTCTGGATCTGACACATTCCCATAGTCTCTACATTGAAATGCTACGACACTTGATATATATTCAATCCATTCTGCGATATCTTCTGCATCTGGAGAAGGTAACCCATAATAAATTATATTACAATTGTATACTTCTTTTAAGCGTCTTATAATTGGTTTGTTATAATATCGTCTTATACATTCTTTATTTGGTGTACTAAAGTCTGACATAGTTAGTCTTCATTAAGAAATTCATTTCTAAGGTTAAGCAAAAACGAGTAATACTCTTCTTTGTTCTTAGCTAATGCTTGAATAAATCTCTCATCTATTATTTCTAATAAATAACCTATTTTTTCATCAAATGAAAATTCCAAATCATTAATTAAACTTAACAATGATTCATATTTAGGATTTTGTAATGTCTCTTCACTTTTAAATTCAGAAAAGTCTGGTGACTTTTTGGTGGATTTTTGAGGCTTTTTATTTTCCGTTTTTTTACTAACGTTAATTGTCAATCGCTCCTGAATATACTCCATTAACGAAATAATATTTTTCTCCAATTCTTGCGCCTCTTCCACACGCGTTTCTCTAATTCGCTTTGATTTAATACGATCTGATAGAGTGTTTTTATATGACGTAAGTTTTGTGTACAATATCAATAATTCATCTGAATTCTGCAATCGAGTATTAACCTTGTTACTAATCTCTTTTACATTCACTATCAAATCATTAAGAACTGCATCAGCTTTACAATTTTCTTGGAAAGCATTTGCTATGCCATCAAACTCTGTCGTACACGTAAGAAGTGCATTGAAGAATCGTTCTCTCATAAACGAATATTCAATATCATTGCGAGATGCATTGGGAAGTAAATTCGGATTCGTTATGATAATCTCACCTATATATCTATCAAAAAAAGTATTACCTCTTGGAAAGTGTTTAACTGCAGAAGCCCTCTTCCCTATCGCAAAGCCTTGTTTCCTTATAAGAAAACCTCTTAAATCACTATTCTTTATTTTTCGTCTTTCAGAATTCAAACATCCCCATGCCACTCCATAAAAAAACTCATCATCTTTAATTTCAAGAATATAAGGTCCACCTTCCGCATGATTATTATGAAAATCCGAATCTGAATACGGTTTGTATAACTCTTTTGTTTGAGAGTTTACCTGTAGTGTTACATTAACTGATTCAAAATAACTTGAATTTCGTTCACAAGCATCACTTATCTTTTCTTCAATTAGATTCGCATGAGCAAAACTTGCAGTATTAAACTTTAAAGGTAATACATCTTGGAGATATCTAGATGTTATATCTATGTTTGATATTTCACTATAAAAATACTCACTTATTCCCGACAATTCTATACGTGTTCCTGTATTAGGAAAATCTTTAGTTGGTGTTTCTCCGGGTTCAGTGATTTCAACACATGTTTCTAATAATGTCTGCAAATCAATAATGCGATCTCCATCTATTTCTCCATTTAATCTCAATGCTCTCTGCTCTGATAATATAGACTTCATCTTGGCAAAATACATTGTTAATTTATTCGGAGTATTATTTTCTTTTTTAGATGTTATAGTTAGTTTGTCACACAAATGATATGCACTATAGATACCAATACCCATAAAACCAACATCTTTTGATGGATTTTTATCAGAAACTCCTATTCTTGCAGCCTTTCTTAATGTTTGATAATCCATACCAAAACCATTATCATGGACTACAATATTATTCTGGCGTATTTTAACACTTATATGGCTCGCTTTAGCATCTACTCCATTTTGAATATATTCTCGTAATGCATCCTTGGGGTCAGGATACATACCTCTCGTGAGAATTGCTATTATTTCTGCGCCTATATCAAATTTATTGAATCTCATATAAAAAAATCATATAATAACTAAACATCTTTTGTTTGAAACCTTCTTAAGTTATAAAGTGGGTTCTTATCATATTCTTCTTTTAACTTATATAATTCTGACCCCTTTTCTATAATAGCTTTTCGATGGTTTGTATAAAACTTGAGCAACTGTTGAGCCAATGGATGTTGCACCTGACATGGATTATCAAAATCACTTTTGTGAATAAAATCTAATAGTTCTTGCCATTCAGAATGTGGTAAAAGCGACTGGCATTCATTAAATTTCTTCCACCAAGACGAAACAGAACTTTCACAAATTTCATCATTGCCCCAAATAGATTTTGCTATATTTCGAGCATCTTCAAGGTCTAGCCATTCGAAGAAGTATCTGTAAACAATCATTGTTTCAGGCATTTCCAACAGTCTATGGTATTCCTCTATATTTTTGCCAAACGCTTTTTCAAAGAAAGAAACGCCACGTCCAATCTTCCCTTTAGTTGCATTCAAAATAGCTTGAACCGCTCTTATATATTTACGATTCCAGTGTTCACCAATATAATCTCTATCGTGACTATGCTCATCACGAATTGGATGATATTTCATTGGGAAAGAATAGATGTTAATGTTTAGCACTTCACACAAATCAACATTAACTCTCATTCGATGATAGAGATCTTGTGGCTTGTCTTTAAAATTGTAAAGCAAATAATTAGAGAAATCCTTCAATCCATACGATACACTCATTTTAATAGCATCCGTATATGATTTTTCTGTTTTTACATCATCAAATGCAATTCTTAATGGTCGTACAGGAATTTGTGCCAAAAGAGCACCACTTTCTGTATTAAACAAACGAGCATCAACACCTTGATTGAAATCTATATATCTCAATCTTCCTTTTTGTTTAGAATATTTTTTATCAAAATACTTTGCGAAATCTTTATATGTCGTTATCAAAGCATCCTTAGTGCAAGTTTCAGGGTGAAGTAATCCATATTGTTCTCGAAGCCTATAGATATATGTGCGTACTTCCTCTCCTATACTTTTAAGGTCATTAATCTCTTTAAGCAACTTCCAACATTTACGAATATAGGCTCGATCATTAATCCCAAGACGTAAATTTCGAATAGCTATATTATATTGATTGGGTTCAATATATTTAGCACCAGGCACAAATCCACATAAACGAATATCCTCAATAATACAATGAAGGTCTTTTGACGCAAGCACATTATTATCCATCAATAGAAGATTTTGTTGATCTCCATACAATCTGCGTGTTCTATCTATTCTTTCCTTTAATGGAAGATAAGATTGGAACTGGGGTTCTAAGATTGGCACAGCACAAAATGGACAATGTCTTATGCATCCACGGGTAGCATAACTAAAAAATGCTCCACTATCTACATATTCGTAATCAATCTCATCAAGGATTGAGTAATCCAATGGCAGCTCGTCAATAATATATGGATTGTCTTCATCTATATCTTTGCCAGGGGAATGTAATGTCCCTACATGAGGACGGATACCTGTTGCCTTTTCAATCTCTTTGGGTTGGATAGAAGCCAACACACCTCCAACCATTAAATTTTTAAGATCTTTAACCATAGTTTTTGCAAACTCAATGGTTTCAATCGTAATATCCCAATAGAAAGTAAAAAGAGTAGTTACCCCTACCCAGTCCCATTGAGGATGTTTCTTATACTCTCCTGAATGGTAATATTTCTTATAGTATTCTAACCAAGGTACCAGAATAAGCGCAATCTCAGAATCTTCAAGTCCAATTTGATCAAGATATTCTCTCTTTCGATATTTTATATATAGCGAGATTTTATCCGAACGTAATTTCCAGTCTATACTATTATCTAATTCCGAGAGTTTAGCAATACATAATTCCGTGATTTGATTAATCACAAATTCTTTCAGGTCTCCTTTGTAAAAAACAACATCATCACCTCGCAACCTGAAATAGGTTGCAAGCTTCATAAGACCAATAGGTGGAAATTTGTTTTTATAATTAGGTTCAAGTAGTAGTACTCTGCGATTCATCTCGTAAGATCCTCCTCTATTACTTTTATTAAGGCTTCGCGTTGCCCCTCATCGGGAATAGCTTTAGCTATAGATGTATATATCTTTCCTATCAACTTTCTCTCTGCCTTGGTATAATTTGAATATATCAGGTTGTCTGTCCGGAACTTTGTTTTACCCTCTTTCCCCGGTTTAGAAGATAGAGTTGCCAAAGGTTGTACACTTCCGACAGGTTGTCCCATGTTTGGTGCAATTTGATCAATAATCTTTTTTAAAGAAGAATTGGATTCTTCTATCTTTTGATTCTTCCGATCTAATCTTTTACGTGCTTCAATAGACCGTTTCTGATATTCCTCAAGTTGTTGTTGCAGTGTCTCTTGCTCTTGTTTACTTGAATAACCGGTCTCTTCTTTACGCTTTATTTTTTCTTCAAGTTCATCTTTCTTGGCAATAGTCTGTATGTTCTTTTTTATGTCAGAAGCATCGTAACACATCTCCCTAAGCCTCAGAAAATCTCTCTTAACTCGTTTTTCAAAGTCCTGCAAGGCTTTATTCTCGCCGAAATAGTCTCTTCGAGAATTAGGAATCAAGTCTTTGCTGACTGCGTGTATTTCACCGAAATAATAAAAGGAAAAACGCTGATCGGATGTGTTAGTAAAAAACTTCTTACATATCTCCTCGTCACCAATTTGTATATTCTCTTTTCTTAACCGAATACCTCTGGCAATATTTCGTTGTTTCATTTGACCATTCAGATGTGATAGCGAATACCAGCCCCAATAGATGATATTTCCATTATCATCTTTAGCCAAAAGAAAATCTACACCCAAGATTTCATCTACTTTCTTTTTGCCACCTTGGTTGTCATCTCCGTATATATATGTCGTATAAGGTTTATAGATTTGTTCTCCATTGATATAAATATTATAAACATCAACTTTTAATCCATGTTTTTTTATGAAATCTGAGATTTGCGAAGAAAATAGAAATTTAGAAGAAATATCTACGGGAGCTACCATAGATAAATAGTTTTTGACACTATCAATATTAAGTAATTCATCAGAGCTTACATCCTCCATGATTACTTTAAAATAATGTTTCTCAACAGCTTCTTTTTTTGTTGAAGTTATTGTTACCCGACTTAATACATCTACCGCTTCTTCTGACGTATTGCGATCATTGATAATTTGTTTTAATAGATCCGCATCCCATGTCATTGTGGAACATACGTTCTCTCCAGAATATGATGTTTCAAAAATAAGTTTGGAACAATACCCAAGGCCACCCAAACGTCCTATTCCACGAAATCCTTTATCCTCACCTCGTTTTTTAGTTGAATGAGCTATGTTTCGGAGAATGGGAATTACTTTTTCTTGTGGAATTCCTGTTGCGTTATCTTCAATAACAATACGACGGTTTTCTGAATCAATAGTAATGTATATTTCATCTTCACCTGGAGCCATAAGACCTTCGACTACGGCTTTGTCAACTTGATCTGCTGAATTTTGTATGTATTCACGGTAAATGAATCTACAATCCTCATACATGCCAAGTGTCAAGGATTCAATGACATCTTTACCTATTTTGGGATCATCATTCATCTCTATCAATTTAATCAGTCGAAATATTTATATATTGGGAGCGGGAATTTTATATTCAGCATGGAGCGAAAAACAGGATTCTGAATGATGTACTCGCCCTGCTTCATACGAGTTAACATCGTTTTATATACACTAGGAACAAAACGAAAATCATCACGTGATATCTCAATAGCATTTGTACGACCGAATGCTTGAGTTGCACAATTGCCTTTTACTCGACGATGTATGTCGCTTACAAATTGTTCAGCTCCAAAAAGTACGATACCCAGCGATCGTCCACGTTCCGTAATATCAAGTAGCTGGTGAAGAATCGGGGAAGTCTTAGGAACTTCTGTTGAGGCATATTTGTTTAACTCATCAATGAAGATTATAATACGATCTGGAATATCCGAATCTGCACGGTCTGTTGATCCTAATTTTAGATTATATACAGCACGCATTACGTCGCCAAAGACAAAGCCTTGAGATTCTTCATCAAGTTTGGCAATGTCAATAACCATAACATCATTTTTTCCAATACCTGCAATCTGATCGCGGAGGCGGACTCCATTTCCCAGCTTATTAGTAAACATTTGCTGACATTTTTGATAACTCTTATTGAACAATCGATAGAATTTACGCCAGCTCATTACGGATATCTCTTTCCCAGCTTTTCCCGTCTTATCGGATTGAGTTTGATTGTAAAGTTCGTTCTTGAAATCTTCCCATGATTCGATACCGTTGAATCCTCCACTATTCGAAATAATAAAATTAATAATTGATTCTACAGTCTCATTAGGATCATCCACATTCGCAAATAATAGATCAAGGCATTCCTTATCTTCATCAGTCTCAAACAAATATTTATACTGAAACGCATTCCCAATAGCAAGACGATCCTTAATGGTTTCTATTCTTTCATAAGTATATGAGGTATAATCTTTTGAATACGGATAAAAATATTTTACATGCTTAAACGGCTCCATATCTAGCCCTAAAAGGTCATAAATGGGTTTGATTTTTTCTAGCTCATCTTTACGTGTATTTTTTTGATCAATTTTCAAAAGGTCTGTTCCTTTTACATTCATCATAATGAAGGCAACAGACTCATCTTTCGTTTTGATTGCATAATCCTGGATAGCTTTCATCAAAAACATGGCATATGAAGTTTTTGATGCCAATCCTGAAATTCCGGAAATATTCAGGTGAGCACCTTCTGGGCCAATAAGGAAATGCGAATTGAAGAAAACAGGTAATGTTTGTTTATTTGCACCTTCGTACATTTCGATATATCCAGCAGGAAGCTTATGTTTGACATCGTTTAATCCTAAAGCCTCCATAATCTCATCTCGTTCCGCAAGGTAAACTTTTCGACCTTCTTGAACAGGAATATATATATTACTGGTGTTACCTACAACCTTACATTTTACGTAATTCATACCTATACGTTCTGTATAAGATTGAGAATCTACTTGACCAAAATCACTAGAAATATACCCAGCTAAAGCGCTCGGAGAGTCCGTCATATGTGAAATTTCCTCTATCACACCATAAGTTTTGGTCGGATTACCTTGTGTATCCTTAACGTGGTCGACCACAACCACGTCAAAAGGTCTCAATTTCAAATCCTTACGCGTCCAAAATGTAAACTCTTCAATAGTTGAAGGTTGTTTTTCTGTTGCTATAATTTTACCGATAGCTTCCATATATTAGAATAAATTGATAAAACTTATATCACTTTTAAAGCGGCTTTTGCAGAAGCATTCTGTCATATATACCGGATATAAATGGTTTGCCCATCTTACGTCATTACCATAACATACAGGATTACGCTCATTTATAATATTGGCTGTAATCATATCCACTTCATCGGTTTCAAGTCCATTCTCTGCCTCGTCGCCAGTCATCAGCATTTTTTCAATTTTGAGAATTCCGGAATAAGGTGTTGTTGTATATCGGCGTTCTCTGATACGTACATACCAGATTGCAAAATTTACATTTCCCCATTCTTCTCCGGGTTTCCACATAAATGCAGGCGTTCGATGATATAATGGCAAATTCGCTATCTGCCCGGCACTACTTTGATTCTTATTATCTTTCATTAGATTAGGATTGAACCTCTTTGAAACTCCAACAACATGACGGTAGTTGTTTCGAATCCGAGTAAGTTCTTTATAATCCCCATGTTTCATAGGTTTGTATTGTATAGATCCATCTTTGATAAGATATTGCTTATGAGTGAGGAGATGTTTGCTCATCAACCAAGATACAATGCGTTTCTCGCAATCAATCATCTCATCTTGAATTCGAGCTATCCCTTTATTCTCTAAGGTTTCATTACCTTCTAATTTAGTAAGATAATACAATACCTTTCCTATTTCGTACCCTCCGTTTTTAATGAAAGAAAGCTGATTGATTTTATTACATAGATTATTGAAATACACTCCATTATCTATACCTTCTTCATTAGCTGTAACAGGTAGGCATACTACTGGATATGTTTCCTCCGCAACTCTATAGAGCTGTTTGAATGTGTTATCTGTATTCATTTCTCGCCCGCAGCATGCAACGGAAATTTGACCACTAACAATAGGAAAAACTTTTTTATCATATTGAATGTCATCTACTTTGTAAACTCGGCGAGACCCATCAAGGAAGAATTTAAAAAGAGGGGGACCTTGCATGGCAGTATGAGAAATCGCCCTCATATCACGGGTATTTGGATCATGAATGCTTTCAGCATATTCTTTCATATTGATATATGAGTCTTCGTGTGAAGATCCATATTCAATATTGGGAGCCATTGAATCATCATAACAATATTTGAAAGATGTAAAACACATCCCATTAGTTTCTTGTGCGATATAATCAAGTATTTTGCCCATAGCTAATATAGTCGTTGCAAAGATAGCGAAAATAGAATACCGATATACCTAAACATCTATATTAAAATAGATTGTTGTTACTTTAGCAATCTATTTTGACTTTCTATATGCGATTTCACTTTTTCTTTCATGCACTTGTACACGAATTCAATAATATTCTTTTCTCTTTCTTTTTGTCCCCGAGAAGCATCGCTATCTTCTTCTATTGTTTTCTTCTCTTTTGCTATTATATAATCAAACCCTTCATTAAGAGTCTTTTCAGGAATCGCTCCTCCCTCTCCTATCAACTGTTTTATCGCAAAAACTCCAAGTTGGAATCCGGCATCAACATGTGTTGCCATTTTAATTTCGTATTCTCTAATTTTATCGTTATCTATCATGATTTATAAATTCAATTTAAAAACACCTGCCTCCGCAGCCACTCCCCCATAAAGCGGTCATAAATGATGTAGCCGTCGGCAGTCTGATAAACCAGTTCGTTTTCCAGCAACTTCTTCATTGCTGCACTTACGCTGCTTGCCGCCCGAAGTCCGTAGGTGCTGATAAAGTCTCCGGCCAGAACCTCCTCGACGCACCCCTCCTTGGCGATAGCTTTCAGCAGACGCACCTGACCGGAAGAGTATGCTTTCAGCAGGTCAGCGTATATGTAGCTGTACTCGGCCAAGATCTGCTCTGTGGCGTATGAAACCAGCTCCATGTCCACATCCCGGTCGTACCCGTACAGGCGATTGAGGAGACACTGCACATACCAGGTATGTCCCTCGTATTTTTCATATATCGTATTGAAAACTTCTTGAGGCAATTTCACACCGTGTGCGGCAAAATGCCCTGTCGCGAAACCTGCGTATTCATCCTGCTGTATCGGTCCGATTGTGAGCAGTTGGGTACTTTGATAGAACGGCCTTTTCGACGAGGTGAACATCTCCTGCATCAGATGCTGCCGGCTGCCGGCAAAGATAAAGTTCACGTTGGGCAGGAACTGGATATGGGAACGCAGCAGTGCTTCGACGCCTTTCTCCTGATATTCTGCGATCTGCTGGAATTCGTCTATGGCAACATAGCACCGTTTCTCCGACGAGCCCAGATACTCGAATATCTCTTTCAAGGTGTTCTCTTCCTCGGCTGGAGCCACATCAATCGTCACCTTGGGGGCACCAGTCAATTCGTCAAAAGTAAACACGGGCCGGCAACTGCGCACAAACCGGCTTATACGGCTCAACGCTTTTTGCGGAGCGGAATCCAGCTGTCCCAGCACTGTCCCGGCAAACAACCGCACAAAATCACCTAATGACTGAGTTGAGTATATATCCAAATAAAAAGTGACAATATCAGGCTGCTGTTCTTTCAGGCGGTAAAAGACATGACGGATCAGTCCAGTCTTTCCCATACGGCGGGGAGCAGTCAATGTCACATTGCGCCCATTTTGGAGAGCCTCGAGAATGGATCCGGCCTCTTGCTCCCTGTCGCAAAAGAATTCCGGGCCGTAATATCCCGAAATGAGGAATGGATTATTGGGTTTCATGTTATTTTAATTATCGCGTTACGAAGTTGTCGTAACGCAAATATCGTAATAAAATATAAGATTGCAAAACAATCTGCTTAATTTTTGCTGCGTGCGTCCATATAAGTGGGTTGCAGCTTTATCCATATGCTATAACTTACCCAAACAAATCCTCCAACGTTATCTCACTTTGTACAACTCCTGAATGCGAGTTCTGACGGACTCCGTAGGTTGTTACCATTGTAAGATGTACCGCCTTGCGTGTTTTTGTAGTCTCGATAAATGCACTCTTTTTGTTACGCAGCTCGCGTTCGTATTCAGCATCAATAGTGAACTCAGACAGGGAGTATTTCATCTCGCAGACATTGATCACCTGGTCATTGCAATCATCCCATTGACTTAATTATTTCACATAAAGTTTCATTTGTGAACTTTTTTCCTTATATTTGCCGCAATAAGTATCAAATTTGAGATGTTGAACGATGTATACTTACTAACAGATATTGAGATTTGTAATAGGATTGCAGCCAAAATAAAAGCAGTTCGCTTGAGGCAGAATATGTCACAGGCAGAACTGGCAGACAAGAGCGGTGTTTCCATCTCCACTATAAAGCGTATGGAAGACGGGGAGGTGAAAAACTTCGAGTCTTTGATCCGCGTCCTGCGCACCTTGGGCAAGCTCGACATCTTCGTCCCGCTCGTCGAAGAAGAGCAGTTGAGTCCGAATGAATACTACGAATTAGCCAGCAAGGCAAACAAGCCCAAGCGTAAGCGGGCATCCAAAGGTTACACAAAAGAGAATAAGGAGGAATCTGAATGGTAGACGTCGCCCGTGTCAATCTATATGGCCAGCCCATAGGTTCGGTGCGCTGGGACCAAAGATATGAAGTCGCGCAGTTCGAGTACAATCCGGACTTTGTACGACAGGGCATAGAGCCCTCGCCGCTGATGATGCCCGTAAGGGAGGGACGAGTGTACAGTTTCGGAGATCTCGACGAAACGACCTTTAAAGGCCTGCCCGGAATGTTGGCGGACTCCCTGCCGGATACATACGGCCGGGCCCTCTTTGAGAGATGGCTGGCCCTGACAGGCCGTACCAGCGGCAATGCGATCGAAACCCTTTGCTTTCTGGGTAAACGCTGCATGGGTGCCCTTGAGTTTGAACCGGCCATCGACGCAGTCGATATGGACATTCAGATAGAGGTCGATGCTTTGGTGGATGCAGCCAGAGAAGCCCTTGCTGACAAATCAAGTTTCAACGTGAACATCAGCTCCGACAAGAAGGCTGCCATTGCGGAGATTCTGCGCCTCGGTACTTCAGCCGGCGGACAACGGGCCAAGGCAATCATCGCCTACAACAAAGCCACCGGAGAGATCCGTTCAGGGCAGGTCGAGGCTCCCGACGGGTTCGACTATTACATCATCAAGCTGGACGGTGTATCCGCCACGGCCGGATTCAGAGAGACGGAGAACTTCGGGCGTCTGGAATACTCCTTCTCGTGTCTTGTGAGGGAATGCGGCATCGACATGACGGAATGCTCACTGATTGAAGAGAACGGAAGGGCGCATTTCCTGACAAAACGGTTTGACCGGATAAACGGGGCAAAGGTGCATATGCAGACACTCTGCGGCATTGCTCACCTCGATTACCGCCTCCTCAGGGCCTACTCCTACGAGCAGGCCTTTGCCGTAATGCGCGGTCTGCGGCTCACCTACAAGGAGGCACAGGAGATGTTCCGCAGAATGGTTTTCAATGTCGTAGTGCGCAATCAGGACGACCACACGAAGAACATCTCTTTCCTGATGGACAGAGGCGGGAAATGGCGACTGTCACCGGCCTATGACATGGGCTACGCTTACAATCCCGACGGTGAGTGGACTTCAGTCCACCAGATGTCGATAAACGGTAAATTCAGCGGTATTACAAAAGACGACCTGCTCGAATTCGGCGCCAAGAACAATATCAAGAATGCCGCACGGATCATCGATGAGGTGTGCCAGGCGGCATCCGGGTGGCCGGAGATTGCCCGGGAATGCGAAGTGCCGCAAAAGATGATTGAAGAGATCAGGCCAAATATGGTTTTCTTCTGATTATAAATTACCCAACAGTGTACAGATGTTTCAATCAATTTTATTTGCTAATTTTGCATTGATTTTGATACAGTCAATATTATCAATGCTTAGAAGCAGAACAATAACGACTTCCATTAAGAGCGATAAACGCTCTGAAGTGGTATTGAGTGTTCATATCTCACGCATTGAACCTCGTATAGCAGTAAATACTTTCCAACGGACATAAAAGCACGCTATTGTACTTTTCGAACCAGTAACTGAATAGTTGGAGAGTCCTTGCCGAACTTTCCAACTATTTTGTTTACAGACCATTTCGTTTGATGGATAATTAATTAAGTTATTAACGCGCAGTGATGCACATAAATTGAAAAGAAATGAATTTTAAGTTTGACGGCAGCAAGGTGTTTTTTACATCTGATACCCATTTTTTCCATGGGAATATCATTCGCTTCTGCAACAGGCCGTTTAAGGATGTGGAAACGATGAATGAAACTATCATATCCAACTGGAATAATACAGTCGGTCAGGATGATATAGTTTTTCATTTGGGAGATTTTAGTCTTGGCAGCTCCGCTGAGTGGACTAGAATACTTGACAGATTGAACGGCAGGATATATCTGATTATGGGCAACCACGATTTGAAAAATATACGCCAGGGTTACATTGACAGATTTGAGCATGTGGCAATGCAAATGCACATAACGGTCGGCAAGCAGAAAATATATTTGAACCATTA
>CALVDH010000057.1 GCA_944326235.1 uncultured Bacteroidales bacterium | reverse complement strand
AGTTACTCGTGGTAACTGCCGCGGCTTACGCGCAGGAGATCACAGTTACAGGTACTGTTACTGATGCTGCGACAGGCGAGGCCATCGTCGGCGCCTCTGTGGTGCTGAAAGGAAGTACCACTCAGTGGGCCATGACCGATGACATGGGCCAGTACTCGCTGACAGTGCCCTCGAATGGCGTACTGGAAGTCACTTTCCTCGGTTACACCACTCAGGAAGTGCCCGTTAACGGCAGGACCACTGTCGATGTGGCTCTCTCTCCTGAGGCTACGACACTCGACGATGTGATCGTGGTGGCTTACGGTACTGCAAAGAAGGAATCGTTTACTGGTTCTGCTGCAGTCGTTAAGAATGACGACATCATCAAGAGAAGTGTCTCCAACGTGTCCAAGGCTATTGAAGGTCTGGTTGCCGGTGTACAGGTGACATCCGGTAGCGGCCAGCCTGGCGAGGGTGCCTCAATCCAGATTCGTGGTACAGGCTCCATCAACGCTTACTCAACTCCTCTGTACGTAGTGGACGGTATCCCTTATGACGGCAACATCAGCGCCATCAACCCCCAGGATATCGAGTCGATGACCGTGCTGAAGGACGCATCGGCCGGAGCACTGTACGGTGCCCGTGGTGCCAACGGTGTCGTTATCATCACTACCAAGAAAGGTAAGGAAGGCCGCGTGGACGTGAACCTCAAGGCTCAGGTCGGCTGGCAGTCCAGGGCTATCCCCCGCTACGACCTTGTAAGCCAGAATGAGTTCGTGGAATTGACCTACGAATCCCTCTACAACACCGCTATCGACCAGGGATATTCTGTTTCAAATGCTCACAACTATGCTGCATCCAGCATGGGAAGCACCCTCGGCGGCCAGCTCTACAACCCCTACAAGAATTATACATGGGATACACTCATCGACCCCGCTACAGGTCTTGTACGCTCTGATGCTGTATCCGCATGGAACGAGGACTGGATGGACGAGTTGACCAACACCAAGGCTCTCCGTCAGGAATATCAGGTAGGAGTCAACGGCGGTAACGAAAGGACCAAGTACAACTTCTCTGCAGGTTATCTGCGTGATGAAGGTGTGCTGATTACATCCCTCTTTACCCGTTACTCTGCCCGCGCCGGTGTCGACCATGAGGCTACCAAGTGGCTGCGTCTGAGCGCCAACCTGAGTTACTCCTACACCGATTCCAATCAGGCCCAGAACTCCGGTACCCAGACCAACAACGTATGGTACACCGCTCAGTTCATGGCTCCCATATACCCCGTATACATGAAGGATGACAGCGGAAACGACCTGCTCGACGAGAACGGCAACCGTCAGTACGACTATGGCGAGACCCGTCCTACAGCATCCCGCTTCAACCCCATCGGTGACCTCTACGAGAATATGTACCGTCAGACCTACGACAACGTCAGTTTCCGTACATTCGCCCGTTTTGGCGGTGACGACGACGTGATGGGGCCCCTTAAAGGCCTGGCTCTGACCATCAACTTCGGTGGTGACCTCGCCAGCCGCAGGATTACCTCCTACTCCAACCCCTACACCGGTGACGGAGCCCAGACAGATGGAAGCATTGACAAGTACAGCACCCGTACATTCTCTTACACCTTCAACCAGCTGCTCACCTATGACCGCCGCTTCGGCAAACACAACATAGGAGTGCTCCTCGGACACGAGTACTATGACTACGAGTACAACTACCTGTGGGCAAACAGCACCGGAATCTATCCCGGTATCGATGAGCTCGCTCCCGCTACTACAGTTGCCAATCACACCTCTTATTCAAATACCTATAGGATCGAGTCCTATCTCACCCGCGTGAACTACGACTACGACAACAGGTACTTCATCTCCGGATCCTGGCGTACTGACGGTTCCTCGAGGTTCGAGCAGGACCATCGCTGGGGACAGTTCTGGTCAGTAGGTGCTTCATGGAGAATCTCAGAGGAGAAATGGATGAATGCTCCTTGGATTAACAATCTGACCCTCAAGGCATCATATGGTGTGCAGGGTAACGACATGCTGACCACCTACTATGCATGGCAGGGCTTCTACGATCTGACATGGGCCAATGCAACCCTGCCCGGTGCCATTGTCTCCACCCTCGAGAATCCTACTATCTCCTGGGAGAAGAAAGGAACATTCAACGTAGGTATTGAGGCATCTCTCTTCAACAGAGTCCTCGACCTGACCGTCGAATACTACCACTCCAATACACATGACCTGCTGCTCGCCTCTCCTATGGCACTCTCTACAGGATTCCAGTCCTACAATGCCAATGTGGGTGCAATGAACAACCAGGGTGTCGAGGCTACAGTAAGAGTAAACTGGCTCAACCGAGACAAGTTCCAGGCCAACTCTACTTTGATGCTGTACCACAACCAGAACAAGGTGACAAACCTGACAGCAGGCCAGGATCGCATTCTCGATGGCCAGTATCTCATTGAGGTAGGGCTTCCAATCAACTCATTCTACCTGGTCAAGACCGCCGGTGTGGATCCCGCGACCGGAAATCAGCTCTACTGGGCATACCAGACAGACGATGCAGGCAACAAGATTGAGGGGTCAGACTATGTGACAGCCAATGCCACTGAGGCCAACAACAGCCGTTACGTATTCGACAGCCGTGAGCCCATAATCTCCGGATCATTCGGCTCCAACTTCTATCTCGGTTCGTTCGACTTCTCATTCCTGACTACATTCTCCATAGGTGGCAACATCTACAACGGCACTTATAGCGGCACCATGGAGCCTCAATATTACGCCAGCACATTCCACAAGAATGCACTCCGCCGCTGGCAGAAGCCCGGTGACGTAACCGATGTGCCCAAGATGAAAGTAGGTTCAGGCAGAAGCACCATCAGCGACAGATGGCTGATCGACGCCTCATACTTCTCAATCAAGTCCGTACAGCTGGGCTATACCCTGCCTACCAGATGGACCGAGAAAATCAATATCAGCTCCATCAGGATCTATGCAGTAGGAGACAACCTCGCTCTCTTCAGCCATATGGACGGTATGGATCCTCAGTACAGCTTCTCAGGAGGACAGGGCTATACCTACCTCCCCACAAGAACAGTATCATTAGGTATCGATATCAACTTCTAAATATTTAAGAATTAGGATAAAATGAAAAAAATAATACTTTTGGCAGCAGCTTCTGCCCTCGCAGTGCTGTCGCTGACATCCTGCTCAAAGGATGCACTGAATACGAGTCCTACCGACGCTGTCTCGAGTTCTACGCTTTTGGAGACAACCGAGGGAGGATACCAGGCGCTCAACGGAGCATTGAGATGGTTCTACATCTGGGGCCAGACTACCGGGTTCAACTTCCACCAGTCCTTCGGACCTCAGGGTTATGCCCTGATGGCCGATGTCATGGGTGAGGACATGATTATGTCTGCCCAGGGTTCCGGATGGTTCTGGAATGATTACATCTATGGAGTAAAGCCCTATTACACCAATGACGGATGGAGACCCTATGACTGCTGGAACTTCTATTACACTCTTATCTCCCTTGTAAACTACATCCTTGATGCAAAAGACACTATGGAAGGCTCGCAGGCAGATGTAAACTACATCATGGGTAACAGCTACGCACTCCGTGCATACGCCCTGCACTATCTCGCCATGACATATGCAAGGACCTACGAGGGACACGAGGACAGGCTCTCCGTACCCATCTATACCGAGCCCACGGTTGCCGGCACCCCTGGCAACCCCCGTGCCACCAACAGGGAGGTATATGCGCAGGCCATGTCCGATATTGACTCTGCAATAGTTCTGCTTGACGGCCTTTCCAGACAGCACATATCTCATATCGACACCTACGTGGCAAACGGTATCAAGGCCCGTATAGCCCTCCACATGGCAGACTACCAGACAGCTCTTGACGCAGCACGCATAGCCGCACAAGGCGGTCAGGTCATTGATGACGTAACCAGCGGTTATAACTCTGTCGGAGCAGACGACGTGCTCTGGGGTGCGGAGATTATTTCCTCTCAGGGTACCACCAATCCCCAGTTCCTGGCCCATATGGACCCCGACTTCGGTGGATACGGCGCATCAGCCAGAAAATGCGCCACATCGTGGCTCTACAACAAAGTAGCCAACAACGACAGAAGGAAGGCCTGGTGGAACTACGAAGCCATCAATGAGGACGGCACTGTATTCGGATATCAGCAGTGGAAGTTCCAGTTCGGGAACAAGCAGGGGCACGAGGTCACTGACCCTATGACCGGAGCAGACCAGATCTTCATGAGAGTACCTGAGATGATTCTCACCATCGCAGAATGTCAGGCCCGCCTCAACGACGAGGCTGGAGCCAAAGCCACCCTCAACGACTTTATGCAGCACCGTCAGCCTGGTTACAGCTGCGATGACAAACATGGTCTTGACTTAGGTGCCCTGACAACTGATGAGACCGGCTCCCTCCTCGAGGAGATTATCCTCCAGCGCCGCATCGAGCTTTGGGGTGAGTATGGCCGTGTCTACGATATCAAGCGTCTCCACCAGGGCTTCGTACGCACACAGGAAATGGGCCATCCCATTACTGCCCTGCTCACTAATATCCACGTAGATGATCCTGAGACCTTCGACTGGGTACTCACCATCCCTCAGGTTGAGATTGACGCCAACCCTCTGATGGTACAGAATCCACTCGGCTCATACGCAGAAGGCAACACCGGTGACGATCCCGCGCTCAACCCGGCTTCCGCTCAATAACATCTGACATTTAACACAAAATGAGATTATAATGAAAAACATTCTAAAGATAATAAGTGTAGCCTCCATCTCTATCGCAGCCCTCGTGTCCTGCGACCAGGAGAACATCAAGGCGACTTACACACCCGAGCAGGAGAATGAGGTAAGTTTTGCCGCAGAAGTTTACACCAACACAGAGATACCTGCTACAGCAGACACTATCAACGTAGTGATCACCAGGAACAGCGCTGACAACGCCGTTACCGTCCCTCTGACCACGACTCTGCCGTCAGAGATTACCGTCCCTTCGTCAGTAAGCTTCGAGGCCGGTGAGTACCAGACCAATGTCGTACTTCAGCTCGCCATCCTCGGAGGTGTGAGGTATACCGGAACCATTTCCATATCGGATTCCACCATGTTCAACTCCAATACCTCCCTGTACCCCACCGTAAGCCTCACTCTCCAGCAGGCTTACAACTGGCAATCCCTCGGAAACGGTGAGTTCTATGACAATATCTGCGGCATGCTTCTTACTCCAGAAATCATGCAGGCCACCAACGCTCTCCAGCCTCTGTACCGTATCATGAATCCCTATACTGCGGAGGCATCAGAGGCTATCGCAGCTGCTATCGGAGGTGCCACTGGCGGTCCTAAGAGTGAGTATATTGAGTTCACCGTAGATGAGTCTACCGGACTGCTGACTTGGAGCGGATGCTGGAATGCAGGAGCCCTGGTTGACGCTACCATCAGCAATTCTTCATTGAATTACTACTTCGGAACAGAGTCTCCCTTCTCCGGAGGTGAGAATCTCCCTCAGGAATGCGGCGAAATCACGGAAGGTCTTTTCCAGTTTGCGCCTCACGTATCGGCATTCGCCAACGCTGAGGAGACAAGCGGCTGGACATGGAGCGGTACCTATGAATGGATGTCCCTTCCCGGCGCGGAGACAACAGTCTCTGAATATCTTGGGCTGTAATAAACTGACTCTACCTTAAATACGACCGAACCGCCCTGCGCATCCATTTTCAGGGCGGTTTTTTTTACTTTTAAACCATTCTATCAATGTAAGACAATGAGAATACGTCAATTTCTTATCCTACTGCCGCTCCTTGGAGGTCTCACTTCCGGCTGCTCAGTGAACGAGGAGTCCATACGCAGACCTCTTCCAGAACCGACGGAAATGCGGGGTCCGGGCAAGGTGGAGCCGGGAGTTATCCTGGTGAAAATGCAGGATGAACCGGAAGACCCGATGCAGCTCTCCGCCGCCTTACCGGAGCTTGGAATCAGCAGCGTCGAGCGTCTGTTCGTAGGCCCGGAGAGATTCGAGGCACGCAAGAGAGCCATGGGGCTTAACCTGTGGTACAAGGTGACTTTCGACGAATCCACTCCCGTGACCCGTGCGGCCTCGGATATAGTCGCAGCCGGTGGTATCCAGGAGATCAATTACGTCCACGAAGTAAACTTCACGGATGCTCCCGAGACATGGCCCTTCGATGATCCGATGCTGCCGGATCAGTGGCATTATATGAATTTCGGGACCGGAATCCATCAAGAGGAAGGCTCCGACATTAATCTCTTCCCGGCGTGGAACGTAACCACCGGCAGTCCTGAGGTAATAGTCGCAGTTATCGACTCGGGAGTAGATGTGGACCACGAAGACCTGGCTTGGAACATGTGGGTCAATGAGGCCGAACTCAACGGCCAGCCCGGAGTGGATGATGACGGCAACGGATATGTGGACGACATCCACGGATTCAACTTCGTCGTCGGCAACAACAATCAGCCGGTCGGTCAGATTACAGCGGAGGAGCACGGCACACATGTGGCCGGAACTATTGCCGCAGTCAACAACAATGGCTTGGGAGTAAGCGGTATAGCCGGAGGCGACTATGCAGCCGGAAAGCCTGGGGTCAGGATCATGACCTGCCAGACAGGCCCTGGTTCCGCTTTTATCGCGCAGGCCTTCGTCTACGCCGCTGACAACGGGGCTGTCATCTCCCAGAACAGCTGGACCTGTGATCCCAGCTATACAGTAGTCCTCGAAAGCATCGACTATTTCAATCAGTGCGCCGGAATGGAGAATGTCGAGGGGGATGAGACAGGCGTCCAGGACGGCCCGATGGCCGGTGGTCTGACCATCTTTGCCGCCGGCAACTCCTCTTCATCCACAACGGATATATTCCCCGCCAACTACGAGAATGTACTGGCAGTGGCGGCTATCGGACCCGACTATAAGCTGGCAAGTTACTCCAACTACGGTGAATGGGTGGATATCTCCGCTCCCGGCGGGGACGCCCAGGATATGCAGCAGATTATGAGCACTGTCCCTAACAATGGCTATGAAGCCTTGCAGGGTACCTCCATGGCCTGCCCCCACGTATCCGGAGTGGCGGCCCTGGTGGTATCGGCCTTCGGCGGTCCAGGCTTTACCAACGACAATCTCCGCACCATACTCACCACAGGCGTGCGGAACATCGATGAGTACAACCGCTCTTATGTCGGTAGGATGGGAGCCGGTCTGGTCGATGCTGAATTATGCCTGGCCTCCTATGGACCTGAGCCGCCCGATCCGGTTGATGAGGTTGCATCCGTATCATCAACTGGTTCCAGTGTTACCCTCAAGTGGGTTGTTCCAGAGGACGTGGACAGCGGTAAACCCAGCCGTTTTCTGGTATTCAGTTCTACCGAATCCCTGGCGGACCTGGATCCGGAAAATCCCGGACCCGGCGTAACGGTCTCTGAGTTTGAGACCGGAAGACTCAGCCCCGGCGATGAGATTACGGTAGAAGTACGCGGTCTGAAGGCATCTACCGAGTACTGGTTCAGGGTGCAGGCTGTGGATAACATGGGCAGCCGGTCTCCTCTCTCGGATCAGATATCGTTCTCCACTACGGACAATACCCCTCCGGTCATCACTACGGAAGACGCTACGGACATCACTCTCAAGTTCCACGAGAATACAACCCTCAGTTTCAGTATCTCGGATCCCGACGGTGACGAGCTGTTGTATGAGTTCGAGCCCGGCTCGGACGCCGCCTCCGTCATCAGGAACGAGAACGTCATAAGAGTCATGATCGACGCTCTCAAGGCTCCGGTTTCCGACGAAGAGGTCACATACACCTCGGTGCTATCTGTCTCAGATCCGGCAGGAGCCGTCACTGAGCAGGAGATACACTACACCGTTCAGCCCAATCACGCTCCGATACTGGCCTCGCAGATTCAGGATATCTGCATGGACCTTTATGACACTCAGGAGATCAATCTGCTCGAAGTATTCTCTGACGCAGACGGTGAGAACCTGCGCTATGAGGTAGCTTCCTCCTCCACTCAGACTCTGCTCAATGCAACGGTGAGCGGGACTACCCTGAAGATATCTCCGAGGGCTTATGGTCAGGATGTCCTGACTGTCACGGCGTATGATGCCGCCGGCACATCCGCCTCGTGTCAGTTCGCGGTGGTGGTGCGGGATGCTTCCAGAACAGCCGATTTCTACCCCAATCCCGTTACTGACTACCTCAACGTACGTACTGGGGAGGCAGCTGCCTCCGCATCAGTACGGGTCCGCAGAGCCAACGGAGGGACAGTGCTGTCTCTCGACGACCTGAGCATCACGCCCTTCGCACCTGCGCGGATAGACTTGACCGCCCTCCCCGGAGGCATGTATTCAGTAACGCTTACCTATACGGCACCTGACGGCACAGATCGCTCAGTCACAACCGACATCGCCAAACTCTGACGCTCCTCCGCAGCACACAGTCTTGAACAGGACCGTCGGCAGAAGTACCGGCGGTCCTTTATTTTATTGTCATGCCGGAGAATTCCGATAGAAATATTCGTTCAGTAGGGAATTTTGTATATCTTTACATCTTAAACTGATATACTAAATCCAATGAAAAGAACACTATTCGTATACGCAATCAGCGTTACGGCAGCCTTAACCTTCTGCCGGACAGCCGCTCAGGCTCAGACAGCTTCGTTCCTCAATGTCAATCCTGATCCCATATCGATGAGTCTCGCAGGCACCGAGGCAGTCCTGGAAGCCAACGCATTCTCTATATGGAACAATACCGCTGCCACCGCACTCGACGGGGAGCGTTTCCAGGTAGGAGCCGCCTACTCCCTGTGGCAGCCCTCCTTCTCGTCGAACAGCAACATCGCTGTCGCCGGCTACGGCAGAATCGCCAAGTTCATGACCATTTCCGCAGGTTTCAAATATTTCTCCCACCAGCCCTACGAGGTATCGGGCACAGAGCCGGGCATGGTGTCAGGCACCTTCACTCCGGTCGAGATGCAGGCTGTCGTAGGCCTGGGCTTCAAGATCTTGCCCATCCTCTCCCTCTCGGCCAATGTAGGTTATGTCCACAGTGACATCGGAGGCCCCAAGAAAGGCGGAGCGGTATCCGCTGACTTCGGAGCCCTGCTGGACCTCAAGTTCCTCCGTGTCGGACTGACCGCCTCCAACATCGGCAGCAGGATAGACTACGGCGGAGCCTCGTCCTACGGCCTCCCCGCCAACATCAAGCTGGGAGCGGGTACCATCCAGCGCTTCGGCTCGGAGGACAAGCACGCGGTGGCAGTCAATCTGCAGGGAGGCATGACCTTCGAGAACCCCGCATTCTTCGCAGCCCTGGGCGCCCAGTACTGTTTCAATGACTTCATCCGCGTTGCTGCCGGTTACCACTACGGCGACCCTGACAAGATGGTCATCGGCTCCTACGCTTCCGTCGGTGCCGGAGTCAAGCTCCTCGGCATCTCCCTCGACCTGGCCTATCTCATCGGCCTGACTCCCGACTCCCCCCTCTCCAACACCTTCTCGGTGGGAGTCAGCTACGCTTTCTAAAAGGAACGGGTAAGTACCATATAAAATATAAAAACGCCGGAGGTCCAGACTTCCGGCGTTTTCCGTATAATGCGGCGGACTGTCCCGCGGCTCATCAGAGTTTGGCGATGCTGCGCTTGATGACGTTGCCCTCGTATTCGACGGTCAGCACGTACATGCCGCCGGGGAGGGAGGACATGTCTATCGCCGCAGGGTCGAAGATGCTGACGCTGATATCGTCGTCAAATACCGTCGAGCCGGAGGCCGAGGTGATGCGTACATGGCCTTCTGAGTCAGTGCCGGCCCTGATATAGAGGGTGTCCACCACAGGGTTGGGATAGATGTCGATGGGCTGCGATGCGTCGCGGACCACGATGTTGAAGGTGGTGGAGACGGTCTCGCCAAGGGCATCGGTGCCGGTGACGGTCGTCTCGGTGGTGCCGTATGACATGGGAGTAATGATTATGTTCTGCCCCCTCACGGCTACATGCGCAATCGCATTGTTGGAACTGCTTGCGCTGATGGCCAGAGGCTCACCGTCGGGATCTGAAAAGTATTCGTACATATTCAGCGTTACACTTTCAGCAGTGCTGGAACTGAATGCCACTCCGGGCAGGTCCTTCACCTTCTCGGGAGCTTTGTTCTGCTCGACTGTATATGTAATCACTTCCTCGTCATACATACCGTAGGGGTCCTCGGCCCTGAGCACGGCAGAGTGTGTGCCGGGAGCGGACGTGCGTCCCTGTATATTGAGAATGAGGGTGTCTCCGTTGAGTACTGTGCTGAGACTCACGGTGTCATCAGGAGTTACGGCGCTGGGAATGATATCATGCCTGTCGGGATCCTTCGCGATAAAGCGAAGAGAGGCCGTCTGCCATGCCTTCAGTTCTACGGAAGTTCCGTCCAGGGGTGTAAGTTCGGGCGCATGGTTCTGCCCGGTGGTGACAGAGAGGACGGTCGACATGGGTGAGGTCAGTCCGCCGTAGTCGGTGGCGACAGCGGCCAGATAGTACTTGGTCTCGAAGCCCAGGTCAGTGACGACATCCTCCAGGACATCTCCCGGCTCCATGTCTCCGACGGTGTAGGACTGGAACATGGCGCTGCTGTAGTTGGACTCAGTCAGCGGAGACTCGCTGTAATAGACGAATATCATGTTGGGCTTGCCGTTGTCGGGATCCGAAGGTACGGTGACAGAGAAATAGACATTGTTGGACTCTGCCCTTGCCTCAAAACCGGTGACTGCGGCGGGAGGCCTGCCGGCGGTACCCACCACGGCCCTGTAGGCGTCTACAAGACCTTTACCTATGTATTTAGTTCTGTTGTATACGGAGATATCGCGCACGCTGGACTCCAGAATCTCCCTGAGAGCCTTGGAGGTGAATCCGGGACCGCCCCTGTGGGAGATCACCAGAGCCGCCACTCCCGACACATGGGGACATGCCATCGATGTACCCTGCATGTATCCGTATGCATTGCCGGGCAGGGTGCTAAGCACCTCGCGTCCCATCTGGGTATCACCGCCGGGAGCGGCCACATCCACCCAGCTGCCGTAGTTGGTGTAGTACGCTGCGCGGTAGTCTGCTCCGATGGAGCCTACAGCCAGACAGGTCTCATAGTCTCCGGGATGTCCTGTGTCCCAGCCGTCGTTACCCGCGGCGAAGATCACTATGCCGCCGGCCATAGGACCTACCTGCCGTCCGTTCTCGTCCAGTCCCGCATACTCTGTGAAGTAATCAATACATGACTTATCGTAGTCAGTAACAATGAATGAAGCCGCATCCTCGTAGGTCTCGAAGGAGTATCCCCAGCTGTTCTGAGCTATCACGGCCCCGTGGTCCGCGGCCCACTTGATAGCCTCGACTCCGGAACCGGATTTGTCGCTGTTGTCAAATATCTGGCAGGACATGATTCTCACGCCGGGAATGTTCTTCGCACTGTTACCGCCCGCTATACCGCAGACGCCCTTCCCGTTGTTGTTCACGGCTGCGATGGTGCCGGCCACGTGTGTACCGTGGTCATGGGCCGTGATGCGGGGACCGTCGGTGATGAAGTTCCAGCCGTAGGCCAGGTCTCCGCCCTGCTCCGGATTGTGCCACATGTTGGCCGCCAGGTCCTCGTGGGTGTAGTCCACGCCTCCGTCCACCACTGCCACTATCACGTCCTGACTGCCGGTAGTGAAACTGCTCCATACGGGAAGTACGTTGATGTCCGAACCGGCGATAGAGTTTTTCAAGGAGCCGTCATTGTAGTAGTGCCACTGATCTCCCAGCCTTGGGTCATTGAATACTGCTGCGGCAGAAGGCGCGGCGCTGTTCCCGGACGCCGGTACCTCTACGGCAGTGCCGTGATTCACCGGTACTGTGACAGGGATATACTCCACCTTGCTGAAACCTTCTACCTCCGAAAGGCTGTTCATGGCCCGTGTCAGGGGAGTGGACTCGTCGAACACGACATTGTACCACAGGTGGAGTTCCTTGGCCCTGGTGCGCGGCTCGAATTTTCCGGCATGCGGCAACGACCGCTTCATGCTGACGATTCCCAGCGAGGCGGCAGCATCACCGACCGACTTGACGGCGCGGGCAGATGCAAGGGTAATCTTACCGCTGTCATTGACACACAGACTGTCGGCCATGGCCTGGGTAAGTTTGACACGCACCACGCCCTGCTCAAAAAAAGATGCGGGCAGTTCGCGTCCGTGGAAGTTCACTGTCATATTCTCCAGCCTCTCCTCCCGGCTGCAGGATGTCAGCAGGAGGACAATGGATGCCGCAGACAGCATGGCGGCGCTCAGTATGTAGCGAAGGGTTCTTTTCATGTGGGTGTGTTGATGTATGGGATTATTCGGGCAGGACTTCGTCCAGGAAGGTCACGACCTGGAGCAGGCTCTGTGGATCCTTCCACTTCACCTTGTGTTCCTTGAGGTATGACTTGAACAGGGCCTTCTGAGTCTTGTCCAGCAGCGCCTCCACGTCCTTGCGGACGGCGCGGCAGACCTTGCCCGAGGTTACTATGTAGAGCTGGTGCCTGAGGTCGAACTCACGTCCCTCGTGCTTCTCCTGGAGCAGCAGCATGTGGTTCACGTTCACGGCTCCCTGGATGTTCAGCGAGGAGTAGGACTGGATGGCCTCGGTGTTGGCCTGCATGCCGTAGGCTCCGGTGCCTGTGAGCAGGGCGTCGAAGTCGCCGGTGATGTGGTCGGCCACGAAGCCGCCGGGCTGCTCGGCCACCACCTTCATCATGTCGCCGTTCACGACCATGAACTTGTCGGACTCGGGGCCTATCTCCGCGTAGAAGATGTCGCCGGCGAATGCCTCCTTCACCACGTTATTGTCCAGGTAGTGCAGGCGGCCCTTCATCAGGTGGACGTTCAGCTTGTGGTATATCTTCTGGCCGCCCGTCATGTAGATTACCCCGTCCTGGAAGTCGGAGTACAGGTAAGGCCAGGTCGTCGTGTAGGGCTGCGCTCCCAGCCATGAGGCCGAGGCGAGCAGCAGCGCCGCGATAAGGGTCAGTAATCTAGTTTTCATAAATTCTTTATTAAGATAATAAAAAAGGCTGCCTCAGACGGGCCGGGGCAGCCTTTGGATTATTAGACCAGCAGCATTACCTCACAAAAAGAGGGCCTGCCGGTTTCTGGACTTTGCGTGGAGTAAAGGGTTTGATGGAAGCGGCTGCGGCTGCATTCTCTTCACGGATCATGTGCGTTCCGAGGAAACCATTGTTGAAACCTATCGGAGAGGAGCCGTCAGCAAGCATACAAGCCCAATAAGGATAGTAGCTTACCCAGTCTGCCGGAGTATCGGTAATAACTCCAGGCTGTACGAGCTGGAATGTTATGTCATTGCCGACTAAAGATACCTGGTTGCCGCTGAGTGCCAAAGCGTAGATGAGCAGTGAAGGTTTGAACTTTTCATAACCTACGATAACGGTGTCAATGTCGTTTCCATTCTCAACATAGTCATAGATGGGCAGATAACCCTCCACGGACATCGAATCGAGGTCATCGTTAAGCACCTGTCCTCCTGAAATATGTAACAGACCGTCCTCACCTCCGAAAGTGGCATATAAGTTGGAGCCCTCATAGAGCAGATCCTTAATCAGCACGTTGGAACCTTCAGGGGCATTTTTGTCATCTGATGCCACTGCACTTATTGTTACAGAACCCAAATTGAGTGTCTGTCCAATGAACAGGCCTTCATAGGCACTTACCTGGTATGTTCCGAGCAGGTCCTCCATCTCCCAGCCGAAAGAGTAGATGAAGTTCTCGTTACTGCTGAAAGCCGCGTTTCCGTTACCGTACTCATCGACAAAGGCGTTGGCGGGAATCTCGATAGACATCCATGTACCTTTCTCTATGGAATAGGTGGGGTCTACCAAAATTACAAGCGTGCTGTCATTCAGCATATCATAATCGCCAAATCCATCGTATGAGAATACAGAACCATTTTGGTTATGATATGTTATGTGAGGATAAGTTGTGTTTCCAAGGATTGTACTGTCAATGGTAAACCTGAAACCATCCGCTGTCAGATCCTCGATACCGATAACATCCTCAGCCGTGCTGTGGAGGGTGGTGTCGTTGACAAGCACATCGGGATATGAGATAGTCCAGGACACAGGAGCCTTGCGGTAGAGGATACCGTCTCCGAGTTTGGTGTCAAGTCCTGTGTAGTTACATACTGTGTAAGCCTTGGCCATCTTGTCTGCGGAGTTCACGAAAGCACCCTCGTCCCATGTGATGTTGACAACTGCACCGTTGGGAACGTTGGCGGGAGTCTTCACGCGTACGATCTTGCCGCTGTACACAATGCTGTCAGCAGGCACCACCTGCTTTGTATCGAATATGCTGTAACCTCCGTAAGTGCTGAACACATCATAGTACACCTTGCCTTCTCCGGCCTTAACTACGTCGTTGAGGGCAATGTCTACATAAGAGCCGTCAGCAGAGGCGGCGAAAGCAACCTCGTCATCGAAGATGGGCACATTGCTGTTGGTGGTGTACACCGAGTCGTACACCGCTGCGGATGCGATGCCCTGCTCCTGACTGGCACCGACTGCGTAGATGTAGTACAGGGTACCGGGCATGATACCGCCGGCTGCATTGGCATTGATAGTTACACTCTCTATCTCAGCTGCGTTCTCGAGACCGGTGTACAGTCCTTCGTAGCTCTGAGAGAGAAGGGAAGAGCCGTCAATTGCAGATTTGGTATCAGTAATCAGATAAGCGTAGAATCCGGTCCCGGCGGCAGGTGTGATAGTTACGGTGAATGTCGAATCACCCACACTTCCTTCGGGAATATCAATAGTAGGTGCCGAACCTGCTACAGGCGCGATCTGAGAATCGTCAGGCGGGAACATCTCGCAGCCTGCCACAAGCATGGTCAGCATTGCTGATATTGTCAAAAGATATTTTTTCATATCACTTTAAATCAATTATAATTACTATTTTGTTGCTGTAATAGGAATTTCAGTGAGGACATAGATGTAGTCACTCAGCAGACAAACCATGTTGAATTCTTCAGATGCGAAGACGATATTTGCACCTCCATTGCTTACAGTTCCGATTACGTCACCGCTGGTGTAGACGTTATAGGAATTTCCACCTGCGGCGGCTGCACCTGCGAGGGTCAGGTTACCATTGTAGCTATACTCGCTGGTCTGTCCCATACCTACAGCAATAGTGTCGCTGTTAGGATCATAGAGACCATAGAACAGGAGCTGGTCAAGAGGCCATCCGGTCTGCGCTGCAATGTTGCAGAAATCCTCAATCCACACAATGTTCTCATCCTCAGTATCAGCGGTGATGGTCATGTTCCATACGCTGCCGTCGGGAGAAGATGCGGAGTAGGTTCTGAGAATGTGGCTGCGGGGGTCATCGCCGTCTGCGATGGTTATAGTACAGAGACTTTCTTCGCCGAGATTAACATCGGGGCTGTTGACCAGTCTGATGGAGAATGACTTATCCCTAGTATAAGTTCCTACGCTATCGGCAAGCAGTTCTATCTGAATAGTTACAGTACGGTGTTCGCTGTCGAATCTAAGAACTCCTGTCTCGTCGAGAATATTGAAATCAATTCCCTGAACGGCACCGCCCTGAGCGGATGTGAGCGTGTCGATGACCTCGTAGCTGACACTGGCACTTAATCCGGCGACAGAAGCGAGCGTCACAGGAACCTCCACTATAGTCGGTTTACCGAGCGTGTCAGGCTCGTTGAATGTCAGAGCCACTTCTTCAAAAGCCACGAAAGCGTCGTTATCGTCGAAGACGGGGTAGTTGTTCAGGTTGCAGGATGCCGCAGCCAGAGCTCCCAGGACGATAATGCTTGTATATAAAAGTGTCTTTTTCATTGTCTTGATCATTTTTTAATATTCATTATCTTTCGTAACCTACCATCTGGACGAGGTTCTTGTTGACATCCATCTCGCTGAGAGAGAGGGGGAGAGCCCAGAATTTGTCACCCTGAGCAATACCGGCGACACCTCTGCGGCCGGCCTCGTCATTTGTAGTAGTGTATGTAATCTGTACGTTGGGAGTTCCGATTGTGGCCAGACGGGCTGTGGTGAACCAGTACTGTCCCTCGAAGCAGAACTCCAGCATATACTCATTCCATATTGTACTGATAGATACGGAGGTGGCGGGAGTAGCGTTACGGTTTGTACGGATCACATTGAGGTCGGCGAGAGCTCCGCTCTGGTTACCGGTGTTAATACGGGCCTCTGCCCTGATGAGGTACATCTCGGAGAGGCGGAGTACGACAGTGTTGTTCTGGTCAGGAGAGCCGGTGACGTTTCCGAGACCCTTGCCGGGGTATTTCATGGGCCAGTGGTCGCCGGAAACTCCATCAGGGTCAGTAACGAACATAGAACCGTCATCGTTGGGACCCACGCCCTGGCGGACACCTGTCTTTCCGCGGACGTCGTCAGGGTCGTTTGCAAATGCCTCGACAAGCAGGGGTGATGCGCAGATGTCGGCGTATCCGTTGGGATTGGTCATGTGGCAGGCTGCCTCCCAGTATCCGTCATAGCCGTTGGCCTTGATACCGTATACCTCGAAGATGACCTCTCCGGTGCCTACGTCCTCAGCCCATACCTTGGAGTACTCTTCGGGTGTCCACATGGTGTACTCTCCGCTCTCGATTACCTGAGTAGCGTAGTCGGCGGCTGCCTGATACTTGGCTGAAGCGTCAGCGCCCTGACCGGCAGTAAAGGATGCGTCATAGAGGTACACCCTGGCTGCGAGAGCCTTGATGACGTTCTTGGTGGCAACAGCCTTGTTGTCCGTCACGCCTGAACGTACATAGTTGTCGGCCATCAGTGAGTCAGCCTGGAAGAGGTCCTTCTCGATCTGGTCATAGACCTCGCGGATGGTGTTCCTGGCGGGCTGCTCGGTGGATGTGGCGTCGGTGTGCAGGATTACGGGCACTCCGAGCTCAGGCTGGTCGTTCCTGGAGTAGATGCGGAGCAGGTCGAAGTGGGACAGGGCCCTGAGGAAGAGGCACTCTGCTCTCAGGTTGTCCAGGTCCTGCTGGCTCACATTGGAGCTCAGGAGGGTCTCGCCGATGGCATCAATCTGGTCGATGACGTTGTTGGCGGCCGAGATGATGTAGTAGCCGAAGCTCCAGAGACCGGAGGTGGAGCTCTCATTGTAGTTGAGGGTAAAGCCCGTCATCATACGTCCTGACTGGAAGTCGGAGGAAACAGGCCATGCAGCGATACCCGCGCGGGTGTCGGCGTCGAGGAGGAAGTAGGTGGCTCCGTACCAGCTGGTGGACGCCAGGGGAGAGTAGGCTCCGGCGGTGGCGTTGTTCAGGCCGGCGTAATCGGAGAGCAGCTGCTCGGAGTTCTGCGAGGTGATGGGCTCCTGTACCAGGTAGTCCTTGCAGCCCGTGAGTGCGAGCACTGAAAGTATTGCGCTTATAATCAATATCTTTTTCATCATTCTGTCATTTTAACGTTTAGAAAGTGATCTCGATACCGCCGACGATGGTCTTGGTCATGGGGTAGATACCGGCGCCGATACCTGTGACGCCTCTCTCGGGATCCCAGTAGGATACATCGTGGAAGGTGTAGAGGTTCTGTCCGCTGACGTACAGTTTGAGTCCCTGCAGTCTGATCTTCTCGAGAGCGCTCTGGGGCAGGTTGTAAGCCAGGGTGATGTCTTTCAGACGGATGTAGCTGCCGTCCTCGAGCCAGCGGTCTGAGCCGAAGCTGTAGGAGTTGGATGTGTTGCCTGCGACGGGACGGGGGTTGGTGCCGGTGTCGCCGGGCTGTTTCCAGTAGTCGAGGGCGTAGATGGTCTGGTTGGTACCCATGGAGTTACCGTCGGAGGTGAGGTAGCGGTGCTCGAGGATATATACCTTGTTGCCCCACTTGTACTCGAAGAAGGCGCTCAGGCTGAGACCCTTCCAGGAAACAGTCGTGTTGAAGCCTCCGAAGAGCTTGGGCTCGGGGGAACCGGCGTTGTAGTAGCGGGCCTTGTTGTAGTCGCTGGTGATGGTGCCGTCATCGGTTACCCAGAGAGCCTCACCGTTGGAGGGGTTCACTCCGTAGTAATCCAGCAGCCAGAAACTGTAGAAGGACTCGCCTACGATGTGTCTCAGACGGGAGTCATCGCTGTAGGACAGGAACTCGTTGTCTCCCAGGTCGAGGACCTCGGACTTGTTCCATGCCAGGTTGGCTCCGATGGTCCATGACCAGTCATTGGTGCGGATGGCCTCGCCCTCGATCTGTATCTCGACTCCGGTGTTCATCAGCGAACCGATGTTCATGAAGTTGGAGGTGAAGCCGGAAGTGGCGGGAACCCTCTTGCTCAGCAGCATGTCTGTGGTCTTACGCTGATAGAACTCGACGGTACCGCTCAGGCGGTTGTTCAGGAAGCCGAAGTCCAGTCCGACGTTCCAGGTCTTGTTGCGCTCCCAGGACAGGTTGGCGTTCTCGGGGCTGTTGGGCAGCATACCTGTACCGCCGTTGTAAGTGGTGGAGGCGTATACGCCGTATGCTCTGTACGCTCCGATGGAGTTGTTACCGTTTACACCGTAGCTGGCACGCAGTTTCAGCATGTTCAGCCAGCTGGAGGCACCCTTCATCCAGGACTCGTTGTGGATGTTCCAGGATGCCGATGCGGA
>CALVDH010000056.1 GCA_944326235.1 uncultured Bacteroidales bacterium | reverse complement strand
TACGGCGATCAGGGACTGCATGGTCAGGGACTCTTCCGGAAGGATGCGTGCATTCTCCCTGTCGGAGAATATCTTCTGAGCAAGGGCTGTCAGCGACTGGATATCTATCTTCCCTCTGCTTATATAACTCTCGGTCTCCGGTATGAATTCAAGAGCGCCCATTCCTCTGCTTCCGATGAATGACAATTTCTCGAGAGGGGTAATCTCTGCCGCCGGGATCCGATGCTCCTGTCTCCAGTAATCAAAAAGCCTGTTTCCCCAGTCATCCGGCAGAGAATCCGCTATGAAAGGGGGAAGTTTCTGATATATGCGCTCCGATGCACCGTAGACAGGCATTCTGCTCCCAATATCTCCAATAGGGGCGGTAAGCGGGGCAATATCAATTCCTTTGCTCAGAAAATCTGGATTGAAAGTGAAATAAGACAGGTGTCTCCGCTCATCCCACAACAGCCGGCCGACCTCCTCGCCCCACAATATCACTTTGATCATTCTACTCATAACACCTTGATTTTAAGTTTGCTCGTCTTTTCCTGCTTGTGACGTATCCGCTGTACCTTTCTGTCATTGTCTTTCATAAGATAGGGGGACGGCGGAAGCTCAGGCATCAGCTCATCCAGCGCTTCTATCCATCCTACTGCCTTCAGCAGCAGAAGAAACGTTCCGAGAGACAGATTGTTGGCCGTCCCGCTCTCGAACTTGTAGACAGTCACGACAGAGAGCCCGGCCCGCTCGGCTACCTCTTTCTGAGTCATATTGGCCCTCTGACGGTAATCCCTATAACGGCTTCCGAGCAGGTGAATCAGCTCGGGGATGGAGTAATCTTTCAGCTGTGCCATATTAACTATAATTTAGTTTATATTTAATGCCAAATTTTAGGGTTAAATATAAAGTTATTTATTGCTAATGCAAAGATATGAAAATTTTGGGGAGGTTGGTTGGGTTTATCGTATTAATCGCAATGATTTAATATGATTTCAAGTGGAATGTTTGTAGATAATCTTTCAATTTAATTGGGGAAATATATACAATAACAGAAAATAAAACGTAAATTTATGGCCAAAATAACAAAACTATGAGATTCAAATTAATTTTACAAGTGAATAGAAGAGCGTTTGGTAATCTTTTACCTATAAACTATCAATATGAACAGTCTGGTGCAATATATCGGATTTTAGCATCTGCAGATGAGGCATATGCATCGTGGTTGCATGATAATGGCTTCCGTTTAGACAATGGGAAGACATTTAAATTATTTACATATTCGCGTTTTAAGATAGACAAATATAAAATATTACATAAGGAAGAACGGCTGCAGATACTTTCCGATACCATCGAGTGGCAGCTCGGTTTCTTGCCTGAAAAAAGTACTGAGAGATTCATTCAAGGCGTTTTTCAAGATCAGGTATTCGAGATAGGAGACACCAAGTCTGTAGTGCAGTTTATCGTACGCAGTGTAGAGGCTATGCCCGAACCGGATTATTCCGAAAGGATGGTTTTCGCTACAATGTCGCCTCTTTGTTTGAAACTCCGTCGTTCCGATGGGAAGGTGAATTACCTGTCACCGACAGACGCTCATTCTCCTTTACTGTTGTTTAACGGCTTGTTCGACAAATACAAATTGTTTTATGGGAAAGATTGCCCATATGCGTTTTCCGAATGCAGGATGAAGGTGCTTGACACGCCTAAATCGGCATTGATAAAAGTGAAAGCAGGTATGCCCGAAGAGACAAGAGTCCGAGGGTTTATGTGCAAGTTGGAAATAACGGCTCCTGTGGAATTGATGCAGCTCATGTATGAAGGCGGTGTAGGATCGCTGAATTCGCAAGGGTTCGGGTGTTTAATTGTTGTTAAATAATGATAAATGATTATGATAAGAGAGATTATAAACTTTACTAAAGACATTATAGAGGATTGTCCGGATATAATGCAAAGGAATCTAAAACCTAACGGAGGCCTATATATATTCGTAGATATGGATGAGGCTGGCAATTGGGTTAATGAGAACGGCGTGTACGGACAGGATTATTTGTATCTAAAGACAAATGATTCAGAAAGTCCCATTCCTATTTCAGAGATTACAGCTTTTGAGGAAGAAGTGAAACGTGTAGGAACCACTATGAATAAAGTACTGGATAAAAACAGTCAGATATTTTCATGCTCGCCTTATGCTGTCGTATTTAAAAAGAAGTCATTAACAAATGAAAAGATACCAGGAATAAAAGGTGAAAAGATTTGCAAATTGCTTCCGTTCTATTTTGAGAATGCAAGGAAATTATGCCTTTTAGAAGAGCAACAACGAATTGTTAACTTTGAAGCAATTTGTGGAATAATATTGAACGGCGTAGAGAACTTTATCAGAGAACATTTTGATGAGAAGAAGATTATACTTGTTGATCAATTGAAAGATGATGAATACATTAGTATTTATTTGCGGAGTGTTTCATTGAATGATTATAAAAAAGCTCACGATTGTTATTTAAAAGATAAACTATATAACAAGGGCGAATTTAATAAAACAGTAAATGGAATTCTTTATGGAGTAAGCGGTTTTTTAAACGGTTTGAATACTAAAAAAACATTTCTTGTCCATCGGACAGCTTGCATGGATGAAGGACTTTGTGGCCGCATCACATTTGAAGATGCTTTGTTGCTTGACAAGTTTCAATCTCTGATATTAAGGAAAGTCTTGCCTAATCCATTGCCTATAGCAATCAATCAACGGAAAATAAACCAGCTACTCATAAACTTATTTCATGAGAACAAAACACCATTGTCTTATCGGGAGCTGATAAAGAGTTTATTCGAACAACATGAAATCAAAGAGTTATCAGAATTCTATTTGTTGAACTACTCTAAAGCGAAAGATATAGTAATTAATGACATTGATTTTGTTCCTATGTTCCGTTATTATTTTGATAAACCCTTACTCATAGAAAACGTAATGTTAGCAGGGTATAAACGGGATGAGATATTTGAAGAAGAACAAGATATTAGCTTAAAAGATATTTTTAGTTTTGAACATGTAGTAGTAAGGGAAATATTTAATAATTGCTTGGTAACGATTAAAAAAGATGGTTCTTATAAATCACTGTACTTTGATGAGGTCGATTTATCAAAAAGATTTGACAACGGTAAATTCTTGATTTATCAGCTTATTATGAAATACAGATATGCCTTCTATGAATACATTTACAAATCCAAACAAAATGCGATTAATGCATTGATGTTTGATGAGATGATGTTTACTTCTATATTAGCAAGCATTAAAAATGAAGAAGTGAAGAGTCTTTTCTCTTTCAATAATGTGATAAAGAGAAAACTGAATATATGGTTCAGCCTATATAATTTATTTAATAACGATAAAAAGAAAGAAGTCATGGCATCCAATGTAACAGACTTAATGTCTAAAATGGGAATTGTAGCTAAGGGAGAGGCTGTTTTGGAAACTCCCGAAGAATTCGCATTTGCCGCCGGACAACTTGTGTCCTATCTGATGGATAAGAGTGTGGCAAGTGACAAGAACTATTCCATGCTGGAACCTTATTTGCAAAAGACAAAATCGAAGCATTTGCAAGATGCAATAGCACATGTCTTTTCGCAATATAAGCATGCTGTATCTATTTATGGAAAAGCGTTTAAAGCTTTAGCTTCAAACGTGTTGACATACGATGAGGATGTAGACATGAAACCATTACTGAAATATTTTCTTGCAGGATGTTTCAGCAATTGCATTATCTACGAGAAAAAAGAAGAGAATTAATTAACTATAAATGAGGATATAATTATGACAGAGTTTAAAAACAGAGTTTTTGGTTGTGTTGTTGTAAAAGCTATCAACTCAAACTACAATGCTGATTTTTCAGGTCAGCCTCGTACATTGCCTAGTGGCAAAGTGTATGCAACGGATAAAGCATTGAAGTATTTGATTAAGAATTATTTGAGAGAAATGAATGAAGAAAAAGTCTTTTATTTTAAGACTCTTAACGACAATCTGAATCCCATATCTTTGGATGAAACCTACCTGAAATATTTTGGCGATTATCCTAAAGCTAAAGGGAAAGATAAAGCTCAGGTGAAAAAGGTCATTGCTCAGAATTTACTTTCTTGTCTAGATATTCGGTTGTTTGGTGCGACATTTGCAGGAGAAACGAATATCTCATTGCATGGTCCATTGCAAATCAATCACGGCATGAATATATGGCATGAAGACAACATTTATACAGAACAGATTACCTCACCTTTCAGCAACAAGGCCAATGACCCAGATGCAGAAAAAGGCATGACAACAATAGGCCGTCAATCGAGATTGGAAGAAGGACATTATATGCATCATTTTTCCATCAATCCGCAAAACTTAAGAGATATAGCTTCATTGGTAGGCGAATCAGTCCAGGTGCTTTCCATGGAAGACATCAAGAAGTTGAAAGAAGCTATGCGCAGGGGAGTCACTTATTACGATTCATCATCGAAAGCCGGATGTGAGAACGAGATGCTGGTATGGATTCAATTAAAAGAAGGCTCAAAAGCCGTATTGCCGAATCTTATGGAACTGGTCTTGTTGGAACTAGAGAAAAAAGAGGGTAAATGCGTATATGATTTTACCAATCTGAAAAATAAGATTGAAGGGCTGAAAAATGAAATTGAATGCATGGAAGTTTATTACGACAAGCAGACCGTGTCTGTGAAGAATCTTCCGAAAAACATGAAAGAAATGGACTTATGATATGGTGAATGAAAGATTAATCTCTTTTGACTTAAAGTCGGACTTTGGTTTTTTCAAAAAGCCTGATATCAATGACGCATATTTAACCTACAATATGCTTCATAAACCTGCTTTATTGGGAATCTTAGGTGCGATCATTGGTCTAAAGGGATTTGAACAAAACAAAAGATTGCCCAATTATTATACATTGCTGAGACATTTGAAAATAGGAATCAAACCTTTAGGAACAGATAATGGCAATTTCTTGAAATGCTTCATCGAATATAATAATGCAACAGGCATGGCAAGTAAAGAGGAAGGCGGTATTTTGCAGGTCAAGGAACAAACCCTGATTCAACCTGCATACCGTTGTTTCCTGCTATTAACAGACGAGGATGAGACGGAACGTATTTTATATGATTACTTGAAATCATACCGTGCGGAATTTTTGCCTTATATGGGTAAGAATGATTTTTCTGCATGGTGGGATAATTTTATAGAATATACGGGCTTTTCACGTTTTAGCTACGACCGAAATTATCGGATAGATTCTATTTTCAGAAAATCGGGAGTGAAAGCGTCAGACCTCATCCCCAAAGCGGGAAGCGGACGCGGGAATAGAGCAAACAATCAATCAGTGTATATCTATTTCGAAAATCTTCCTGTTTCTTTTCATGAAGAATTATTCCAATATGAGTATGGTGATTTTGTTTATTCACCGAATGTTACATTTAATAAAGATACGAAATTCTCTGATGGCGGTTTTTATGTCGTAGAAGAGAACCGAGTTGTCGAATTGTTTTAATTAGGAAAAGGTATGGACAGGATTTATGACAAATGTTTTTTTGATCTGCTAATCAAGAACAGTGTTGACTATTATGCACATCTTCCCAAAGAGGGTGAACGGCGCAAGCCGGAAACATTGTCAGAGCATTCGGGATTGACTTACGCTTACGCGCAGTCTATCATAAAATCTTTATCTTTGAGACCGGTTTTATCAAGATTAATAAGCCTGTCCATACCTCCTTCCTTATCGAAGAAGGCAGATTATATAACCCGTGAGGTAGAAACACTGTTTATGCAGTCAATCGCCTTTCACGATTTGGGCAAAGTGAACCATCGATTTCAGCAGATTAAGATGAAAAATGCCACGCCTTGCCTAAAAGTCAACCATGATTTTAAAAGTGAACATTCCAGCATAAGCATGTACATATTCCTTGCCTTCTATTACAGCAGAACAGCGTCACTGAATGATCCTGATTTGCAGGACTATCTAGATGCTGTAGCTGTCTTTTTCAGCTATTCCATCCATCAGCATCACAGTACATCTCTTTACAACGCCCAGGAGACAATCATTTGGAATGACGAAAAACTCTTTAAACTATCTTCATACCTTCCTCTCTTTAACATCAACCTTGCCGACATAGATTGTTTTCATGAGTATTTATTAAAACAATCCGCAGACCTATTTAAAGCATACAACAAACTATTTAAAGAATACAATAGACCGACTCCTCAATCTTCGGTTGCGCTTTATGCATTGCTGAAGCTAAATTATTCACTCCTAACAGCATGTGACTATTTGGCGACTGCTCATTACATGAATGATTGGAAAGAAATGATATCCGATTTCGGTGTGATAGACGATGCGATGAAAGACAGGTTGATCAAAAATGCTTCATCCTATAAATATAACAAAACCATCTATGAAAACTTGCAACTACCCTGCTTGGATAAGGATCAGCTACATGAAGCATCTGATTCAAATTTGAATCTGTTACGTCAAAGATTAGCCATTGAAGTAATTCAAAATATAAGAGCCCATTCTGATAAGCATTTGTTCTACCTGGAAGCACCAACAGGCAGCGGCAAAACCAATGTCTCCTTATTGGCAGCAACTGAACTATTGGCATCCGATAAAAGCCTTAACAAAATCTTCTACGTATTTCCTTTTACAACACTGATCACCCAGACATATAAGACCATAAGAGATACGCTCTCTCTGGATGAATCAGAAATGGTGGAAATCCATTCAAAAGCTTTCTTTAAAACGGAAAAACATGAAGAAGACTATAAAAATTATTTGGAGAATTTGTTTGTGAATTATCCCATTGTACTATTATCCCATATTAAGTTCTTCGACATAATAAAAACCAATGATAAAGAGCTTAACTATTTGTTTCATAGGCTTGCTAATTCCATCGTGGTGATAGATGAAATGCAGTCTTATCCTCCTTCTACATGGAACGCTATTGCCTATTTCATTGTGAATTATGCAGATATGCTAAATATAAAGTTTGTAGTCATGTCTGCCACGCTGCCTAGAATTGGAAATATTGTTGATACAAATAAATTTGTTTATCTGCTGAGGGATAAAAATCAATATTTTCTTAATCCTAATTTTTGCAGTCGAGTCAAGTTTGACTATAGCCTACTATCGATGGATAAGCCCCAAGATGCAGCTGAGAAAAAGCATTATCTTCATCAATTAAAAAACGTATTGTTAGATAAATCGTCTCAATATGCCGCTTCGAATGTCGTTCATCCGAATAGTGTCCATGTAATTATCGAATTTATATATAAAAAGACGGCTTCGGACTTTTATGCGCTTTTTGAGGACAATACTTTTTTTGACGAAATCCTCTTATTGTCGGGGACTATTTTAGAACCGCGCCGAAGGGATATCATCCATAAGCTGAAGTCCAACGAATATAGAGAGAAAAAGATCTTGTTAATATCCACCCAAGTCGTAGAGGCTGGTGTAGATATCGATATGGACTTAGGCTTCAAAGACAAATCGATCATTGACAGCGAAGAACAACTGGCAGGTCGGATAAACAGAAATGTAAAGAAGAAAGGGTGTATGTTGCATTTGTTTGATTGCGATCGTGCTACAAGCATATATGGGACAGATGAACGTTACAGACTGATGAACGAGATGGATTTCAAGTGTTATCGGATGATTATTGAGAATAAGGACTTTGATGGTTTATATCAAAAGGTTATTGAGAAAATCATGCGAAACAATCAATCCAAGTACACAGAAAATATAAATACCTTGGAGCAAGACATTCAACGTCTGAACTTTCTGAGAATTAATGGAGATTTAAAGATAATAGATTCTGACACTATATCTATATTTGTTCCTTTATGTTTGGATATAGATTATTTTAAAGACCACATAGATTCATTGAATGATTTATCAATCGCATATGATGAAATAGTGGACGGGAAGAATGTTTGGGAAAGATATGAATCCCTTATCCTTAGCCAGGATGAAGATTTTGTGCGCAATATGATCAACAGGCAAAAGATTTTAGGAATTATGTCCTATTACATCTTTTCAATCTTTTCGCATGGAAGGGATTTTGATTTATTACGTACTTATGGAGAAGAGAAATATGGTTTCTTATATTTAGAAAACTTTCAAGAAATCTATTCCTTTGATAATGGTATTAATACGGAAGTTTTGTCAAACTCAATCTTTATATAAGAATGAGAATTACTGCTACTCTGATTAATCTATATCATGTTTGCAAAAGAGAAATGTGGTTGCATGCAAACGGAATATGCTTTGAGCACACTTCCGATCTGGTATTTGAAGGCAGGCTCATCCATGAAGATTCCTATCCCCAGCGCTCGGTCAAGTATGAGGAGATAGAACTGGACGGGATAAAAGTTGACTTTTATGACCCGAAGCGGAAAGTGATTCATGAGATAAAGAAATCAAACAAGGTAGAGAGGGCTCATGAATGGCAGTTGAAATACTATATCTGTGTTTTTGAGCGGAATGGGATAGACGGTGTGACCGGAGTGTTGGAATATCCTGCTTTACGAAAGACACAGGAGGTGATATTAAGAGATGTGGATCGGGAGCGGATAAAGGAGGTGGAGGCTGAAATACAGCATATTATCTCCGCTGATGAATGCCCGTCTTTGCAGAAGAAAGGCATTTGTCGTAATTGCAGTTATTTTGATTTTTGTTATAGCGGCGAGGAGGATGAATTATGAAGAAGACATTTTATTTGTTTAATCCTGGAATATTGGAGCGTAAAGACAATACGCTGAAGTTTACTCCGTGTGCGGATGATGGTGAAATGCCTGACGTGAATGCGCAGTCCCGTTATCTGCCGATAGAGGACATCAGTGAGTTTTATGTATTCGGCTCATTGAGGGCGAATAGTGCTCTATTTAATTTCTTGGGACAAAAAGACATTGCGGTGCACTTTTTCGATTATTATGAGAATTATACGGGCTCGTTTATGCCTCGGGACAGTTTGCTTTCTGGAAAGATGCTGCTTGCACAGACATCACATTATCAGAATAAGAAAAAACGGATGGTGATTGCGCGGAAATTCATTGAGGGAGCTGCCTATAATATGCTCAAAAACTTGCAGTATTATAACCGCCGTGGAAAGGATATGGAGGATATAATGGAGCTGATAAGTAAGTTGGCAGCACAAATCCCGATAACGCAGACAACAGAAGAGCTGATGGGGGTGGAAGGCCAGATAAGGCAGTACTACTACGAGGCCTTTAACCTGATAATAAATGATTTTGAAATGGGTAACCGGACGAAGCAACCGCCAGGGAACGAGGTGAATGCTTTGATCTCATTTGGCAATATGGTCTGCTATACGATATGTCTGCGTGCTATTCATCAGACACAGTTGAATCCGACAATCAGTTATCTGCACAAGCCTGGAGAGCGGAGGTATTCATTGGCACTGGATATTTCAGAGATATTTAAGCCGATTATAGTAGATAGGGTAATATTCAAGGTCCTGAACCGAAAGGAGATACAAGAAAAGCATTTTGATAGAAAATTGAATAAATGTTTGCTTAACACTACAGGTAAAAAGATATTTGTCAAGGCGCTCGAAGACCGATTGAGCGAGACTTTCAAGCACCGCTCTCTGAACCGCTCAGTCAGTTACAGACATTTGGTAAAATTAGAATGTTACAAACTTGCGAAGCATCTGCTGGAGATAGAAGAATACAAACCTTTTAAAATGTACTGGTGAGCAATGTATGTGATTTTGGTATATGATTTTGGGGAAAAGCGCGTCAATAAGATGCTGAAATTGTGCCGTAGATATCTGAATTGGATTCAGAACTCGGTATTTGAAGGAGAAATCTCGGAAGTACGCTTGAAAGAGTTGCTTATGAGTTGTGATAAATTTATGAATAAGGGTGAGGACAGTGTGATAGTATTCAGCGGACCATCACAAATATCCTTAAATAAGCAGATAATTGGGAAAGAGCGTTCATCTATAGACAATTTCCTATAATAATGCGAAGAAGGAAAGTTGTCAATGTAAGTATCATCATTGAAATAAAAGTGACTGAATAGCAATTTGTTCTTTGATATCTTGATTTACAACACAATAGAAAGTTGTCTAATGCCTATAGTTTATGTAGAATTGCAGGTCGACACAAATATTGATGAAAATTTCGTATCTTTGCCTGTGCAAATGCTTAATTTATAACAGCATTTTGTATGCTCTAGACGGGCTTTTAATCGTACCATTGTGGAATTGAAATG
>CALVDH010000055.1 GCA_944326235.1 uncultured Bacteroidales bacterium | reverse complement strand
ATCTTTCCTGTGGTCACCAGCTTATATACCAGGTCCGTCTTGTCCACGTAGACGTAGCCGTCCTCGCGCAGCTGCTCGAAACTCTGAATTCCTATAGGGTATTTCATCATAGTGCCTACAAATTTAGGCATAAACTTCTGTAAATGCAATAAAAAAACCGGTGAGCCGCGGGCGGGCGGTCTCACCGGTTCTCTCAGATGTTTCCGGCTGTCGGGCTACTCTTCCTTGCGGCGGGGTGCGGCGGCAGCCATCTTGTTGTAGTCGTCCATGGAGGCGACGATGATGCGGTCAAACTCGCGCTGGCCTGTACCGGCGGGGATGAGGTGGCCGCAGATGACGTTCTCCTTGAGGCCCTCGAGGGTGTCGACCTTGCCGCGGATGGCAGCTTCGCTGAGCACCTTTGTGGTCTCCTGGAAGGAGGCGGCGGACATGAAGCTGTTGGTACGCAGGGCGGCGCGGGTGATACCCTGGAGTATCTGGCTGGATGTGGCGGGGATGGCGTCACGGGCCTGGACGAGCTTGAGATCCTGTCTCTTGAGCAGGGAGTTCTCGTCCCTGAGCCTGCGGGCGGTGACGATCTGGCCGGGTCTGAGCTCGGTGGAGTCGCCGGCGTCCTGGACTACCTTCTTGCCGAACATCGAGTCGTTCTCCTCGTTGAACTCCCACTTGTCCACCAGCTGCTCGGGCAGGAAGCGGGTGTCGCCTGGATCTACGATCTGCACCTTGCGCATCATCTGGCGCACGATGATCTCGAAGTGCTTGTCGTTGATCTTCACGCCCTGCATACGGTATACCTCCTGAATCTCGTTGACGATGTACTCCTGCACCTTGATGGGACCCTGGATGGCCAGGATGTCGGCGGGGGAGACGGCACCGTCGGAGAGGGGCATGCCGGCGCGGATGTAGTCGTTCTCCTGAACGAGGATCTGCTTGGACAGAGGTACGAGGTAGCGTTTCTCGTCTCCGCTCTTGGAACGGATGATAATCTCGCGGTTGCCTCGTTTGATCTTGCCCATCTGGACCTCACCGTTGATCTCCGCAACGATGGCGGGATTGGACGGGTTGCGGGCCTCAAAGAGTTCGGTGACGCGGGGCAGACCTCCGGTGATATCGCCCGATTTTCCGATGGCGCGCGGAATCTTGACGATAACATCTCCGGCCTGAACCTCCTGGCCGTCCTCGACCATCAGGTGAGCGCCCACAGGCAGGTTGTACTGCTTGACCTCCATCCCGTTCTGCATGATGCGGATGGTGGGGTTCCGGGATTTGTCCCTGGACTCGATGATTACCTTCTCGCGGTGGAGTGAGAACTCGTCCGTAGCCTCCTCCCTGAATGTAACACCCTCGACGAGGCTGTCGAATGCCACTGTACCGGGAAGCTCCGTGATGGTGACGGCGTTGTATGCGTCCCACTCGCAGATACGGTCGCCCTTGGAGATATTGGCCCCGTCTTTCTGGTAGAGCTTGGCTCCGTAGGGGATGTTGTGCTGGGAGAGAGTGATGCCCGTGTTGACGTCGACGATGCGCATTTCGGCTGTACGGCCGATGACGATCTCGAAGTCGCCCTCGTCCTCATGCTTGGTGACGGTCCTGAGCTCCTCGAACTCCAGACGTCCGTCGTAGCGGGCTACAATCTCGGACTCGGAGGCGATGCTGGAAGCGGTACCACCGACGTGGAATGTACGGAGGGTCAGCTGTGTACCGGGCTCTCCGATGGACTGTGCGGCGATGACACCGACCACCTCGCCCTTCTCGACCATGCGGCCGGTGGCCAGGTTGCGGCCGTAGCACTTGGCGCAGACACCCTTGCGGGACTCGCAGGTGAGTACCGAGCGGATTTCCACCTGCTCGATAGGCAGGGCGGATATCTTGGAGGCAATGTCCTCTGTGATCTCCTCGTTGGCGGCGAGAATCAGCTCGCCGGTCAGAGGGTTGTAGATATCGTGCACGGATGTGCGGCCGAGGATACGGTCGTAGAGGGACTCGACGATCTCGTCCTTGTTCTTGATGGCTGTGGCCACGATTCCGCGGAGGGTCTTGCAGTCCTCCTCGTTGATGATCACGTCGTGGGACACGTCTACGAGCCTACGGGTCAGATAACCGGCGTCGGCTGTCTTCAGCGCGGTGTCGGCCAGACCTTTACGGGCACCGTGTGTGGAGATGAAGTACTCGAGCACGGAGAGGCCCTCCTTGAAGTTGGAGAGGATAGGGTTCTCGATGATCTCCGCTCCGGTCGATCCGGACTTCTGGGGCTTGGCCATCAGGCCTCGCATACCGCAGAGCTGACGGATCTGCTCCTTCGAACCACGGGCTCCCGAGTCGAGCATCATGAAGATAGGGTTGAAGCCCTGCTGGTCTGCCTCGATGGTCTTGGTCACCATGTTGGTCAGACGGGAGTTGGTGGTGGTCCAGATGTCGATGATCTGGTTGTAGCGCTCGTTGTTGGTGATGAGACCCATGTTGAAGCTGGCCTGAATCTCCTCCACCTGGTTGTAGCCTGACTCTACGAGTTCGGCTTTCTCCTGGGGAATGATCACGTCGGCCAGGTTGAACGACAGACCGCCCCTGAAGGCCATGGTGTAGCCTATCGACTTGATGTCGTCCAGGAACTGGGCTGTGCGGGCCACTCCGCAGACTTTCACCACCTTGCCGATGATGTCACGGAGGGACTTCTTGGTCAGCAGCTCGTTGATGTAGCCTACTTCAGGGGGTACCACCTGATTGAAGATGACTCTTCCGACTGTGGTGTTCTCGAAGATGCGGTAGCCCTTCGAGGGATCAGTCATATCTTTGGGGAGACGCACGGAGATCTTGGCGTGCAGGTCAACGCGCTTCTCATTGTATGCTATGATGACTTCCTCGGGCCCGTAGAATGTCATGCCCTGGCCTTTGGAACCCTCGCGGGGCTTGGTGATGTAGTAGAGGCCGAGGACCATGTCCTGGGAGGGCACGGTGATGGGCGCTCCGTTGGCGGGGTTGAGGATGTTGTGCGAGCCGAGCATCAGCAGCTGGGCCTCGAGGATGGCGGCGTTGCCCAGGGGAAGGTGCACGGCCATCTGGTCACCGTCGAAGTCCGCGTTGAAGGCGGTACATGCGAGGGGGTGGAGCTGAATGGCCTTGCCCTCGATCAGCTTGGGCTGGAATGCCTGGATACCGAGGCGGTGCAGGGTAGGGGCACGGTTGAGCAGGACGGGATGGCCTTTCATCACGTTCTCCAGGATGTCCCAGATGACGGGCTCTTTCTTGTCCACGATCTTCTTGGCCGAACGTACTGTCTTGACGATGCCTCTCTCTATCAGCTTGCGGATGATGAAGGGCTTGTAGAGCTCGGCGGCCATGAACTTGGGCAGACCGCACTCGTGCATGTGCAACTCGGGACCCACGACGATAACCGAACGGGCTGAGTAGTCCACACGTTTACCGAGCAGGTTCTGACGGAAACGGCCCTGTTTTCCCTTGAGGGAGTCCGAGAGGGACTTGAGGGTACGGTTGGCGTCGGTCTTGACGGCGTTGGACTTGCGCGAGTTGTCGAATAGGGAGTCAACGGCCTCCTGCAGCATTCGCTTCTCGTTGCGCAGGATGACTTCGGGGGCCTTGATCTCAATGAGCTTCTTCAGACGGTTGTTGCGGATGATGACGCGGCGGTAGAGGTCGTTGAGGTCGGATGTGGCGAAACGTCCTCCGTCCAGGGGCACGAGGGGCCTCAGGTCGGGGGGAATGACGGGGATGACCTTCATGATCATCCACTCGGGACGGTTCACGTCCTTCGACTCACGGAAGGCCTCGATGACGCTCAGGCGCTTGAGGGCCTCGGCCTTGCGCTGCTGGGATGTCTCGCTCTCGGTCTTGTGGCGCAGGTCGTAGGAGAGTTCGTCGAGATCCAGCTTGGACAGGAGGGTGTAGATGGCCTCGGCGCCCATGCCGGCGATGAACTTCTCGGGGTCGCTGTCGTCCAGGGACTGGTTGTCCTTGGGCAGGCGGTCGAGCACATCCAGGTACTCGTCCTCGGAGAGGAGGACGAGGTCGCTTATGTTGAGATCGCGGGCGGCTCCGGCCTGGATTACTATGTACCTCTCGTAGTAGATCACCGACTCGAGCTTCTTGGATGCTATGCCGAGCAGGCTGCCGATCTTGTTGGGAGTCGAGCGGAAGTACCAGATGTGGGCCACGGGTACGGTCAGGGTGATGTGTCCCATCCTCTCCCTGCGGACCTTCTTCTCGGTCACTTCCACACCGCAGCGGTCGCAGACGATGCCGCGGTAGCGGATCCTCTTGTACTTGCCGCAGTGGCACTCGTAGTCCTTGGTGGGACCGAAGATTCTCTCGCAGAAGAGTCCGTCGCGCTCCGGCTTGTAGGTACGGTAGTTGACGGTCTCGGGCTTGAGGACCTCTCCGGAGGATCTCTCCAGAATCTCTTCGGGAGAGGCCAGTCCGATGGATATCCGGCTGAAGTTGCTTTTGATCTTATTGTCTTTCTTAAAAGCCATATCTTGGATAATTCTTAATTGTCAAATACAAACATTAGTCTAACTTGATGCTCAGTCCGAGTCCGCGGAGCTCGTGCAGCAGCACGTTCAGGGACTCAGGAATGCCGGGTGTAGGCATCGGGTCGCCCTTGACGATGGCCTCGTAGGCGCGGGAACGGCCGGTGACGTCGTCGGACTTGATGGTGAGGATCTCCTGGAGGACATTGGAGGCTCCGAATGCCTCGAGGGCCCATACCTCCATCTCTCCGAATCGCTGGCCTCCGAACTGTGCCTTACCTCCCAGAGGCTGCTGGGTGATGAGGGAGTAGGGACCGATGGAGCGGGCGTGCATCTTGTCGTCGACCATGTGGCCGAGCTTGATCATGTAGATTACGCCGACAGTCGCGGGCTGGTCGAAGTACTCTCCGCTGCCGCCGTCGCGCAGGAAGGTCTTTCCGTAGCGGGGCAGGCCTGCCTTGTCGGTGTACTCGCAGATCTGGTCGAGGGAAGCTCCGTCGAAGATCGGGGTGCTGAACTTCAGGCCCAGTTCCTTGCCGGCCCATCCGAGCACTGTCTCGTAGATCTGTCCCAGGTTCATACGGGAAGGCACGCCCAGTGGGTTGAGGACGATGTCCACTGTGGAACCGTCATCGAGGAAGGGCATGTCCTCGTCGCGTACGACCTTGGCCACGATACCCTTGTTTCCGTGGCGTCCGGCCATCTTGTCGCCGACGCGGATCTTCCTCTTCTTGGCCACGTAGACCTTGGCCAGCTGCATGATGCCGGAGGGCAGCTCGTCTCCGATGGTGAGGTTGTATTTGATGCGCTTGAGTGTCGCGTCGTACTCCTTGTAGGCTATCAGGTAGTTGTTGATGAGGGTCTTGATCTGCTCGTTGGCCGTCTTGTCGGAGGTCCACTTGGCGGGATTGACGTCCTCATACTTGATATTCTCGAGCATGGCGCGGGTAATCACTGTTCCCTTGGGGATGAGCTCTGTCTCGTAGAGGTCTGAGATACCGTTGCTCTTGTGGTCCTTCACCAGAACCATGAGCTTGTCGATGAAGAGCTTGCGCAGGGCGGTGGTCTTCTCCACGAAGTCCTCCTCGGCCCTTACCAGCTCCTCCTTGGGAGCGCTCTTGCCTCTCTTGCCGGGCTCCTTGGCCACGCGGGAGAAGAGTCTCTTGCCGATGATGGTTCCGGAGAGGGAAGGGGAGGCCTTCAGGGAGGCGTCCTTCACGTCACCGGCCTTGTCGCCGAAGATGGCTCTCAGGAGTTTCTCCTCGGGTGAGGGGTCGCTCTCGCCCTTAGGGGTGATCTTACCGATGAGGATGTCGCCGGGCTCCACGTTGGCGCCGACCCTGATGATACCGTGCTCGTCGAGGTCCTTGGTGGCGTCCTCGCTGACGTTGGGGATATCGGAGGTCAGCTCCTCCATTCCGCGCTTGGTGTCGCGGACTTCCATGATGTACTCGTCCACGTGGATAGAGGTGAATATATCCTCGCGGAGAATCCTCTCGGAGAGGACGATGGCGTCCTCGAAGTTATATCCTTTCCAGGGCATGAAGGCCACCTTCAGGTTGCGTCCGAGGGCGAGCTCGCCGCCCTGTGTGGCGTATCCTTCGGTGAGGACCTGTCCGGGATGCACTCTGTCGCCCTTGCGTACGATGGGCTTGAGGTGGATCGAGGTGCTCTGGTTGGTCTTGCGGTACAGGGGCAGATGGTAGACTGTCACGTCGGGAGCGAAGCTTACGAACTTCTCTGCCTCTGTCCTGTCGTACTTGACATGTATCTCGCGGGCATCCACATATACTACCTCTCCGTCTCTGGCTGCGACCACCTGGGTGCGGGAGTCGCGGGCTACCGCCCTCTCCAGACCGGTACCGACGATGGGGGCCTCGGGACGCACTACAGGCACGGCCTGGCGCATCATGTTGGATCCCATGAGGGCACGGTTGGCGTCGTCATGCTCGAGGAAAGGAATAAGGGATGCTGCGATAGATGCTATCTGGTTGGGGGCCACGTCCATGTAGTGTACCTGATCCTTGGTCACTACAGGGAAGTCAGCCTCGTGACGGCAGCTGATGCGCTCGTCGAGGATGTCTCCTTCGTCGTCGAGGTGGATGTTGGCCTGTGCGACCATCTTGTCCTCCTCTTCCTCGGCGCTCATGTAGACGCATCCCTCGGGGGACATGTCCACCTTGCCGTTCTCTACCTTTCTATAAGGTGTCTCGATAAATCCAAGATCATTGATCCTCGCATACACGCAGAGCGAGGAGATAAGGCCGATGTTGGGTCCCTCAGGGGTCTCGATGGGGCAGAGTCGGCCGTAGTGGGTGTAGTGCACGTCGCGGACCTCGAAACCGGCGCGGTCCCTTGACAGACCTCCGGGACCGAGGGCTGACAGACGGCGCTTGTGTGTCATCTCGGCCAGAGGATTGGTCTGGTCCATGAACTGGGACAGCTGGCTGGTGCCGAAGAAGGAGTTGATCACGGACGAGAGGGTCTTGGCGTTGATGAGGTCCGTGGGAACGAAGACCTCATT
>CALVDH010000054.1 GCA_944326235.1 uncultured Bacteroidales bacterium | reverse complement strand
AGCGGCCGCAAAGGGTGGAGGACCGAGGAAATATGGAACGGCGGTACTTCATGGTCATTCCTCCCGAAGGGCCTCCGACGGCCGCATCCCCGAAACCTTCCATACGGAGACGAGCGCAGCCAGAATATTCATCAGGAACACAGCAGCCGCCACGACAGCAGTGACCATCAGTACGGACAGCGGCCCTGAAGTCAGCACCGGCCAGGGCGTCAGGGTCTCGGCCGCCGGATAGACACCGAAAAACTCCGCGCCTACGGTAGCCGACTCGCGTCCCAGCACCAGATTGACATTGAGCACCAGGACGATTCCGATACCCACCGCTATAGCGGTAGACCTACAGGCCCGGGCCACTGCGCTGAGCCGCAGCCTCGCCGGAGTTGCGCCCATCGCCTGACGGACACCGTATTCGTCCTGATTCTTCCGCGAGCTCAGCAGCCAGAACGAGAAGGCTCCGAGCACGAGATTGAGGACGAGATATATCAGACCGACATTGCGGAGGGAGACATCCATGCTGGCCTGCAGCTTGTTCTCCAAGGGGAAGACCGCAGTTGCCCTGAGATTGCCGAATGAGGCCTGCGACGAGAGCACCCGGTTGAGCTCGGGAAGGAAGGAGTCCAAGTCGGTACCGTCAGCCACACGGGCCACCCAGTAGGCACCGCCGGTGGAAAGCTCGTCGTAGTTCACGGCTGCGATATTGGATATCAGCACCGGAGTCGGGACACCCGTGATCTCGCGCAGTTTCTGGCGGGGAATCACGCCGACGACGACATTGTTGCCGCTCTCGGTGGACTCAAATGACTTGCCTATAGGATTTTCCCCGGGGAACAGGAACTCGGCCAGGTCCTCGGAGACCACGACCCTGCCCACAGCATCCTCCGTCAGGAAGGGACTGCTTTCAGGCTGCACCCATTCGTAACCGAACACTTCCATGAAATCGGATCCGGTCACCCGGTACAGCATACTGCACTCCATGAAATGGGTAGAATCCCGGAAAACCCTGCCGTACATGTGGTTGTCAATGCCGGGGAAAAACGGACGGCACGGCGCGGCATACTCCACCCCGCTGACCGAGGACAGGACCTCCCCCATACGCCGGAAATCCTCCGTCATCCGTTCCCGTTCCATCGCCTCCGGGCGATAATCCGGGTCGTAGTCCGGCAGTACCTCCACCGGCACCACCACGACATTCTCATAATCCCAGCCCATGGGAATGAACATACTGCGGTACAGCTTCATTATCTCAGGGTCGGCGAGGAACCAGCCCAGCACGAAGACCAGAACGGTCTCCACTATCAGCCACATTCCGCTTTTTATCTTCTTATGCGCTTTCATAACCATGCTATTTTTTCTCGTTCAACGAATCCGTTACGCTGTATCTCAGCACCTTCCTTACCGGCAGATACGAGGACAGCAGATTGAGGGCCAGCACACAGACAAACACCAGAAGGTACAGTTCCGGACGGAAAAACACATCCGCAGGAAACACCAGGTCGGCCTGCATCTCCACGGCATCATACCCGGCCTTGCTCTGCTCCAGAGCATTGGACAACAGGCCCAGAATCCCCCTGGCGAACACCACGCCGAAAAGCCCCCCGATAAGCGTCAGCAGAAAATTCTCCGAGAGCACCTGCCGTACTATGACTCCGCCGGGAGCACCGTATGCCTTGCGCACCCCGAACTCTACGATCCGTTCCTCCATGCTCGAAGCTACCATACCGCTCAGATTGACAGCAGGGACAATCATCAGCATCAGCACCATCGCCGTTATGATCGAAAGAAGCGTTTCCGCTGACACACCGGAAGTTCTGATATAAGTCTCCGGCCGCACATCCGGTGAGATATAGAACTCCTCTGCCGCACCGAACGAGAGATTGTACCTCGCCGTCACATCGCTTACCCCTGCCCGTACCGCATCAAAGTCCCTGCGGCTCTTGGCCAGAATATACAGATGGCCCGAGCCTAACCACGGCTGTCCGTCCGCACTGTAGAACCTCGTCCTGTACAGCTGGTACGGCAGCCACACCTCCGCATCTGTCATCATCGCCGTAAGAGGAACATCCCGCACCACCCCGCAGATTCTGAGCGGAGTACCGCCGTAGAGCACGCTCTGCCCCACCGCCGCGTCACCCGAGCCGAAGCACCTGCGGGCAAATGTCTCGGAGACCACCGCCTCCACCAGCACCGGATTCCATTCCCCCGGAGCCTGCCCGTCCCGGAACTCAAACTGGAACACGTCCCAGAAACCTCCGTCCACATACATCACCGGAGCATTGTGGACATTGCCGTCGGGCGCGGTCAGACTGAGCGAACCGCTTCGGAAAGGCGCAATGACATACGACATGCTCTCCACGCCGGAGATATCCGCCTCCTCTATCAGCTGCGCCAGACGCTCGCTCACCATGGTGCCCATCCGCGGCTCGCCTTTCGCATCATCCAGGATAACATTGGAGAGAACCAGCATACGGCTGCGGTGCTTCTCCGGATAGATTCCCGAGACACTCATCAGCATGAACATCAGAAAGGCCATCACGAAGGCCATCGACAGCGCCACACCGA
>CALVDH010000053.1 GCA_944326235.1 uncultured Bacteroidales bacterium | reverse complement strand
CACCCAATTCACACCCAAAATCGGTGTCTCACGTATCTCTCGGTGGGGGTGGGCTGTTGGGTGCGGAAAACAGGATGACGTGCGGGCCAGGTACATCGACGTGGTCTACGGACAGGCCCTGGCCCTTGTGGAACTGGAACTTGCGGCCGGAATCTGGGATATCGTGATTCTGTAGGTCCGTAATGCGGGGCTGCCCCCTTCGCGGACTGATGTCCTGACGGGCTGCCGCAGGCGTGTCTAGACGATTATAAACGGCTATAAACGTTTTTAGCCGTTTATAATCGTTTATAGTCGTTTCGAGATGGCCTGCCTTCGAAATTTTGACTTATATTTGCGCTTGAAATTAATTGAAACAGTATGGCAAAAGAACTCGAACAGATTGATGTTGCCGCGGCTAATGCAGCGAAGCTCAAGGCCCTGCAGGCAACGATGGACAAGATAGAAAAGGATTTCGGCAAGGGTGCCATCATGAAGCTCGGAGACCGTCCTGAAGGGGACGTGTCGGTGATTCCCTCCGGCTCCATTGCCCTGGACCACGCTCTCGGGATAGGAGGCTATCCCCGCGGCAGGGTGATCGAGATATTCGGCCCCGAGTCCAGCGGTAAGACCACCCTCGCCATACACGCCATAGCGGAGGCCCAGAAGGCCGGCGGCTTTGCGGCCATTATCGACGCGGAACACGCCTTTGACCGCACCTACGCGAAGAATCTCGGAGTGGACGTGGACACCCTCCTCATATCCCAGCCCGACAACGGGGAGCAGGCCCTTGAGATAGCCGATGACCTGATCCGCAGCGGGGCTATAGACATCATCGTGGTGGACTCCGTGGCCGCCCTGACTCCGAAGGCGGAAATCGAGGGCGAGATGGGAGACCAGAAGATGGGACTGCAGGCCAGGCTGATGAGCCAGGCCCTGAGGAAACTCACCGCCAACATTTCGAAGACCAACACATGCTGCATCTTCATCAACCAGCTGCGCGAGAAGATCGGCGTGATGTTCGGCAACCCCGAGACCACTACCGGCGGTAACGCCCTGAAGTTCTACGCCTCCGTCCGCATCGACGTGCGCAAGGTCACCCAGCTCAAGGACGGGGAGGATCCCACCGGCAACCGTACCCGCGTCAAGATCGTCAAGAACAAGATGGCTCCTCCGTTCCGCAAGGCCGAGTTCGACATCGTCTTCGGCGAGGGTATCTCCAAGATAGGCGAGATCGTGGACCTCGGAGTGGAGTTCGACATCATCAAGAAGAGCGGCTCCTGGTTCAGTTACGGTGAGTCCAAGCTGGCTCAGGGACGCGAGGCGGTCAAGAAACTGCTGATGGACAATCCGGAGCTCTGCGAGGAGATCGAGGGCAAGATCCGTGAGACTATGAAGAACATGGAAGACTGAGTTTAACATCTAACAGACACCTACATTATGCAGACAGTATTGAGCGGTATCCGCTCCACCGGCCACCTTCACCTCGGCAACTACTTCGGAGCGCTGCGCAACTTCGTAAAGATACAGGACGACTACAACTGCTTCTATTTCATAGCGGACCTACATTCGCTGACCACCCATCCCCATCCGGATGACTTCCACGCCAACGTGAAGACCATCTTAGCCGAGTACCTGGCCTCGGGCCTCGATCCCGAGAAGGTCACGATATTCGTGCAGAGCGATGTTCCGGAGGTGAGCGAGCTGTACGTGCTGCTGAACATGATATCCTACAAGGGCGAGCTCGAACGTACCACTACCTTCAAGGACAAGGTGCGTTTAGCCAAGGCCAAGGCCCGCAACGTCCGCTTCGAGGACGTCGCCGAGGATGACCACAACGACGAGGGCATCAACATCAGCGCCGGTCTGCTGACCTACCCCGTGCTGATGGCCGCCGATATCCTGATCCACCGCGCGGACTACGTGCCCGTGGGCAAGGACCAGGAACAGCACCTGGAATACGCCAGGGTACTGGCCCGCCGTTTCAACAACATGTACGGCGAGGAGGTCTTTAAGGAGCCCCGCGGCTTCAACTTCGGAGGCGAGCTCATCAAGGTGCCCGGCCTTGACGGCAGCGGCAAGATGGGCAAGAGCCAGGGCAACGGCATCTATCTCTACGACGACGAGAAGACCATCACCAAGAAGGTCATGAAGGCCCTGACCGACAGCGGTCCAGCCGAGCCCAACAGCCCCATGCCCGAGTGCATTGACAACCTCTTCACTCTCCTGGCCTTAGTATCCGAGCCTTCGACAGTAGAGTACTTCCGCGAGAAGTGGAACGACTGCTCCATCCGCTACGGAGACCTCAAGAAGCAGCTTGCGGCCGACATCTGCAAGGTGACACTGCCTATCCGAGAGCGCATAGACGCCATCTACAACGACGACGCCTACCTCCACCGCGTAGTCTCGGAAGGCCGCGACAAGGCCCGCGCCTCCGCCTCGGCCACCCTCGCCCTCGTCCGCAAGGCTATGGGCTTCAAAGTATTCTGACCCCACTCACATATTTCATAACACTCTTACATCGCGCATCGCAGCCCCGCCGGTCATCCGGTACGGCTGCGATGCTTTTTTCTGAGCTGCCGTTTCTTTGCCGCCGTTTCTTCGCCCTGTTGCTTTCCCCGCCCGGCTTTCTCGCTCTCCCACCTTCGGAAGGTGTGCAGTTTCCCCACATTTTCTACTCACCTTCCGAAGGTGCGCAGAAGCCGCATTGCCCCGAGCGCCGTCTGTAGCCGCATTTCCCCA
>CALVDH010000052.1 GCA_944326235.1 uncultured Bacteroidales bacterium | reverse complement strand
CCCGGCACCTTCCAGTCAACTGAAATCAGGAATACCGGCGAGAGGTGCTTCTGATGCCGGTCTGCATATAACGAAATCGAGAAGGTGGTGGCGAAATGCCTTTTTCCCCGGCACCTTCCAGTCAACTGAAATCAGGAATACCGGCGAGAGGTGCTTCTGAGGCCGGTCTGCATATAACGAAATCGAGAAGGTGGTGGCGAAATGCCTTTTTCCCCGGCACCTTCCGGTCAACTGGAATCAGGAATAACTATGGAAAGAGTGCGGGTAATTGTTCTATATTTGCAGGCTGAAAAAATGATTTGAAATGAGAAAGATTCTGATAGTTCTGGCGGGCCTTTCGGTGATGCTGTGCTCGTGTGCGCAGAAAGGCACGGAATTTACTGTACTGCAGTGGAATATCTGGCAGGAGGGAACTATGGTTCCCGGAGGATATGACGCGATAGTGGACGAGATCGAGAGGCTCAGGCCGGATTTCGTGACCTTCAGCGAGGTGCGCAACTATCACGGTATACGGTTCTGCGACAGGATAGTGGCCTCGCTGCGCGAAAGGGGACTGGAATACTACTCGTTTTACAGCTACGATTCCGGGCTGCTGAGCCGGCATCCGATAACGGACTCCACCACGGTATTTCCGGAGAACGGGGATCACGGCAGCATCTATCGGATGGTCTCTGAGATAGGGGGACGGGAGATAGCGGTGTACACTGCCCATTTAGACTACCTCAATGACGCCTATTACAATGTCCGCGGCTACGACGGCTCCACTTGGGAGAAGATTCCCATCCCGCAGACCGTCCTCGAGGTGCTGCAGGTCAATGACGCCTCGCAGCGCGATGACGCCATCCGGGACTTCATCGCCGCCGCCCGCAAGGACATCGAGGCGGGGAGAATCGTCATCCTCGGCGGGGACTTCAACGAGCCCTCGCACCTGGACTGGATCCGGGAGACCAAGGACCTGTACGACCACAACGGTCTCATCATCCCCTGGACAGTGCCCCTGATGCTGGACAATGCCGGATTTGTCGACACCTACCGGGAACAGTTCCCCGACGTATTGTCCCATCCTGGATTTACCTTCCCGGCCGACAATCCCCTGATACCAGTCGAGCGCCTTACCTGGACCCCCGATGCCGATGAGCGCGACCGCATAGACTACATTTTCTATTACCCTTACCCGGGACTGGAGCTGCTCGATGCGGCAGTCTTCGGACCGCGGGGCAGCATCTGCAACTCGCAACGGGTGACGGAGGCCACTGAGGATCCTTTCATTGAGCCGCTGGGAGTGTGGCCTACCGACCACAAGGGAGTGCTGGTGAGATTCCTCCTGCAGTAGCCCGCCTCAGCGCAGCAGCCAGGCGAGGGCCCGGGCCATGCGGAGCTCTGGATGGTCGAAGTGGTTGCCGGGGTTCCATTCGAAAGTGGTCTTGATGCCGTATGACCTGACCCTCTCCACCACTTCCGCGGTGCAGGCGTCCACCCGGCTCATCAGCGGATGGCGGGTGCGGCCCTCCCGGTCGCCGAGGGAGAAATAGGCCTTTTCCGGGCCGGTATTTTCCCCGCAGCCGCTCTTCGGCGCATTGTTCCTGATATAATCCGTGAATCCCGGATACCAGAGGGATCCTGAGACGCTTGCGACCCTCCGGAAATACCCCGAGTTCCACGCGGCCCAGAGGGCGAAGAGGCCTGCGAGGGAGTAGCCGGCGATAACCGGCAGGAAACGGGCCGTGGTACCGTCCGCAGCGTTCGTGCGCTCCGCCTTACCGGCATTGTCGGCCTTACCCATGCCTCCCGCATTGACATCAGATGTGCGTGTACTCGAATCCCCATTTGCCTGACTGCCCTGTGTGTCCCGTATGAACCTGCTGACTTCCGCCTCCACCTGCGGGACGCACTCCTCCATCATCCAGCGCAGATGCTCCGCCGCCAGCCCCTTGTACGGCGCCTGACCCTTCCAGACCCCGTCCGCCGGCCAGGGCGACAGCTCGTCGTCCAGCCCCGTACCCGGATTGTTGACGGACACCAGCACCATCGGCGGGCAGTTCTTCAGCCCGTGGCACGCCTTCCAGACGTCCTCGCCGTTGCCGCGGAAGGAGTGGAGGTAGACTATGGGAATTACGTCGGTCTGATATCCATTTTCGTATTTCCAAATCGTAAAGTCCATGGTAAAAATAGATTATGATTGGAAATTAGTAGGTTTGGGTACAAGCAATGTCTCTGCGAGAGTCCGCAAATAGTCCTCAGGCAATCTGTTGGCTCCAATTGAACTTATTTCCGAATACAGATTCGTGCCTTTACGGATGATGTATTTGCGTTCATGGCCGTTGATGTCGGCGAGAAGGTGATAATTTCCATGATAGGCCTGTTCGATTCTGATATAAGAAATGGTATTTCCTTTTGTGTCCTCGAATGTGACCTTACTGGATGGGGCCGTCATGCAGCCGCATTCGCTCATGCGACGGTGGATGCTGGCTTCTATACGCGAAATCCATTCTTGCTTAACACAGTATTCGGTGGCTATGGTTCTGAAACGGCTGAGTGAGGCGGCAACTTTATCAATTATGGATGCCGGCCGTCTTATGCCGTTTGCGGCGGCGAAAGCCAGAATATCCTCTTTAGTAAAATCACGCAGTTTGCCGCCGGCCGACAGACAGTGCTCCTCATGTGCCTGATAACCTCCTGTGTTGAATATGAATGTCATGTCGTATGCGGGAGCCAGTCTCCATTGCCCTTGAGGATTCATGATGAACGAGAAGTTCTTGTTGTGGTCGTCGGTGTTGTTGGCCATGATATTGAAGACCATTCTGCGGAAAACCTCCTCGGAGTCGGTTTCAGGCAGCTGCAGTTTCCGGCACACCAGCAGCATGTCCTCATAGCTTGCAGCGTCCGGATACATCGCCGCGAGAGTCTGTATGTGCAGTTTCCGGCCGTTTGCCCGGTCGAAACGTTCAGTCAGGAAATGCCTTGTGCCCTCTATCTCCATAAGCCTCGAATCAGTCATCCGAATGCCGGCATCTACAGCCATACGCCAGTAGCTCATCTCCAGTTCGGCCGAAGACCGGGCCTGGTCACCGAATTTCAGAATGCAGTAGTCATAGCCTTCCAGACCATCTATTTGTCCGGAACGTATCTCTCCGGTTTCCTTGGAAACAGCGACTATGGCCTTGGGCTGACGTCCGCCAGCCGATGTACCTACGGCGATCAGGGACTGCATGGTCAGGGACTCTTCCGGAAGGATGCGTGCATTCTCCCTGTCGGA
>CALVDH010000051.1 GCA_944326235.1 uncultured Bacteroidales bacterium | reverse complement strand
GGTCATCCGCATCGGGGCCTCCTTTTCCACCGGCAACATCGAGGAGTGGAAAGTGGCGTAAAAAGTAAGTATTTGTCCCTAGAAAAACAATTCGGACAGTTCATCGGCCGTGGCCGGTCCGAAATAGTCGGCCAGCGGCAGCGCGGACAGGGTGGTGAGTACGGCATCATGGGAGTGGGGCAGTCCGGTCAGGGCCTGCTCCACATCTTCTGTGGGGCGGGTGAAGAAGTAGTCGCCACGGATGGAGCATGAGCGGATGAGGCCGCCGGAGACGTCGAGGGAGACCTCGAGGAAGCCCCAGGGGAAGCGGCGGGTCTGGTTGAGACCGTAACGGGGGGAATTGCCGTAGTTCCACTGCCAGGTGGAGTATTTTTCCCGGCACAGCCGGTCTATGGCCGCCATCTCCTGTGCGGTGTAGCCGCGGAGAGTGTCCGTACCGCCTGCTATGTGGTCCTGGAGATAAGTGATGAACTCCTCCACTGACATGGAGCGGTGCCGGGAGGGCAGATGCTCCGAGATGTTGGTGACACGCGAGCGGTTGGACTGCACGCTCTTGCCGATGAATTTCTCCGGGCGGGTGTTGAGGGCGCCCGAGAGGTCGGCCACGGAGGCGGAGAAGAGCAGGGTGCCGTGCTGCAGGACCCGGCCGCCGTGGACACAGACCGCATTGCCCGAGAACTTCCGGCCGCTGATGACCAGGTCGTTGCGCCCTTCGAGCGAGGCTTCCACCCCGAGTGAGCGCAGAGCCGAGATGACGGGAGCGGTGAAGCGCCGGAACATGGCCGCGGTGTCCTCCCCCTCCACCTTCCGGTCGATGAAGGTATAATTGACATTGCCCAGGTCGTGGAACACCGCGCCCCCGCCTGTGAGACGGCGGACTACAGGTATGCCGCGCGTCCGGACATATTCCGAATTGATCTCAGCGGCGGCATTCTGGTAGCGGCCGACGATGACTGAAGGGGCATTTCTCCAAAGGCGGAATACCGGTTCGGAAAGAGAGGTCAGGAGGTATTCCTCGGCGGCGAGGTTCCAGTAGGGATCGGTGGTGGAGTCTACGATGCAGAGCATGTGGCGGTCGGGGCTATGAATATTTTCTGGAAATCAGGGACAATACCCATCGGTAGAGGCTGTAGACCGCAAAGGCGACCAACACTCCGGCGAGGGCGCCGCAGACTACGTCCGTAGTGAAATGCTTGGCCAGGTAGATGCGGCTGAAGCCTATCAGCGCGGCCCAGGTCAGGATGCCGGCTGAATACCACCCGCGTCTGAATATCAGGGCGGTGAGGGCTGCCATTCCGAAGGTGTTGGAGGCGTGGGCTGAGAAGAAGCCGTAGAGGCCGCCCCTGCCTTCCGGCAGATGGAGCAGGCCTTCCAGCAGGGGGTCGTGGCTCGGGCGTGGACGGGCGACCCAGTCCTTTACCAGATTGGTTATCTGCTCGGTGAGACCGAAGCACAGCGCCACAGCCAGCACTCCGATGAGTCCTGTGAGCCAGAGCGGTATCCGGCTGCCGAGGCGGAATGCAGGCGATTTCCGGCCGTACCATTTGGGGATGAACATCAGTGCGGCTATGAGCACATACAGCGGAATCCACACCTTGCTCGACGATAGAAAGAGCATGATGCTGTCCAGGACCGGTGTGTGCAGGGCATTGAGACCCAGTGTGATGTCGTGGTCGAGCTGTATCAGCCAGTCTATCATATAGCGCTGCGGTTAAGGGTGTTCCAGAGCAGGTCCTTGAGCTGCGGTATGTTCTCTCCGCTCACCGATGAGAAAAATATGGCGGGGATACCCTCGGGCAGTTCCTTCTGCAGTCCGGCGCGGAGCTCGTCGTCCAGGATGTCGGCCTTGGAGATGCCGAGGACGCGGTCCTTGTCCAGCAGTTCCGGGTTGAACTGTTCCAGCTCGCCCAGGAGGGTGCGGTATTCGGCCCTTATATCCTTGGTGTCGGCGGGTATGACGAAAAGCAGCATGGAATTACGCTCGATATGCTTGAGGAATCTGAGTCCCAAGCCCTTGCCCTCATGCGCTCCCTCGATGATGCCCGGGATGTCGGCCATCACGAAAGAGTGGTCGTCGCGGCAGGAGACGATGCCCAGGTTGGGCTCGAGGGTGGTGAAGGGATAGTCAGCAATCTTGGGCTTGGCTGCGGATACGGCTGAGAGTAGGGTCGACTTGCCGGCATTGGGGAAGCCCACGAGTCCGACGTCGGCCAGCAGCTTGAGCTCCAGAATGAACCAGCCTTCGCGGCCCGGCTCTCCCTCCTGCGCGAAGCGGGGGGTCTGCATGGTGGCTGTCTTGAAGAAGTTGTTGCCCTTGCCTCCGCGGCCGCCGCGCACCAGGATTTCCTGCTGCCCCGGTTCAAGTATCTCGCAGAGCACCTCGCCCGTCTCGGCGTCCTTGGCGACAGTTCCAAGAGGGACTTCGAGGATGATGTCCTTGCCGTTGGCCCCGTGCCTGAGGCCTCCGCTGCCCGCTCCGCCGTGCTCGGCCTTGATGTGCTTTCGGTATTTGAGATGAATGAGGGTCCAGTACTGCGGGTCGCCCTTGAGGATGATATGGCCTCCGCGGCCGCCGTCACCTCCGTCGGGCCCGCCCTTTGGGATGTACTTTTCGCGCCGCAGGTGGGTGGAGCCGTTGCCGCCGTTTCCCGAGGCGCAGAATATCTTTACGTAGTCTATGAAATTCGAACCTGGCATAATTGTGAATTACTACATCCCTGCAAAGATATGCATTCTTTCGATGTGACAACTACTTTAATGCCAAACTCAATTATTTTTCTTGTTGAGTTGTTCCTCAATATAGTTTCTTGGCAGTTCTACGAAACCGAAATCATAATTGTCTTTGGTAATCGCCTGCGCAAGGTCACTCTGAGGCAGGGCAACATCTGTGAGAAGTTTGTGACAGCGCTGCAGCTATTGTGATAGAGGTCCGCTTTCAGGCATCTTTGGAGTACTGTACGGCTCCAATTCTCTGATATAGTCTTCCTGATGTAGAATGTTGCTTCGTCAATTGATTTACATTTGGCGATTATCTCAATGTGGTGGCGCCAGGGTATAATGGCTAGTATACCGGGAAATTCTGCATCAGGCTGATGTGTTTTTGTTTCTAGCTTACTTTCTGCGGTTTGCAATTCGCCACCATGTTGGTGGAGTTTTCCCTCAGTCGGTTTGAATTCACCACCAAACTGGTGGAGTTTTTCACCTGCTGCAGAATAGAACAGATACCATTGTTTCATGTACCGCAGATTTGTCACGCTGAATCCTTTGGATTCCGGGAATGCGGCCTGGAGGTCGAGACTGACCTGCTCGACTACTCCTGAGCCCCATCTTTCTTCGGCTTTGCGGATGACAAGGTCGGGGCATTGTTGTCCATATCGTGTGTCTGTAGAAGCATATTTTTCCGATTTACGCCACTTTCCACTCCTCGATGTTGCCGGTGGCGGAGGAAAAGGAGGCCCCGATGCGGATGACA
>CALVDH010000050.1 GCA_944326235.1 uncultured Bacteroidales bacterium | reverse complement strand
GTTATAATCCGACCTGCCTCAGAAGTCTCTCTCATCGGCATTGCCCCGGCTCCCCGTCCGGAAGGTGCCGGGTGAAATGGTCTTTCTCCGTCACCTTCCGAAGGTGGCGATGCAGTGGAACGTGCTGTTGCTGACTTAAAGTGAACGAATTTGAATCGTTCGCACGGCGCTTTGGTGTAACTATGCGATAGCCAGCGTGTTACTGAATCATCATGTGGATACCAGCAGTTTTTTATGCGACGAAAGCACTTCGTTGTGCTGCTATGGGTTGATTTTTAGCCTGTTACGCCGACGGGGTGTGCGGCCATTTCCGGACTTTTCTGAAAGCGCAAGAGCACTCACCTTCGGAAGGTGGGACGATATCGCGGGAAAACTGCGCACCTTCGGGAGGTGGAAAAGGGCAGAATGGAAGGGAAACGTGGATACGGACGTCCTAGAGGGCATGGCATGAAAACTCACCTTCGGAAGGTGGGACGATATCGCGGGAAAACTGCGCACCTTCGGAAGGTGGAAATGGTCAGAATGGAAGGGAAACGCGGATACGGACGTCCTGGAGGGCATGGCATGAAAACTCACCTTCGGAAGGTGGGATGATATCGCGGGGAAACTGCGCACCTTCGGAAGGTGGGAAAGGTGGTGTTAGTATTCGTATGAATCCAGGTCGATGCGGAAGGCGCGGATGCGTATGACGTCCGTACGCAATTTACTGCCTGGGCTTCCATCGACACTTTCAGTGTAATGGCCTCTCGCATTAATCATCGTTGCGCGTGCGGTAGTTGGACTTTGATTATTGCCGCTACCTGCTTTTCCGGCTGCGCAGGACCAGTAGAAGTTGCCCTGAAATTCAGGGAACATATTGTAATAGGTGTATAGAGAACTCTCCATCTGGCGTATGCCCGGCAAAAACCATTTTGAACGGTTGTAGCCAAAACCTTGGTATGTGTCCAAAATTCCTTTTACAGGGCGATAATCTATTTCCACCTCACCGTTATCATTACGTTTGTTCTTATTGAAACAGTACTCTACTGCTGACCTGGGCCTCTCGTTTAAATTTATGTTTCCCTGATCTGCAAGATAAATAAGAAATCCGGTAGATATCAATCCTTCATAATACACAGTAGTCGGATCCTCTATAATCCAATCACCAGCATTGCCCAAAATTGTAGGATTTATCTCACGAAGTCCTGGAATTTCATGGCTAACATAATAGTTTGAATTTGATTCTCCTATCCAAGTAAGCCCATCGTAAAGAAGAGCTTCGCCAGTATAGTCATCCAGGGGATCATAGTGGTCAAGATATTCTTCGAACTGCTCCATGTAGATTACTCCACCGTCGCCATTATATGGATTGCTCTCATCTATGACAGAAACCTTTGTGTAGTTATCCCGCTCTCCAGACCACCAAGGGATATTATTATATTCATCCTCACTTATTTCTTCACCGGTCTGCTTGTGTACATATACATCTTTAGGCAGATACACCTGCACCTTCAGCAAATGCACCTGAGTGATATCAAGCTCGCGGGTCTCGACCGGAATATCGCTGTCTCCTTCGTAGTAGGTGAGGGTAACGGTGGCGGTGCGGTCCTCTGAGTCGGAGAGGTTCTCGTCGATATAGAAGTAGACGCGGTCGCGGGTGGTAGTGACTTCTACTTCATCCTTAAGTGGAGTTTCATCCTTGAACAGGGACGTGGTAAAGAAGGCCCGCTTGCCGTTGCCGGCGGTCCAAGGAGTACCGGTGGCAAGGTGGTCTCCGGTGCCGGCTCCTGTGTATGCTGTGAACCCTGATTCAGAGACAGTGCCTTTTTCCATATCTGCGGCCTTGATCAGCTCCATCTTGATCCATTTCTGGTCATAGGGGTCGTCGATGCTTACGGTCATCCTTGGATTCCTGCTCTCATCGGCGAAAAGGTAGACATCCATCGGCGTGACGCAGAAGTGGGCGTCGTGGTTGCGCTCGCGGAGGATGGAGATGTAGAAGTTATTGGCCTCGGTATCTACGTTGACGCGGGCATCTAAAGTATATTCGCCTGAGTTGTCATCCCGAGCATCTATACCTTTGATGGTGATGTTGTTGATGTACTGGTGGTTGCGGCGCAGGGTGAAGTCATCGGTATGGTTGGCACCGAGGTAGAGGGTGTAGCGGATCTCGTAGGTGTAGTCATTGTAAGTGGTGTAGAAGCCGTGGAGTTCAAGGGAGGTGGCGTTGGCGCGGTCAGCTATGTAGGGCTTGTAGCGCTGTTTGTGATGTTCCTCGAAACCTCCTTCCTCTCCTTCATTTTTAGGGTACAGGTCGTTCTCCGTCCCCTCACTGCCTGGGGCCAAGTCGCTGTTGGCCCATTGTTCCCCTTCGTCTTTTATCCACTCAGCCTCCTGTATGTTCTCGAAGACATAGAAGGAGAAGTCGATACTCTGCTCGTTGTTGTTGTAGATGACACGCTGGAAGGAGACGGTCTCTTCGGTGAGTTCGATGCCGTTCGCATCGGTTCCGAAGTCACCGGTGTACTCATTTGCTCCCCGCTCACCTATAGTGCTGCCCATAGGCATATTGTGTACGGTCCAGTCCATAAGCTGGAATGCGGGCAGACGGCCTTCGGAGGTCTCGGAACGAAGGTCGATGCTGACGTCCACGCGGGCCATGAGGGCCTTGAGGAGGATGGTGCGTTCTCCGGAGTTATCGTTGTCGGTACCGCCGTCAGCGTTAAAATCAACCTCCTTGTAGCCGGCCATGGGCATGCCTTCCGCGGGAATGCCTACCGACACACCCTGGGATGGACTGAATATCAGGCTTTCGAGGGCCTTCCGGGGTGTCATGCCCCCAGCAACTCTGTCGGCGATGATCTGCGGCCGTCCGTATTCATCTTTCTCATTGAACAACGAGGCGTCCACATTGGCAACAGCGTAGACTATTGCTTTGCCATCCTCATCCAGATTTTCGAAAAGGCTTCCGCCATTCTGGTCCGTCTTGGATATTTTAAGGACAGTCGTCTGCCTTCCCGGAGCATAATAGCCTCCTGTCTCCGGAGCGTTGTCGTCTATGTAGCCCTGAAGGTACCCTCCGGTAAGATATTTTCCGGAAGACGTGAAGAAGAAGATATGCAGGTTGTTGATGCGTTTCTCCTCCTCGTCCTTGGGGTCGGCGGCTACATCGAGGGCCTTGGTGGTCACCTTATACGGCAGCATGGGGTCATTGGTGAATGTGAGCGAGATACCGTCTCCCGAGTTATGGAAGTCCGGCTCGAGCGGTCCCTCAAAAGAGCAGGACTGAAGTCCTGCCAGCAGGAAAAACGCCGCTGCGATACTGTGATATATGCTGTGTCTCATGTCGTATGCTCTTTTTTATTCAAATATGACATCATCGTCGTTTTGATTGCCGAGCCACCATTCGCCGTTGTTGTCCACCGCGAAAAGGAGGACGAACTCATCCCCCACGAAGTTGAGCTGGGCGGTGTATCTGGTACCCGGACTGGGGGTGAAGGAGGTCGGGCGGGTGAAGGAGGCATCTCTGGGATTTTCCCCTCCGTCATCGAAGGAGTATGAGATGTTCATGTGCAGATCGGCAGGATTCGGTCCGAGATAATTTCCTCCGCTGCCGCCGTCACCCGAGATAAGGAGCAGATAGTCTTCCGGTCCAATGTTCCATGAGGTGGCCGAGAACTCGTCCTCGACAGGCTCAAGCACGATGCCTTCCGCATCAGGATAATCCGACTCGTCCAGAAGCACGTAATATCCTTTGTATACATCATAAGCAGGAGATGTGAACTTCACGTTTTGTCCCGAAAGGTCCACATATATCGTGCGGTAGAAGGTCCCCGAGAGGGTTATGCTGTGGACGGTCAGCCGGTGGTCGCTGAAATTGTTGACCTCCACCCCGAGGGCCGTAAGCAGATGGCTGAAGGTGAACTGAAGGTTGCCCTCGGAACTGTAGCGGTTGTAGAGGACGGCCAGCATGGCGTCCGGTGTCTCCATGTGTTCCAGCTCTTTGCTGCCGTCCCCGCCCGGGAACGGCATGGTGAACCTAAAATAAGGAGCGCCGAAGTCTTCCTGCTTCCCAGGAGTGATTACGTCAAATCCAGCCCCATCATAAGTGTAATCATCATAGGGATAATAGGCAAAGAACGAATATCGGAAGCGGTCGGCGTCCTGGATACCCTCATTCATATTTCCATCCAGTCCGCGGCCGTCCCTGTACCAGCTTCTGTATAGGTTGTTGCCATTGTCTGTGCCGGAGTAAGCGTAATCGCAGCCGTCAGCTCCGACAGTCACCTCCTGATTGAAGAACACCGAAGGAGGACACATGGACTCCTTGCCGGACCAGCTGGTGGCACCGGAATTGGGGTCAAGGTTGTTCAGTCCGGTAGTTCCGACGCGGTTGCTCAGGCAGTACCCGTAGACCCCGAATGACGCTCCGTCCCCCAACTCTCCGCTGATCAGCGTGCTGCGGGTGCTTCCGGATATATACACCGACGGACTCCCGAAAGTGATGGCACCTTCGGGCGCGGACGATGGTCTCTGCCGCTGACAGGATGAGAGTCCGGTCAGGAGAACAACGGTCAGTGCCGGGAGAGTTACGCGCAGGATATCAGTAATCTTCATGTCCATATTCATTTAATCCACGATAATGATGCCTCCGTCCGCATCGTCCCAGTCATCTACCAGAGGCCTGTCAAATCCGATGTAGTCACCCTTGATGGTCAGGGTGTAGATATACGACTCACCGGGTTGCCAGATGGGGATGGACGGCAATTCGGCGGTGGATGTTTTCTGACTGCTGCCGTCCATGTAGTTTATTACTACGGAGTAGGCTGACGGCTGGTCGGTGGGAATGAGGAGCCTGTCCTCGACGATGGACACCCCTTTATCTGTAAGGACAACGCCTGATGGATCATTATATTTTATCAGTGTGCTCTCATCTTTCGACAGGTCGGACCAGCCGCTCTGAGGATAGTATGTGGCGGTGAGTTCCGGCCCCTTCAGTTGGAGGTTCATCAGACTGACAGTGCCGGTCCCCAAACCCTCAGTGCGTACAACAATACTGACCTTCACAAGCAGGTGCTCGAAAGTAAACGACACAGCGGAGGCATTGGGGTTCGCTGGGCTGTAGTCGCGGGTGGCAGTGGCTGTCATTAGGTCAATGTCGGCGTTGGGGGAGTTGAGGGTGATGGATGTGATGCCGTCGGCGGTGCAGGTGGCGGTGACTCCGGAGCAGTCAGCGGGGTACGGGTACAGAGCATAGAAGTCATAATGCCCCTCGACCCAGAAGCGGGGCACGTAGTAGGTCCAGGGCGAGCCGGGGAAGTCGCGGTAGACTTTCTCTCCGTCGAATCTTGCGGTCGGGGTCGCTCCGGCGGCGGTGTGCCAGCCCCATACGGCAAATTCGGTCATGTCGGCCTCGCTCTCTACCACCGCCTTAGTGACGTCGGGGAGGAAGGAGGCGAAGGTGATCGGCTCGTCGGCGGCGGGTACGGTGCGGGAGACAATGGTGCAGGCGGTCAGGGCCGGCAGCAGGAGGGTGAGGGCTGCGGCGGTCCGGAGGAGGGTATGTCGGGGTGTTCGCTTCATTGTCGTGGTCGTTGTGGGCGCGGGGCCCGGGTTGGTGGTTACGCCCGCTAACTGAGACAATGAACGTAGATACGGCGGCCAGGCACGGGGCAGTCCGGCCGGATGAGCGCTGCGCGAAGAAAAATCACGAAAAAACGTTGG
>CALVDH010000049.1 GCA_944326235.1 uncultured Bacteroidales bacterium | reverse complement strand
CTCGACGAGCCCACCAACCACCTCGACACCGAGAGTATCCAGTGGCTGGAGGCCCACCTGCGCCAGTACAAGGGCACCGTCATCGCCGTCACCCACGACCGCTACTTCCTGGACAATGTGGCCGGCTGGATCCTCGAGTTGGACCGCGGCGAGGGCATCCCCTGGAAAGGCAACTATTCCTCCTGGCTGGAGCAGAAGAGCAAGCGCCTGGAGATGGAGGAGAAGCAGGAGAGCAAGCGCCGCAAGACCCTGGAGCGCGAGCTGGAGTGGGTACGCATGGCTCCGAAGGCCCGTCAGGCCAAGTCCAAGGCCCGCCTGGGCGCCTACGAGAAACTGGCCAGCCAGGACGGCAAGGCCAAGGAGGCGGCCCTCGAGATATACATCCCGAACGGTCCCCGTCTGGGCAACAAGGTCATAGAGTTCAACGACGTATCCAAGGCCTACGGCGACAAGCTCCTCTTCGAGCATCTGACATTCTCCCTGCCGCCCGCCGGCATCGTCGGTGTCATCGGCCCCAACGGAGCGGGCAAGACCACCCTCTTCCGCCTCATCATGGGCATAGAGCAGCCCGACAGCGGCTCGATAACCATCGGAGAGACCGTCAAGCTAGCCTACGTGGACCAGCAGCACAAGAGCATTGACCCCGACAAGACCGTCTACCAGACCATATCGGAGAACTCCGAGTTCATCCGCCTGGGCAACCGCGAAATCAACGCCCGCGCCTACGTCTCCCGCTTCAACTTCTCGGGAGCCGACCAGGAGAAGCTCTGCGGCATCCTCTCCGGAGGTGAGCGCAACCGCCTCCACCTGGCCCTGACCCTCAAGGACGAGGGCAATGTCCTCCTGCTCGACGAGCCCACCAACGACGTGGACGTAAACACCATCCGGGCCCTGGAGGAAGGTATCGAGAACTTCGCAGGCTGCGCCGTGGTCATCTCCCACGACCGCTGGTTCCTGGACCGCATCGCGACCCACATCCTCGCCTTCGAGGGCGACTCGCAAGTATATTTCTTCGAGGGCACCTACTCCGAGTATGAGGAGAACCGCCGCAAGCGCCTGGGCACCGACGAGCCCAAGCGGTTCAAGTACAAGAAACTTATGGAATAATCCTACAGGCGCAGGGAATCCACAGCCCTGTCGAGCAGAGACGCCTGAAGCTGCGTGAGAGGCTTCCGTCCGAAACGCCGGAGAGCCGTCGCGTAGAGATACAGAATAGTACGGTCCGTCCCCATGAAGTCAGTGTCCAGCCACGACCTCCTGGGGATGGGTTCCGCTATACGGCCCTTGTTGCCCATATCCATGGAGAAAAGGGTACGCCCGCCCTCGAACCAGGCCACGTAATATCCGGGTTCCTTCGGGAAGACAGGATACACAGGCAGGCCCGCGTAACTGGCCAGAAGAAAATACACGGAAGTTATCCCCACTACACCGGCCCGGCGTCCGGCCATAATCTCCGGGATCAGGACATCGGTCTCATAACCGTCCCACCCGTCATCCGAAAGTTTAAAGCCGTACCGGTCGAAGACGATATAGTTGAGCATCTCCACCTTCTCCACCGCAGTCATGGTATCCCTCAGTTCGCAGACCAGATCTCCGGCAGGAGCCGCATAGCAGTCATGAAACTCCGCAGGCGACATCTCCGGCAGCAGGACGCGGGTGAGGCTGTACAGGCCTTCGGGAACGAAAAAGAAATCTCCTTCCCCCAGCAAAGTCTGCACCTCATTGACCGCACATACAGAAGACATGTCATGCAGACGCCGGCGCACCTGCCTCCTGGCCGGAAGAGGTATCACCCGTTCCAGATTCTGCAGACCGTAATATACAGCATTCCAGCCCAGTTCCTCCAGCCTGGCCCGCACCTTCTCCTGAGTCACAGGATCACTGTCCTGCAGGAGCTCCAGCAGACTTTCCGTCTCCCTGCTCATTGCGCCAGCCTGTCCAGACACATCTTTACCAGACCGCCCATCAGGGACTTATAGTCCGCATTGGCCTGCTTGGCATAGCGGTGGGCGATAGCCAGGCAGATGGTGGCGCCCTCATGTCCCAGCTTGCGGGCCAGGGAGGCGATGGCCGAGCCCTCCATCTCGAAGTTGGTGAAACGCAGATCCCCGAAGCGGAACGACTCCAGCCGCTCCATCAGATCCGGCATGGCCAGCGGCAGACGCACCACCCGGCACTGAGGGCCGTAGAATCCGGAAGCGGAAATCGTCATTCCGGGGACGGTGCAGTCATTGAACAGCTCCGTCAGAGCATCCCCGGCCTTGACGAAATAAGGCGTCGGAAGATACCTGTTCCAGCCCGCATGAGCCAGGAAAGCCTCCTCAACATCCTTCAGCACCACCTCATCGCGGCCGCCGTACCAGTTGAGCAGGCCGTCAAAACCGGCCGACACCCTGGAGAAAATATACGAACCGAGCGGAATATCCGGCTGTATCACCCCGCAGGTGCCTATGCGCAGAATCGTCAGGCAACGGTGCTCCGGAAGCACCTCTCTGGTCCGGAAGTCGATATTGGCCAGAGCATCCAGCTCGTTCATGACTATGTCTATGTTGTCGCAGCCTATGCCGGTGGAGAGGACCGTCATCCTCGTTCCTTTATACCTGCCGGTCACACTGCGGAACTCCCTCGAGGAGGCAGTACTCTCTATCTCAGAAAAATACGAGCTGACCAGCTCCACTCTGCCGGGGTCTCCGACGAGGATCACCTTGTCCGCCAGCGCCTCAGGACGGATGTGCAGATGAAACACCGACCCGTCGCCGTTGATTATCAGTTCAGAATCACCTATCTTTCCCATAATTTTCTATTTAAATAGTTTCAATGTGGTATCAAAGATAGCACAGATTTCCGATTTTTCCCTATTTTTGCGCCTGCAAACCCATAAAATCGACGTCAATATGTTTTTCAGAATACAGAGCCTCTTCCTGACCATAGCAGCCGGACTGCTTGTCTCCATGTTCTTCGCACCCATGATCCGCTTCGTCGGAGAGGACACCGTCATCCGCTTCGTAGAAGTAGCGGCATTCAAGGGCTTTACCCTCACCACCATCTTCCAGCTGGTATGCGCGGTGCTCAGTATCGTCACCCTCGTATCGTTCAAAAACCGCATCCGCCAGATCCGTCTGTGCAACCTCAACACACTCATACTCATCGCATACCAGATAATCCTGGCAGTGTACTTCTTCCAGAGGGACACCAAGCTCGGAGAAGACGCCCTCTTCACCGTTCCCTGCCTCTTCCCCATCTGCGCCGCCATCCTCACCTTCATCGCCATGCGCTACATCGCCCGCGACGAGGCCATGGTCATCGCCTCCACCCGGCTGCGCTCCGGAAAGCGCGGTCACAGAAGCGGGAAATAATGCTCCGCCGGCCTGCCGGAACTAATCGACGTGGTCTCTCACGCAACGGAAATAGAAATTTCCTTCTCCGCCATTGTTCAGAAAGACATTGGTTCCGCCATACAGGAATCCGTATCTGTCAGAGTCATATCCGGGAGTACCGTTAAATGAAAATGTGGTGAATGTGGGTATGTAGTAAGAGTCACCATTATTCCATTCCAGTCCTGGAACAGTGCTGACCAAAATAAGCATCTCCCTCTGGTTGGGCACCCTCCATCCGTCAGGACAGGGGTTGATGTTCCGGTTATAGGCATCTATCATATTTTCCCAGCCATAATACACAGGTGCCCAATTGGATCCACCGTAACGTGTCTGTCTGTCCTTGTCCAGAACGTCGAACTGCCGGTAAGGCCGGTTGTTCTGACTCTGCTCGTTGTCCATAGGCAGGCTGCGGCCGTCATCAGAGGCGGAGCGGAGAGCCCTGCCGTTCATGGCGCCTACATCGACGGTATAATAACCACGTGCGTAATCCGGCGCAGTTCTGTCATTCGATTCGAATGTTGTATAGCCCGTCTGATCGGCGTAATGTGAGACAGACTGGTCCGCATCCGAGATAGACACTCCAAGGTTACGGATACAGCGATAGTCGTATATCTCCTGCTCTTCATAGTAATAATTATCATCACCACTTGCACGCAAAGGACCGAAAGTGGCACCTTCCTCCGCCCAGAGCACTATATAGCTGCCGTTATTGGAGCTGGTCACGAAGTGCTTCATTTCCCCTTTTCCGTTGTACATCCATGCGCTTTCGTCCAAGGAGGGCTGTCCTATCCAAAGCCCGGTGAGCTGGTCCCTCGCAGCCAGATACCAGTATATCTCATTGGCTTCTATCATGTTGTCCCCGTCAAGGTCCCGGTTTCGGGTAATACATGCATGGAAAGCGTCCCTGAAGTCCTCCGACAGGCCATCTGCGCTCTCGATCTCCACCTCCGTCGTCATGACCTGATTCCATCTAAATCCTCCGGTACTACCATCAGCGTAAGTCCAGAATTTCAAGAAGTTGGACCTGCCGTCATTGTATGAGCCAGGGGTACCACCTATGGGGTCGTATTTCATACTGTGCGTAAGCATGCCTGTCTCATTGGTGGTCTCAAGCCCCCATGCCGTTTCAAGACTGGAGTTCGATGCATCGTAGATGGTCTTGATAGAGTTCTGCGATATGGTTATGTAGGAATTGGTCACAGAAGTGTTGCCGTCCTCGCTGACGTGAGTGTTGGACATAGGCACTATATCCATCGACCTGTCCGGCACATTCACATACTCTTTCCATAGGATAAGCCTGGATGGGTGTGTCACAGGCTCTCCGGGATGGATATAGTCCTCACTCCTGGGGTCGTACACATAGGCATACTCATCCACAAAGGCCGTTATCGCCACAGTGCCGTCACTTTCGAACAGATCCGAATCTTCGGATTCAGCCTCACGTCTGAGATAGTTTATCAGCTGGTTTATGTCCCTCAGACAAGCCTCGTCATCGATAGCCATGCTACTGTAATAATTTCCCGGACTCTGCCTCAGCCAGTCATCTTTATCAGCATAACCCACATCGTTGTGCATGTCATCAAGCGATGGCATGCCCGAGTCGGAGAAGAAATCAAGCCCGCCGTTATAAGCCTGCGTTCCGGGAAACTTGACCATTGCGCTACTGGTGCCTACGAACTGTCTGTTGATGGCGAAGAGTACCCACTTGTAGTCATAAGGTGCCGTTATACCGGTTTCAGGAGTATAATTGATCGAACCGAGTGGAGTCGTTACCACCCAGGCTGCATTTTCCAGATTGTTCCTGTTGAGCTCCAGCAGCAGTCTTCCGTAGTGCGCGTCAAGCCTGTACTGCCTGTGCTCCGACACGGTTATGTCCCCCTCCACTCCGGGACGCTCCTCTCCGGTCTCGACCTCGACAAGAAGGTCATTGACTCCCCGCACCGTCACATTGTAGATATACCTGACGTTGCGCCTGACGTCATAATTGTTGACAGCATCCGGGTCATTGGCATTGTTTCCGGTCTCGCCGAGATGAATGATATACGTAACATTGCCGTAGACCTCCTCATTCCCATTGTCTCCCTTCCGGGTATAGGAAAGTTCTCCTGATATCTCCACAAGTGTCCCCTTTTCGGGAGCATAGGTAAAATTACGGCCATGCACCGGTGTCTTCGTATCCTCGGAGCCACCTGTCCAGGCCTCTCTCATGGCATAGAGCGAGGACCAGTTTCCCTGCTCGGACGCAGTTATAAGCTTCTTCGGCACAGGCCGGCTTTCTCTCAGGTAAAATGAGAACTCCCCTCCTGTCCGGTCAGTGTACTGCTCGTCGAATGTCTCGAAGTTGTCATCCAGCATACAGGAATAATTCCCGTCAGGATCCGCTGCCGCCGCGTCCCATGTGTTCTCCTGTCCGACCTGCACGCCGGCAGGCCTGGACCTTTCAAAGAGATAGGCGACATCGGGAACATTGTGGACTCTGTAGGCCATATCGGAAAAAACCACCGAACCTTCCACCGCATCATCTATATCAAAAGTGAGCCGGAACGTTATCTTGGCATCTATTCGTCTCAGTACAAGGTTGACTCCCACCCGCTCTATCATCAGCTGACCGTTTTCCTCCACGACATTGAGCCTTACATCAGGGTGCTGGGCCTCCATGAGGAAACGGCTGCGCGAGACATTGCCCTCAGTAGTGAAACTTACCGTCATATCCTGCAGGTCCGCAACGGTTCTGACCGCATCCAACGCCGTGCTCTGCGCCGTACTGTAGTTGGCAACGGCGTAAAAGGACACAGAAGCATCCTGAAG
>CALVDH010000048.1 GCA_944326235.1 uncultured Bacteroidales bacterium | reverse complement strand
ATGTAGAACGGCAGCTTGCCCAAGTAGGGCATGAGCATCGTTCCGGCCTCGATGTGGGCCGAGGAGTTGATGACATCGCGGGCAAATGCATTGGGCAGGATGCTCCGGAACGTAGCGTCATTGCCCGGGCAGTCCACGCGGAAAATCCTCCCCGAAGTCGGGTAGGACGTGTCGTAGGATGTCTCGAACTCCACGTGCGAGAGGATGATGATGAATGCGGTGAGGGCCACCACGAGCCCCGCGAGGTTGATGGCCGAGGGCAGGGGATACCGCCTGAGAGTGTGGGCCAGATTCCGGATGATCAGTCTGAACATGATGCGTTGTTTAAATATTTCCTGTTGCTGTCAGACTGTATCCAAAATCATGCCATTGTGTGTAATTGGTTGATTGTCAATTAAAAACTATATTCTGCAAAATTCTTAATTGTAAAGTAATTTTACAGAAAGTGTCTAATTTTTTGAAAATTGTCCAATTTCTTTACAGTGTCCGGGCGACCCTTATGCCGTTCCGGGCATATTCAGCCAGAGTCTTTTGTTCAAAAACCACTTTCCCCTCTTTCATGGAGGCGTGGATGAAATGCAGGCTGCCGTCCTTCCCGCGGCAGGCGATGCCGGTGTGGGTGATGTCCAGTCCCGGGGTGGTGCTCAGGAAGCAGATGATGTCTCCGTCCTCGATATTGTCCTCTATCTCAGGTATTTTCTCCGAAGGGATGGAAAAATATGCTGCGGCGGTGTCCAGCCGTTCCTCGCTCCTGCGGATGAGCTTCAGGGCCCCGTCCTCCTCCCGCAGCCGGGGATAATTGTCCCGGTGGGAGGACATGAAGGAGAATTCCTGATGAAGGGGTGTTCCGCCGAGCTCCGCCGTGACCTCCCGCAGGAAGCCATTGTCCTGAGCCTGCAGGAGCCATTCGGTGGTGTAGTGCAGGCGGGAGGGGTAGCCGGCCGTGATGCCGTCCCGGTAGCGCAGGGTGCGGAGCATGGAGCAGAAGTCCTCGAAGGGGGGGATGCCCTTGCCGTCATTGTCTTTGAGCAGCAGGGTCATGGCGGTGCAGGCCTCGACGAGGAGGATGCAGTCGGTCTCCCGGAGATTGACCGTAAGGACTTCGGGGTCGCCCTCGAGGGTGCCGCTCGCATAAGGAGTGCCGTACAATGCCTCTGCGGCGGCTTTCATGATGTCACCGGCGGGACGGTCCGACAGGGGCAGGAGCTTCTCCATGGTTCTGCGGTAGATGAGCGTGTCTTCGGGCGAGGTGCGGATGGCGGCGGTGGTATTGGCCCGGAAGAGGGGATAGGCGGCCTGGAGGATCTTGTTGCGCAGGAGGGCGGGGTAGTCTGGACGGTCCTCGAGGAACTGCCGGACTTCGTGCATGGCCTCGGGGCTGCGGTGGCTGCCGAGGAGGGCGCCGGTCCAGTTGCGGGGGAAGAAGATGTCCCCGGTGCGCTGGACTTCCTCGAGGATGTCGAGGCCGGGGCGGATGTAGCGGATGGAGGAGGACTCGCGCAGAGGGTGGTTGAGGTAGCTGAGGACGGAGGCGGTCCATGGCTCGATGCGGCGGTTCTCAGCCTTCATGAGGCTCTGGAAGAGGGTGTCGCGGGCGCTTTCATCCGGGGACAATGCGCGGGAGATGTAGTCGAAGCGGCGGAGACGGTCGGGGTCGGTCAGGCGGGCTCTCTGGGTCGTCAGGATGTCCTCTGCGCGGTCGGGGAAGCGGAGGGCGAGCTCCCAGGCCAGGGAGGTGTAGTTGCTCTCGCTGTAGAGGGGCTCGCTCTGTCCGGCCCAGATGCTGTATAGACTGTCGCACAGGTCGTCGGAGTATATCCGGCCCGGCAGGGAACGCATGAGTATGGTGCGTACGGCCTTCTCGGGATGGGTGTGGGCGAGAGTCCATATCTCCTGCTCGACGGCTTCGCGGTCAGTGCCGCAGAGGTCGTCTATGGCCCAGCCGAGGAAGCCGGAGAGGGACGAGGCGGTGAGCTGGTCGGTCTCTGTATCAAGTCCGGCCAGTATGGAGCTGCTCCAGTCGCGGGCGGAGATGAGGCCGGCGAGGTAGTTCTCCTGGAGGTTCATCAGGGTGGCGAAGCGGGCGGTGCCGTCCTGTATCTCAGGCCAATGGGTGAGCAGCCAGTCTGCTGTGGCCTTCGGCAGGATGAAGCGGCCGTAGCCCCGGCCGTCGGTGTTGGGGAGGATGTAGAGGGGGGCGGTGTTTGTCGTTGCAGGCATGCTGATAGGTACGGTGACTTCAGCGGCATCCATGCGTACCTCTATCTGTGCGGACTGTGTGCCGTCACTTACGGTCACTCCGAAGCTCTGGGGCCAGACGATGCCGCGGCCGAGGGGATCGGTCTGGGTGACGGTCAGGCTGTCTTTCCGGCTTCCGGAGATGCGGAACGTGATGTCCGGCATGCCTTTCTCGTAGACCCAGGCCCGGCTGAACCCGCGCAGGTCGGCGGTGGTGAGGCTGTCGAGGATCCCCACGAGGTCGTCCCAGGTGGCGTTGCTGTAGGCATATCGTTTCAAGTAGGTCCGGATGCCTTCCCGGAAGGCGTCGCGGCCCATGATCTCAATGAGTTTTTCCATCATCACAGGGGCTTTGTTGTAGATGATCTGGCCGTAGACCAAGCCGGCGTAGCGCAGGTTGGGCAGCTCCTGGGAGATGGAGACGGTACCCTCGGTGCGGTCCTCGCTGAGGGCGGCGGTGTTGAACGAGCGCAGGCGGCTCAGCCGGTGGTTGACCTCGGGATAGAGGGGCTCGGATATCCACGCGGCGAAATGGTTGGCGAAGACCTCCTTGGTCCACACTTCGTCGAACCATTTCATCGTCACCAGGTCACCGAACCACATGTGGGCGGTCTCATGGGCTATGAGTTCCGTGCGGGCGAGCTCGTCGCTGAGGGTGGGGTTGGGCCCGAGGAACATCCGTCCGTCGTTGTAGAGGGTGGCTCCGGTATGCTCCATGCCGCCGTACTGGAATCCGGGCAGGATGATGAAGTCGTACTTGGCGAAGGGGTAGGGCACTCCGGTGTACTCTTCGAGCCACTCGAGGGACGCGGCCACCTGGGCGAAGATGTCGTCGAGCTGGACCGTCTTGGCCGTATCGGTCTCGCGGTAGTAGGCGCTGAATCGGTGACGGCCGTCATCGTAGTCCCTCTGGAAGAACTCACCGGCCACGAAGGAGAAGAGATAGGTGCTCAGGGGCTCGGTCTCGGAGAAGGTGACCAGCTTGCGGGCTTCCATACCCTCTTCGGCCGGCAGGTTCTCTTCCCTGTCCACATAGGTATTGGATACGGCTTTCCATGTCGCCGGAACTTCGAGCGAAAGTGTGTACAGAGCCTTCATGTCCGGCTGGTCGAAACAGGGGAAGAGGGTGCGGGCCCGGTCCGGTACCAGGAGAGTGTACAGGAACTCGTCGTTGCGGTTCAGGGACTGGTCTCCGGCAGTGAATACGATGTCCACCGTATTTTCTCCGGCCCTGGTCAGCGCCGCCGGTATGACGATATGCTCGTTCTGAATGATGCAGCTCGGCTGCTGCTGCCCGCCGGACTCTCCCCTTGTCCCGTCTGTCTGCATCCCGTATTTTCCAATGGAAGTCATGAACGTTCTTGTTCCATTGATGCTGACCTCGTGTACGCTCGATGCCGGCTCCCTGAAATCCAGTACGATATCAGCCGGAGCGTCCAGTCTAAGCCTTACGGTAATCCACCCGTCGACCCTCTCCGTGCGTTCTTCCGGTATGTCGAAATGCAACCGATACCGTACATCCGTGTAAGTGGCTTTCCGCCACCGCGCCAGCTCCTGCGGCACACCGGCCTCAGGAATGTTTGCCGTGTTGCCGGAACTTAGTATGTCAGCAGACATGCCTGTGTGAGTGGCTAAAACAGCCATCAGGCAGAGTAAGAGTACATTTCGCATTTTCATAACCTATTTCATATTTCGATATGTAAATATATGCAGAAGCCGAGAGCAGAGCAAATTTATTTGCTCTGCCGAGGCCTCCCTCGCCGCCTTGCCCCGGATCCCCGTCCGGAAAGTGCCGGGTCAAACGGCCTTTCTCCACCACCTTCTCGTTTTGGTATCGTACAGCCGTTTGCATCTCCCTCATTCCAAAGCCTTCCCACTCCTTCGAAAGGAGTAGTGTTTTCCCGTTATTCGTCCACTCCTTCTGAAGGGGTAAAGGAACCTCATATATAGTATTTCCATTGTACAGAGCCTGCAGAGGCGATACCGTTGCTCTTGCACTTTCATACTCCTTCCGAAGGAGTCGTGCTTTCCCGTGATTCGTCCACTCCTTCCGAAGGAGTCGGCTCAGAGTTTCTTCTCGCCGGACTCGCTCCGATTTCTTATCCGTAATCTTAGTAGTCTTATCGCATTTTCGTCCCACCTTCCGAAGGTGTGCAGTTTCCCCCGTTTCTATCTCACCTTCCGAAGGTGGGATTTCTGCAAATGTGCTCTACGGGCTATGTGAAGTCGTTTTCCCCTGACGTGCCGCATATCCACCTTCCGAAGGTGGGATTTCTGCAAATGTGCTCTACGGGCTATGTGAAGTCGTTTTCCCCTGACGTGCCGCATATCCACCTTCCGAAGGTGGGCCAAATCCGGTAGTCTCCGTATCACCTTCGGAAGGTGAGAGCGTCTATCTTTACCACAATGGCAGAGAAATGCGGGAATCGGTGCCGTTGTGGAAAGGGACCGGAGAGGCAATGCCGTCCAGAAGGTCTGTAGAAAGGGTGCGGCGGAAAATAACGTACCGCAACGGCAGTGAATCGCGGGAAATGCTGCCGTTGTGGAAGGAGGCCGGAGAGACAACGCGTCCAGAAGGTCTGTAGAAAGTGTGTAGCGGAAAATGATGTACCGCAACGGCAGAGAATCGCGGGAAATGCTGCCGTTGTGGAAAGGGTCCGGAAAGGCAACGCCGTCCAGAAGGTCTGTAGAAAGGGTGCGGTGGAAAATGATGTACCGCAACGGCAGTGAATCGCGGGAATCGGTGCCGTTGTGGAAGGAGGCCGGAGAGGCAACGCCGTCCAGAAGGCCTGCAGCAAGGATTCGGCGAAAAAAGCTATTCAGCAACGGCAGTGAATCGCAGGAAATGCTGCCGTTGTGGACGGGGCAAGGGTGTAACTAGTCCCACCCGAAATTGAAAGAGAGGCCGAGGACGTGAATGTACTGCTGCTCCTTGTTGAGGTAGATGTCGTAGACTCCGGAAGAGCCGGTGGTGTAGCTGACATCGCGGGAGTTGCGGATGTCGAAGTAGTAGTAGAGCTCCATGTTGCAGAAGTCGGAAAAGTCCCACTTCACGCCCAGGCAGAACCGCAGGCGGTCTACGAAGGGGCCTCCGCCGTAGTCCACGGTGTTGAGGGTGTTGGAGAGCTCGAAGAATGCGTAGGGAGTGAGTTCGGTCTTGGGAATGTCGTAGTCCACCTTGAGTTTGGAGCGGATGAGCCATTCGTCCAGCGGGTCGTGTATGCCGTCAGCCCAGGGGCGGAGGTTGACCAGCGGGCGTTCGGTCAGGGAGAGTTTCCAGTCGTCCAGCTCGACTTCGGCCTTCAGGTCCAGGAATACCCTGTGCCGGTACTGCCACTCCCGCTCGTATTCTACGTCTCCGATGTTGAGCACCGACTGGAAGATGTAGCCGGCGTCCAGGGAGAAATAGTCGCAGGTCTCCCAGGAAAATGACCCCTGGAGGTAGTTGCGGTCGATTCTGGTCATATTGTCGCGGAAACGCAGCTCGTTGTTGAGCGTGAAGGTAAAATCGTCCGCCAGCGGGAACTCAAATCCGACGTCCACCCTCGGCTGGAAGTCGGAGGGTATGGTGCTCTCGAACACATCGTATCTCGGGGAATCCTGGGCTCCGGCGCACAGGACCGCACTTGCAAGGGCCGCGGCGGCTGATATAAGTCGAAGTCTGCTCATATAGACAAAGGTGTAAATTTCAGTGACGCAAATATGAGCAATAATTCTGAATTGAATCTGAAATGGCTGTTAAATAAATGTTACAAAAGCAAAATAAAAAAGGCGGGACTGTAAGCCGGGTTCTGTACTCCGGAGCGGACCCCGGAGCCTCTATCATTTATCTGAGCAGCCTACCCCCCGGCAAAGGACGAGCAGCCCTTGACTGCCGGTATATTTGGCCTTGCAGGCCGCAGGCGGATACTCCGATGATGTCACCATCGAACGGACGCAGGCTCTTACCCTGCATTTTCACCCTTACCTCTCCCGAGGGAGGGGCGGTTGTTTTCTGTTACCCGTGACGTAAGCTTTCGCCTACCTGTGCTTTCCACAGTGCGGTGCTCTGTCCTGCCCGGACTTTCCTCCCCCGGACCTGTGACGGTCCGGCAGCGATAGAGCGCCCCGCCTTAGTTGTTTGACGATTCGTTTAGAATCCGTTATTTCTTGTCGTAGTACTTTCTTATGTTCCGCTCTACCTCGCGTTTCATGCGCGGGGAGAGGGTGCAGTTCTCGTGGCACTGCATGTCGTAGTTCCAGATACGGGCCACGCAGTAGTTGGCGTGGCGGCAGCCGCTCTCTGAGCAGACTCCGTCGCGGAGCTTGTTGACGAAATCCGTATCGTATACCAGCGGACGGGCCATTTCCACGAACTCGAATCCGGCGTTGAGGACTCTGTCGATGGTAGCCATGGA
>CALVDH010000047.1 GCA_944326235.1 uncultured Bacteroidales bacterium | reverse complement strand
AAGATTATCGGTATCAACGAGTACCGTCTGGACAAGGAGGATCCCATCGAGATTCTCGACATCGACAACACCAAGGTACGTGAGTCTCAGATCGCACGTCTGAAGGAACTCCGCGCCAAACGTGACAATGCCGCTGTCCAGGCTTCTCTGGATGCCATCACCAAGGCTGTCGAGACCAAGAGCGGCAATCTGCTCGAGCTCGCAGTCGAGGCCGCACGCAACCGCGCCACCCTCGGTGAGATCTCGGATGCATGCGAGAAAGTTGTCGGAAGATATAAAGCAGTTATACGTATGAATACAGGTGTTTACTCTTCTGAGGTCAAGAACGACAGCGAGTTCGAGAAGGCCAAGGAGATGGTGGCCGAGTTCGCCAAGAAGGAAGGCCGTCAGCCCCGTATCATGATCGCCAAGCTCGGTCAGGACGGACACGACCGCGGTGCCAAGGTTGTGGCTACCGGTTATGCCGACTGCGGCTTCGACGTGGATATGGGTCCTCTCTTCCAGACTCCTGCAGAGGCAGCCAAGCAGGCTGTGGAGAACGACGTGCACATCGTCGGTGTATCCTCCCTCGCAGCAGGTCACAAGACCCTCGTTCCTCAGATCATCGAGGAGCTCAGGAAGCTCGGACGCGAGGACATCATGGTGGTAGTCGGCGGCGTTATTCCTCCTCAGGACTACGACGCTCTCTACAAGGCCGGTGCAGTGGCCATCTTCGGCCCCGGTACACGTATCTCCACCGCCGTCATCAAGATGATCGAACTCCTCAACATGAGATAGTGCGCAAGCCTGTCCAGTGACAGTCAAGCCCGACCGGAGCAGTTCCGGCCGGGCTTTTTCTTTAAGATATTTTGACTAAATTTGTATCTGATTAGTCAATAGGAGGAACACGCCATGATGAAATACCCGATAGGAGTCCAGAGTTTTGAAAAAATTATCCAGGAAGGCTATGTTTATGTAGACAAGACTGAATTGATTTATAAACTGATAAAAGGAGGGACCATTTATTTTCTGAGCCGTCCGCGCAGGTTCGGCAAGAGCCTGTTGATGTCCACCATAGAGAACTACTTTATGGGCAGGAAAGAACTGTTCACCGGGCTGGCCATGGAAGGACTGGAGAAGGAGTGGCTGGAGTATCCGGTGTTCCATATTGACTTCAATGCGGGAAATTTCAAAAAAGCCGGTGCGCTGGAAGAAAAAATCAACGCATATCTGCATGACTGGGAAGATGTTTACGGACAGCCGGAGATAAAGATGGGTGCCGGAGACCGTTTTGCCAGAATTCTGCACTTGGCATACGTGAAAACCGGCCGCCGTTGCGTGGTCCTTATCGATGAGTACGACAAGCCGCTGCTGGATGTGCTGGAAACCGGTCTCACCACTGTTGTAGACGGGCAGGAAAGGCTTCTGGAGGAATGGCACAGGGATGTCCTGCGCGGGTTCTACTCGGTCTTCAAGGCTGCCGACGCCGACCTGCAGTTCGTTCTACTTACGGGAGTGACGAAGTTCTCGCAGGTAAGTGTCTTCAGCGGCTTCAACCAGCCGAAGGACATCAGTATGGACAGCCGGTACGACGCGCTGTGCGGGATAACGCAGGCGGAGCTGGAAAGCTGTTTTGCAGAGCCGATCAGGGAATTGGCGGAAAAAGAAGGAGTCAGTGTGCAGCAGATTACCGAAAGTCTCAAGCGCAGATACGACGGATACCATTTCAGCGAGGATATGACGGATGTCTACAACCCTTTCAGTCTGCTGAACGTATTCGACTCTCTGAGGATGAGGGACTACTGGATGACTACGGGCACATCGGACTATCTGGTGCGCCTGCTCTCCCGCAGCGATGAGAACATCGAGGAGATGCTCTCGTCATACTACACGGCATCCGCTTTCGCGGACTACAAGGCCACGGCGGAGATGCCCCTGCCGATGATATATCAGAGCGGCTACCTGACCATCAAGGGTTATGACCGCGAGACCGAGCTTTTCAGGCTGGACTTTCCGAACGAGGAGGTCCGCCGTGGCTTTCTTGCCATGCTGGCCTCCGGCTATATCACTAAGTCCGACGCCCGGATGGCGAGCTGGGCCGCAAGCGTACGCAACGCTATGGATAAAGGCCGCATAGACAGCCTCAGGGAGTCTCTTGAGTCCCTGCTGGCCGACATTCCCTACGATATCCGCTGCAGCAAGTCAGACGGGAAGGCGCGGGAAAGAGATTTCCAGTACACCTTCTACCTCATCTTCCGTATGCTGGGCGGCTGGAAGGTCTATGCCGAAAAAGCCTCGGGACAAGGCCGCGCCGACTGCATCGTGGAGACCGACAGATACGTCTACATCTTCGAGTTCAAGCTGGACGGCACGGCAGAGGAGGCCCTGCGCCAGATCGAGGAGAAAGGCTACGCCCGTCCCTACGCTTCCGGCTCCCGCAGGGTCTTCCGCATCGGGGCCTCGTTCTCTTCCAGGACAGGAAACATAGAGGACTGGACAAACGAAGAATAGTTCCCGGTCTGTTCAATCTCAATTGAATTCAGGGATGGGGGACTCGGTGCGGGCGGTCTGGAGTATGGCGGTCAGGCGCTCGACGATGTCGGGGTGTTCCGGGGCGACATCGTGCTGCTCGGGGGGGTCGTCGGCGAGGTTGTAGAGCTGCATGGCTCCGCCTTTGCGGTAGTCGTAGATGACGCCCTTCCAGTCGCCCTGGAGGATGGCGCGGCGGCCTCCCTCTTCGTGGAACTCCCAGTAGAGGTAGTCGTGCTCCGGCTGTTCACCCATGCCGGTGGCTGCGGGGAGATAGGAGATGCCGTCGGTTACGTAGCCCTCAGGGGTCGATGCGCCGGTGATGTCGGCTAAGGTGGGGAGGAAGTCCCAGAATGCGCTGACATGGTCAGTGGTACGGCCGCTCTCGATGTGTCCGGGCCAGGCCATGATGAAGGGCACCCGGATACCGCCCTCGTAGAGGTCGCGCTTGATGCCGCGGAGGCCGCCGTTGCTGTTGAAGTAGGCCGGGTCGGCTCCGCCCTCGATGTGCGGGCCGTTGTCGGAGGTGAAGACGATGATGGTGTTGTCGCTGATGCCGAGGCTGTCTATCAGGGCGCGGATCTCACCGACCTGCCGGTCCAGGACGTTGATCATAGCCGCGAAAGCCGCGTGGCAATGCTCCTGCGAGCCGTATGCCGCCTGCCTGTAGCCGGGACCTCCGTCACAGCCGCGGTAGGACTTCTCCGGTTCCAGCTTGCCGATGAACGGCTCGATCTCGGCCTCAGGCAGACGCAGCTCGGCGTGCGGGATGACCGAGGTGTACATCATGAAGAAGGTGCTGTCGCTGTTTTCGCGGATGAAGTCGAGAGCCTGCCCGTGGATGAGGTAGGGGGAGTAGTCGTTTTCGGAGGTGCCCTCGTTGCCGGGTAGCATTACTTTCTCTGTGTTGTGCCAGAGGTGGTAGGGGAAGTAGTGGTGTGCGAGCCTCTGGCAGTTGTAGCCGTAGAACTCGTCCACGCCCTGAGCCTCCGGGGCGCCTTCTGTGGCGGGTGCGCCCAGTCCCCATTTGCCGAATACTCCGGTGACGTAGCCCTGGGACTTCATCAGGCGGAATATATTATAGGTATCGCCCGGGATGGGATACTGGCCCTCGGTCGGCAGTTCCTTGTTGCCGCGGACGGGGGTGTGGCCGGTGTGCAGGCCGGTGATGAGGGACGAGCGGGACGGGGCGCTGACCGACGTGCCGGCGTAGTGGCGGGTGAAGATCACTCCGTCTGCGGCGAGAGCGTCGATGTTGGGCGTCTGGAACTTCTCCTGACCGTAGCAGCTCAGGTCTCCGTAGCCGAGGTCGTCGGCGATGATGAATATTACGTTCGGGTCTTTCTGCTGCTGTTCTGCGTCCGTGCAGGCGGCCAGGGGCAGCATCCCGGCGCCGAGGACAATAAGTTTTCTCATAGATGCAAATTTACAAAAAAACCGGCAGACCCGAAATGGATTCTGCCGGTATGATGTATGAATCAGAAAGCCTGTATGGAATTACTCCTCGTTCAGTCTGAGATGCTGTACGTAGATAGCCTTCTTGATCTCGTTTCTTCTCTTGACGGAAGGTTTCTCGAACTGCTTTCTGCTGCGCAGCTCGCGTACCACTCCTGTCTTCTCGAATTTACGTTTGAACTTCTTGAGAGCCTTCTCTATATTTTCGCCTTCTTTGATAGGTACTATAATCATTCTTTTACCACCTCCTTTTGTTAGGGCTGCAAAGGTAGATATTTTTATTAAATTTGCAAACAAAACAGACCTTTATGAGATACAATTTCGATGAGATAGTCCCCAGGCGGGGAACCGGCTCCCTCAAGTGGGACGCCTGTCCTGATCAGAACGTGCTGCCTTTCTGGGTGGCCGACATGGACTTCAGGACTGCCGACTGTATTCAGGATGCGCTGATCAACCGGGCCAGACACGGTATCTACGGATATGCGTCCATAACGGACTCTTATTATGATGCGGTGATCAACTGGTTCGCGACCAGGCACGGCTGGAAGATAGAGAGGGAGTGGATACTGCCAGTGAGCGGCGTCATCCCGGCCCTGTCTGCGGCCATCGGTACCTATATGCCTCACGGCGGCAAGGTCCTGGTGCAGTCCCCGGCCTACAATCATTTTTTCATCTCCCTCGAGCAGAACGGCTGCGAGGCGGTTTCCGCAGAGCTGATCCGCGTCGGAAATACCTACCGCATGGATTTTGACGCCCTGGAGGAGAAGGCTTCCGACCCGGATATCTCCCTGATGATACTCTGCAACCCCCAGAATCCGGTGGGCCGCGTATGGTCCCGCGACGAGCTGCGCAGGGTGGGAGAGATATGCCTGAGGCACGGGGTAACGGTGGTTTCCGACGAGATTCACTGCGAGCTGGCCGCTCCCTGCTATGCATACGCGCCTTTCGCGACGGTAGGAGAGGATATTGCCCGCAACGCAATCATCTGTGTGTCTCCTACCAAGCCCTTCAATATGGCCGGCGTGAAGATAGCCAACATCATCATCCCGGATCCAGATATCCGCGAGCGCGTACGCAAGGTCGTGGAGCAGCGGGAGATAAGCGGCCCCGGCCCCTTCGGTATCGATGCCCTGGCGGCTGCCTACAGCGAGGGCGGCGCCGAGTGGCTGGACGAGCTCAATGTCTACATCTCCGACAACTATGAGTATATGCGCGAGTACATCGAGAAATACCTGCCGGCCTTCCCCATAATGAAACTCGAGGGTACCTATCTGGTGTGGATGGACTGCTCGGCCCTCGGAATGACCTCGGCGGCTCTCGAGGAGACCCTCAAGTCAGAGGCCGGGATATGGCTCAATGCCGGAACGATGTACGGTCCGGGCGGTGAGGGGTATATGCGCTGGAACCTCGCCTGCCCCCGCTCCATCCTGGAGGAGGGGCTCCGCCGTTTCAGGGCATTTGTGGAGAAATCCGGAGTCAGATAGAGCGGAATGCCCGAGGAGTTCCTGCAGTACATTTCCGCCCAAAGGCGGTATTCCCCCCGCACCTGTGCCGTCTACCGCGAGGCGCTGGAGGCATTCTACCGCTATGCCTATCCTCTGGACAATGCTCCGGAGGCGGGCGCCCTCCCGGCTCCGCTGTCCCCGCAGCAGCAGCTTGAGGCGCTGACATTCAGTAGTATCCGCGGATTCGTGGCATTCTCGATGGACGAGGGCCTGTCGCCCCGTACCGTCAATCTGCGGCTGTCGGCCCTCAGCAGCTATTGTTCCTGGCTCGTGCGCCGCTCGCTGCTGCCCTCCAATCCGGTGCGCCGTATCGCCCGCCCGAAGGAGAGCCGCCGCCTGCCGGAGTTCTATACGGAGATTTCCCTGGAGCATTTCTTCGCCTCGAAAGGTCTGGACGGGTCGGGGGATGCCTGCGCCCGGATGAGCCTGCACGAGTACCGCAACGGGGTGATGATGCTGGTGCTGTACGCTACGGGAATGCGCCGTTCGGAGATAGTGGGGCTGCGCCGCAGCGACTTCGACCCGGGAAGGAAGGTGTTCACGGTGCTGGGCAAGGGAGATAAAATGCGGGAAATTCCGGTTCCGGCTTCCGTTTGTCAGGAAATTTTACTATATTTGGAGAGAATTAGGAAGGAGTTTCCGGATGTTCCGGTGGATGGGAGATTTTTCCTGACCGACGCGGGGCAGCCGATATATCCGGAACTGGTGAACGAGACGGTGCATGAGGAGCTGGACGGGGTGGAGGGCTTCACCGGACGCAAGTCACCCCACGTGCTGAGGCACTCGCTGGCCACCCACCTGCTGAACAGGGGGGCCGACCTCAATTCGATAAAGGAGATACTGGGACACTCCTCGCTGGCAGCCACGCAGGTGTACACCCACAACTCCTTCGAACAGTTGAAAGATACTTATTTAACCGCTCATCCAAGAGCTAAAAAAGGAGGTAATAATGAAAATTAATGTTCAATCGATCAAATTCGATGCAGATCAGAAACTGCTCGACTTCATCGACAAGAAAGTCGGTAAACTGGAAAAGTTTTTTGACAACATCATCAGCTGTGATGTCGCCCTCACTGTCCAGCCCGATCACGGCAAGACCGTGAAGGTGAGACTCGGCATCCCCGGCGACGATCTTATCATCGAGAGGACAGCACCTACTTTCGAGGACGCGGTGGTTGACTGCGCCGATGTCCTCCAGGACCAGATAATCAAGATGAAAGAGAAGAGGTTCGGCAAATAGCCCCTCGGACGACATATAACGTTTTCAGTGACTCGGGACTGTCCCTCTGCGGGGCGGTCCCGTTTTGTAATATTAACCAATATGATTAACTTTGTAAGCGGAACACTAACCGAAAGGAGGACCGCGCCATGATGAAATACCCGATAGGAATTCAGAGTTTTGAGCAGATAATAAAGGACGGCTATGTCTACG
>CALVDH010000046.1 GCA_944326235.1 uncultured Bacteroidales bacterium | reverse complement strand
CACCTTCGGAAGGTGAGTAGATTCCCCGCGTTTTCGTATCACCTTCGGAAGGTGTGTATTTGAACGATTGCTGCTTTACTGCTGATTACCGCTACTCTTCAGGCCGAAGGAAGGGTCGACCTTGATGAGTGCGGTGACTGCGAGGGTGACGAGGCAGCAGCCCATGATCCACCAGAAGAAGCCGACGTAGCCCATCCATTCCTGAAGGGCGCCCGCGAACATGCCCGGTATCATCATGCCGAGGGCCATGAATGCGGTGCAGATGGCGTAATGGGAGGTCTTGCTGGGTCCTTCGGCGAAATACATCATGTAGAGCATGAAGGAGGTGAAACCGACGCCGTAGCCGAACTGCTCGATGAAGACGCAGGTGTTGATAAGGATCAGGTTCAGCATGGAGGCCGGGTCGGGCTGGGCCATGCTCATCCAGCAGAATACGCCGCAGGGCAGGGTGAGTGCCAGGGCCATGGGCCAGAGACAGCGTTTGAGCCCGTAGCGTGACACGAGCACGCCGCCGAGGATACCGCCGAGTGTCAGGCCGATAATGCCTATCGTGCCGTATACCAGACCGACCTGGGCGGTGCTCAGGCCGAGGCCGCCTTCGGTTGCGGGGTCGAGCAGGAAGGGGTTGATCATCTTTACGAGCTGAGCTTCGGGGAAGCGGTACAGGAGAATGAAGGTGACGGCAATCCATACATGCTTTTTTCGGAAAAATGAGCCGAAGGTGCCGACGAACTCGCGGAGGATGCGGGCGGTGCTGTGACTTGTCCTGGGGCCGGATTCCGAACGGAGACCGAACCCGCGGTCCTCTTCGGAGGGAACTGCCGGAGCAGGTTCGAGTCCTGTTGGGGCTACGTCAGAATCGGGTTCAGGATTCGAGTCCCTGAGGGAGCACGCATCTATGTCGTCCCTTGCCGGCATTGCTCCGGAGGGCCTGTCAGCCGCCGGCCGGGGCAGTATCCGCGAATGGTAAAATGCGATGAGCAGGAACAGTGCCGAGAGTATCAGGAAGGTCACTGCCCATGCCCGGGGTACATTCCCGAAAGCCGTTTCCATCCACCCGGCCGCCATCACGACCCCGCCCTGCCCGATGATGGTCGCCAGCCGGTAGAACGCGCTGCGTATCCCCACATACAGCGACTGGTCCGAGGAGTCAAGTGCCAGCATGTAGTATCCGTCCGCCGCTATGTCGTGCGTGGCCGAGGCAAATCCAATCAGCCAGAACGCCGCCAGTGACAGCACCACGTAACTGTCCAGCGGCAGGGTAAGTGCGATGGCCGCAAATGCCGCTCCGATGATGAACTGCGTCGTCACCGTCCACCAGCGCTTGGTCCTGATGATGTCCACAAACGGGCTCCAGAACGGTTTGATGACCCACGGCAGATACAGCCAGCCGGTATAGAAGGCGATGTCGGTGTTCGACATTCCGAGATTCTTGTACATGATGACTGACAGCGTATTCACTGCCACGTACGGCAGCCCTTCCGCCACATACAGGGTCGGGATCCACGCCATCGGCGGTATTCTCTTGCTTTTCATGCCGTAAAGATAAGCAAACTTCCGCCTCATCTTTCCGCAACGGCAGCAAAACCCGCGATTCGGTGCCGTTGCGGGATGCCCTTTTCGGTTGCCCCCTCGCTACAGGCCTTCTGAGCAGCATTGCCTTGTCCAGTCCATGCCGCAACGGCAGCAAAACCCACGATTCGGTGCCGTTGCGGGATGCCCTTTTCGGTTGCCCCCTCGCTACAGGCCTTCTGAGCAGCATTGCCTTGCCCAGTCCATGCCGCAACGGCAGCAAAACCCACGATTCGGTGCCGTTGCGGCATGTGATTGCGGAAGTCCGGTATACCGCGGGTGCTACGAAGAAATTGCGTATATTTGCAAAAATCAGAAATTCACCGCCATGAAAAGATTTCCTACCATCATTCTGATATCGGCTGCCATCGCCGCCGCTGCCCTGACCGTATCATGCGGAGGCCGGGGCTCCGGGAAAAATTCCGCCCGACAGGACAGCAGCCTGGCAGAGGAAGTGGCTGCCGTCCCCGACACCATTGCCCCTATCGTCCCGGGAGAAGTGCATTTGAAAAATGATGCAGAAGCCTTCGGCGAGGAACTGCATCTGAAGGGAGATACAGTCCTGCGGGACGAGATTTTCAAAGTAGGGGTGTCCACCATGATTCTGAAAGACTCGCTACTGCTGGTCTGCTGCGAGGATGACCATCCGTTCAGGATGTATTCGCTGCCTGATCTGGAACTTAAAGGTATATTCGGCAACAGGGGCCGCGGGCCTATGGAGTTTATCTCCCCGGATATCTGGCCTTACGAAGGTTCCGGATACATCGCGATGATTAACGAAAACTTCAGGGATATCCAGGGCCTGTACAAAATCAGGACGGACGGGGTAATAGAGCAGATCCGTCACCGGATACCTTCGCAGTATAATGCGTCTTCCTATACCCGGGGCTTTGCCGCAGTGGATGACGACCATATTGTCTTCGCGCATAGTTCTGCGATATACCTTTACGACGGAAGTGATACCGCTGCGGCGCCTGGGCAGACAGTCCGGAAGCTGGCCGATGTCCGCCTGGGCAAATATTCCGCCGGCAGCACTATGAATATCGGCTCGCTCGGGGTGAACTTCCAGTATGAGAGGGCCGTCTGGGCGTACAAATACGCTAAGCGGGTGCTGTTCTGCGATTTCGACGGGAATGTCAGGACTGTCGATTTCCGTTCTTTCGAGGACGGTGAGGCGGAGGGAGTCGGGATGGACAGCAATATCACCCACTACTGGAAACTCTACGCCGGGCAGCGCTACGTCTGGTTGCTCTACAGCGGCCGCACTCCGGCAGATGTGATGCAGGAGTGGGAAAAGGGCCTCTACTACATCTACGTGGAGCAGTTCGACTGGAACGGCAATCCGGTCCGCCGCTACCGCCTCGACAACTGGGGCTTCATCTCCGTGGACGAGGACAGCGGCACGCTTTACTTCCTCTCTAACGTGAGTGAATATCCCTTCTTCAAATACAGTCTCTGGTAAATATCACCGGCCAGCCGTACCCGCCTCACTCCTTCTGAAGGAGTTCTGTTTTCCCGTAGTTTTTTTACTCCTTCGGAAGGAGTGGAAAAGTCGGTAGATGGCGGAAACGTCGATATACGCCTTCTGGCAGGGTGTGGACGGAAAATATGGCATATTACTCCTTTGGCAGGAGTCGACAAAAAGTGCCTGTTCCGGACTCCTTCGGAAGGAGTGGGAAGGAAGGTGCAGTTGCGCGAAGTAACGGTAAGTACTGGAGCAGGGTCGAATCGTATGCGCTCGAGGATCAATTACTTACAGTTAAGCGTGTGCTTTTGGCAGGTGCGGGTATGACCGAAAAGTACTCGTTGAGTCTCTATGTATCAGTATTCCAATCCGTTGTAAAATTAGGCCGCTTCTCTGCTTACCGTTACTCTGCCCATGCTGCTGCCCGCCTTCGGAAGGTGAGACGGGAACGGCCGGAAATTGCCCGCCTTCGGAAGGTGGAAAGAGCTTCCGTCCGAAGTGAACTGGGCTACGGTGCTTCTGAGGCGCATGTATGGAAATCCCGCCTTCGGAAGGTGATGCGGAAAGGCCGGAAAAATGCCCACCTTCGGAAGGTGGGAGGAGGACGGCGAGGTAGAGTAGGGCAGGACAGGGTATAGCAGGACAGGGAGGACAGGGCAGGGCAGTGGAGTGGGTCAATAGAGGCGGGTGAGGTAGGAGCCGCGGAAGTAGTGGGCGAGGATGCGGTCAAATGTGCAGCCGCGGGCGCTCATGGCGGCGGCTCCTATCTGGCATAAGCCCACACCGTGTCCCCAGCCGGCACCGTGGAGGATGAATCCGGCCGGAGCGTTTATGCCGGGCCGAATGTCCTGGCCGTCAGAAGCAGGCTCGGCGTAGACGGTATCCACGACAAAGGCCGAGCTGTACAGGTGCGACTCGGACAGCCAGCGGCGTATCTCGAGTTCCTTGCCGACGGTGACGGCCCGCAGCGTGCCCCGGATGAGCAGTTCGATGATGCGTCCGGATGCCCCTCGGCGCAGAGGCCTGAGTTCCAGCACTGAACCGAAGTCAATGCCGGAGCGGCGGCGGAGCAGGTTGCTCAGCTCCTCCTGCGTGTACTCGACCCGCCAGCGGTAGAAATCGGCGGTCTCCTGGTCGTAGGAGTTCAGGACGGTGGAGAGCAGGGCCGGGTCGGAGGTGTTGCAGAAGGCCTCTGGCGAGGACAATATCCACTCGCGGGCATTCTGTTCGTCGGAGAGGTCCGGGATAGTGCCGACAGCGTTTCTATGTGTAGGACCGGCTGCCGGGAAACCGGGCTTGGTGCCTGTACTTTCGGCTGCGACAGGACCGACGGCGTCTGGCGTACCGTCTTCAGCGGCATTGTCTTCGTCGGTCTGCAGGCAGGCATAGTCCCGCACGGGCTGCAGATAGGCATAGTCCTCATCGGCCCAGCAGGCGGAGAACCGCTCGGAGACTCCTCCGCAGCATTTGGAGAAGCGGGTGTCGCAGATGGCCCCGTCCGGCCCGTCAGTCAGCACCAGTCCGCGGGTAGCCTCGATGGCCCGCCGGATGTTGGCGTTTCCGGCCCGGAGCAGCCCCTGATATCTCTGGCAATGGTCGTCGGCGCATACATCGAAGAGCGAATGGTCCTCCCGGTCGTACCAGCGGATGATGCGGTCATTTTCAAGGGAACCCGCTGCGGAAATTCCCTGCCCGGAATGTCCGTTTCCCGGGGATTCCTGGCTGTCGGGATTGTCTCCATTTCCGGCGGTGGAGTGGCACGATCCCTCGGAGCCGTTAGCATTGTCCCCGCCCCCGAGCGTAGGCCGCGCCAGCAGCCACGACCGCGAGATTACGGCATGGGCCTTGAGGAACTCCTCCGGCGCATCCCCGTTCATTTCCGAGGAAATGACGCTCAGCAGGTAATCCTCTGTCAGCACGCTGTTTATGGCCACTAGCCCTTCCTCCGAGGGCAGAATGGTCAGTCCGCCGGAGAACAACTGGTCCTCCTCCCGCTCCCAATGGAAATTGATCCCTATCCTGACCTTGTGCAGCATAAATCCGTTCGAAGGCCGGAACTCGAGCTTGTCGTAACAATGTCCTTTCCATTCCACCTGTCCGTCTCTGAGGGTGAAGACTTCCTCGAGACCGTCCATTCTGACCCGCAGCTCCGGAGCGGTGAGCAGCCCCACGTCAATGACCGGCTGCCAGGAAGTATCGACGGTCTCCTCGATGATCCCCCTGAGCACCTGCGCATTGACCCTCCGGAAATCCTCTTCTACCGGGACGATGAACACCCCTCCGAGGTCGACCGAGGCGGGACTGATGCGTACGGCCCTGTCTTCCGGGGCGAAATAGCAGGAAGGACGGTGGGCCTTGCGCGGAATGACGAGGATGCGGAAGAGAGTGTCCTTCCAGCAGAGGATATTGAGCTGCGGCTCGCCGGTGGCCGGACTGACAGGCAGGGAGCGGAGCACCCGGAGAAATGCGGCGGTCGCGGAAGCCCCGTCCGGAGCGGTAATCACCGGCAGCCCCGGAATGTAGGCCGACGTGACGGCAATGTCCGCGGCTCCAGGGCGCATGACGGTCACAGGTCTCAGCCGGTCAAAATGCGTCTCGACGGGCAGGAATCCCCTGCAGCCCATCTGGAAATGAAAATGGTCGGGGGCGCTGGCTCCGCTCTCCGGGCCGTTGTAGAAGACCACCATGTCGGGGAAGGCCTCAGCCAGGCGCAGCATGTCCGGGAAGCGGCCGGTTATGCGCTGGGACGTGTGCTCCACGGCCGGGACGGTGTAGTGCTCGGGGAAAATGGGGAAGGGGTTGACCAGCACCTCGTAGCGGCGGCCGTCACAGCCTTCGAAGGGCAGGGCCTCCTGCTGCACCGGACGGTTCTCCCGGCACAGGAAGCAGGGCCGGGCCTTTATCGCGGCGGCATCGGTCCGTGCCAGGGTTGATACGGCCCGGGACGGATTGAACTGTATCCTGACGGGCATTCCGCCGAGGTCTGTTTCCTTAGTCTCTGTCTTCTGCAGGTCACGGTACCTCCGCGCCGCCTCCGGCCATGCGGCCAGCTGTCTGTCCATCAGGTCGTTCATGGTGCTTTATAGGAATTGGATGTAGAAGTACACGAAATCCCTGATGCCGTATTTTGCCGGCCATTCCGAGGGGTGCACCTTGGCATCGCGCAGCCCGCAGTAGTCTATGTAGCTGCCTTCCTGACCGAACATCTCGACCTCGACTGTCTGCCCCGGGCTGTAGGCCATAATGGGAACGGTGTCACAAGTGGTGAGGGGGTCGGTGCTGTAGGTCTCCATCAGTATCGGATGGGAGGATTCCGGTGCCGGCAGCTCGTCCTCGAACATCGCTCCGCCTCCGGTCCAGGATATCTTGACCGTATCGGGGGATGTCTGCCTGGCGAAGAATGTGAAATCGAGGGTGTCGGACTGTGCGCTCAGTGAATATCCGTCGGCACCTTTTTCTGTGAATACACTGTCTTGACAGATGGCGGTAATCACACGGAACTCCCTGCCTTCAAGCCCTTCTCCGATGACCTTCACGTCCAGCCGGTAGACATCGAGGAAGTCCATGAGCCTGAAGAGGTCCTTATCCTCGACCATCTTGTATTCCATTGAGATGCTGCTTTCAGGCCTTTCCTGGGCCGCTGCCTGAGCAGCCTGCATGCCGCATAATCCGAGTATGCAGACGAAAGTTGTCAAGAATTGTTTCATGGCATATAGATTTAAGTTGAAATTATTCAGTGCCGGGCGCTCATCTCGAACTCGAGGAGGCCGCCGGCGAGTATCTGGTCTATGGTGAGTTTCATCACGCCGTCCTCTCCGGGCTTTAACCTTGTGCCGTTGAGGCTGACGGAGCGGACGTAGCGGTTGCGGTCGGAGACTTTCGGGGCTTTTATCTCGAGGGTCCGGCCGTTTTCCAAGTTGATCTTCATGTAAGGGAGGTAGGGGGCTCCGAGGATGTACTCGCCGCTGCCGGGGCAGACGGGGTAGAAGCCCATGGCGGAGAAGATGTACCAGGCGGACATCTGGCCGCAGTCGTCGTTGCCGCAGAGGCCGTCGATGTTGTTGCGGTACATCCGGTTCATGATCTCGCGCTGCCAGTACTGGGTCTTCCAGGGGCTGGAGGTCCAGGCGTAGAGGAAGGGTATGTGGTGGCTGGGCTCGTTGCCGTGGACATAGCCGCCGAGGATGCCTTCGCGGGTGACGTCCTCGGTGCCGGCGAAGAACTCGTCGGGCAGGTGCATGGTGAACAGGGTGTCGAGGTTGGCCTCGAACTGCTCTGCTCCGCCCATGGCCTCTATCAGGCCGGGTACGTCGTGGGGCACGTAAAAGGAGTAGTTGAGGGAGTTGCCCTCGATGAATCCCTGGCCGTGGGTGCTGAGCAGGTCGAAGTCAGTCTTGAAGGTGCCGTCCTCGTGGCGGGGACGGGCGTGACGGGTCCCGGGGTCGAAGACGTTGCGCCAGTTGCCGGAGCGCTTGAGGTACTGCTCTGCGATGTCGCTCTGGCCCGCATCGGCAGCGGTCTTGTAGACGGTCCAGTCATCGTAGGCATATTCGAGGGTTACCGAGGCCGAGCTGCCGGAGGCCTCCATGGGCACGTACCCGAGGCGCATCATCTCGCCGGTGCCCTCGTAGTAGGGTATGGAGGAGCTGCGTACCATGGCTTTCAGGGCCCGGGCCGTATCGGCAGGGATGCCGGCGGCGATGGCATCGGCGAGGACGGAGACGCTGTGGTAGCCTATCATGCACCAGTTCTCATTGGCGTTGTGGCTCCATACCGGCAGGGCTCCGTGGACGCTCTGCTCGGAGTGGGCGATCATGGATGAGATGATGTCATGGCTGCGCTGCCGCTGTATGATGTTGTAGAGCGGGTGCAGGGCGCGGAATGTGTCCCAGGTGGAGAAAATGGTGTAGTTGGTGAAGCCCTCGGCGCGGTGGATGTTGCCGTCCACACCTCTGTAGAGTCCGTCCGTGTCGCAGTAGACCGAGGGGTTGATCATCGTGTGGTAGAGGGAGGTGTAGAGCATGGCCAGCTGGTCGTCGCTGCCCTCCGCCTCGATGACCGCGAGAGCATTGTCCCAGGCCGCCTCAGCCTCCTGTGCGACCATGTCGAAATTCTTCCCGGCTGCCTCCGCCTCCAGGTTCTTCACCGCACCGGCGGTGCTCACTCCAGACAGGGCGACCTTGACCTCCAGCTCCCGTCCCTCCGAGGGGTCGAACCCGAACCAGGCCGCGATTTTCCTGCCCCCGATTTCCGGGAAATTGTGCTCCAGGTCGAACTTGCGATAGAAGCCGTTGTACAGCACCTTCCCGAACTCCTTGTAGCCGTACTCGCGTATTGGCCGGGAGAACGATATCGCGAAATAGGTGTAGTTGGTCCTCGCCCAGCCGTTGGTGATGCGGTAGCCGGTCAGCAGGGTGTCGTTCTCGACCCGGATCTGGGCCCAGAGCACCTTGCCGTCGTAGTTGTAGATGCCGTGGATGAGGTCCAGGATGACCCGCTGCTCCGTGGCTCCCTCGGGGTAGGTGTATTTATGGACTCCTGTCCTCGGGGTGGCGGTCAGCTGGGCCCGTATGCCGTAGTCCTCTAAGAATGCCTCGTAATAGCCGGGCCGGGCTACCTCACTCTCGTGCGAATACCTCGACCGGTATCCCGCATCCGGGTCTGCCGCTGTTCCGGGCCGCAGTTTCAGCTCTCCGGTGACCGGCATCAGCAGCACGTCCCCGAGGTCCGAGTGCCCCGTCCCGCTGAAATGCGTGTGGCTGAAGCCCACTATCGTGCTGTCGCCGTACTGGTAGCCGGCGCAGTAGCGGTA
>CALVDH010000045.1 GCA_944326235.1 uncultured Bacteroidales bacterium | reverse complement strand
GCGGAGTGCCCGGTGGCCAGGATGACCTCCGGAGCCTCGAAGACGGAGCCATTGTCACAGAGCACCTTCCATCCTCCGCCGGGAGTCTGCTGAAGGTCGGTGACGCGGCTGGAGAAATGATATTCGCCTCCGCATTCCACGATATGGGAGCGCATGGCCTCGACTATCGCAGGCAGACGGTCGCTGCCTATGTGGGGATGGGCGTCGATCCTTATCATTGGGTCCGCGCCGAAGTCGGTGAAGGTCTTGAGGACAGCACCCACATCGCCCCGTTTGTTGGAGCGGGTGTAAAGCTTGCCGTCGGAGAATGTGCCGGCTCCGCCCTCACCGAAGCAGTAGTTGGAGTCGGGATTGAGGCCGCCAGTGCGGGAAATGGCGGCTATGTCGTATTTGCGTTCGTGGACGTTCTTGCCCCGCTCTAGGATGATGGGACGGCGGCCGCCGCAGATGAGCCTCAGGGCAGCGAAGAGTCCGGCAGGACCGGCTCCGATGACGATTACGGGCGGCTTCTGCGAGACATCCTGACTGAGGCTGTACGATGCGGTCCCGGGCGGCACCTCCCCCTGCAGGTATGCGGCCAGCCGGTAGCGGCGCAGGATCTTGCGGGAGCGGGCGTCGATGGAGCGGCGGAGCAGGCGTACCTCGGCTATTTTCCCGGCATGGACACCGGCTGCCTTGGCCGCAGCCGTCCTGAAATCCTCCTCCGTGGGAGAATACGATGCCTCGAAGGCTGTCTCGAATTCTTTCATCTACTTGAAGTCAAGGGCTCTGGAAACGGGTGCGGCATCGAGTCCGCCGGTGAGCCCAGCGCGGAACTTGAAGAGACCGGCCACGGCTATCATCGCGGCATTGTCCGTGGTGAACTTGAATTCGGGGATAAATGTGGTCCAGCCGCGTTTCTCGCCCTCGGAAGCGATACGGCTGCGCAGGCCAGAGTTGGCCGACACGCCGCCGCCGATGGCCACCTGTTTTATACCTGTCTGCTTCACGGCTTTCAGGAGCTTGTCCATGAGCACGTCTATCAGGGTCTTCTGGAACGAGGCGCAGATATCCGCCATGTTATGCTGCATGAAGTCGGGGTCCTCCTTCAGATGATCGCGCACGAAATACAGCAGGGAGGTCTTCACTCCGCTGAAGCTGTAATCCAGTCCGGGGACGTGCGGCTTGGCGAACTTGAATCGTTCCGGGTCACCCTGGGCAGCGAGCCTGTCCACCACCGGACCGCCGGGATAGCCCAAGCCGAGAAGCTTGGCGCACTTGTCGAACGCCTCCCCCACCGCGTCGTCTATCGTCCGGCCCAGCACCTCGAAGTGCAGCGGGTCGTCCACCCTCACGATCTGAGAGTGGCCTCCGGATACCAGCAGGGCCAGGAATGGAAATGTCGGGGGCACGTAGGGCTTTCCCTCCTGCCGGATGAAATGCGAGAGAATGTGGCCCTGGAGGTGGTTGACATCCACCAGCGGCTTGCCGACAGCCAGTGACAGTCCTTTGGCAAAGGACACCCCGACAAGCAGCGAGCCTAAAAGGCCCGGCCCGCGGGTATAGGCTATCGCATCTATCTGGTCCGGCCTCACCCCGGCCTGGTCGAGGGCCTGGCTTACCACCGGCACTATATTCTGCTGATGAGCGCGGGAGGCCAGTTCCGGCACTACCCCGCCGTACTTGCGGTGTACCTCCTGCGAGGCCATCACATTGGCCAGCAGCGTCTCGCCGCGCAGTACCGCCGCCGACGTATCGTCGCACGACGACTCGATTCCCAATATTATCTCTTCTGCCATACGTATTTCTGTCTTTACAGGCCACAAAAGTACTAAACAATTCCGATTATTCGCTATCTTTGTCTCCGGAGCAAAACTATATCGGCATGAAATATCCTATAGGCGTACAGAATTTCGAAAAGATCCGTCATGACGGATTTCTCTACATAGACAAGACAGAGCTCATTTACAAACTTGTGAATGAGAGCAGTTATTATTTTCTAAGCCGCCCGAGAAGATTCGGAAAGAGCCTCCTTATCTCCACCCTTGAAGCATATTTTCAAGGAAAGAAAGAACTCTTCAAGGGGCTGGCGATAGACACCCTCGAGAAGGAATGGACGGCAAGGCCGGTTCTGCACATAGACCTTAATATCGAGAGATACAATAAACCTGAGAATCTCCACGACATACTCAACTATAGTCTTTGCTACTGGGAAAAACTCTACGGAAGCGACCCGTCGGAGACTTCGCTGTCACTGCGCTTTGCCGGCATCGTCAGAAGGGCGCACGAGCAGACAGGACACCGCGTAGCCATCCTCGTTGATGAGTACGACAAGCCGCTGCTCCAAGCCATAGGCGATAAACAGCTGCAGGAAGAGTTCAGAGGCATTCTCAAGCCGTTCTACGGAGTGCTCAAGACCATGGACGGGCATATCAAGTTCGCTATGCTGACCGGAGTCACAAAATTCGGCAAAGTAAGCGTCTTCAGCGACCTCAACAACCTGAAGGACATCTCCATGCTCCCGCAGTACGCCAGTCTGTGCGGCCTGACTGAAAGTGAGATTCACCTGTATATGGAAGAGGGCATACAGAATCTTGCCGCAACCCAGCATCTCACCTACGACGGGACATGCCGGAAGCTGAAAGTGCTGTACGACGGCTATCACTTCTCGCCCGGCTCCGAAGGCATCTACAATCCGTTCAGCATCCTCAGAACCATGGACAGCGGCATCTTCGGAAGCTACTGGTTCGAGACAGGCACGCCCACTTATCTCGTAACTCTCCTCAAGCAGGGCAAGTGCGACCTGAGCGAAATTTCCTCGGCGGTCACCGATGTAGAGACTCTCGACAGCATCTATGGGGACGACGAGCCCATCCCGGTCATCTATCAGAGCGGGTACCTTACCATAAAGGGATACAACCCGCGTTTTGAGTCATACACACTTGGATTCCCGAACAAGGAAGTCGAGGAAGGTTTCATGAAATTTCTCGTCCCCTACTACACTCCCATCCGGAAATCCGCCACCAACTTCGAAATACAGAAGTTTGTCCGGGAGATAGAGACTGGGAACGTGGACGCATTCATGACACGCCTCCAGAGCTTCATGGCCGACACGCCCTACGAACTTATTAGAGACCAGGAACTCCATTACCAGAACGTCATGTTCATCGTATCCAAGCTCCTCGGCTTCTACGTGCAGGCCGAGTACCGCACCTCACAGGGACGCATCGATCTCCTGCTCCAGACCGACAAGTTCGTCTACATCATGGAGTTCAAGTTAGAGGGCTCAGCCGAGGATGCTCTGAAGCAGATCGAGGATCGCAACCATGCCGCCCCCTTCGCCTCCGACTCCCGCAAAGTCCTGAAGGTAGGCATCAACTTCTCAGCCCAGAGCAGAAATATTGACAAATGGATTATAACCGCATGAATACCGAGAGCAAGAAGACCAGAATAAGAAGGACCAACGAACAGGTAGACAAGGCCATCTGCGATGCCCTGACCACTCTCGCAGGCCAGATGCCGCTCGCCAGAATCACTGTAAACCAGCTGATTGCCGAGGCCGGTATCGAAGCCGCCGTATTCTTCAAGAGATACAGCTCGATAGACGACCTGATATACGAATACGTCCGCGACCACGATTTCTGGCTCGGTGAGACCGTCTCGTACAGGAAGATGGACAAGGAAGGCGCGGAGAGATACTACATCCGCACGCTCGAGGGCCTGTGCCGCCACCTCGACAGCAACGGGCCGCTCCGGGATTCCCTGCTCTGGGAGCTCGCATCCGACTCGGAAGCCGTGAAGAAGATCGCTGACATCCGCGAGCTGGAGAACGAGTCCCTGCTGGCCTACTACCGGAAATACTTCAAGGGCACAGGCCTGGACATCAGCGGCGTAACCGCAGTGCTCATCGCCGGCATCTACTACCTCTACCTGCACCGCGGCAAATCCACCTTCTGCGGTCTGGATCTCAACACCGAAAAAGACAGCCGGAGACTGCTGCGGCTCCTGAGCCGGACCGTCCACACCCTGTTCGCAGAGGCAGGCAAGAGCACCTCCGACGACAGCGTCCGGAATTCAGAACTTGCCCGCCGCATGGAAGCCAAGGGTCTCGACCGCGCCGCCATCTGCGACATCCTCGACCTCACTCCCGACGAACTTGCCGCCCTCCTGCCCGAGTAAGCCCCGGCACAACCGGAAAACAACAAATTACTTCAGAAGAAGGCTCTTCCATTCTCCTATGGTGCCGGTCTCCGAGGAGAAGCTGACACCGATGCAGTGTACCGTGCGGCTGTCGGCTGCATAAGGGCGTGCGTAACCTTTCGCCTCAATCTGGGCGAGGGCCTCGTCTGCTGTGCCGTCCAGCTTGAACTCGAAGATGTAAACGTATTTCGGGGTCTCTACGATGCAGTCCACGCGGCCCTGGCTCTGAGGCTTCTCCACACATGTGAGGTAAACACTGACCATTCTCAGAATCAGATAGAACGTGTACTGAAAATAACGCTCCCTCTCCCGCTCGTCCTCCCTGCGGCGAACTGTATAAGGTATGTCCGCCAGGAAAGAGGTGAACAGGTCGCGGATACGGCCTGTCTCTCCGTCCTCGAATGCGTCCAGAAGATCCTGGATCCAACTACCGACATCATTGCTCCTGTTTTTGAAATAATCTGAGGCGATAAGACTCACGAAGCCCTTCTTCACCTCATTGTTCGGAATGTCCAGCAGGAAAGTATTGCGGCTCTGCCTGTAATCCTTGATGGTCAGGTAGCCGCTCTGATAAATCATCGGCAGGGGCTTCTCGACATCGGCCTTGTAGTCGATGAACTGGGAGGGATCGTAGTACTTGCCGGTAAGCTCATCCAGGTTCTCGTCCGAGTGAGACAGCAGCCGGATCAGATAGGTCGGCGTGCCGCTGGCGAACCAGTAGTCACGTACTGCCTTCTGGGCGAAGGCATTCAGAAGGCTGAACGGATTGTAGACGTCGGTCATCCGTTCGGAAAAATGATAGCCGTCGTAGTGACGCTTCAGCCTTGAAAGCATCTCATCGCGGCTCTCTCCGTATGAAGCGGCCATCACATCTATCGGCTCTACGAAATAACTCTCCAGCTCCTCTTGAGTAATGCCGCACAGGGTCTCGTAATCCGAAGACATGCTGATGTCCTGAGGCTGGTTGAATCCGCTGAACACGCTTACCTGCGCAAATTTGGTCACACCCGTGAGCAGCACGAACTGAAGGTCCTCATCCGCCGCCTTGAATACAGAATAGAAGCCCTTGAGTACCTCGCGGTTCCACTCCTCCAGCGGACGCTGCTTCCCGTCCACGGTTATGGTATAGCCGGTATCCAGCACGTCCAGCATCGGCTTGTCGTACTCGTCGATGAGCACCACGCACCTGCGGCCTGTCCGCTCGTGAGCTTTTTTCAGCACGTATGCGAACCGTCTGCCGGCATCGGTGAACTCTTCGCTGCGGCCGTACTGAGACTCCCACTGCGATACACTTCCCTCTATTACCGCATCCAGGGTTCCCGGCGCAGTGAAATTACTGCCGTTGAAGTCGATATGGAACACCGGGTACTCCAGCCACTCCTTCTCCAGCGAACTGATGGCCAGTCCCTCGAACAGTTCCTTGCGCCCCAGAAAATAGTTCTTCAGGGTGGATACCAGCAGACTCTTGCCGAACCGCCGCGGGCGGCTCAGAAAATAGATATTGCCTTCATGCGTAAGCCTGTATATAAGGTCTGTCTTGTCCACATAGGCAAAGCCGTCCTCGCGAATCTTCTCGAAACTCTGAACTCCTATCGGGTATTTCATCATAGCGCGGTCCTCCATTATTCATTTCAGAAACAAAAATACGCAGAAGTCGAGAGCAATGCAAATTGAACTTGTTCAAATTTCATTGCCGAGGCGCAACAGTATTTGTGGCCACGGGCCAAAATAGGAATAATTACATGATTATCCGCAAATATCCTCCTACATCATCTGCTTTTCTGACACCCAGGCTGTTTCACCGCATTGACAGGAGCCCTTTTCCCGGTCTTACCTTTCCCCTGCCACACCGCGCTGCCAACAGTCTGTAATCAATAATTTCGGGCATACCGTTGAATAACATATGATTACAGAGATATGCAGGAAACAGACTGAACAGCTCATCGGAGCACGTACAGCTTATCAATGCGCCTGGAGAGTGCTGTGGCAGGGGTGGCCCGCGGTCAGCACCTTTTCTCCAGGACGAGTCTGTAGACTGATGATCCGGACAAAGTACTGTAAAACAGCTCCGTTTGCCAAAATATGATTAACAGAGCACTCCGAAACATCCGAAAAGAACTCGTTAAAATCATATCCAACTGAATATAACCATCTTAAAAATCCAGCCTGCTCCCCTACTTACCATTACACCATATACTGTAAATCACTCAGTGGAAATGGAGTCCACCGGATTGCGCAGGGCAGCACTGCGGCTCAGCAGGGTCACGGTGACGGCGGTGATGAGGGTAATCAGGGCAAGGGCAGCGAGGAATATCCACACGGGAATCGGGCTGCGGTACGGGAAGGAGGCGGCCCAGTGACGGATGATGACAATGGATACCGGGGCGGTCATGATGAAGCAGATGAGGGTAATCATCAGATAGTAGCGGTTGATCATCAGCAGTATCTCCCCGACGGAGGCTCCGTGTACGCGGCGGACCGCTATCTCCTTGCGGCGGAACTGCGTCTCGAAGTACACTAAGCCGAGGATGCCGATAATCGAGATGAGCATGGAAATGAGGGCGGCAGCAGTGATGAGGCGGCCGAGGCGCTCCTCGCTCCGGTACAGGCGGTCGACAGTCTCGTCTAAGAAATGGATGTCTAAGTCGTCAGGGCTCAGGGACGGGTCCAACTCACAGGCCTTCGACCTGATCCAGTCCATGCTCTCGCGGATTCCCCCTGGCTGTATGCGGGCATAGACTGTCGTCAGCATGGCACCTGTCTCCTGGCCGAAATTGTACAGGGCCATGGGAGCCATGGCATGCTGCATCGGCTTGTAATGGAAGTCCTTGACCACCCCTGCGATATTCATCTTCCCGTTTTCCATGTACGAATGCAGATAAGGCCAGCTGCTCATCGCCGTCTCGTTGAAAATATAGGTACCCTCCGTACTCTCGTCATCTGAGGGAACAAAGTTCCGCCCCTCCACTATCTCTAAACCGAAAAACGGTACGAACCAGCGGTCCGTGCCTATGACATCGTACATGATGTAACCCTCGCCATAGTCACCTCCCCATCCGCTCATATCTGCCGAGACTATCGACCTGGACGCGGAGGTGACTCCGGTGATTCCGGGATACTCCAGCAGCATGTTACGGAAAGCCTCCCCCCGCTCCGCAATCTTGTCCGTAACCTCCATCTCCACCACCTGCTCCCGGTCAAACCCCATGTCGTAGTTCTTCATATATCGGTTCTGAACGGCTATGAACATCGAACACAGCAGCAGTACGAACGAAATCACATACTGCACCCCTATCAGCACCGACCGCAGGCTGCGTCCTTTGGCGGAGAGGGAGAAGGACCCCTTGAGCACCATGGCCGGGTTGAAGGAGGTGCTGTAGAGAGCCGGGAAAATGCCGGCGGCGAGGGCCGTTGCCACCGCTACCCCGAGGGACAGGAGAAGAAGCGTCGGATTGTCCTGGGGCCGGAGGGAACCGGTGACGTATGACGCCAAAGAAGAAGTGGCCGCAAGCGACATCACCCCGACACTGAGGACAAATGCCAGCAGAGCCAGCCCTATGGTGGAGCGCAGCTGCGACCTTATCAGGCCGCCCCTCGTCGCACCCACCACCCTCCGGGTGTTGAGTCCCTTGATGCGGAACGGCACCGAGGCCATGGCAAAGTTGATGAAATTGATGACCGCTATGAGTATCACGGCTATGGCGACAGTCAGCAGGACAATGGTCGTGGAACGGTTACCCTTGCCGGCAACGTCCGTCATGACATCCTTTGACCAGTAGACATCATGCAGGCGGGTAAGCCGCATCTTCAGCACGTCCGCCTGGAATACCTGCCGTCCGATATGCGATGCCGCCGAATCGACGGCCGCGGCCGCTCCCTCCTCCGTCGAAAGCTTCACATAGCAGCACCAGGACCAGACGCTCCAGTTTTCCAGACCGTCAAGTCCGGACGAGAGAAGCAGTTCATTGTCCGCACTGGAATTGTCCGGGAAATCCTTGTACACCGCCACTATACGGAACGGCCGGGGGTCATCCCCCACCGTAAAGCAGACTTCCTTCCCCAATGGGGACTCATCCCCGAACAGCTTCTTAGCCCCGCGGGCAGAGATCAAGGCCGTCCTCGGCATTCCATAACCGGCAGTGTCCCCGCTGATTATCTCGAACGGAAATACCCTCAGCAGGTCATGCTCCGAATAAGCCACCCTCAGGCTCACCCCCGGACTCTCCGTACCCGTCTCATTGAAAAGCCGCGATTCCCCTTTGATATATTGGTACACGCTCACCGCCCCGGCCTGAGGAAGCGAGGTCTTCAGGTACTCTATCACCGGCCGCGACACAGTAGGATACCACATCCCCGGATTGGTCGGCAGCATGCTCTCCAAGCGGTAGACCTTCTCATGCTCCGGCCAGCACCGGTCATACCGCAGGTCATAGAGCACCTGCACCATCACCGTCATGAAAATCGAGAAAGCGAGGGTCAGTCCCGCCACATTGAGGACCGTCGAAAAAAGAGTGTGCCGGTTGAAGCGTATGCGTCTCATATTCCTTCTGCGTTTAGCGTTTAAATCCATACGCAAATTTAAACCCGTTCCGCCCGCTGTGCAAGGCCCGGAAGTTTTTCCTCACACAATCTCCTTGATTTTCAGAGCAAATCCCCTCTTGCCCGGAAGTTTTTTCTACTTATTTCATTTACTTCAGATCAAACACGCACAGAATGATCTCCCCCCGCCCGAGATCTTCCTGCATCAAAGGGGGAATGTGCACAGACTTGTTGTAGGCTTTCAGCCGATAGATGCGGTGTCCGCCTGGCCCGACGGTGATGATGTCCTGCGGGCGGATATCGTAGACATTGAGACCGGGGGCAGTCCACCACATACGTGAGCTGTTGTAAGTAAAAGTGTTGTTATACAGTGTCATATCACTGTTGCATATCGCATACGCACTGAGCCGAAGGCCTTTCCAATACTCCTTATATCTCAGAATCCACAGACCGTTCCCTAACTGCCACATACCTGTCAGCCAGGTTTGCCTCTTTCCTTTCAAACGCAGTCCTCTTTTCGAGCACTTGATGCCTCCGGCGTCCGCCACCTGATACATCGGCGTGCTTCCC
>CALVDH010000044.1 GCA_944326235.1 uncultured Bacteroidales bacterium | reverse complement strand
CCGAAATCCTTCTTCAGGAACTTCGCTATCGCCAGCGGAAATCCCTCACCGGCCAGCATCAGCGAGTCGCAGCGTACCTCGCACGCGATCCCGAAGGCCAGGATAGCTCCGCCGAGCAGCAGTTCCGCGAACCTGAGCGGATACCCCACCGCCGGATTGATGTCGAAAGGCACCTGCAGGAACCCGGTCAGCCACATGGTCACGTCAGTGTACAGCCCGAAAAGGAACGAGACAAGTATCTGAGTCAGCTGCCGTTTCTCGAAGTCCTTGCGCAGCAGCAGTATCTGGGACAGGATAAAGAACACGTGCATGCATATCGTGAGCTGCCCCATGGTGAGGCTCATCCCGGGCACCAGCGACAGCACGTATGGAGGCGCCGAGATAGGCGACGAACCGAGATTGGCCCTGATAGACAGGGACGTACCGAATGCGATAACGAACAGGATCACCACGAAACTCAAGTAGCGCCGGATCCACTCCGCCCTGCTTCTCCTGATATTGCTCATGTCTTTCAACTCTTCGATTAAACCGGGCGCAAAATTACAGTTTATTCTGCCAACATGTCCACACTTTTCTGTTCCGCACGCACATACCGGACAGCTTGCCGAGAAAAGCGAAATTGACTATATTTGCCATACCAACCCGTCCAAATATGATTGTCATTGAAACACCAAGGCTGCAGCTGCGCGAGATGACCCCTGCCGACCGGCCCGCCCTGTGCCGCATCCTGCAGGACAGCGAAGTCATGTACGCCTACAACGGCCCTTTCTCCGACGAGGAAGTGGACGAATGGCTGGAGCGGCAGCTCGCCCGCTACCGGCAGTACGGCTACGGCCTCTGGGCAGTGGTGCTCAAGGCCACCGGAGAGATGATAGGCCAATGCGGCCTGACCCTCCAGCAGTGGAACGGCCGGGAAATGATAGAAGTAGGCTACCTCTTCCAACGCTCCCACTGGCATCAGGGCTACGCCACGGAAGCCGCCCGCGCCTGCATGGACTACGCCTTCGGCACCCTGAACTCCCCCCTGGTCTGCTCCATCATCCGGGACAATAACCTTCCCTCGCAGCAAGTGGCCCTCCGCAACGGCATGAGCCGTCAGGCAGGGGTAATGGTCAAGCACTACCGCGGTGCCGGGATGCCCCATTGGCTCTTCGTCAGGCCCAGAACAATACGGACTGTCCGGTACCAGTCACCGTGTGGGGAAATGCTCCTCGGAGCGGCGGGCGACCGGCTCTGCCTCTGCAACTGGTCTCAGGAGCTGCATCCGGGAAGGGTAGAGCAGCGGCTCAGGACCATCCTCAAGGCACAATTCGAGGAGTGCGGGCAGATAACGGAGACCGCCGTAAGCCAGTCCAGGCAATCCGATGGAGGTGTCCCGGAACAATGCCGGACATTCACGCCCGAGGTCCTGCAGCGGACCGTCCGGGAACTGGACGAATACTTCCGCGGAGAGCGCAGGGACTTCGACATCCCCCTCCTGCTGGCCGGCTCCGACTTCCAGAAGCGCGTCTGGCAGCAGCTCCCCCGCATCCCCTACGGGCAGACCGCATCATACGGAGAGCTGGCCGCCGCCATCGGATCCCCCAGGTCCGTCCGGGCAGTAGCCAATGCCAACGGCGCCAACGCCATCTCCATTATCCTCCCCTGCCACCGCGTCATCGGCAGCGACGGCCGCCTGACCGGCTACGGCGGAGGCCTCAGGGCCAAGCAGTATCTTCTCGACCTGGAACAGAGAAAATAAAACACCGCATTATGGATATACTGAACGACATCACGGTGATATGCTTCTCACCGACACACACTTCAAGGACAATAGCGGAGGCTGTTGCAGCCGGAATGAACGGCAAGCCTGGCGGAACGGACGGCCATGCGGGTGCCTCACAGCAGATACGGACCGTCGACCTGACCCTCGACCGCTCGGACTCCCCGATAACTGTAGGGGCCGGAGAGACCGTAGTGCTCGGAACCCCGGTATATGCCGGCAGGGTGGCTCCCGAGGCTGTACGGCGGCTCAGGCGGATACAGGTGGCGGCGGGAGCCTCAGTCCCCGCGGTGCTGACCGTCACCTACGGCAACCGCGACTACGAGGATGCCCTCGTCGAACTTTACGACCTGGCCGTCTCGATAGGCCTCAGCCCGTTCGCCGCAGGAGCCTTCATCGGGGAGCACAGCTACAGCACCCCGGAGATGCCCGTAGCCGAGGGGCGTCCCGACACATTGGACCTGGCCGATGCCCGCATTTTCGGAGGAGAATGTGCCCGGAAACTGGACAGTTCCGGAGCATTTGCCCCATTTCACATCAAGGGCAACCGGCCGTATAAAGAGCCGTCCCGTCCGGCCTCAGACACCTCCCATAAGGCATCAGGAGCCTCGACGGACGGCGGCCCGGCCAAAACAGCTCCAGCTGTCCCGTCCGTACCGATGACCGCTGACGGATGCCCTCTATGCGGGGAGTGCGTGGCAGTATGCCCGACCGGAGCCGTCAGCATTGACCTTAATGCCCGGAAGGTGCTGACTGACCCGGCCCTCTGCATCCGCTGCTGCGCCTGCGTCAGAGCCTGCCCCGCCGGACTGCGCACCTACACCACTCCATTCACCGCCTTCCTCCACGAGCACTGCTCAGCCCGCCGGGACCCCGAGACATTTCTGTAACGGTAAGCAGTGCAGCAGGGGTGTTTTGCAATCACTCACTGATCAGCAGGTTAGCAATGTAGCGTGATCTTTCGGAGGCGTCCGGACCGGCCGAAAAGCACGCATTGCCATGGTAACATCCTGATCAGCGAGTGATTACATTTTAGGGGTGTGCGCGTACTTACCGTTAATCCAGAGCGCAGTAGAAAAAGCCGCGGCTGTCGTGACGGATTCCGACCAGCCCCCAGTGAACGAAAAGCGAGAGCAGGTGTACGACCCGGCGGCGGGGGATGGTCACGCGGCGGCATATCTGCGACAGGGTAAGGCCGCCGGAAGCGGCTGCGACTACGGCGAGCAGCTCCCTTTCCTGTTCCGTGAACGTCACCGAGACAGGGTCTTGCCGCAAAATGGCGAAGTCAGGAACTTCATGAACACGGCCATCATCAGCCTCACATTTCCACAGGCCGATATGCACCGGCGAGGCCAGGATATTCTCGTCGGCGATACGCACGTAGGCCAGTCTGCGCCCGTCCTCCTCCTTCACCAGCACCGGCTTGCGGACAGCCGGCCCGACCGAGGCGACCAGCACCGAACGGCCCTCAGGACGGTACACCCGCATGTCCACCTCAACCGCCGGAGTGCAGTAGACCTGAGCCGCAGCCTCGACCATGTACATTTCCTCCTCGCTGCGCACCCCGGCTATACGGCCATTGTCCTTGACCCCTATCAGCAGCCGGCCTCCCTCAGTGTTGGCAAACGCCGACAGCGACCGCGCAATCTTCCGCGAGTCCGATACCTCGAACTTGAAATCCTGCCGGACATGCTCGCCCTCCGAGATAAGGGCCCGTATGTACGCCGTATCGTCCTGTACTTTCATGTCCGCAAATTTATGATTTTCCTTCTTTATTCGTATCTTTGTCTACATGATTGAATGCGCAAATAAAGATACGGTATACTCCAGTCTGCTGGACGGACAGATCCGGTATGCCAGAAAAGAAAACCGGTATCTGGAATTCAAATCCAACTATCAGGATGCGGACAGACTCGGGCGGTACATCTCCGCACTCTCAAACGGAGCATGCCTTGACAGACAGGACTTCGGATACCTATACTTCGGGATAGATGACGGAACTCTGGAAATAAAAGGGACCAGTTTCGATGCTTCAAAAGCAAAAGCCAAAGGCAACCAGGCACTGGAACTGTATCTGCGCAGAATGATAAGTCCCAAAATAAACTTTTCCATCACAGACTTCTGCTACCATGGCAATAAGAACCTGAAGATTACAGTCTTCAAGATTCCTGCAGCTGTCCATGAGCCGACGTGCTACATGAACAAGTCATGGATTAGAGTGGACAGTCATACCACAGAACTCAGCCAGTATCCGGAATGGACACGCGCAATCTACAATTCCAAGGTTGACTGGACGGCAGAATGTATCGAAGGTGCTGATGTCGATGATCTGGACAAAGATGCTGTCCGAATGGCACGGGAAGGCTACAGACAGCGTTTCCCGGACTACGCGGAAGCCATACAGGAATGGAGTGACGAGGTGTTTCTGGACAAAGCAGGACTGACGCAGGAAGGAAAGATCACACGCGCGGCCTTGCTTCTTGTGGGGAAACCCGAAAAGGCATACAAGCTCCGCCACATCGCGCAGATGAACTGGAAATGCATTCAGGACGGCGAGACATTCAGCCAGCTGTTCACCATACCGTTCATACGGACAACGACTGAGCTTATGCTGAAAATCAGGAACTACCGTTTCAAGATATACCCGCATGACACTCTCATTCCGGCAGAGATATGGAAATACGATACGCGCAGTATTCTGGAAGGGCTGCACAATTGTATAGCTCATCAGGACTACACTAAAGATGAAAGGATCATAGTTACAGAAGAAAGGGACCGGCTGACTTTTGAAAATGCAGGAAATTTCTTTGACGGCAACTATGAACAGTACGTTCTCGGGACCAGGACACCAAGACGCTACCGTAATCCCTTCCTGATGAAGGCCATGGTGAACTTAAAAATGATTGACTCCCAAGGATACGGCATCCACAACCTGTATGTACGGCAAAAAGAGCGCTATCTGCCCATGCCGGACTATGACGGTACCGATGACACACACGTAACAATGCATCTGCCCGGTGCGGTCATAGACGAGAATTACAGTCTGATACTTATGGAGAATCATGATATCAGCCTGACAGAAGCTGTCCTGCTGGACCAGGTACAGAAAGGGAAAACTATAGAAGAAAGCGCTGTCTCCCTGTTGCGCAAGAACGGACTCATCGAGGGCAGAAAGCCCAACCTGTTTGTGGCAAAGAGGGTGGCGCAGAAAACGAATCAGAAAGTAGAATACTCAAAACATAAGGGCCTTGATGCGGAATCTTGCGAAAGCCTGCTGATCAAGTCCCTGAAAGATCACGGCAGACTTTCCCGTCAGGAAATAGACAGGCTCCTGTGGAACGTCCTCTCTGATCAACTGAACGACAAACAGAAAAAGGCTAAAATAGGCAACTTGCTGAGCAAACTCAGATTAAAGAAAATCATAGCCAATACCACCACAGGCAATCAGTCATCGTGGACTCTTTTGGACAAATAATTTAAGAGCGATTTAAGAGCGATTTAAGAGCGATTTAAGAGCGAGCCAGAATTAAATTCCTAATAATAAGCAATATCCAATTCACCATGATAGAGAAAATACTGGAGCAGTACATCCCGGAGAGGTTCGTCAGCGATGCCCGATACCGCAGGGGGCACATCCGCGTAATCAACCCGTTGCCGGGCACACGGGTGCTCGGGCTGCACATTCCCGATATGAGGAAAGCCGCCGCGGAGCTGACATCTTCAGCCGACCGTGCGGCGGAACTCATAAGGCAGTTCGAGGCCGCCCCGGAGCGGAGCCTGTACTACGAAGAGTACATGGTCTGGGGCATGATGCTCAACCGGATGAAGATGCCTTTGGAAGAGCGTCTTGACAGACTGCGGGCATTCGTCTCCCATATCGACAACTGGGCCGTATGCGACAGTGTCTGCGCGGATGCCAGGTGGGCCCGCCCGGGAGACCGCCCGACATGGGCATTCATCCTGGAGCACCTCGCCTCGCACAGGGAGTTCGAGGTGCGCTACGGCCTGATCCTGTACATGTCCCGCATGATGGAGGAGAGCTCGCTGCCGGAGATATTCCGGCTGATGGAAGGGCTGCACCTGGAGCACATCCATTCGGACTACAGACAGGGGAAAGCTGACCGCAACAGCCCCGACCTCTGCCCCGGAACCGCCGCCGGCCGCCCGCCCTACTACGTCCGGATGGCCATGGCCTGGCTGATGGCCACCGCCCTCGCCAAATACCCCGATACGGTCCGCACCCTGCTCTCCCGGACCCGCCTGCCCGAAGACGTCCTCCGCCTCTACGTCCGCAAGGCCAGGGAGTCCTTCCGCACCCGGGATGTATCTCCTTTCTAATTTTATGCGGTAATTCCGCCATTTTTCCCTAAGTTTGCAGCCGAAATGAAAGTACGGGCGAAAAAACGGTTAGGGCAGCATTTTCTCAACGACGAGGGCATCGCGCACAGAATCGTGGAGTCTCTCTTGGAGATGGATCCGCGCGGGGCGGAATGCTCTGTCCTGGAGGTCGGTCCGGGCATGGGCGTGCTGACCAAATACCTGCTGCAGGAGGACGGCCTGGATTTCAGGGCCGTGGAGATAGATGAGGAGTCTGTCGAATACCTCATCCAGAACTATCCTTCCATCCGGCCGCGGCTCTACGAGGAGGACTTCCTGCGGATGGACCTCGGGAAAATATTCCCCGGCAGGCTCGCGGTCATAGGCAATTTTCCCTACAACATCTCCTCCCAGATATTTTTCAAAATCCTCGACCATAAGGACAATATTCCCTTCGCAGTGGGAATGATCCAGAAGGAGGTGGCGGACCGTCTCGCCTCCCCTCCGGGCAACAAGGCCTACGGCATCCTCTCGGTGCTGCTGCAGGCCTGGTACGACATCGAATACCTGTTCAGCGTGGAGCCCGGCTCGTTCACCCCTCCCCCGAAGGTGCGCTCGGCGGTAATCCGGATAAGGCGCAATGACCGGACGTCCCTCGGCTGCGACGAGAAACTCTTCAAGACGGTCGTCAAGACCTGCTTCAACATGAGGCGCAAGACCATACGCAACTCCATCAAGCCCCTCCTCGGAAGCGGCCTTGCACTGACGGACCCCGCCTCTCCGCTGCTGGACATGAGGCCGGAGCAGCTGTCGGTGGAGGACTTCACGGCACTGACGAATTTACTTACCAATACCAAACAATAAATTATTCAGACATGAGATTCAGACTAAGTTACCTCGCACTGGCACTGACCGCCGCATTCGCAGCCGCTACATCCTGCGACTCGGTCCAGCACTGTGACAGTTCCATTCCCTATGACATTCAGAATGGGAAGATAGTATTCCAGGTACCTCCCAGGGTTGACGGCCAGAAATCCGTTCTCGGACTCACCGTCGAGCCCATGGAAGTAGTGCGCGTAGGCTTCATCGGCCTGGGCATGAGAGGCCCCGGCGCAGTGGAGCGTTTCACTCACATCGAGGGCACGGAGATCAAGGCCCTCTGCGACCTCTATCCCGAGAGAGCCGCCGCCGCTCAGGAGATCCTGAAAAAGGCCGGCCGTCCCCACGCCCAGGAGTACAGCGGTGAGGAAGGCTGGAAGGAGCTCTGCCAGAGAGACGACATCGACCTCGTCTACATCGTGACCCCCTGGCAGAACCACGTAGAGATGGCAGTCTTCGCCATGGAGCAGGGCAAGCATGTGGCCATCGAGGTACCTGCAGCCACCTCCCTCGCCGAGTGCTGGGCTCTGGTCAACACCGCCGAGCGCACCCAGAGACACTGCATGATGCTCGAGAACTGCGTCTACGACTTCTTCGAGATGACCGCCCTCAACATGGCCCAGCAGGGTCTTTTCGGTGAGGTCCTCCACGGTGCCGGCGGATACATCCACAACCTCGAGCCCTACTGGGACGAGTACCAGGGCAACTGGCGCCTCGACTTCAACCAGGACCACCGCGGTGACGTCTACGCCACCCACGGCTTCGGCCCTATCTGCCAGGCCATGAACATCCACCGCGGCGACAGGCTCCAGACCCTCGTGGCCTTCGACACCAAGTCGGTCAACGGGCTCAAGCTCGTGCAGGAGAAGATGGGCCTCGATGAGTGCGCCAACGGTGACTACACCATCACCCTCATGCGCACCGCAAACGGCAAGATGATCGAGGTACACCACAACGTCATGACCCCCCGCCCCTACGACCGCAAGTACCAGCTGACCGGTACCGAGGGCTTCGCCAACAAGTACCCCATCGAGGGCTTCGCATTCGAGCCTGAGAACATCAGCTCGGACGAGGTGCCTGACCACGAGGACCTCAGCTCCCACAGCTTCGTACCTGAGGCAGCCCGCAAGGCTCTCATGGAGAAATACATGCACCCGATTCACAAGGAAGTTGGCGAGATAGCCAAGAAGGTCGGCGGCCACGGCGGCATGGACTTCGTGATGGACTACCGCCTGGTTTACTGCCTGCGCAACGGCCTGCCCCTCGACATGGACGTCTATGACGCAGCCGAGTGGTCCTGCGTCGGCGAGCTCGGAGCAGTCTCCATGTTCCACGGCAATATGCCCGTAGAGGTGCCCGACTTCACCCGCGGCGACTGGGACAAGACCGACGGCTTCCACTTCGCCTACAAGAAATAACAGGTATCCCGCCTGAACACACGTCAAGGCCGGTCCCGCACTGTCAGGGCCGGCCTTTTTATCAGTACAGCAGACCGAACGCCCATAGCGGAACGACATTGGCATAACCGTACTCAATGTCGTCCTTTACTATGAAAGCATTGTCTATCCCGCTGATCTGATGCTGTTTCTTGTTCCGGCCTCCGACTTCAAAGGTGTATTTGCCTATCTTAAAATCAGCCGACGGAGCAGAGGTTATGTCAAACAGAGGGCGCATCATGGACAGGAACACCGTTTCCCGGGCATTACCTGTATCCAGAGAATCTCCGGCCAGGGCGTATGCAAGATTTGTGTTGTCAAGATAGACCTTATCTACTTTTCCCAATGCGCTTATACCTCCGGTACTGTCCCGCAGTATACTCACCAGCTGCGCTTTCTCGAGGTAAACCAGCAGATCGGACACAAGCTGCCTGTTAAGACCCAGGTTCATTGCTATCTTGCTTATATTCGGCTTGAACGGAGCTGACTGCGATATGATGTACATCAGCTTTTTCAAGGCTCTCGCCGTGGAGACTGACATCCCGGAAAAATCCCTGATATCATTCTCCAGAACACGGTTGATGACTGACTGAAGACGGAGGGTGTAACCAGTCTGTTGAAAATAGGGATAGTAACCCTCCTTCATATATGCATCGAACATAGCCACAGGACGCAGACGGCCGTATGGAAATTCCACTTTATGGCTCAGCACCTGCTCAAGCGTATGTACGGGGATATCAGCATTTCCGGACAAAGCGAGATACTCTCTGAAGGAAAGTCCGGGCAGCCTGTACTCCAGTTTTCTTCTGCTGAGGTCTCCGCCGCCTTTCTCCAACTCAAGTATAGAGGAGCCGGAATACACAATCCGCAGTCCCGAATAGGTATCGCATATATTCTTCACCTCAGTCGACCAGCCCTTATACTGATGTATCTCATCTATGTACAATGCCTTGCCGCCACGGACGTAAAACTCGTGGGCCAGCTCCGTCAGATTATGGCTGCTGAAATAGATATCATCAGCCGACACATACAATGTCGAGCCGATATCCTCATGCATTCTGATATGCTGCAGCATCAGCGTAGACTTTCCGACACCACGCGCCCCAAGTATCGCCACTAACTGCGATTCCCAGGCAATGCCGTCATGCAGATAACGTACAAAACCGGCCGGTGTCTCATTCAGCCTCTGGTGAAATGTTCTTAACAGTGTCTCCATCAATAATTTTTTGCAAATATATCAAATTTGCAATATCAATCTTGCATTTTTTTGAAAATTTGCAATATTCTGACATCAATCACACATACTCTCTTCACAGCACGTCGTCCGCTATCGAATAAAAGTAGAATTTGGGGAAGGTCTTGACCACGCTGCCGGTGGCCAGCCGGAAAAGGATGTCAGTGCACATCCCGGCGAGCATGCTCGAGGCTACGGACAGCTGGGGAGGCGGAAGAACACCGCCCTCCTCCTCATATTTCCACAGGATGCGGTCCAGGTACAGTTTCGGCTCGGCAATCCGGTCAAAATGCCGGATTACATGCTCCACGGCCCTCTTCTCAAAGCCAGCCGGCGAGGCACCCTCCGGCAGCAGCTCCCGGAGCCTCGGAGAACCGGGAACAAGCACCATGACGCAGGATGAGAAACCGATATTGTAGGGATGCAGCACCGGTATGCCGCGGCCCAGGCACACGTCATCCAGCTCCAGCGGAATGTCCGTCGTGAAATCCAGCGCATTGACCGCTGCGTCACAACCGCCTATAAGTTCCCGCACGTTATCGTGCGTCACCGCCGTATTCTTAACGACAATCTCCGCATCCGGATTGATGGCCCTGAGCCTGTCGCCTATTGCCTCCACCGAGTCCATATCCACAACGGTGATACGCTCGAAGCCGAGCCTGAGCGCGCACTCAGCCACGAGGCTGCCGATACCGGCCCCTCCTATGAACACCCGGTAACTGCGGATTCTCTCCTGCTGTCCGGCGGAGATATAGATCCGGTTCCTGTCATAACGTCCCATAATTTCTGATTTTTCCGCAAAGGTCGGCAGCATCCGGAACCCGGACAAGACACAAAAGTGTCGAATTGTGCTTGAGAAAAATGTTTTACAGCATCCTGCGGGACTTCGCGCAGGCGATGGCCTCCGAGATATTCGTTACGTCCAGTTTCTGGAACAGGACCTTGCGGTAGCCCTTGACCGTATCCACCGCCTTGCACAGCCGGTCGGCGATCTCACCTATGGTCATCCCTCGGTTCGAATACGAAATGATGGCCTTCTCCATGTCCGTCAGCACATCCTCCTCACCCTCCTTCCAGCGGCGGCCCTCAAAACTGTAGTCCCACACCTTGGGACTGTTCTCGCAGACGATACGGGCCTGAAGCTCCGAGCCGTCCGAGGCCAGCGACACCGAGCACAGGGCCAGCCACATCTCCCCCTGCGGAGTCAGGCGCATAGGGGACAGCTTGTGGTGTATCAGGCGGGACTTCCCGCTGACGCTGTCGCGGATATGGAAATTGTACGAGATGCTGTAGGCCGTGCGGTCCGCCACCGGCAGCCGGTTGTAGAAGCGGAAAGCCGCCTCGTTGATCTCCACCAGCGCCGCCAGTTCCGACTGCTCGCACACCTCGAAGTAGAAGTCGTACCCCTCCTTAGCCAGCACCTCATCCCGTGTCCGGCCGCAGAGAAACAGCGGATTGTCCGACACATACAGGAAATTCTTCTTCCAGTAGTCTATCACGTATATCGACTGGTACGTCAGCCGCGACATGCACTCGAGCATCTCCACGTACGGCTCCACCCGGGCATACTCGCTGTCGGGCACGGGGCTCACCGTGTTGCTGGAGGTGAAGAAATCGGACTTTCTGACTTCGGCGGTATCTGACATAAATACAGACTCAAATGTTGATACATTAACGTGAGTTCGAAATAAAGTTAAATCTAAGTCATTAATTATTTGGAAAATAGCGGCAAAAGTATTAAATTTAA
>CALVDH010000043.1 GCA_944326235.1 uncultured Bacteroidales bacterium | reverse complement strand
CCAAAAAGCCATCGGTGGACGTCACTTTTATCAATGACGGACAACTGGTCCTATTCTAAATTATCTCGAACTCACGTGTTGTTTAAGGCATATCAGAAATGCGATGTCCTGCAAATTCGGTAATTCGGCATTGATTTGTTCGGTAATTTGGCGCAAGTTTGTTCGGTAAAACGGACGGAAAAGATTTTTGAATCTCTTATTCTTTCGTTCTGTATTTCTGAGCAGGGCTGTTCTTGGCTTCCGCTGAAGTCATCTCCAGCAGGTCTCCTAAAATGGGGTCTATATACACCCGTTTCATTCTGTATCTGTCAGAAAATCCTAAATAGGCAGCTATCTCCTGCAATGTATGCGGCTCACGGCAATATGCTATCAACGAGTCTATTGTTTCCTGCTTTTTCTGTTCCCTTGACTTTACTCCTTGACTTTTACTCCTTGACTTTACTCCTTGACTTTTACTCCTTGACTCTACTCCTTGACTTTTACTCCTTGACTTTACTCCTTGACTGTAATCAGCATTAATGGAATACGAAGTCCAGCGCCCTTTATTTGTTGAGACAAGCATGTTCTTGCTGACTAAAGAATAAAGTATCTTACCGGCTTCCAACGGATTCCTTCCCAAGAGCTGCTGCACACGATAATTGGAAATACTCTTTTCCGTCGCAGCCATAGCCAGGACAAACTGTTCCTCTTTGTTCAGATCATGATAATTATTACCGAATATGCCATGCAATGCATCACGACAGTCTTCAGAAATTAATGACACCATGGAAAGTGACAATTCGACAAGATGTAAGTCAGAACGTTCAATCAAATAGGGCTGTCTCCAGTTCTCTTTTTTCCAGGCCTCCAGAATGGTGGGGAATCCAGAGCCGATATTGTCACCGAATCCAATCATCCTGAACATTGCCTGCATATTCGGGTTCCTGGCTTTAGAATGTCCTCCGGCATAAATATCCATTACCGGAATTTTCAGCGAGCCAGGATTTGAAAAGACAAAGCAGTCATCATGTTTCTCCACCTTAAGGACACCGGTAATCATATAGTCAGAATGTATCACCAGATTTGTCAATGCCTCTCGAACAGCCTTATGGACAGAAGTCTCGTCTATACGCTCTATTCCTTTCAGCAGGAAAGGACGCTTTAGGCCGCTCAGCAGTTTTGACTGCACATACATGAAAAAGTTATAAAGATTATTCTCCCAGCGCCCGTCATAAGTAAGCCGGTCGCTCCACCGGCTATCAGGCTGCAGGTTAGTCATGTCGAGATAGTCCATGCGAATATTATCAAAACGCTCCCTTATAGGCAGCCCCTTTCCGAACATCAACAAACCGGCCAATGTCAGTCCTTCCCTATGTGTATTCCGATCAACAATATAGCCGCCCATATTCAAAAGGAAATCCCTGTCTGAATAATCATTCCATACATGGTCAGGATTGGCGATGCGGAATCTGTTGCGGTATGCTGCCAGTGTTTTTGCATCTATATCTTCCATTGTGTAATTCTCCATCAATACAGAATCATTTCCACTATCATTTGCATCACGGATCATTGCTTTCACATCATCCTCAGTACAATGATAGTCTCCTTCATAATTCCTCTTGAAAGAGCCACGCATCATATTCCCGTTAATGTATATCGGCCGTTGTCTGTAATCGGCTTGCGGAACATGGATGTACAAAACAGAACGCCCTTCATAATCTATGATTTCCGCATCCTTATCAGTAAGAATATTGCGATTTACCTTGTTGCTGTTCAAAGTATCGAAAAGATCTTTTTTCATTTTCTTTGGATCAGCAACACCTGTAACCTCAAATCTCTTTTCTTGATTCGTTTCTGACAAATTCTCGCTTATTCCCAATAAAATAGTTCCTCCGACAGTATTTGCGAAAGAAGAATATGTTTCCCACACTGACTTCGGCAGTTGTCCTTCAGCTTTTTTACATTCAAGGGTAAGACGTTCTCCAATCTCCAATATTATTCTTATGTCTGCTGCATCCATATTATCTATTCAAATTTCTGTAAATACTTTAGAAGTTCAACTGTAAGCGATAAAATTACAACAAATTTTTCATGAACCGGGCCATTTCTGGTTGAATTTTTTGAGACAATTAATAATTTGACTGATTTGCTGTACATAACTCCATGCAAAACTATGCTTGTGGGTATGTGGACGAACCGCATCTGCCGCAATCCGGTACTGCAGAGAATGTTCATGCGGCTGGGGCGGGCAGAGAAAGCCGGAAGCGGAGTGGACAAAATCGTGAGCGGCTGGCGGTACTTAGGGTGGCCGGTACCAGTGGTGACAGAAGAAACACGTCCGGATTATGTGGTGCTTACGATGCCTGTAGGAGCACCCCACAAGAAAACCCGACAAAAAAAACCGACAAGAAAAGTCTGAGAAAAGAACAGATTTGGGAGTTCTGCCAGGAGCCAAGATCCGCTTCTGAAATACTGGAACTATTAGGTTTGAGGAACAAAGAGAACTTAATGGAGATTTATCTGACTCCCATGTTGAAAGCAGGCATGCTCACCATGACCGAACCTGAGACCCCGACAAGCCGGAATCAGAAATACAAAGCGGTAGAGCACGGTCAATAATTGCCGTATCTGCCAATCATCACAAATTAACTTGGAGAAATAACCAGCTCTCCTAAGATTATCCTATCTTTGTGACTATGAAAATTTTACTTATATCTTTCCTAACTATAATATTTCCGCCGATTTGTGCTGGCTGGACGTATACTCAGGATTCGGAGACTTTCAAACAAGAACTGATCAGGGAGTACCCCATACTTGCAGGTAACGGAGAGACTGTATCCTTTGAGGACATACAGGACAGAAAAACAAGGATCCACCAGATATCAGCAAAGATTAAAGCAATGGATTCATTGGTGATGCTCCCGTATGATGAAAATCTCCTGAACACTGCGGACCAAGTCACGGAGCAGATACCGGAATCATTTGATATCGCTCTCTATGCGGCATCGCTCTATGATATCCTGAGAGCATACTGTTTTGATGACAGTGTCCATCCTGACAGCAGCTACACAAAACTTTACAACCTCTTCAAAGAACTGGCAGAAAATCTTTACAACCTTGCCTTTGGCCTGGCTAAGACAACAGAGCAGACTGCCGTATCGGCTGCATGCCTGGCAGAAATCAGGGTCCGGGACCGGCATTACGGCTACGACATCATGCCGTTATATAGAGAATGCTACGATGCAGCCACAATTCCTAACTACAAAATAGGGATACTGGAAAGGATGATCGGCTATCTCTCGGATTACCAAAGCCCCATACCGGAAGAGAGGATTAAGACGGTTCTGCCGTACAAGAAAATGCTGGCAGAGCTCGTATACACAACCGATGGACTCACACCAGACTACAAGGCTAATATTATTTCCGACTGCGCCAGATATTGCGTTCTCGCACATGACGATGATGCCGGATACTATTTCAATAAAGCTGCCGAATTGGAAGGCTCATCTTCATTGCCGCAGACACTCAAGCAGCTAGGAAAGATTATCAATGGTAAAGAATTTGAAACGGATCCTACCGTTCATTTTGCTCTTACCTGCGATGACTACAACACAGCAATAAATGCAATGAATAGTCTCGGTATGATTCTCAACGAGAACAACTTCTACACTCTCGAAGACATTTATCACGAGAACGGATCAAACAGCGTGCGCTTTTATCAATTTTCAGAGGCATACCCGGCCTACATCAGAACCCTTGCAAGGATTAAGTCACGGTTCGGCAAGGAAGATGCTGACAGATACAAGACAGAGGCATTCTTGTCAGGTGCCCGGATAATCCAATATGACTTATCGTCCAAATCGCCCGAAACTATAGAAAAACAACTGAGAATCCTCACTCCATCACTCATACTGCAATACAGCAACTCTGACCCTAGGCTGGCCTTTGACGCAGCACTATTCACAAAGCACTTGTTGTCAGGAGTATATCATAGACTTTACCGATACACGGACATCCAGTCATCCTTAAGCGACAATGAATATGCTATAGAGTTTGTAAACTACTACGATGACCGCACAGGTATTGAGCGTTACGATGCTCTTATATTAAATAACAACTGTCCCTGCCCAATAAGGGTAGGCATATGCGAGGGTCAGGAGCTGTCAGAGCTCCAAGCCTCCGGACAAAAAATGTATTTAAATGGACTTTACGGCCTCGTATGGTCAAAACTCGAACAATATCTGCCTGAAGACGCCAAGCTCCTATTCGCACCGTCAGGCTTACTAAACATCATCAATATCGAGGCTGCCCAGGACGAAAAAGGAACAAGGGCCAGCGATATCTGGGAAATACACCGTCTCACCTCAACCAAGCAAATATGCTTGCCGCAAACAGTTGAAAAACCATTCTCCAATGCTGTCCTTTTCGGTAAAAGTGACGGTTTGAGATACACGGAACAAGAAGTAAACGAAACAGCTTATCTACTCCGCTCAAAAGGCATACACACAGACTTGTTCACTGCTGAAAAATGCACCGAACTGAATTTAATCGCCTGCGCGGATAATGTTCCTGACATTTTGCATATTGCGTCCCATGCCTTTTTCCTGGACAATGACACCATCCCCTCCTCTCTCCAGTCAGGATTGATTCTATCTAACGGAGGAAAAGCCATACTAGGCAAAACGATACCTGGTGACAATACAGACAATATTGTGTTCTCCAATGAAATAGCGAAAATACCATTGGAAGGATGCAGTCTTGTAGTCCTGTCTGCGTGCGAAACAGGACTTGGGTACATATCCGCAGAAGGTGTTTCGGGACTACAGGATGCCTTCAAGAAAGCAGGAGTGCAGACTATAGTGATGAGCCTTTGGGAAGTGAATGACATGACTACATCTAAACTAATGACAGCATTTTACCGCAATCTGCTGTCCGGTATGGATGCTCATTCCGCAATGTACAACGCTCAGGACAGCCTTAGATTGGCAGATGACTTCTCTCACCCGTACTACTGGGCCGGCTTCATTGTAGTGGACTGACGGCCCGGCTACAGCTTGTCAAGAAGTTCCTGCGCAGCTTTCTTGTAGTAAGAATTCTCGCCAGAGGAGTCATCGGCGGCCAACGCCTTCAGGGCCCGGCGCGCCTTCAGGAACTTGCCCTGTCTCATGAGGGCGACGGCTTCGAGGTAGTCGAGGGTCTGCATCTCATACAGGTACTGGGCCTCCTGGTAGTCGTGTACGTCCTCGTGGGACAGGCCGTACTCGGGTGCGGGCGCCGAGCGGATATCGGCGATCAGGGCGTATGCGTCTTCATATCTGCCGCTGTCTATTGCCTCGACTATAGCGTCAAAGTCCGCTCCTCCGCGGGAGGGCGGCACCACGTCGGCAAGCATGACTGAGTTTCCGCATGCCCTGTAATTCTGCTTTGCTACATCTATCGGCACGTATATACATGCTGCCAGGCAGGCAGCCGCAGCAAATGATATCAGCGGCCACAGCACCTTGCGTCTCCGGGCCCTCTCTCTTCTGACACCGGCCTCGACAGACTGCAGCCTGTCTCTCATACGGCCGTACTCCCGGACAGAGGCTATCACCATACGGCGCGTCCTAACCTCCTCCGCCAGAGAGCTGTCGGATGACATCTCAGACTCAAACGCAGAGCGCTCGTCCTCATCCATATACCCCAGAAGATATCTGTCTATCCTGTCTTCCAGACCGGTTTCCCTTACTTCCTTTTTCATATCAGTCCTGCGTTTTTAAATTTAACTCTCAAAACTTCACCCAACTTCTTCCGGCATCTGGCTGTCTGCGACTTGACAGTGTCGGCATTTTTGTACGACATCAGCTCCGCGACATCCTTCCCCTTCCTGTGCTCGTAGTAGATATACCTGAACAGACTCAGGCAAGGTTCCATCATCTCATTGAACACCACGTCCCGTACAATCCTGTTTTTAGTCATACGGACCTCGTCGCTGTCCATACCCTCCTCAAACACGTCCGGAAGACCACTATCCGAAACAGCACCTCCATCCTCCTCCCTGTCTATCCCTCTTTCATTTTTCCCCAAAATGTCCTCCACCGTCCTGGCCAGGGGATCGTTCTTCCTGCTCCGCTGCAGGTTCAGGTGCTTGTTCCTGGCTATCTGAAACAAGTAGGACCTGAACTTGACATTCCCCGCAGCCGCATACTTGCCTGAACGCACATTTTCACAAGCCGCTATACAGGTGTCCGTGTAGACAGAAATCAGTTCGTCCTCATCCGCTTTCAGAAATCTCCGTCCCCAGCCCATGAACTCGTCCCGGTACTGTAGGTACATGGCTTCCAGGCCGGCATCTCCGCCAGCCCTGATCAATGCTATCAGCCTGCTGTCATCCAGTCTTCTCATAGCATCGTCCCTTTAAAACAGCATGCCGTTGTAACTTGCCGGAACATCCACATCCAGGTCCTGAGGCGGTCCGGGAAGCGGCATTAAGTCGTAAAGTTCTTCCACACCGCCGATAAAATCCTCAAATACAAGCCCGGGCTTCAGCACTTTGGAGACAGCCCACGAAAGCCGGCCGTAATATCCCGACTCTGACTTATACTCATAGTTGCTCTGATACGACTTGCAGGCACTCATGCAGACCCAGTCCACATCGGCCTTCCTCGCCTTCCGTCCGTCTGCCGGAGCTGCGATGTGCCCTCCGTCGGACCTGGCCGCTCCCGGCATCCCGAATATCTCCGAGGTACCACGCACATGCTCCTGCTGATCTTCCTTCCCGCGCGTGGCATCTCCGCTGTGGCACGCATCCAGAGCCACGACAATAACCCCTTTGGGACCGACAGACTCCCTCAAAGCCTCCAGCCACACTCCCAGCTCATCGTCCAGAATATGATTCTGTCCCTTGTATCCATTTCTTCCGTACTCTATCGCAGCGTCATACGGAATCAGTGCCTCATCAAGACCGTCAGGCTCATCCCCGCTGACATCGGTCACCTGCTGGCCGTGTCCCGAAAAATGTATGTACATCTCGTCCCTGTCTTCCGCGGCACTGGCCAAATCTCTGAAAGTAGCCTCTATGGCCGACTTCGTAGCCTCCTCATTGACCAGCGTGAAGATATTCTCCTGCGCGAAACCATTGCTGCGGAGCATCGGGACTATCAGCTCCACATCCCTGTCTCCGTTTATCTCCCGCCACCCGGACTCTGCCGGATAGTCCCCGATTCCTATCACCAATGCCCGCTTCTGCTGTGCTCCCGCATCCGCGGCTCCGGCTGCTGCGAGCATAGCCGTAAAGGCAATGCTGAACAATATGTTGCGTACTCTCATATCTGTCTGACTTTTAATCAGACAAATATAGCCAATTTTTACTTATGAATAGCGTTTTGGTGTAAAAGGTAAACACAGAAGCCGGAGCGCCGGTTATTTCTTGCGGGCAGCCAGGGCCAGGAGCACGCCGAGGGCGACCCCGAGCAGGGCGGCGCAGAGAACGCGGCCGGAGGGCGGCAGCAGGAAGGTCACCGTATGGGCCGGGAACCAGAACAGGGGGATGGTCTTCTTGAAGACGAAGCTCCACTGGGCCTTCCAGTTGACGCGGCAGAAGAGCTCGCCCATCTTCCAGGGCCTAATCAGGGCCAGGGCAGAGCCGTTGTAATCCGCTATATGGATGTCGCATATCTTGTGCAGGGTCATGAATACCGGAGCGAATATCGAGTTCATGGCCACCGAGACGCAGAAGGCCACCAGCACCTTCTGCCAGCACATCGGCCCGGCGAGGAACTCCGTGGCGCCGGTCAGTCCCATGTACTCCAGGAATGCCGGAGTGCCGGACGAGAAGATGATCATCGCCATGTTGATGCCCATGCCGAGGATGCCCCAGACGAGCATCTTGGATATCAGGCCGAAACCCTTGTAGTAGTAACGTCCGGTGGTGATACGCGCCCCCAGCATCTCGCCGGCGGTCGAGAGCACCGCGAACTTGATGAAGCTCACGATCATCCCGTGAGCGGCATTGAAACTCTTATAAGCCTCGTAGACAGGCTCCGAAAGCACGAAGGGCAGGAACACCGCCACCACCGCGCAGGCAAATACTATATCCGCTTTTTTCATGCGGCGAATATAGCACAATTATTTCTTATTTCTGCTCCGCGACAAAGGGCTTCAGGTCCTTGACGGCATCCCCGACGGTGATGCGCCGGCCGCCGTTGTCCAGGTCGATGATGATATAGCGGTCATTGCCCATGCCGAGTTCCTTCATGTAGGAGAGCTGCCGCAGCCCGTGACGGGACTCGATGCGCTCCACCAGGGCGTGGTGCTCCTCTTCCGTCATGGCGTAAACCATATCCACGCAGGCCTGGTCGATGGCCAGGATGTCGGTCGAGGCGAGGATACCCACATTGGGAGTCACTACCGGCTCGGCGGCCACGCCCTCGCAGTCGCAGGAGACGGACATGTTGCGCATCACATTGACATACGTTATGTGCTTGCCGAAATAGTCCGTTATCGCCTTGCTTGACTCGGTCATGCGCTCCATGAACTCCTCTTCGGAGATATCCCACTGATCGTCCTGACCGGGAGTAGTGTGGATCCAGGCCTTGCCGATGCGGCCGTCAGCGCAGCCGATGCCGATGTTCTTGCTGCTGCCTCCGAAGCCTCCTTTGGAATGTCCCTTGAAATGGGTGAGAACGACCATTGAGTTGTAGTCGGTGATGTGGCTGCCCATCGACATGCGGTCGAACCACTTGCCGCCCCTAACGGGCAGGGTCAGGGTGTCCTCCTCATCCATGATGTCCACGGGACAGAAGGTCCATCCGTTGACCTCCAGAGTCCTGCGGTGCTGCTCAGTGGTGTAGCGGTCGCCGACATAGTAGGTATTGGTCTCGACAATAGTGGCGTCGGGGATATCTTTTTGAATCAGCTCCTTCACCCAGGAGCTCGGGATAATGTTAGGGCCGTTCTGCTCGCCGGTATGCAGTTTCACGGCCACACGGCCCACGATGTCGCCGCATACTGCCTCGTAGGCCTTCCTCAGTCCCTCAGGGCTGAGGTCGCGGGTAAAATAAACAATCGACTCGTTGCCGGTACGCTCCTCATAAGGCACGTACTTGTTGCCGTCCTTGCCGGGCACGGGCTTAGCCTTCTGAGCGTTCTGGGCACATGCCGCCGACCCTGCCGCCAGCACGCCCGCCATCATAGCTGTAATCATTGCGCGTCTCATATCTTGTATTTTAAACATTTCACCAGAATACATTGCAAAGATAATACTTCCTGACTTCCCGGTGATTACCCGCATCACTGATAATTGTACCTCTTCAACTGACATTTACCGCCAACTCTCGGCTAACCGATTATAAACGATTATAGCCGTTTATATCCGTTTCGAGTATGGATAATCCAAAGCCGTCTTCTTATATTCGCACATGGAAAACAAGGGAGAAATCATAATGTACCAGCCGGACGAGGAGGTGAGGCTGGAAGTGCGCATGGAGGATGAGACCGTGTGGCTGACACAGGCGCAGATGGTAGAGTTATTCAATTCCAGCAAACAGAATATCAGCCTACACATCAGCAACATATACAAAGAAGGTGAACTTTCGCAAAATTCAACTGTCAAGGAATACTTGACAGTTCAAAAAGAGGGAAGACGCACTGTCAAACGTAAAATCATTTGCTACAATCTTGATGTCATTATTTCTGTAGGTTACAGGGTAAAATCCATAAGAGGTACTCAGTTCCGTCAATGGGCAAATAAAGTGCTGAAGGAATATCTGCTGCAAAACAACTCCGTAAATCATCGACTTACTGAACTTGAACATACCGTAGCCGAACACTCGAAGAAAATCGATTTCTTTGTGCGGACATCCATGCCGCCGGTCGAGGGCATCTTCTTCAACGGACAGATATTCGATGCCTATAAGTTCGCTACAGACTACCGTTCCCAATGCTCCAGCACCGGAGGAGTAGGTGCCAGGTCATAGTAGTCTACAGCTGTGACAGGCAGACGGAAATACACCATTGCCTTGTAGCCGGGATAGAGACGGCGCAGGACTTCGTTCCCCTCGTATATACGGCGGGCTATATCGTCCGTAACATCGAAGCATGCGCGGCCGGTTACGCGGACCGAGATATCACCGTCCATTGCCAGCAGCTCGACATTCGGGTTCTGCTGCAACTGACGGTATACCTCTTTCTTCGCCGAAGTAGCAAAATACAAAGTCGCGCCCTCCTGCAGCATAATCTGAAACACGCGGATCTTCGGACGGTCTCCCTCGACCGTCGCCAGCGCCACGTCCCTGTGCGTTTTGAGAAATTCCAATGCTTTTTCCATTTTATTTTTTCAAGACTCTCCGGCAAATATAACAATTCTCCATGAAGGTGTAGTTTCCTGAAAAAGGTTGACTCAGTTCAACCTGTCGTGACATAATTGCAAAAACAGATACAGGGGGGTTATATACAAAAAGTTATGTTTATGGGTGGCATCTGTTATTCTCAGCATGGAGCATCTACTTTATGCATTCCGCAACGGCACCGAATCACGGAATTTGCTGCCGTTGTGGCAAAGGGACAAAGGGGAAATGCCGTCCAGAAGGCCTGCAGAAAGGGTACAGCGGAAAAGGGCACTCCGCAACGGCACCGAATCGCGGAATTTGCTGCCGTTGTGGCGAAGGGGCAGAGGGACAATGCCGTCCAGAAGGCCTGCAGAAAGGGCGCAGCGGAAAAGGGCACTCCGCAACGGCACCGAATCGCGGAATTTGCTGCCGTTGTGGCAAAAGGGCAGGCAACCGACCAGAAAGCAGCCACCCGGCTATTTAAGGTCCTTCGATGCGCGGAGAATGGTGTCTACGGCTCCGTCGATGCCCACGCGGTCGGTGTTGACAACTAAGTCATATTCGCCGATGTCGGTCCACTGGCGGCCGGTGTAGCGGCGGTAGTGGTTGGCGCGGCCGGTATTGACCCGCTCGACTTTCCGTGCAGCCTCTTCCCCGGATATATTGAACCGGGAAGCGACACGGACAGCGGCCGAGTCAGGACCGGAAGTGACGAAGACACGGAGGACATGAGGATTGTCCCGGAGAATCCAGTTGCCGAGACGTCCGATGATGACGCACGGGCCGTGGTGGGCCAGCTCGCGGACGGTACGGCTCTGGCTGACATAGATAGCGTCGTCCTTCGACGGGTTCATCGAGACAGGTATGCCGCTGTCCTCGAATATCATCTCCCAGAGCTTGCCGGTGGATATATTCTGCTCGTTCTCGGCCACGAACTCGGGTGTGCGTCCCATCTGCTCTGCGGTCCGGTCTATGAGCTGGCGGCTGTAGCAGGGGCAGCCCAGACGGCGGGCCACTCTCTCGCCCACCTCATTGCCACCGCTGCCGTATGTACGGGCGATGGTGATCACGCGGTGAGAGGCCCAGAGAGCAGCCTGCTGAGCCTGAGCGGAAGCCCGGGCCGCACGCTCGGACCGGGGAATGAATATCCGGTCCAGCCACCCGATCCGGGGCGAGAACACCCGTACCATAAAGCCCACATAGAACATTGACACGAGGGTACCCGGCCCGATCATTTTCCAGTCCCAGTGCCCGAAGAAGATAAGCATGAATACCGCACCTATGGTCACCAGCGAAGTGTCGCTGAATATCTTGACCTTACCGAAATCCTTCTTCAGGAACTTCGCTATCGCCAGCGGAAATCCCTCACCGGCCAGCATCAGCGAGTCGCAGCGTAC
>CALVDH010000042.1 GCA_944326235.1 uncultured Bacteroidales bacterium | reverse complement strand
AGGAACGGAGGGGCAATGCCGCCCAGAAGGCCTGCAGAGAGGGTGCGACATGAACGGCGATGCCACAACGGCACCTAATCGCGGGTTTTGCTGCCGTTGCGGAAAGGAGATAGAAGGGCAATGCCGCCCAGAAGGCCTGTAGAGAGGGTGGAGCATGAACGGTAGTGCCACAACGGCAGTGAATCGCGGGTTTTGCTGCCGTTGTGGAAGAGGAACGGAGGGGCAATGCCGCCCAGAAGGCCTGCAGAGAGGGTGCGACATGAACGGCGATGCCACAACGGCACCTATTCGCGGGAAACACTGCCGTTGTGGAAAAAGAAAGATGCCAGTATAGCGAGATATCCGATGAGAGAGTTTCGTCAGATGTCGAGGGTAAGCTCTACGGGACAATGGTCGGAGCCGAATATCTCGTTGTGGATGGCGGCGCCGAGGAGTTTGGGCTGCAGGCGGTTGGATACGAGGAAGTAGTCGATGCGCCACCCTGCGTTCTTCTCGCGGGCCTTGAAACGGTAGGACCACCAGGAGTAGGCGCCCTCGGTGTCGGGATAGAAATGTCGGAAGGTGTCGGTGAATCCGGCGGCGAGCAGGTCGGAGAACTTGCCGCGCTCCTGGTCGGTGAATCCGGCGTTCATCCGGTTGGTCTTCGGGTTCTTCAGGTCAATCTCCTTGTGAGCCACATTCAGGTCACCGCAGACAATGACGGGCTTGACGGCGTCCATGCGCAGCAAATAGGCGCGGAACTCGTCCTCCCAGGTCATGCGGTAGTCCAGCCGCCGCAGCTCATCCTGCGAATTGGGCGTATAGACCGTCACCAGATAGAACTCCGGCATCTCGAGGGTGATCACACGGCCCTCGGTATCGTGCTCTTCCAGCCCGAGTCCGTAAGTAACCGACAGCGGCTCATGGCGCGAGAATATCGCAGTCCCGGAGTAGCCCTTCTTCTGAGCGTAGTTCCAGTACGAGCGGTAGCCCTCGAAGGCCAGGTTCAGCTGCCCCTCCTGCATCTTGGTCTCCTGCAGGCAGAAAAAGTCCGCGTCCAGTGCCCGGAAAGAGTCCTCGAAACCCTTGCCGCAGCAGGCCCTCAGGCCATTCACGTTCCATGAGATAAATTTCATATCGATATCGGTTATTCGTTCAATATTTCCGCGAGCAAAGATAACAAAAAAGTGCCGACCTCACCGCAACGGCAGAGAATCGCGGGAAATGCTGCCGTTGTGGAAGAGAAGCGGAAGGACAATGCCGCGCAGAAGGCCCATAGAGAAGGGGCGGCAGAAAAAGCGGTGCCGCAACGGCAGAGAATCGCAGGAAACGCTGCCGTTGTGGAAAAGGAGCGGAAGGACAATGCCGCGCAGAAGGCCTGTAGAGAGGGGGCGCAGAAAAGGCGGTGCCGCAACGGCAGTGAATCGCGGGAAATGCTGCCGTTGTGGAAGAGGAGCGGAAGGACAATGCCGCCCAGAAGGCCTGTAGAGAGGGGGCGGCAGAAAAGGCGGTACCGCAACGGCAGAGAATCGCGAGTTTTGCTGCCATTGTGGAAGAGGAGCGGAAAGACAATGCCGCGCAGAAGGCCTGTAGAGAGGGGGCGGCGAAAAAAGCTATTCCGCAACGGCAGAGAATCGCAGGAAACGCTGCCATTGCGGAATAGTAAAAGGAATAGAGAACCACCAAACGCTGCTACCGCCCGTAGTCGTAGACGGCCTTGCGCTGCGCATCGCGGACGTTCTTGACGGGCACGAGGGTGAAGTTCCAGGTGTAGTCGCGGTCGGCGGGGAGCTGGTACTGCGGTTCGGGACGGTCACCCCAGCTGTCGTAGCCGGCGACACCCTGCTGGCGCATGTCGACGCAGACCTCAACGTAGTCCTGCGGTACGATGTCGTTCACGTGGTGCATACGGCGCAGCACGTCCTTGGCCTCGGCGGGATCCTTCGAGGCGATCTGCTCGGGAGTGAAATTGGGCCACTGGTAGTCGTGCTCCACAGCCTCCTCCGAGTCGAAATCCTCCACGGGATTACGTAGGGCACTGAAGCCTATCGTACTTACCTGGGCACACGAAATCAGCCCCTTGACTCCGGCGGACTCTCCAGGCCCGGAGACAGTATGATCAGAGCCGTCTCCAGCCACCACCATCAGGCCGTTGCCACCTCCATAGAAGGCTGCCCAGCGGGTATCGCTGCGATGACCGTTCTCCTGAGGACGCACGTAAGGGAAGTACATGTCCTCAGCGGTAGAGGTGTACAGCCCGACCAGCGAGCCTCTGCTGCGGTCGATATAGTTCTCTCCGGGTCCGCGTCCGTACCAGGTCACGTCATTCATGCTCACCGGCAGACGGAAGCGCACACCTATACGGGGCACCTCCGGACGGGCCTTCAGACCCACGCGGGATTCCTGTCCCGGAGTATAGGTGGCGGTCAGAGTGGCCTCTGAGACTTCGGACGAAACCTCGGGCATCAGCGCCGGAGTAAAATGCAGCCGGGCATCCACCACCCCGTCGGGATGTACGCGATACTCGACTACATACTTGTTGCCGGCCGCCAGCAGATATTCCACCGTCATCACCGCATCCACGCCGTCCATGACAGCCGACACGGAGCCGACCTTCAGCTCCCGCGAAGAGATCTTCCAGATCTGCAGCCGCTTGGGAGCCCCGTTGCCGTAGTCATTGTCATTGGGCCCGCGCCAGAAATTGGGACGAAGTCCGAAGCCGTCGGCAAAATACTCGACCCCGCGCACCTTGTAGGAGGTGACGGCAGCATCCGAGCGGTCGAATACCCAGGACACCGAAGATGAGGATATCCGCACCACGCCCTCCGACGACACGGAATCAATCGACAGAGCCGGTCCGCGGCCCTCGGCGTACGCAGGACGCTCCCCGTTCACAGGGAAAGCTATCTGATCCGAAGCCAGCACATGCCCGGCGGGAATACCCGGAACACCGGAACGCTGCTTCATATAAAGGTTCAGAAAATACTCCACACCGGAGCCGTTCATGGCAGGCAGCTCCAGCGACACCTCAGCGGTATCCTGAGGTGCGGCATCCACGGAAAATCCCCCGGAAGCGGCTGTCCGTCCGTCAGCTGTCAGCTCATACTCAAAGTCATACGCACTCAGTGAGGTAAAATAGAAACGGTTCACGACCTCCACGGTCACCCGTCCGTCGGCGGGCACCGAGGCAAATGAGAGCCGCCCGGTGGTCAGGACACGCTCGGCCGTAGGCTCATCGACGTATCCGGAGGGGAGGAATGCGGCATTCTGGTAGGCATGCTTGACCTCCGTCATTCCGGGATGGGGATTGCGGTCGGGATTGACAATACCGTTGCAGAGGAAGTTGCCGTCACTCGGAGCATTCTCCCCGAAGTCTCCGCCGTAGGCCCAGAAGCCTCCGTCACGGTCCTGCCACAGACCCTGGTCCACCCAATCCCAGATGTATCCGCCCTGGAGGTTGGGATAGCGGTAGATCTCGTCCCACTGCAGGGAGAGGCTGCCGGAAGAATTGCCCATGGCGTGGGAATACTCCGAGGGCACTACGGGACGGTCGCTGCCGGAGCGGCCTATCGACCGCAGCCATTCGGCGCCGGGATACTGCGGCACGTACATGTCGCTGTTCCACTCCCACTGCGCCCTCTCGTAGCAGACGGGACGGTTCATGCCGGAGAGCTCGCGGTCCTTGATCCAGAGGTAGGTCTGGTAGAAATTGTAGCCGTTGCCGGCCTCGTTGCCGAGGGACCAGACGGTGATGCAGGGGTAGTTCTTGTTGCGCTCGTACATGTTTATGGTACGGTCCATGTGGGCGGCGAGCCACTCGGGATTGTTGCCTAGGGTTCCGCCCTTACGCAGGTTGTAGTACATGCCGTGCGACTCGATATTGGCCTCATCGTAGACGTACAGTCCGTACTGGTCGCAGAGCTCGTAGAAACGGCGGCCCTGGGGATAATGGGCCAGACGCACGGTATTGATGTTGTTCTGCTTCATCAGCTCCAGGTCACGGCGGATCAGGTCCTCTGTGACATAGTGGCCGGTAAGCGGATTGTGCTCGTGGGTATTGACACCCTTGAGCTTGACGGGCTGGCCGTTGACGTAGAAGAGCACGTAGGGACGGCCCTCGGGAGAGAGCTGGCCGGAGGGCTTAATCTCGAACTTCCTGAAGCCCACGTGATAGGGCACGGTCTCCACCGCCTGTCCGTCGGCATAGACAGTCATGGTCAGCCGGTACAGGTCCGGATGCTCGGCCGACCAGGGCCTGACGTCCGGGATACGGCTCTCGAAGCGCACCTCAGAGGTACCGCCGGCATCCAGGCCGACCTCCTGAGCCTCAGACCATACCACTGCTCCGTCCGGTCCGGTCAGAGTCCCGCGCAGCACGGCCTCTGAGCCCTCCGCGGCGGTATTCTTCAGCACGGCCCTCACCGACAGCAGACCGTCGGTATAGGTGTCGTCCAAAGTGGGCACTATCGCGAAATCCTTCAGCGCCGCCTCCCTCGGCTGGCACCACAGGTACACATCCCTCTCGATACCGCTCATCCGCCAGAAGTCCTGGCACTCTAAGTAGGAGCCTGTGCTCCAGCGGTAAATCTTCAGCACCAAAGTGTTCTCGCCAGGCACGAGATAGTCGCTCACCGCAAACTCAGCCGAGGTCTTCGAGTCCTCGCTGTAGCCCACCTCGCGTCCGTTCAGGTACACATATACGCCGGACTTGGCCCCGTCGATATTCAGGAATATCTCGGATCCGTCCCAGGACTCGGGCACGGTGAACTCCCGGCGGTAGACTCCCACCGGATTGTCCTCAGGCAGCACGGGCGGCGTAGGATTGCGCGGCTTGAACTCGTAGCCGTGGTTGGTATAGATGGCCGTACCGAATCCCTGCACCTCCCAGTTGCCGGGCACATTGATATCGTGCCAGCCGGAAGCGTCCACAGCAGGGTCGGTGATATTCTCCGGAAGGTCGCGGCAGGCATCCACGAAGTAGAACTTCCACACTCCGTTGAGCAGCAGGTAGCGCGGGCTGTTCTCGTAACGGTACGCGGCTGCAGTCGCCGAGTCCGGATAGCTCATGAAGGCCGCGCGGGGATATTCCCGGTTCACCTCCACAGTCTGTACGTCCTGCCAGTAAGGCAGCCGGTCCTCCTGTCCCTGAGCGGCCAGAACCACGGGACAGAGCATAAGTGCGAGAGAGAGCAGTATATTCTTCATAAACGTCATAAATTAAAAAGGGCTGTGTCGAAATGCTTCAACCACAGCCCGAATATTTCTAAATTATAAGGAGGTGTGTCAGAATGGGTAAAATGCAAGGCGTCAAAGTTCACGGCGAAGGAGTTTACTGAGCGTAAATGACTGAGCCGTGGGCTGAAGACAACGCAGCAGTTTGCCCGTTATGGCGCACCGTTACATTATTGCGTTGGCCTTCAGGCAGGATACCACTGCCACTGCCACAAACACCAGGCAGATGATGGTAGCCACGATGTAGGAGATAACCTTCAGGCGGCCGATCCATATATTGTTGTTCCAACCGAGAGTGTGGAATGCGCTCCAGAAACCATGGGTCAGGTGCATCCACAGAGCCACGAACCAGATGATGTACAGGACGGTCACCCACCACGTGCCGAAGGTCTCGAGCAGCAGTCCGTAGGGATCGGCGAGCTGGTCGTGAGGCACGCCCTGGAACTGCAGCAGCTGCATGTCAGCCCAGAAATGGGTCAGGTGGAAAGCCAGCAGACCGAGAACCACGATACCGAGCACGAGCATGTTCTTTGCTGCCCAGTTGTCGGCCTGGCTCTTGTTGGCTACTGCGTAGCGGTTATTGCCGCGGGCCTTGTAGTTGGTCCATGAGAGGTAGATGGCATAAATGATGTGGATAATGAATCCGGCTGCAAGGATAGGCACCATCACTGTGATGATGGGCAGGGCCATGAAGTCACAGCCTGCCCTGAAAGCGTCGGCGCTGATGAGGGACAGACCGTTGATGGTCGCATGCAGGAGAAGGAAGATTATCAGGAATAATCCCGTTACACTCATTATAAGTTTTTTCCCGATGGAAGAAGTAAAAATATTAGCCATTGCGTGTTGTTTTTGTTTTTCGCGGCAAAGATAAAAACTTGCTTGTAATTTTCACAATCTTTAAATACTTTTGTTGAGCCTTATGAGCGATTTTTGTCAAATACAGGATTGGGAGCTCTTCTCCGGAAGCGGACGGCCCTGGGTCGTCGCGGGTCCGTGCAGTGTGGAGAGCAGGGACAGTCTCCTCTCGGAGGCTCTCTGTCTTAAGAAAATAGGGATCAATGTCCTCCGCGGGGGACTGTGGAAGCCCCGCACCCACCCCGGCAGTTTCGAGGGCGTGGGAGAAGAGGGGGCCCGGTGGCTCCGGGAGGCCGGTGCCGCCGCAGGGATGCGCACCGCCACGGAAGTCGCCAACGCCCGCCACGTGGAAGTAATCCTGAAAAACGGGATAGACGCCGTCTGGATCGGAGCCCGCACCTCCGGCAACCCCTTCCTCGTCCAGGAGATCGCCGAGGCCCTCAGGGGCACCGGCCTTCCGGTATTTGTCAAGAATCCCCTTGTCCCCGACCCGGAACTGTGGACCGGCGCCATCGAGCGCTTCGCCCGCTGCGGCATGAAGTACATCTGCGCCGTGCACCGCGGCTTCCATTCCTACGGAGAGAGCATCTTCCGCAATCCCCCATTCTGGCAGATACCCGTCGAGCTGCGCCGCCGCCTTCCCGGCCTGCCGCTGCTCTGCGACCCGAGCCATATCACGGGACGCCGCGACCTGGTGGAGGACATCGCGCGTCAGGCATTGATCATGGGCTTCGACGGGCTGATGGTGGAGGTGCATCCCGCCCCGGACAAGGCCCTGAGCGATGCCGCCCAGCAGATTACCCCGGAGGCCCTCAGAGAGATGCTCGGCCGCCTGAGGATGCGCAGCACCTCCACCCCGGATGCGGAGGCCACCGCGGCCATAGACGACCTGCGCACCGGCATTGACCGGATAGACGCCTCCCTCATCGACCTGCTGGCGGAGCGGATGAGCATCTCCGAATCCATCGGCCGTATCAAGGAGCGCAGCGGCCTGACCGTCCTGCAGACCGGCCGCTGGAACACCGTACTCGAAAGAGTGAAGGCCCTGGCAAAAGAAAAAGACCTCGATGAAGATTTTATCACCGAGATCTTTACGACTATCCACCGGGCGTCGATGGAGCGGCAGTTGAAAAAATAACCGCTGCCCGCTATTTCCTGGAATAAGTCAGGACCACATCCACCGTGCCTCCGCTGGACTGCACCTCTGTAGCACCGGTAGTGAAGGTAATGTCCGTCTGAGGATTGCCCATTGCCAGGACAATACGTACCCAGCCCCTTACGATACCCTCTCCCAGAAGAGCCTTCTCGTCCGATGTCAGAGTACCGCCTCCGGCATATTTGCCTGCCGCTGCGATACATGCGGACTGAGACGCGTCGAGAGGAACCACGTTGCGGCCCTCATAGCTGCCTCCGGCATACTTCGTCTCAAGAGTGCGGACCGCAAAGTCAAACACGTCCATCACGTATGAGTAACCGCCGGTCGAAGAAGAGAGCCTGAACAGCTCGCTTATCTCCGTGAGACCGCCGTTCTCGAAAGTGTAGGTGAGGTCCACGCTGTTGATGTTGTAGTTGGTAATTCCGGATATGGAGCTGCTGCCCTCGCCGATGTACACGTCGCTGCTGCCCCGCTTAACCAGCCCGGGCTCGCGGTACATCGTTATAGCGGCGGAGTCACCCCAGAAGGAACTGCGGGCATCACACTCGACCACCTCCAGGCGGACTGTGGTGGATGCCGACTGCTCCTCATAACCGGCGGGAGCATCGTTGAAGCGCATGCCTACATTGAGTATCACCTCCATTGTACCCGTATTCATAGGTACATAATAGCAGGTATAACGGCCCTTTCCGCCGTACATGGTGTAGCTTGTGTAGAGCTCCAGAATCTCGCTGCCGTTGATGGTCCAGACAGGGTCAATGCTGTAGAGATTGCCCACGACCGGAGTCTTGTCCTCCACTGTCAGGACTATCTGATGGCCGACTCCTATCTTCTCCTGGCTCACGGTTATCTCACCCAGTTCGGGTGCCGCGGGCGTCACGGTGCCGTCATCGCAGGCCGCAAGAACAGGGAGTGCGGCTGCGGCTGTTAAGATAAGTTTCCAGAATCCTGTCATTTCCGCTTGCTTTGATTACACTGTCATTATTTCCTTCTCCTTGTTGGCAAGGATGGTGTCGATCTTCTTGTTGAAGTTGTCGACCTCCTTCTGCACATCGTTCTCGGCGTCCTTGGCCACATCCTCGGGCATACCGTCCTTCTGGGCCTTCTTCAGCTGGTCGTTGGCGTCCTTGCGGGCGTTGCGGATGGAGATCTTGGCCGATTCGCCGGCTGCCTTCGACTTCTTCACCAGCTCCTTGCGGCGGTCCTCAGTGAGGGGCGGAACGTTGATGCGGATGTGCTCGCCGTTGTTCTGGGGAGTGAAACCGAGGTTGGCATCCATGATGGCCTTCTCGATCTTGGGTATCATGTTCTTCTCCCAGGGCTGGATAAGCATCGTACGTGCATCGGGTACGGTGATGCTGGCCACCTGGGGCACGGGGGTCGGGTTGCCGTAGTAGTCCACCATTACGTTGTTGAACACTGACGGGTTGGCCTTGCCGGCCCTGTAGGTCTTGAGGTCCTCTTCCAGATAATTGACGGCCTCGTTCATCTTTTTCACTGCTGAGGCAATGATGTCTTTTGCATTGTCTGCCATAATATTGCGATTTAGTTGTTATTTCCTTACTATTGTACCGACCTTCTCTCCCGAGAGCAGTTTCTGAAGATTTCCCTCACGGTTCATGTCGAAGACCACGATGGGCATGTCATTGTCCTTGCACAGGGCGAATGCGGTGCTGTCCATGACCTTCAGGCCATCGGAGAGGGCCTTGTCAAATGTCAGTTCGTCGTACCTTGTGGCCGTCGGGTCCTTCTCCGGATCGGCGGTGTAGACCCCGTCCACGCGGGTGCCCTTCAGCAGTGCACCGGCTCCTATCTCGCAGGCTCTCAGGGCCGCCGCGGAGTCAGTGGTGAAGAAGGGATTGCCGGTACCTCCGGCGATCAGAGCCACCGCACCGCGCTCCATGGCCGCTACGGCATTGTCCCTGGTGTAATATTCGGCAATGGGCTTCATCGGGGTCGAGGTAAATACCTCCGCGTCCACTCCGGCACTGCGGATGGCCATCGCCAGGCCGAGGCTGTTGATCACCGTCGCGAGCATACCCATGCGGTCACCGCCCACACGGTCAAAACCCTTGCCCGCACCTGAAAGTCCTCTGAAAATGTTGCCGCCGCCCACTACGATGGCGACCTGCACTCCGCTCCTGACGGCCTGAGCCACCTCCGCGGCATAGCGGGCCAGCATCCCTTCATCGATGCCGCGTCCCTCATTGCCCCCGAGGCTCTCCCCGCTGAGCTTGAGCAATACCCTTTTATACTTCATATTTTCCGTAATTTCCATTTAACTTCCGTTTATCCTGCAAATTTACGGAAAATTTCCTTTCAATCTCGCGTCCCTCCCGCTTTTCACCCGCCGCTGCGCTAAATTTCCAAACAGCACCGCGCCTTACAAGTTAGCACCGGGCTATTTTTCATCAGCGAGGAGGGCATCCACGTCGGCCTGGATGGGAGTGCCGGTGGCGTAGTCCCAGAGGGTGACGGAGCGGATGTTATAGTAGTAGTACCAGTAGTAGTAGAGCTGCTGGACGTAGTCCTGGCGGGCGAGGTCCTTAGCGTCACGGGCATCGTTGAGCTCGAGCACGCTCATGCGGCCGATGAGGAAGGACTCGACGGAGGCCTGGTAGCGGGCGGAGGCGACGCGGTCGGACTCACGGGCGAGGTCCAGCTGGCCGGCCTGGTTGTTGAACTGCTCGGTGAGCAGGAAGATGTTCTGGTTGAAATTGAGTTCCTCCTGCTGGAGCTGGGAGCGGACCACGTCACGGTTGCTCTCGGCCACCTTGACCTGCCCTTTGCGCTTGCCCCAGTCGAGAATCGGTATCGACAGGCCTATCGAGACGACCTCCTGGTCGCGGATGTCGTTGTAGGCCATGGCCAGCTCGCGGTTCACGCCGGAGTAGCCGACGGTGACGTTCAGGTCCACCTGGTAGCGCTGTCCCTTGGCCGTGGCCACGCTGTAGTCGGCCTCGAGCTTGCGGCGCAGGATATTCTGGGCAAATGAGCTGTTGGCCAGGGCCCGGCTCAGCACGTCATCGTAGTCCAGCATGGGCAGGGGAATGGCCTCGGGCAGCACGGCCTCGATGGTGTCCTGCTCGGAGAGGCCGAGGAAGGCCCGGAGGTTGAACATCGCTCCGTTCAGGCTGCTCCGCCGCTCGGTCACATCGGCCTTGGCCTGCAGGGCGGAAAGGCTCAGCTGCATCAGCTCGGTCTCGGATATCTGACCGATCTTGCGGCGCTCCTGAGCGATGGCGTAGAGCTTGTCGGCATTCTCGAGGTTTTGCTCGGCTATCTTCAGGTTCTCGGTCGCGAGGATATAGTTGAAAAAATAGGTTATCGTGTTCATCTTGACCGTCTCCATATCCTCGGAGTAACCGGCGCGGGACTCGGCATAGCGCACCGGCTCGATCTTCTTGTCCCAGCGGAAGGGGTTGACCGAGAACAGGGGCTGGGTCAGGGTCAGGGCTACGGGGATGGACATGAACTCGTTGTAGGCGTTCGTGCCCATCTGCCGCGTCATGTCCAGGCCGGTGCTCAGCGAGACCGTACCTCCGGTGAACGGGATGTTCTGGGTCACGGACAGCTCTCCGCTGAGTCCCAGCCAGTTGCTGCGCACGTAACTGTAGGTTCCGTCGGCATTCTGATAGGAATTGTAGTTGTTGTTGAACGTAGGCAGCGTCCCGCTGAAAATCAGCTCCGGCAGCCGCTCCGCCTTGTAGGTCCGGAACTGCCAGTACGCGCTCTTGAGCTGGTTCAGCGCCACCGCCGCATCAACTGACTGACTGCACGCCAGGTCCATCGCCCCCTCGAGGGTAAGCTGCATCACGCCGCCCTGCTTTCCGCCGGCCCGACCCATGCCCGACTCCGGCACTTCACCCGATTCATTTTCACAACCAGACCCAGGTTCTCCATCCTGTTCACCCGGCTCATTACCCACCTTTTGCAGAACACCATCACCGGCCTCCTGCGCCGCCAGCCTCTGCTGCCCAGGCACTGCCGCCATCAGCAGCACCGCCGCCGTCATCATCACCGTTTCTCGAAAAATACGTTTCATTGTTATTGTTTGCTTCTCAATTTTACAATTATTACCACTATACATTTTCGTTATATTTCAAGTACCAGTTTATCAAGAACTTAGCATCTTCCCAAAATGTTAGGTGCCCGATATTTTGCCCAATAATGCTCATTTTTACTCGTCCTAACATTTTCTCTATTCAATATCTTATTCATTCTCAGCATATTGCCACACACCTAAAATGCATAGTGACAATATGGGAACTTCCGTACTTCCACAACGGCAGGAAAATGCAGGATTCGCTGCCGTTGTGGCAAGGGGCGGAGGACCGGGGTGCCACGGGAAGCATCTCTCGCAGGGGACGGCCAGTTCCGGGGCTTCCGCAACGGCAGGAAAATGCGGGTTCCGCTGCCGTTGTGGCAAGGGGCGGAGGACAGGGGTGCCACGGGAAGCATCTCCCGCAGGGGACGGCCAGTTCCGGGGCTTCCGCAACGGCAGGAAAATACGGGTTCCGCTGCCGTTGTGGCAAGGGGTGGAGGACCTGGGAGGCCCAGGAAGTGCCTCTCGCAAGGAACGGCCAGTTCCGGGGCTTCCACAACGGCAGGAAAATGCAGGATTCGCTGCCGTTGTGGAATGGGGCGGAGGACCGGAATGCCGCAAGGAACGGGAAACCGAAGCGGCCGCAAAGGGTGGAGGACCGAGGAAATATGGAACGGCGGTACTTCATGGTCATTCCTCCCGAAGGGCCTCCG
>CALVDH010000041.1 GCA_944326235.1 uncultured Bacteroidales bacterium | reverse complement strand
TCTACTCCTTCCGAAGGAGTAATGGTTGATGGTTGCAATCTTGTCGGAGCGAAGCGACATAGCCCTCCCCTGGGGGAGGGTTGGGAGGGGAGTACTCCCCAGCTCACCAGGCCGAAGGCATGGTGAGCTGCTTACCTCATCAGACCGAAGGCCTGATGAGGTATCCGCCGGCGTCGCCGCCTTCGGGCCCGAGCTCGATGATGTGGTCGGCGGCGGCGATGATGTAGGGGTTGTGCTCGACGACGACGATGGTGTGGCCGCGGTCGAGGAGGGCGCGGAAGGAGGCGAGGAGTTTCTCGATGTCGTCGAAGTGGAGGCCGGTGGTGGGTTCGTCGAAGATGAAGAGGATGGGTTTGTCGGCCTGGCGGGAGCGTCTGGTGGTAACGGAACCGGATGGGGGTGGACCTTGACCGGGGATGCTGCCACCGGGGATGCTGTCACCGGTGATGCTGTCGGAGACGGAGTTCTGGCTGTTCGATGTGGCAGGGATGGGAATAGAGTCCTTGCCGAGGCCGAGGAAGTAGGCGAGCTTGACGCGCTGGCTCTCGCCGCCGCTGAGGGTGCTGCTGTTCTGGCCGAGGGCGATATAGCCGAGGCCGACGTCGTGCAGGGGCATGAGCTTGGAGGCGATGCGGGTGGCGGCGGGCTCGCCGGTGGAGGAGAAGAATTCGATGGCCTCGTCTACGCTCATGTCAAGTACGTCGCTGATGTTCTTGCCGCGGTAGCGGACTTCGAGCACGTCCTGGATGAAGCGTTTGCCGCCGCAGGACTCGCAGGTCATGACGATGTCGGCCATGAACTGCATGGGGATCTTGACTGTGCCCTCACCGAGACATTCGGGACAGCGGCCTCCGTCGATGTTGAAGGAGAAGTGCGAATGCCCGAAGCCGTTGACTTTGGCCAGCGGCTGCTCGGAGAAGAGCTTGCGGATGTCGTCGTAGGCCTTGATGTAGGTCACGGGGTTGGAGCGGGAGCTGCGGCCTATCGGGTTCTGGTCCACGAATTCGACGGAGGATATGCGGCCCAGGTCGCCGCGCAGTTCGCGGAAGGAGCCGGGCTTGGCCCCCACCTGGTTGAGCATGCGGTTGAGGGCGGGGTAGAGGATGTCGCCCACGAGGGTGGACTTGCCCGATCCGCTGACTCCGATGACGGCGGTCATGACGTTGAGCGGGAAGCGCACGTCGATGTTCTTGAGGTTGTTCTCGCAGGCGTCACAGACCTCGATGTACTGCTTCCATGGTCGTTTGACCGGGTCAATGGAAATCTTCTTTCGACCCAGCAGATATTCTAAGGTCAATGACCGTGGCCAGGCGGCCAGCATCTCCGCAGCGTCAGCATCAGAAATGTCCGAAGCCGGAGGAGGCCCGCAGTAGACCACCTCTCCTCCGTGCTTTCCGGCCCGCGGCCCTATGTCTATCAGCCAGTCCGCGCTCCGGATGATCTCCTCGTCGTGCTCGACGACTATCACCGTGTTGCCGAGGTCCCTCAGCCGCTTGATGACTTCGATGAGCCGTCCGGTGTCCCGGCTGTGCAGTCCGATGGAGGGCTCGTCGAGGATGTACATCGAGCCGGTCAGGCTGTTGCCGAGGGAGCAGACGATGCTGATGCGCTGGCTCTCACCGCCGCTGAGGGTGTTGGACGCACGGCTCAGGGTCAGGTAGGACAGGCCCACGTGGTCGATGTACTCCAGGCGGTCGCGTATCTCCTTCAGGGCGCGGGCGGCTATTTTCTCCTCGTAAGCCGTAAGCTGCAACCCGTCGAAGAAGGCTATCAGGTCCTTGATGCTCATGGTCATGAGCTCGTGGATGTTGCGTCCCCCGATGCGCACGTACAGGGCCTCCCTGCGCAGCCGGCTGCCTCCGCACTCCCGGCAGACGGTCTTGCCGGAGTAGCGGCTGATCATGTATTTGTTCTGTATCTTGTACCGCTTGGCCTCGAGCTCCTTGAAGAACGGATAGATGCCGGTGATGTACCGGTTGCCGTTCCAGAGGTCGCTCTTTTGCTTGGCCGTGAGGTCCTTGTAGGGGGTATGCACCGGGAATCCGAATTTGTCCGCATTGGCCAGCACCTCTTCCTTGAAATATTTCATTACCTCTCCCTTCCAGCAGGCCACGGCGTCCTGATAGACGGACAGGGCCTGATTGGGGATGACCAGCGACTCGTCGATGCCGATGATCTTGCCGAGGCCTCCGCAGACGGGGCAGGCTCCCACAGGACTGTTGTAGTTGAACATCCATTCCGTGGGCTCGGAGAACTGCATGCCGTCCGCCTCGAAGAGGGAGGAGAACCGCAGCAGGGCGTGCCCGTCCACAGCGGGGGAGAATGCGCAGGCGATGTGCCCCTGCCCCTTGTCGAATGCCGTGCGCACGGAGTCCATTGTCCTGTTCTCCGTCTCCTCGTCCGCAAATGTGCTGCTGTCGAAGGGGATACGGTCCACCATCAGGGCTACCTCCCGTCCCTCGGCGCGGCTGATGTCGGCCAGGAGCGAGTCGATCTTCTCCATCCGCCCGGCATTGTCCCCTGAGGGCAGAATGTACAGGCGGGAGAATCCCTCCTCCTTGAGATTGAGCAGCCTCTCGACGCGGCAGGCTTCCTCCTCCCAGTGTATGTCAGCGAGGATGAAGCAGATATCGGGCGAATATTCCTCGTCGGAAGGGTCTCCGGCCGGCAGGGAGGCGGCGAGCGAGTGCAGCCGTTCCATGACGGAAGCCACTGTGTCGCAGCGCACTTCCTCTCCGGTGACGGGGGAATAGGTACGGCCGATCTTGGCAAAGAGCACCCGCAGGTAGTCGTAGATCTCGGTGGTGCTGCCGACGGTGGAGCGGGGGTTGCGGGTATTGACCCTCTGCTCTATGGCAATGGCGGGGGGAATGCCGGAGATGCTCTCGACCGGCGGTTTGGACATCCTCCCGAGGAACTGGCGGGCGAAGGAGGAGAGGCTCTCGGCGAAACGGCGCTGTCCCTCCGCGAAGAGGGTGTCAAAGGCGAGGGAGGTCTTGCCCGAGCCGCTGACTCCGGTGATTACGGTCAGGCGGTTGCGGGGGATGTCGACGTCGATGCCCTTGAGGTTGTTGGCCTCGGCATTTTTAATGTGGATGTATCCTTCTTCCGGTTGTTCCATGTTATCTTTCTATTTTGAAATTCTGACTGCCGACAGCACTCCGCGGGTCTTGCGGACGGCGGAGATGATCTTGTCGAGGACGGAATTGGATGAGACGAATATCTGCATGCGGATGTCGAACTCGCCGGCGCTGCGGCCTGCTCTCGGGGTCATGGACGAGGAGCGCAGGGAGGCCCCGAAGTCCGTGACTGTCTTGATGACGGACGAATAGGCGGCGGAGTCGTCGGTGATGACCTTGACGGTGGTCTGAAAGCTGCTGGTGGTGGAGGTCTCCTTCCAGCGCACCTTCTGGATGCGGTAGGGGTAGTTCTCGATGAGGCGGGCGGCGTTGGGGCAGGACATGCGGTGGATCTTGATGCCGTCCTTGACGGAGACGAAGCCGAAGACCTCGTCGCCGTAGATGGGGTTGCAGCAGCGGGCCATCTTGTAGGAGACGTTGCTGAGCTTGCCGTCGATGACGAGGTAGTCGTCTGTGGAGCTGTCCTTAGCGGCTGTATTGTCCTTGGGGGACTGGGCTGCAGCGGATGCAGTTGCCGATGCGGTTGCGGCGGCCTCCTCCTCGCCCTGCTGCTTGCGGGAGATGTAGGACTTGACGTCCATGATGTCGACCTTCTCGTCCGCGATGGCTGCGTAGAAGTCGCTGATGGTCTTGAGCTTGTATTTCTTGCAGAGGATGGTGAGGTCCTCGTCGGGAAGCTCCATCTTCCAGTTCTTGAGACGGCGCTCGAGCAGTTCCCGGCCGGTGGCGGCTTTCTTGAGTTCCTCTTCCTTGAGCTTGAGCTTAATCTTGTTGCGGGCCTTGGAAGTGACCACGAAGTTGAGCCAGTCGGGGGAGGGACGCTGGTTCTTGCCGCTCTTGATCTCCACGACCTGGCCGGTGCTGAGCCGGTCCTTGATGGAGGCGGGCCTGCCGTCGATGGTGGCGCCCACGCATTTGAGACCCAGGTTGGTGTGGATGTTGAAGGCGAAGTCCAGGACTGTGGCGCCCTTGGGCAGCCGGCGCAGCTCCCCGTCCGGGGTGAAGACGAAGACGTCCTCGGAGAGGAAGCGGGAGACGTACTCGTAGTCGTTCCTGTTGTCGCTCTCCAGGATGTTGCGCACGCTCTGGAGCCAGGGGGTCAGGCCTTTCTCCTCCTTGATGCCCTTGTAGGCCCAGTGGGAGGCGTGCCCGTTCTCGGCCTCGTCGTCCATGCGGCGGGTGCGGATCTGCACCTCCACGAAGATGTCGCCCCTGAACTGCACGGTGATGTGCAGGGACTCGTATCCGCTGCTCTTGGGCTTGGAAATCCAGTCCCTGAGCCTGGACGTGTCGGGCCGGTATTCGTCGGTTACTATGGAGTAGGCCTTCCAGCACAGCTCGTGCTCCTTCTCGAGGCTGTCGGCGGGGGTGTCGATGATAAGGCGGACGGCCAGCAGGTCCATGACTTTCTCGAAGGGGATGTCCTGCTTCTGCATCTTCTTCCAGATGGACCAGGCGGCCTTGGTGCGCTGCTTGTAGGTGACTTTGATGCCGGCTTCGGAGAGCTTCCGCTTGATGGGGATGAGGAAGGCGTTCAGCAGCTCCTCTCGCTCGGCGGCGGTGGCTTTCAGCTTGTTGTTGATCTCCCGGTATTTCTCCGGCTCGGTGCAGCGGAAGAAGATGTTCTCGAGCTCGGTCTTGATGCTGTAGAGTCCCAGCTGATGGGCAATGGGGATGTACAGGAACATGGTCTCGGTGACCTTCCGCTCCTGGGAGGTCTTGGGCAGCAGCTCGATGTTGCGCATCACGTCGAGGCGGTCGGCTATCTTGATGAGCATGACCCTCGGGTCGCGGGAGTAGGAGACGATAAGGCGCTTGTAGTTCTCGGCCTCGAGGCGGGTCTCCTTGGGCTTGATGGCGGCTATCTTGTTGAGGCTCTGCGCTATGTCTATAATTTCAGGGGAAAATGCTCCTTTCGGGAGGCTCTGCGTCACCTCCGGGTAGAACCGGATGGTCTCATGGAGAAATACGGCAATGACGCTCTCGTAGCCTAGGTGGATGTCCTCAGCCACGATGCGGGCCACTCCGAGGGGATGCTCGATGAAGGGATGCCGGTTCTCCCGGAGCTTGTCCTTCATCGCGTCGTCGGCTATGCGGTAGGCTCTGAGTATCTGCTCCTGCTGCTCTTTCTGCGGATAGCAGGCGAGGATGGCGCTGAGGGTGTCTTCTGCTGTGTTCATTTCCTTAGTTTCATTAGTCCGTACATCTCGTCCCTGTACTTGGCTGCCGCGGGGAAGTCGAGGGCCCTGGCGGCTTCCTCCATCTTCTTCTTGGCGGCTTCTATGGCCTCAAGCAGCTGCTTGGGGCTCATCTTCGATATCACCGGATCCTCTGCTACATAACGCGTGTTCTCCTCCTCGTCTGGCTCCTTGTAGGCTCCGCTGATGGCGGCCAGGGAGTTCTTCTTGTCGTTCCGCACCTGGGTGGGGGTGATGTGGTGCTTCTCGTTGTACTCTGCCTGCTTGGCCCGGCGGCGGTTGGTCTCGTCGATGGTCTTCTGCATCGAGCCGGTGACGGTGTCCGCGTACATTATCACAAGACCATTCAGATTTCGTGCCGCACGTCCCGCGATCTGGGTCAATGCCCGGTCCGAACGCAGGAATCCTTCCTTGTCCGCGTCTATAATAGCCACGAGCGATACGTCCGGCAGGTCCAGTCCCTCGCGCAACAGATTGACACCCACCAGTACGTCGAACCGTCCGGCCTTGAAATCCTCGATAATCTCCACCCTTTCCAGAGTGTCCACGTCCGAGTGGATGTAGCGGCAGCGCACCTGCCGTTTTGTCAAGAATTTCTCCAGTTCCTCTGCCATCCTCTTGGTGAGGGTGGTGACCAGCACCCGCTCGTCCTTCTCCGTGCGCAGCTCTATCTCCTCCATCAGGTCGTCTATCTGGTTCTTGGACGGGCGCACGTCTATCGGAGGGTCCAGCAGACCGGTGGGACGGACCACCTGCTCGACAATCAGGCCCTCGCTCTTCTCCAGCTCATAGTCGCCCGGGGTCGCGCTGACGAATACCCTCTGTCCGAGGATATTCTCGAACTCGTCGAATTTCAGGGGCCGGTTGTCCGCAGCGGCGGGGAGGCGGAAACCGTATTCGATCAGCACTTCTTTTCTGGAGCGGTCGCCTCCGTACATGGCCCTCACCTGCGGCAGGGTGACGTGGCTCTCGTCGATGAAGGTGATGAAGTCCTTGGGAAAATAGTCTATGAGGCAGAAGGGCCGCTGTCCGGCGCTCCGCCCGTCGAAGTACCGGGAATAATTCTCGATGCCCGGACAGTAGCCCAGCTCCTTGATCATCTCCATGTCGTATTCGACCCTCTTCTTGAGGCGGTTGGCCTCGTGCTGCTTCCCTATGGAACTGAAATATTCGCACTGCTGCATCATGTCGTCCTGGATCATGTGTATGGCGTGGGCGGTACGCTCCTTGGTGGTGACGAAGATGTTGGCTGGGTAAATCGATATCTCCTCGAGGCTTTCGAGGCTCATGCCGCTGACCGGGTCGATGATCTCAATCTCCTCAATCGTGTCTCCGAAAAATACGATGCGGCAGCCGCTGTCCACGTAGGCGAGGTAGATGTCTATCGTGTCGCCCTTTACGCGGAAGGTGCCGCGCTTGAAGTCGGCGTCGCTGCGGTTGTAGAGGGCGTCGACGAGGCGGTAGAGGAGCTTGTTGCGGCTGATGCGCTGGCCGGTATGGAGGGATATGGTATTGTCATGGAAGTCCTGCGGGTTGCCGATGCCGTAGAGGCAGGATACGGAGGATATCACTATCACGTCGCGGCGGCCCGAGAGCAGGGCTGAGGAGGCGGAGAGGCGCAGCTTTTCGATCTCGTCGTTGATGCTCAGGTCCTTCTCTATGTAGGTGTCGGTCACCGGCAGGTAGGCCTCGGGCTGGTAGTAGTCGTAGTAGGAGACGAAATACTCCACGGCGTTGTCCGGGAAGAATGACTTGAATTCGCCGTAGAGCTGGGCTGCCAGGGTCTTGTTGTGGCTGAGTATCAGGGCCGGCCTCTGCAGCCGCTCAATGACGTTGGCCATCGTGAACGTCTTGCCCGAGCCGGTGACTCCGAGCAGGGTCACGGCGTCCGCACCGGCATTGACTGCCTCGCAGATCTCCTTGATGGCCTCCGGCTGGTCGCCCGTCGGCCTGTATGGTGACTGAATCTTGAACGGCATGGACTGAAAATTAGTATGCGAATATACTAACTTCCGGCGAGAATTTATCAAAATATTTTGCATAAACCGCGGATAGGTGTATATTTGTGGTAATAATAATTGCGGATAGGTGAAAAAATTGTTTTGAAATAATCACGGAAAGGTGTAATATGAAACGGAAGATATATGACAGGCTCCTTAAATGGAAGCTGGACCGGAATGGAAAGACGGCTGTGCTGGTAAATGGGGCCAGACGTGTGGGTAAAAGTTATATTGTCAGGCAGTTTGCCGATAATGAGTATCGGAGCAGTATTTTTATAGACTTCAATAAGGCAGGAAAGTCTGTCAAGGAACTTTTTGACAATTATCTCGATGATATAGACACGTTCTACACATATCTGAGCACATACGCCAATACCAGGATTTACCCCAGGGAATCCGTTCTGGTATTGGATGAGGTACAGCTTTGTCCAAGAGCCAGGGCTGCTGTCAAATATCTGGTGGAAGACGGACGTTGCGATATAATAGAGACCGGGTCTTTGATTTCCATCAAAAAAAATGTGGAAGATATAGTGATTCCTTCGGAAGAAGAAGAACTGCTGCTGCATCCTATGGATTTCGAAGAATTCCTGTGGGCTATGGGCAATGAAACGCTTATGCCGCTTATCCGGGGTAATTTCGAAAAATGTCGCGCAATGGGGCAGGCCATGCACCGCAAGGCGATGGATTATTTCAGGCAGTATCTTATCGTCGGAGGTATGCCACAGGCTGTGGCGGAGTATGTGGAAAGCCGGGATTTTAGTCGTGTGGACCGTGTCAAGCGACAGATACTCAGATTATATCGCAACGATATTCATAAATATGCAAAAAGTTATGAGGCCAAAGTCACAAAAGTCTTTGACACGATCCCGTCCCAGCTTCAGAAACATGAAAAGAAATTCCTTTTGAAAGCTCTCAGCGAGGAGGCGCGTATGAGGGATTATGAGACATCCTTTTTCTGGCTGGCGGATGCAATGATTGTAAATATGGCTTACAATACCATGTCTCCGGATGTGGGGTTGGGGATAAACGAGGAAAACTCGACCCTCAAGTGCTATATGGCTGATACCGGTTTATTGTTCAGTCATGCTTTCAGTGACAGGGATATCGTGTCGGAGGGATTGTACAATAAGATACTGACTGACAAGTTGGAATTCAATGGAGGTATGATGATTGAGAATGTGGTGGCCCAGATGCTGCGTACGTCAGGGCATAAATTGTATTTTTTCTCAAAGTACGATAAGTCTCATGCAGGAGAACGGATGGAACTGGATTTTCTGATAACGAAGAACACCGTAACATCCAGGCACAACATTTCTCCGATAGAGGTTAAATCCTCAATCCGTTATACTCTTACCTCCCTGATGAAATGCATCAATAAGTACGGGCAATACCTGTCTGTGCCGTATGTGGCGCATACGGGTGATTTGAAAGAGAATGGAGGTGTTGTCTATATTCCGCTTTATATGGTTCCGCTGCTGTAGATTTCTCTATCTTCAACAGTTTCAGGACAGTGCCGGTGATATGCAATAGTGCGTAGGCGACTGGCTCTACAGCATCATGGTGAGATAGAAGATGAGGAGGGTGCGCTTTTTCATCACCGGGTAGGAGATGATGTCCGGGTCGTCGGTGGTCTTGTAGGTGTGGCGGTGGAAGCCGGAAGTGAAGACCAGGGCGGGGATGCCGGCCCGGTGGAAGACGATCTGGTCGGAGAGCTGGTAGAAGAGCTCGGTGAAGTTCTTGCTGCCGTAGAAGGTGTGGTCGATGTCGAGGTCGATGTCGAAATACCGGTTGCACATGTCGATGAGACCGCGGTGTTCTCTGTGCAGGGTGTTTTCTCCCAGAACAATGACAAAATTGGTGTCGGCTTTGTGGACAGGCTCCAGGACTGTGCCGATCTGGTCGATGTTTATGGCGCATATAATGCTGTCTCTCAGGTTAGTAACTAGGAACCGGCGGACTAGGGCTTTGGAACCGGCCATGCTGAGCTCTTTGGCGTCCAGGGCGGCGAATATTATGTTTTTGTCAGGACCTGTCCCCGTTTTTTTCATGGTCCCGAGCATGTCTGCCAGATTGAGAAGTACGGTCACTCCGGAAGCATTGTCGTCTGCGCCGTTGTAGACGTTGCCGTTCAGGATACCGAGGTGGTCGTAGTGGGCGGAGATGAGCACGTATTCGTCCGAGGGTACCTCGCTTCGGACTATTCCGACTACGTTGCGGCCTCTGCTTCCGCTCAGGCTGTCGGCGATGAACGGCTGGTAGAAGCTGCTGCCGAACAGGGGCTCGAGGCCGTACTGCCGGTAGAGCACCTCGATGAATCGCGCTGTGGACATTCCTGCATCAGTACCGGTGGCCCGTCCCTCGCTCATGTCATCGGCCAGCCATTCCATGATGCGCTCCTGCTTGGCCTGATAGATGATCTGCTCGTACATCGTGTAAGATCCGAGCGACCGCCTGCGCTCCTGCGCCTGCATGGCCGAGGACGCGGCAATCAGCAGGGCTGTCAGCAATATTTTCATTGTCCTTACCACAGCTATTCTATTTACTTGATGATTTTTGCCGGAACGTCCCCGATGACCACATCCTTCCCGACCGTGATATTCTTCCTGAAACGTGCCTCATCGCTCATCCTGCCCATAAACTCGTATATATCAGGGGTGTTCAGCGCCTTCCCCGTCCTGACGTATTCCAAGAATTCCTGTAGTTCCATACCGTGCCTAATTAATCGCGCGAATATACGAAGTTTTTACCTTTCGTGACGACCTGACAGAAATAGAATACTTATCTTTGTCGTATTATGGAACACCGGTATTTTTTCAAGCCGAGAGTCGGCAATGACTATCAGGAGGGGTTCATGGGACTCAGGACCCTGGTGCTCGGGGCGTACCACTACTGCTGGTACGACAAGTGCCGGTGTTTCAAGGAATGCGTTATGGAAGGCCGTGCAGCGGACTACGACACCGTCTGCCCTGAGTATGAGCGGATGAGCGACAGGGATTATTACCGGCTGTCCAACAGCAATGTCATCGAGATTGATTCCTATCTCGAAGGCGGGCACTGTCCGGCGTACAGCTCGTTTACCCACAGGATGCTCGGGAAAAAGTCGTTTCTCGGTTCTGAGGCGCGTGCATCCTTCTGGGAGAGAGTGGCATTCTACAACTGGATACAGCACTGCCTTCCCGGGCCTGTCGAGGACTTTTCCTACGACCGGTGGGAACCGGTATTCATGCAGGACCGCCCGTCATTCGAGGACGTGCTGCGTGAGCTCCGGCCTCATGCGGTGCTGGTATGGACCGAGCCGCTGCGGCAGTTCCTCGACCGGCACTGCGCGTCACTCGAGGGGATATCGCTGGTACGCACCGGCGTTATAGAGATGGAGGCGCTGGAGGCTTGGGAGTATCGGGTGGGGTATGAGGGGGAACCGGTGAGGCCTGTCCGCAGGAATAAGGCTCAATTCAGGACTTTCCGGGCAATCGTGAGGATGTCCCCGATATCATTGAAATTGTGCACGGAAGATTCGGTCAGTAATCTGGCTATGATCCTCAAGGATGCTTACGGCCGCGGGCTTATAGAAGTCGTGGAGCGTTCTGACCGCAGCAGGGCAATCGTATGTGTCGGAGAGGACGAGGACATCGTGCGGCTTATAGACAATATCCGGAGAAATGTGGCAGCGGGCAGCGGTAAGCGCGGATTGACGATCGATGACATACAGCAGTTCCTAGGGACGGATATCCGGCATGTCCCGCAGATGCTCTACCGGTTGCATATGAGAAGATAGCCGGATAACTAGCCGATTATAGCCGTTTATAACCGTTTCGAGACTGGCTTCATTGTTCCGAATGTTGTATTTTTGCGTGTAAGCAACTGGTGAATATCCATTAAGAAGTTGAACAATAGTACGAACAATTGGGAAATAAAAGACTGCGGTATAGAATGGGCGTACGCAAATGAATGTCGTGGTTGTCTCCCTGCAGATTAATATATAACTTATGAATATGGAGAAGAACATTGTAGCTGAAGAAGTCGATGCAGAATATCTTAAAGGAGTTATTTACTATGTCCGAGGTGTTCGCGTAATGCTGGATATGGATCTGGCCAAAATCTATGGATATAGCACTAAGAACTTTAATCGGCAGGTGAAGAATAACATTGAGAAATTCGAACAGGACTTTATGTTCCAGTTGACTGATGAAGAGTGTGAAATCTTGAGGTGCAAAAATTCCACCTCAAGTTGGGGCGGTCGCAGATACAGCCCTTACGCTTTTACGGAGCAGGGAATATATATGCTTATGACTGTCTTGAAAGGTGAGTTGGCAACCAGGCAAAGTAAAGCCTTGATTCGCATCTTCAAGCAGATGAAGGACTACATTGTTGACAACCAGCCGCTGTTGAGGCAGAGGGAATATCTCCAACTATCTTTGCAGACAACCCGGAACACACAGGACTTGCTTGATTTGCGCAAATCCTTATCGTCTGTTGATGACAAGGTCGCCAGCATAATAGATACGCTGGGAGATGTCGTAACAAAGTCGGAACTTGCAAATGTCATGCAGGATTTCAGCCATCCTACCATCAGAAGAGAATGGTTAATACTCAACGGCCAGCCTGTAGAGTCCGGTTTGGCTTACCAACAGATTTATGCAACGGCCAGGAGAACCATATTCGTGGTGGACAATTACATCGGACTAAAAACATTGGTGCTCTTGAAAGACGTTCCTGCAGATGTGAAGGTTACTGTATTTTCAGACAATATCGGAAACCGATTACATCAGGCAGAGTTCAGCGACTTCTGCCGGGAATATCCCGATGTTTCTGTTTCATTGCAGACATCCGGAGGTGTATTCCATGACAGGTATATTGTCATTGACTACCAAACGGCAGACGAGCAGATTTACCATTGCGGTGCTTCATCCAAGGATGGAGGGAATAAAGTTACGACCATTACGGCCGTAACGGATGGAGATATCTATCATACTGTGATAGACAGACTTCTAAATAACCCAGTATTGATACTGCGGTAAGTTTTAGTCAAGACTGGCTTCATTGTTCCGAATAATGTATTTTTGCAGATGAAACTTAAAATGAGAACGAGATGAAAAAGTATCTGGACCCGAAAGCCGATCTGACATTCAAGAAAGTGTTCGGCGAGCGCAAGGATTTAGTGATCAGTTTCTTGAACGCGATGCTTCCGTTCGGAAGTGAGGAAGAGAAGATAGTCAGTGTGGAGTATTTGAATCCGGAGCTGGTCAGTTTTAATCCTATGCGGGGAGACAGTGTGTTGTGTGTGTTGTGCGAAGATATGTCGGGTCGGCAGTTTATAGTGGAAATACAGGTGATGTGGAGTCCGGAATATAAAGTGCTGTTGGATTTTAATTCTTTATCCGGTATTTTGTATGAGGATGTAACAAAAACAGAGAAAGGCTATAATCTACAGCTGCCGATATACTCATTGAATCTATTGAATGATACATTCTCTGACAGCGACGATTATTACCACGATTATCCGACAGTGAGAATTGCTGAAACGAATGAATTGATAGAAGGCCTGCGTATGATATTCATAGAATTGCCTAAGTTTGAGCAGGAGAATGGCAGAGGCGAAAGTATGCGTGTTTTATGGCTGAGATATCTGACAGATGTAGGAGACAGCAGGCAAGGAATTCCGGAAGAGTTGGAAAAGAATCCAGAAATAAACCGAGCCATGTCGATGCTGGTGGAGGATGAGTTCTCAGAGAATGAATTATTGGCTTACGATTACTTCTGGGATAGAATAGGGGCGCACAGACTTTTGCTTCTGGGGGCATTTCGAAAAGGTCGTGAAGCGGGACAACTAGTGGCGGCAAGGGAAGAAGGATGCCGTATTGAACGGATTAAGAATGCCCGCGCGATGAAATCCAATGGATTTCGTCCTGACGTTATTTCCGAAATAACTGGGCTGCCGCTATCGGAGATAGCAGGGTTATAATCAAATCTTCGAATTTATCCTTAGAGTCCCGCCCTGTGCTTTAATGCGGCGCAGGGCGGGTATATTTATGTGCCAAGAAATGTGAATGACAGGATTGCGGAATTATGTAAATGTTATCAATTTGAAGGGTAACATATTGAGTGATAATAGATATGCGTAGAGATTCGGATTTTAATTTCACGCACGACATTCAATGTGTTACATTTGTAATATCTACGGAAAGCAGAAAAACGAAATATTTTACAGTCCGCATTTGACAATAGTTCGTTAAAAAATGGCCTCGCCTAAGCGGCTCTGGCAGAAATAAAATGAGTTCTTTGAAAATTTTGTCAATTAATGTCGTGTCCGGCTGGATGCCGAACACGCAAATAAATCGTT
>CALVDH010000040.1 GCA_944326235.1 uncultured Bacteroidales bacterium | reverse complement strand
CTTCTCCCACTTCCACAACGGCAGCATTTCCCGCGATTTGCTGCCGTTGCGGCATGGCGCATCCGAAGCCACAACGTTCACAGGCCACACAGCGAACTTTCCACCCTTCTCCCACTTCCACAACGGCAGCATTTCCCGCGATTTGCTGCCGTTGCGGTACGACCACTTGTAAGCAATTCACAACTAACGGTAAATACTGCAGCAGCCATTATTTGCAAAACATTGACAATCAGCCATATCACAATACAACGAGAGTCTTTCGGCCATATCTAAATATCCGAAAGACTCTCGTTATATTTCCAACTGTCTCTAAATCCAGAACTTATCAAAACACCCCGCTCCTGCACTTACCATTAGACCCTTCGCTTCCCGGCCTCAACCACCTTCCGAAGGTGGAGGACATCCTTTCCTGCAGCAACGGCAGCGAATTGTGGGAAACGATATCATTGCGACTGACAGAGCACGATATTACAGCACCTCCATCCCGGCCACAGCCCGACGGTAGCCGTCCACCATCGAGCGGACGATATCGGCAGCCGAGGGCAGGTCGGAGATGAGGGAGACGCCCTGGCCTATCTCCAGCTCGCCGGCTGACAGGTCGCCCTCGAAGATACCCTGGCGGGCCCGGCCACGTCCCAGCAGCTCCACGAGCTCTTCCTTCGAAGCCCCGCGGTCCTCTGCCTCCTGCACCTGTGCATAGAAATCGTTCTTGATCAGGCGGGTCGGGCTCACCTTCTTGAGGGCCAGCATCGTATCGCCCTCCTTGAGCCCGAGACAGAGCTGCTTGAACTCCTCGCTGGCACTGCTCTCGCGGCACAGGGCGAAACGGGTACCGACCTGCACGCCCTCGGCTCCGAGAGCGAAGGCCGCAGCCATGCCCGCACCTGAGACGATACCGCCCGCCGCCAGCAAAGGCAGCGACACAGCCGCCCTGACCTGAGGCACCAGCACCATCGTAGCCGTCTCCTCCCGGCCATTGTGCCCGCCGGCCTCGAACCCCTCGGCCACCACCGCATCGACACCGGCCTCAGCGCATTTGACCGCGAACTTCGAGCTCGACACCACATGCGCGACCTTCACCCCAGCATCCTTAAGCCTCGGTGTCCATGTCTTGGGATTACCGGCCGAGGTAAACACCACCGGCACCTTCTCCGACAGCACCACCTCCATCAGCTCTGCGGCATACGGAGACATCAGCGGCACATTAACCCCGAACGGCTTGTCAGTAGCAGCGCGGCATGCAGCGATATGCTCCCGAAGCAGTTCCGGCTTCATCGACCCGGCACCGAGCAGACCCAGACCGCCCGCGGCACTCACCGCCGAAGCCAGCCTCCACCCGCTGCACCAGACCATTCCGCCGGAGACTATAGGATAGCGGATGCCGAACACCGAGCACACCCGGTTGTCATTGCGGATGATTTCAGTACGCGACTCGCACACCACCACATCCATCAGCATATCGTGAGCCTCCCTGGGCACCGCATCCACCACCTGAAAATCGAAGCAGACTCCGACCTTGTACGGCCCGCCCTGAGAACAGTCCGAAGCCCCTGCCAGCAGCCTGTCGTAGAAACCCTTGCCGCGTCCCATCCGGCCGCCGTCCATATCGAAGGCCACTCCAGGCACCACGACCAGGTCGATATCGGAGATACGCACTTCCTCCGACCCCTCCACAGGCTCCGGAATAGCGTACGATTCGCCCGGAGTCAGCGCGGCCCGGCCGGAAAACCGTCTGATTCTCAAGAAATCTCCGTCCACCACCGGCAGAAACACATTCTTCCCGGCAGCAGCACAGGCGAGCACAGCGTCCTGAGTTGCCACCTCATCCTGCATTGCCCAGTAGAACAGAATATTCTGCGCTTTCCGGAAACGCGGCAGCGCCATCAGACGCTCCATCACCGGCACAGAGCGGCGGCGGCGCTCCTCGAGGGGCACCTGCTTCTTGCGCATTGATATCAATTTGCGAAGTTCCTTTTTACTTTCCATAATTTTCAATATTTTTACAAAAATATAAAATCCCAGCGCCAATCCAATGGAAAAAGTACTTCTGCACTCCTGCTGCGCCCCCTGCTCCGCCGCCATCCTCGAATGGATGGGGCAGAACGGCTATGAACCGACCATCCTTTTCTACAACCCCAACATTTTCCCGGAGGAGGAGTATCTCAAGAGGAAAAATGAGATAGTGAGGTATGCGAGGGAAATCGGGGTGGCGATAGTAGATCTGGACAAGGAAAATACGGGGGGAAAGGACAATGCAGAAGTCTCCGCAGCGCATGAGGGAGCAGAGGGGCGACAGGGAGGTCTCGGAGATTTCTGGGAAAGACAGCATGAACAATGGCTGGAATGCACCGTGGGTCTCGAAAATGAGCCGGAACGGGGCGGCCGCTGCCTCGCATGTTTCAAACACCGCCTCTGCGTTGCGGCCGACTATGCCGCCGGGTACGGCTTCCCCCTCTTCACCACCACCCTCGCCTCCTCCCGCTGGAAGGACATCCGGCAGATCAACGAGGCCGGCTTCTACGCCGAGGAGCACTGCGGCCGGGGCCTGACCCGCTTCTGGGACCGCAACTGGCGCAAGGGCGGCCTCTACGAACGCCGCAACATCCTCGCCCGCCAGTTCTACAATCAGCAGTACTGCGGCTGCGAGTTCAGCCTCCGTAGACTAACTGAATAAATACTTGGCAATCATGTGGTTATTACTGATATACCTGACCAGGTAAATGATTTCTCCATCCACATAATACTGAGTAAAAAAAACGTACCACTGCGTAACCCTACTTTTAGGGAAAACGGCATACAACATCCCTCTGCCATATTTCTCAAAATATGGCGGAGCAGGCTTACTGACACGAAGATGAAGTGTTCTCTCAATATCCAGAATTAACTCCTCCACATATTCCACTGCAGTATCCTCAAAACTGAAGTATTCCTTATCCAGGAGCGTTTCTATCAATTCTGAGAAATACTGCCTTACCTCCGGCAAAAACAGCACCCTCATACTCAACGCCTTCTTTTCCTATATGCTTCACGGATATCCGAGACTATTCCCGGCATAAGCTGCTGAGCGGTTACCGCCCGTTTCAGATCTTCGTCCGGTTCAAGATACTCCTGCTTGGTGAGGACAAATGTCTCATTACGTCCTCTCTGGATTATAATCTGCTCATTTGCAGCTAAATCCAAATATTTTTTCAAATTGCTTCTCAGTTCTGATGAACTTATCACTCTCATATTTATGTCGATTTTGTACACTATAATGTACAACAAAGATAAGATTAATTTTCATATCTTTGTCAAATAATGGCTAAACAATACGCAATATGAAAAAGCTACCGGCACTCATGCTGGCCGCGGCAACGATGATTATGAGCGGCTGTAACGGAAACAACAATCAATCAACACAGACTATGAGCAATATTTCGGAAGAGACCGTCGGCAGGACGGTGCAGGCTATCGTGGGAAAATGTCCTCAGGCGGACAGGGCGCTGGTGCAGAAGGGCGTGGCCCAGGCAGCTGCGCTGTGGAGAGCAGAGGACGGCACTGAAGCGGAGTTCGGGCAGTTCGCCGCCGGAAGCTACGCGGCTACGCCGGAGGACCGCAAGGTGCTCTTCGACAAGCTGTCCGCGGCGTTCGAGACCCTCTACGGCACCTCGAACCAGGTGGCCGTAAGGCTCCAGGCGCCCCTGCAGCTGGCCGGTCCCGAGCCCACGGAGATTGACTACATCCTCGGAGCGTTCAGCCCCTATTCGCACCTGTCGGATGACCTCTTCGCCAACAAGACGGCATTTGTCACCATCCTCAATTTCCCCTTCTACACCCTTGAGGAGAAGAATACCCTCGGAAAAGAGTGGAGCCGCCTCGAATGGGCCTACGCCCGCATGGGAGACGCCTTCACCACCCGCGTACCGGCCTCCGTCAACGCCGGATACTCGAAGGTGAGCAGCGCCGCCGAGAACTACATCGCCTCCTACAACATCATGATGGGCCACCTGCTCACTGAAGACGGCCGCCGTCTCTTCCCCGAGGACATGGTGCTGCTCTCGCACTGGAACCTTCGCGACGAAATCAAGAGCAACTACGCCGACATCCCCAATGCCAACGAGAAGCAGGAAATGATCTACCAGGTGATGCTGCGCATTGTAGACCAGAGCATTCCGAAAGATGTTGTAAACAATCCCGCCTACGACTGGGCCCCGTACTCCAACAAGACCTGGAAGGACGGCCAGGAAGTGCAGCTCCAGCCCGAGACCGACGTGCGCTACTCCCACATCCTCAACACTTTCCACATAGAGGAGCAGATAGACCGCTACAGCCCGCAGCTTCCTACCGGCATTGCCCGCAACTTCGAGGAGGGAATGGAGGTGTCCGCCGCTGACATAGAGCAGCTTTTCATCCGGCTGATCTCCTCGGACGAAGTAAAGGAAGTAGCCGCGCTCATAAAGGAGCGTCTGGGCCGCGACCTCAGGCCCTACGACATCTGGTACGACGGGTTCAAGAGCCGTGCGGCCATGTCCGAGGACGAACTGACAAAGATGACCCAGAAGAAATACCCCGACGCACAGGCATTTGCCAAGGATATGCCGAGAATGCTGCGGTATCTCGGCTTCCCTGCCCATGACGCGAAGTACATAGCCGAGCGCATTGTCGTCGAGCCGGCACGCGGTTCTGGACACGCCTGGGGAGCCTCAGGCCGCTGGGAGCCCGCCCGCCTGCGTACCCGCATCGGGGACAAGGGCATGGACTACAAGGGCTACAACATCGCCGTCCACGAGTTCGGCCACAACGTCGAGCAGACCCTCGACCTCTACGACATCGACTACTACATGCTCAACGGCGTGCCCAACACCGCCTACACCGAAGCCCTCGCCTTCATCTTCCAGAAGCGCGACCTCCAGCTCCTCGGCTTCGACTACGCGATGGACGACAATACCACCCTCGACATCTTCTGGGGCGCCTACGAGATCATGGGAGTGGCCCTGACCGACATGTACACCTGGCAGTGGCTCTACAGCCATCCCGAAGCCACGGCCGCTGAGCTGTGCGACGCCGTCAACAGCATCGCCAAGGACGTCTGGAACAAGTACTACGCCCCCGTGCTCGGCACCCCCGACTGCCCCCTGCTGGCCGTCTACTCGCACATGATCAACTCACCGATGTACCTGCCCAACTACCCCTTCGGCCACATCATTGAGTACCAGCTCGAGAGCCATCTGGCCCAGTGCCGCACCAAGTCCGAGTTCGCCTCGGAGATCCGCCGCATCTACACCCTCGGCCGCCTGACCCCTCAGATATGGATGCAGCAGGCCGTCGGCTCCGAAGTCAGCGTGGATCCGCTCCTCGAGGCCGTCGGCCGCATCGTACGGAAATAATCTACATGAATATTCTACTGCCTGGAGGATTTCTCCGCATCCTCTGCGGAGAACTTCCTTTCAAGCATGAACGATATCAGCAGGCCGATACCGGCGAAGAGGAATGTCATGCCGAAGTACAGCATATCGGCACCTGTACTGTTCCATCTGATATTCTGGAAGATTGACTGATGTATAAAAAAGGCCAGTACCAGGCCAAAAGCGGCTCCTATGAGCAGCAACCCCCAGCGCATGGGCGCATATTTATTCGTAGCCACTGCTCCGAACCACTTGTTCAGGTCTATCTGCCCGTTTTTCTGAGGGTCAAGGGTCTCGATTTTCTGAGCCACGATGAGCCTCTCCTTACGATGAATTAAGTTCTCAAGAATGCGATACACAAAATAAAAGATGATCGCTACGATGATTGCATCTGTTACCATAACTTTACATTTTAAGGTTTTTAATGTTCCGTTTGCATCTTTGACGCAGAAAGAGGAAAAGGTTACATGTAACCTTTTACATTTACATTCGTCTTATCTACAGACAGAATACCGCACCTATGACAAGAGCCGAAGAGAGCGCACTGATCCTTAAGATAATGGAAGGGGACAAGGACCTCTTCCGTCAGTTGGTGGACGCTCACAGCGGCATGATTTTCTCAGTGCTATACCGAGTGACGGGCAGCAGGGAGGATGCGGAGGACCTGGCACAGGAGACATTTGTCAAGGCATATTTCTCCTTAGGCAGGTACAGGGGCGAAAGCTCCATCTCCACCTGGCTCTACAGCATCGCCTGGCACCTCGCGGTCTCGTCGCTGAGGAAAAGGAAATGGACGGTAAGCAGGGAAAGGTTCACGGAACGGGAGCTGCAGGAGAGCAGCGCATGGCTCGGAAGCGGGGAGGACCGGGAAATGAAGGAGTTGCGCGAGAGGCAGTACGAAGCCCTCGAAAGGGCGGTGGCGGCACTCGAACCGCAGGACCGGTTCCTGATCAGCGCGTTCTACGAAGAGGGCCGCAGCATCGCCGAGCTCGAGCAGATCACAGGCATGACTCAGGCCAATGTCAAGGTACGGCTCTTCCGCTGCCGCAACCGGCTGGCACGGATGCTGAAAACAGATAAGGACTTAGAAAAATAGGAGGACAGCATGGAAAATATCAGATTACCGGAAGACTTCACCGACAGGGTGATGCATAGAATCGAGGTGCGGGAGAGGGCCGCAGCCCGCAGGACACGCGCCGCAGCCGTCGCCGGCGGTATCTTAGGCGGAACCGCTGTCATCGCCGCCGCCGTCATCATCCTCCGCCGCTACGGCATTGACCTGAGTTTGCTGATTGGTCCCGTCTCAGACTTCCTCTCGAGGCTCTCCGGCCTCCTTCATTCGGCCCTGACCACCCACGCCGGCCCCGTCACCGGCATTGTCCTAGCCGTCTTCCTCCTCGCCCTCGCCGGCCTCCTGCACGACCGCCGCAGTTCCCGCCATGATATCAGATCCTCGGTTAACTAAATATATGCTTATGAATCGGAACTGTAAAAAAGAAGACTCACTGCCATTAAAACGTGCAATTAAAGAAGGTATCAACAGCGGTATCGCTACAGAATTCAACCACGTAGAACATCTCGTCAAACTGAAGCAAGACTGCCTGAAAAGAAACGGTGTACGGCAGCGGTTAGGATAATTTTAGTAACTTTGGATGTTGAACACCTTAAATCTAATGATCATGGACATGCAGCAGAGACTCTATCCGGTAGGACGGCAGGACTTCGCCGAGATAAGGACGACGGGGAACTTCCTCTACATCGACAAGACGGAGTATGTCTATAGGATGACGCACTCCGATGCGAAATTCATCTTCCTGAGCCGGCCCAGGAGATTCGGCAAGTCGCTCCTCGTATCCACGCTGAAATATTATTTCCAGGGCAGGAAGGAGCTGTTCCAGGGGCTGGCAATCGACTCCTTGGAAAAGGACTGGACGACATATCCGGTGCTGCACTTCGATATGAGTATCGCAAAGCACATGGAGAAAGAACAGCTGGAGGCAGCTTTGAGCAACCAGCTTTCGTGGCACGAGAGGGAATACGGCATCGTTCCCGAAGACAAAGACTCCAATCTCAGACTGAAAAATCTGATAGCTACTGCCTATAAGCAGACCGGACAGAGGGTAGTTATTCTGATTGACGAATACGATGCCCCTCTGCTGGACGTAGTACATGAAGACAAGACCCTGCCGGCGCTGCGCAACGTCATGCGCAACTTCTACAGCCCCCTCAAGGCCAGTGACCAGTATCTCAGGTTCGTATTCATGACAGGTATCACCAAATTCTCCCAGCTGAGCATCTTCAGCGAGCTCAACAACATAAGGAATATCAGCATGGACACCGCCTACGCCACAATCTGTGGAGTCTCAGAGGACGAGATGCTTTCGCAGATGAGCGGTGACATCGACATGCTTGCAGAGAAAATGGAAATTGACCGCGGACAGCTCATCGAAAAATTGAAAAGCCATTACGACGGGTACCATTTCACCTGGCCGTCCCCCGATATCTACAATCCCTTCAGCATAGTATGCGCCTTCGCCGACAAGAAGATAGGCGCATACTGGTTCGGCAGCGGCACTCCGACCTATCTGATAGAGATGCTTAGGAAATACCACGTAGCCCCGTCAAGAATAGGAGGAGGGACTGCTATGGCCGCAGATTTCGATGCCCCCACGGAGAGAATGACAGGAATCACCCCACTGCTCTACCAAAGCGGATACATCACCATTAAGGGATATGACCGGGACGCGGACATATTCACTCTGGATATCCCCAACAAGGAAGTCCGCATAGGGCTGATGAGATCTCTTCTGCCCTATTATGTGTCAGTAGAGCGCATTACTGAAGCATCAACAACAATAGCCCACATTTACCTCGCACTCCGGAACGAGGACCTCGACAGCGCCCTCCGCCTCCTCCAGACCTTCCTTGGCACCATCCCCTACACCGACAATACCGGTTACGAGGGCCACTGGCAGCAGATGCTCTACATCATCTTCTCCCTCCTGGGCTACTACGTGGACGTGGAGGTGCGCACCCCGAAAGGCAGGGTGGACATGGTCCTGCGTACGGCCACCAGACTCTACCTCGTGGAGCTGAAGCTCGACTCCTCCGCCGATACCGCCATGCAGCAGATCGACCTCAGGCAGTACCCCGAGCGCTTCGCCCTCTGCGGCCTCCCCATCATCAAGGCCGCCATCAGCTTCGACCGCGAATCCCACAACATCTCCGACTGGAGAATCTCCGAATAAGCAGCAATACCAGAGCAACACAAATCCCCGTCACGAAAAGCAAACGTGGCGGGGATTCTCATTTATCCACCTATTATTCTTCCTGACGGTGCGTCAGAGTGGGTAGAATGCAAGGCGTCGAGGTTCCTGGCGAAGGAGCTTACTGCGCGTAAGTGACTGAGCCATGAGCCGAAGACAACGCAGCAGTCTGCCCGCTATGACGCGCCGTTACTCCTCTTTCATGTAGGTGTAGCGATGGTCGGTGGGCGGCACCAGAGTCTCCTTCACCGCACGCGGCAGCACCCAGCGGATGAGGTTGAACTCGCCGCCGGCCTTGTCATTGGTTCCAGAAGCGCGGGCTCCGCCGAAAGGCTGCATGCCGACTACGGCTCCTGTGGGCTTGTCGTTGATGTAGAAGTTGCCGGCTGCATATTTCAGCTTGCGGGAAATCTTCTCAAGTGCCAGACGGTCGCGGCCCCAGATGGCTCCGGTCAGGCCGTAAGGCGAGGTAGTGTCGCAGAGCTCGACGGCCTTGTCCACATCGGCGTCATCGTACACATAGACTGTGAGAACGGGGCCGAAGATCTCCTCTTCCATGCTCTTGAAATGAGGGTCGGTGGTGACGATGACGGTAGGCTCCACGAAGTAGCCCTTGGACTTGTCGTATCCGCCGCCGAGCACGATCTCAGCATCCTTGGATGCCTTGGCGTAGTCGATGTAGGAAGCGATATTGTCGAAGGAAGCCTCGTCGATAACGGCATTGATGAAGTTCGAGGGATCGCAGACGTCACCCATCTTGACTTTCGATGCCGTATCCTTGATCTTCTCGAGAATAGCAGGCCACAGGGACTTGGGCACGTACATACGGGAAGCGGCGGAACATTTCTGGCCCTGGAACTCGAAGGCACCGCAATATGCTGCATTGCCGACCTCCTCGGCCACTGCCGAAGGATGCACGAAGATGAAGTCCTTGCCGCCGGTCTCGCCCACCAGACGGGGATAGGAACGGTAGTTGGCGATATTGTCGCCCACCTGACGCCACAGGGTGTTGAATGTAGCGCTGGAACCGGTGAAATGCACGCCGGCCAGGTCTTTCGAAGCGAAGATTTCCTTGCCGATGACGGCACCGCTGCCGGGGATGAAATTCACTACGCCTGCGGGCACGCCGGCCTCCTCGTATATCTTCATCAGATAGTAGTTGGAGAGGATGGCTGTGGTGGAAGGCTTCCATACCACGGTGTTGCCCATCAGGGCGGGGGACATCGAGAGGTTCGACGCGATGGAAGTGAAGTTGAACGGGGTCAGCGCGAAGATGAAGCCCTCGAGGGGACGGTATTCCACGCTGTTGATCTGGTTGGGGCCGCTCTTGGGCTGGATGCCGTAGATCTTGGAGGCAAAAGCGGCGTTGTAGCGCAGGAAGTCGATCGTCTCGCATGCGGAGTCAATCTCTGCCTGATAGAAGTTCTTGCTCTGTCCGAGCATGCAGGCTGCGTTGATCACGGCGCGGTACTTGCCTGCGAGCAGGTCGGCTATCTTGAGCATGATGGAGGCGCGGACCGTCCAGTCCAGCTCGGCCCACTCCTCGTGAGCGTCGAGAGCCGCCTTGATGGCCATCCTGACCTCCTCGGGACCGGCCTTATGATATGTTGCCAGCACATGGGCATGGTCGTGAGGCATAACCACCTTACCGGTGTTGCCTGTACGCACTTCCTTGCCGCCGATAATCAGGGGAATATCCAGTTCGATGCTGCTCTGTCTCTTGAGCTCGGCTTCGAGGGCTACCCGCTCGGGAGAGCCTTTCAGATAGGATTTCACCGGTTCATTGGCCGGTACAGGAAATGTAAAAACTGCATTTTTCATACTCTATGGGTGTTTTATTGTTGTTTTGTCAATTGCCCACGAATATACAGCTTTTTCAAATTTTTTCAAATATCTGCCCAATTTTTCGCTTCTTCTAATGTCTACTCTTTTATCAGAGTACCAACCTTGGCTAAGAACTCCCGCACAGGCTCAAACAGCGGCTGCATTTCCTCGGCAGTCGTAATATAGACGCAGTTGTAGTCGCTTTTTTCTCTCATTGTTTGGAGTTTAACATATAGACTGGACGCATCAGCCGTGAATATACCAGTCTTCACATAGTGTTGTCCGAACATCACGAGTGTTCCCCTATGAGTGCTGACATTGTATCCGTCCCTTATAAGAAGTGCTGACACGGCATGGAATACTGCATAGTAAAACCTGTTGGCAACGACATCCCAGAAGTCCATTGAAGCATTGCCCTCCGCCTGTTTTAGACATGTGCAGGCTCTTTCATATTCCAGATTGACAATAATCCGGCGTTCTTCATCATTCAGTCTCATACCAATACTATTCCGTCCTGTTCTACATTCTTGTAAAATGGAGTGAATGAGCATTTTCCCCATTCCTCCTTGGTATAGATAACAGGGCTTATCAGTTCACCGACATCCCAGCTCAGTGCGGCAAAAGGGTATAGCACGTTGTCATAATCTCCATGCTCTATCTTCGGCTTGTCCAAAAGTATCAGCAGGTCCCAGTCGGAATCCTCGTCAGCCTCATTCCTCGCTCTGGAACCATACAGTATCAACTGCGCCCCTTTCGGGAGAACTTCCTTGGCAATCCGCTTTATCTCCTTTAATATGTCGCTAGATTTCATAACTCAGTGGCTTATACGGCAAATATAACACTTTTATCTGTAAACTGGATTATTTAAATAGAAAGCCTCTTGTAATTCCGGTTTACGGTGCATCTGTCAAAAAGTGTGTCATCCCGGGCGGTCAGGGCATGAAAAAAGCACCCGCAGACCTGCCGCAAGTGCTTCATTTTAGCCCCTTTTGCCTCCGAAAAGGCAGTGGACCCGGCTGGGCTTGAACCAGCGACCCCCTGATTATGAGTCAGGTGCTACTAACCGACTGAGCTACGGGTCCTAATCACTATCTTTGAATCAGAGACGCAAAGATAGTTATTTTTTCTAATTATCAAACTTTGATTTCAACTTCTACTCCACTGGGAAGCTCAAGCTTCATCAAAGCATCCACGGTGCTGGGTGTCGAGCTGTAGATGTCGAGGAGACGACGGTATGAATTAAGCTCGAACTGCTCGCGGGACTTCTTGTTGACGAAAGTAGAGCGGTTGACGGTGAATATCTTCTTGTCTGTAGGAAGAGGTATAGGACCATTCACGACAGCACCGGTAGCCTTCACCGTTTTCACGATCTTGTCCGCGGACTTGTCCACGAGAGCGTGATCGAATGATTTCAGTTTTATTCTTATTTTTTGGCTCATTGCTTTTAATTTTAATCTGGTTATTCTTCGTCCTCGTCATACTTGCGGGCTCCGCCGGCCTTTTCGATAACCTCCTTGGCGAGGTTGGCGGGAAGCTCTGCATAATGCGAGAATTCCATAGTACTGGTCGCACGTCCCGAAGTGATGGTACGGAGGATGGTGACATAGCCGAACTGCTCTGCAAGGGGCACCTTGGCCTTGACGATCCTCGCGTTGCCCTTCGAGTCCATGTTGGTGATCTGTCCGCGGCGCTTGTTGAGGTCGCCGATGACGTCACCCATGTAATCCTCGGGAGTAACGACTTCCAATGACATGATAGGTTCCAGAAGAATAGGATTAGCTTTGGGCAGGGCATGTCTGAATGCCATACGGGCGCAGATCTCGAAGGACAGGGCGTCGGAGTCCACGGGGTGGAACGATCCGTCGAGCAGAGTGACCTTGAGTGAGGGAACCTCGAATCCGGCAAGGACACCATTGGCCATTGCGGACTTGAAGCCCTTCTCCACTGCGGGGATGTACTCGCGGGGAACGTTTCCTCCCTTGACCTGGTCGATGAACTGAAGTCCTGTGACTCCCTCGTCGGCAGGTCCGATCTCGACGATGATGTCGGCGAACTTACCGCGGCCGCCGGTCTGCTTCTTGAATACCTCACGATGCTGTACGGTAGAGCGGATGGCCTCTTTGTAGTTGACCTGAGGCGCACCCTGGTTGATCTCCACGCCGAACTCGCGTTTCAGACGGTCCACGATGATCTCCAGGTGGAGCTCACCCATACCGCTGATGACGGTCTGTCCGGTCTCATGGTCGGAGCGCACGGTGAATGTGGGGTCCTCTTCGGAGAGCTTGCCGAGGGCGATGCCGAGCTTGTCGAGGTCCTTCTGGGTCTTGGGCTCCACGGCCAGTCCGATCACAGGATCAGGGAAGGTCATGGACTCCAGGACGATGGGATGGTTCTCGTCGCAGATGGTATCACCTGTACGCAGCTCCTTGAAGCCTACTGCGGCACAGATGTCGCCGGCCTCTACGAAGTCGATGGGATTCTGCTTGTTGGAGTGCATCTGGTACAGACGGGCCACGCGCTCTTTCTTGCCGGAGCGGGTGTTGAGCACGTAAGTACCGGCATCCAGTCTTCCTGAATATGCCCTGAGGAATGCCAGACGGCCCACGAAGGGGTCAGTGGCAATCTTGAATACCAGGGCGCAGAAAGGCTCCTTGGAATCGGGACGGCGTACCTCCAGCTTGTCATTGGTGGGGTTGGTGCCTTCCACCTCGGGAACATCCAGAGGAGAGGGCAGATACCTCATGACAGCGTCCAGGAGGAACTGTACACCTTTGTTCTTGAAGGAAGAACCGCAGCACATGGGCACGACCGCCATATTGATGGTGGCCTTGCGGAGGGCAGCGATGATCTCCTCCTCGGTAATGGTGGCGGGGTCGTCGAAGAACTTCTGGAGGATACGGTCGTCGAACTCGGCGACGGTCTCCAGGAGCTTGTTCCTCCACTCCTCTGCCTCAGACTGCAGGTCGGCCGGAATGTCCTTTATCTCGTAATTGACGAGCTCCTTGCTGTCCTGATCGTAGTAGATGGCCTTCATGGCTATCAGGTCTACGATACCTGCGAATTTGTCCTCCGCTCCGATGGGGATGCAGATGGGAAGAGGGTTGGCGCCCAGCTTCTCGCGGATCTCATCCACTACGGCGAAGAAGTCTGCTCCTACGCGGTCCATCTTATTGACGTAGGCGATCTTGGGAACATGGTACTTGTCAGCCTGACGCCATACGGTCTCAGACTGAGGCTGTACGCGGCCTACTGCGCAGAATGTCGCAAC
>CALVDH010000039.1 GCA_944326235.1 uncultured Bacteroidales bacterium | reverse complement strand
ATCGCCCGGGACCCTCTGTAGCGCCTGTACCCGCGTTTCTGTTTCCAGCTGCCTCTTTCCACCTTCCGAAGGTGTGCAGATTTCCCGCGTTTCTGTCTCACCTTCCAAAGGTGCGCAATCGCCCGGGACCCTCTGTAGCGCCTGTACCCGCGTTTCTGTTTCCATCCGCCTCTTCCCACCTTCCGAAGGTGTGCAGATTTCCCGCATTTCCGTCTCACCTTCCAAAGGTGCGCAAATCCCGAATCGCCTCTAAACGTTCTGTCGTAGCCTTTGTACCGTTTATGACATCCTCCCCATCAGAAGGTGCCGGGCGAAACGGTATATTGCCACCACCTTCTCATTTTCGTTATGTGCCAATCCGCATCAGAGGTGGCTCTCGGCGGTCCTGCCATGGTTCCCTGCCGAGAAGGTGACGGTGAAAAGCCACATCCGTCGGCACCTTTTCGGCAGCATTGGATACAAAGCACATCTGCGAGCCTTTTGAGCGGACCGGTACCGGTTACTCAGCAGGAAGGTGCCGATCAAAGCGCTGTTTCACCTCCACCTTATTGATTTCGTTATAAACCGGCTCACTTCAGAGGCACTTCCTACCAACTTTGTCCGAGTTGCCCTTCCGTCTCCGTGCCGCAACGGCAGCAAAAGCCGTGATTCGGTGCCGTTGTGGAAGTAGCTTTTTCGCAGACCCCTGCTGTAGGCCTTCTGGACGACACTGCCCTTCCGTCTCCTTGCCGCAACGGCAGCAAATTCCGCGATTCAGTGCCGTTGCGGTATTCAATTAAGGTGTCAAAAATATTGACAATTTTCAAAAAATTAGACACTTTGTGTGTGAATAATAGACAATTAGGGAATTTAGAGAATCAGTCATATAGTTGAGGGTCAATAAGTTATATAAAAAGGCATGATTATTGTTGTAAGTTGTGGAGTATTAATGTTTTAGCGACTAAAGACATGAAAAAACTCCTGATTCTACTGACAGCGGCAGCGGCCGTTCTGATGCTGCCTTCCTGTGTCCTTCACCGGCTGGTTCATTACGGGGTGCAGGATATTTACGATATCGATGCGTTCCCGAGGGATACGATACACCGAGGAGATACGGTCTGGCGCTTTGCCGAGCAGGCTCCGGAGGACCGGATTATAGATCTCCATCGTGTGCAGTGGACAAGGATTGAGGGTGTAGATACGTTGATATGCCGTACGAAGGATTCCGTCATGAGGGAGCACTCCTCAACGGTTTCTGTCATCGTTGTGCAGAACGACACAATAAAGTTCGAGCATTATTACAAAGGGCTGGACACCTCGAGTGTGACGACCATCTTTTCGGTATCCAAGTCGCTGACATCCATGTTGTGCGGGGTGGCGGTCCGGGAAGGTTACATCAAGAGCGTGCACGATCCGGTGACGGATTACATCCCGGAGCTGAGGGATGCCGATCCTATGTTCAGCAAACTGACTGTGGAGCATCTGCTGAACATGCGTGCCGGTCTGAAATTCAAGGAGACATACGCACCGAACCCGTTTACTGCGATGGCCCGTCTGTACTATGGGGCCAATCAGGAGAAGCAGATACGCAATCTAAGGTTTGAGGAGGAGCCGGGCGACAGTCACTATTACAGCAGCATGACCACGGCTATCCTCGGAGTCCTGATTGAGCGGGCTACCGGGCGGAGCTACGCGGAATATATGGAGGAGAAAATCTGGAAGCCGCTCGGCATGGAGTACGATGCCTATATCAGTCTGGATGATGAGAAGCACCGCTCGCCCAAGGCATACGGAGGCATCAATACCTGTGCAAGGGACCTTGCCAAGATAGGGCGGCTGTACCTCAACAAGGGCAATTGGAACGGAGTGCAGATCCTCGATACGGCCTGGGTGGAAAAATGCTGGGACAAGGAGGGCATGTCGGAGTACTATGCGTATTCGTATGGTTGGTATCCGGATGAAAAATTCATTGAGAGGGCGGATACGGCTTCGAGGATCTTCCCCGACTCGCTGTCGGTTGATGTCCGTTTTGACGAGCTGAACATACCGGACGAAAAGCGGAATTATTATTTCTATAAGGGAGACAAGCACAGGGAAGACCATTGGGAGGGTTCCTACATGACCGGCGGATACATGGCGGTGGGCATTCTCGGCCAGACGATACACGTGCTGCCGCAGTACAATGCCGTTATAGTCGGTTTGAGCGAACGTTACAGTTATGACGAACTTTTTGTCAAGGAATTTGAGAAATATCCGAATCTCAGTTGGTCCGATGTCCGTAAGAAAGAATCCGAAAAAGCAGACAATGCCGATGAAAACGACGACACTAACGACAGCACTGAAGACAGCGGCGATTAGCATCGTCCTCCTGGTCTGCGCTGCGGCCTTCTGCCCCTCCTGTGTCCTGTACCGCGCGGTGGCGTACGGAAGCGAGGACATTTATGACTACCGCGTATTTCCTCAGGATACGGTCCGCAGGAGCAGCCGGCCCTGGCATTTTGCCGAGCAGGCTCCGGAGAAAAGGTTGCTGGACACTCTTGTCTGGGATGCGGACCGGTATGTGGATACTGCCGTGAAATATCCCGGGCGGCCGGTGACGCTCGGAGAGCTGATGGAGGACGGAGGACCGGGCTCTATTATTGTCATTCAGAACGATACGATAAAGTTCGAGGAATACTACGGGGGTTTTGACCGCTCGACCGTCACCACTGTATTCTCGGTATCCAAGTCCCTGACCTCCCTGCTGTGCGGAGTGGCTGTACGGGAGGGATACATCCGGAGTGTGGATGACCCGGTGACCGATTACCTGCCGGAGCTGCTGGATGCCGATACGATGTTCCGGCATTTGACTGTGGAACATCTGCTGCAGTGCCGCTCCGGACTGAAATTCAACGAGAACTACTCAGTCAACCCGTTCAGCGGCATGGCCCGCCTATATTACGGACCCAACGCCATGGCCGTTGTTAAGCGTCTGAGATTCAGTACGCGGCCAGGGGAGAAGCATTATTACAGCAGTATGGATTCGCAGATTCTCGGCCTGGTCATCGAGCGGGCTGTGGGGCGCAGTTACGCGGAATATATGCAGGAGAAGGTATGGGAACCTCTCGGCATGGAGTATGATGCCAGTGTGAGTCTCGATGACTCCCGTCACAGGGTGGCGAAATCCTATGGCGGCATTACTACCTGCGCAATCGACCTTGCCAAGATAGGACGGCTCTACCTGAACATGGGCAATTGGAACGGACAGCAGATCATTGACTCCGCCTGGGTGAAGAAGAGCATCTGCAGGGACAATCTGAATTATTTCTATGCCTATTGCTGGTACAATACTTCCCGGCATATCGTGAACAGCGAGGGTACATCCGAATTCTTCGGGGACTGGCACGAGGTGGCGGAGAGGTTCGATGAACTGGGTGTCCCCAAAGACGGGAGGATGTTCTATACGCTCGGATGGAAAAAGGGGAACAATTCTATCGGGCGCCAGCTCGGTCCCGGCTATCACGCAGAGGGTCTGTACGGTCAGTATATCTTTATCCTGCCCGAGAAAAACCTTGTGATCGTCCGGCTCGGCGAGCGGAAGCAGATAGATTATCCGGAAGTATTCGACAAGCTGGCGGCAGAGTATCTTTCGGAAGCCTTTTAGCGCTTATTCTTATGCCACAACGGCAGCATTTCCCATGTTTTCCTGCCGTTGCGGAACAGGTATTTCCGTAGCACCCTTGTTATAGGCTCTGTGGTGCGTATTGCATCTTCTTCCTCTTTCCACAACGGCAGCAAAGGCCGCGATTCGGTGCCGTTGCGGTATGGCCACTTCTCCGTTCTCTTGGCTACGGTCCTTCCCACGTTGGAAGGTGCCGGGGAAAACGGCATATCGCCACCACCTTCTCATTTTCGTTATCAGCTGACCTGCATCAGAGGTGGCTCTCGGTGGTCCTGCCATGCTTTCCTTCTGAGAAGGTGACGGTGAAAAGCCACATCCGTCGGCACCTTTTCGGCAGCATCGTGGACAGAGCGCATATACAGGCCTTTTCACTGGGAAGTGAACCGCTTCCACGGTGAATCCGGGCACTTTCTCACTTTTCCACCCCTTCCGAAGGAGTTATCGGATCATGAAGGGCCGTTTGCCCGAGATTTTAGTAGGAAAATGACCCGATTCCGGCCAGCGGTGTTATTCCTTCCGCAGCGCATCGACCGGACTGGTGTCGGCGGCGCGGATGCTCTGCCACAGGACGGTGAGGGTGGAGACGGTCAGGGTGAGGATGCAGGCTATGGCGAAGATCCACCAGTGCAGGTCGATGTGGTAGAGGTAGTCCTGGAGCCAGGCGTGCATCAGCAGCCAGGATACGGGTATGGCAATGAGGAAGGCCAGGGCCACTAACTTGACGTAGTGCATGATCAGTTCGTTCAGGATGCGCTGTCTCTCTCCGCCGAAGATCTTCTTGACGGCCACGTTCCTGCGCTCCTGCAGCATGTAGTAGGTGCTCATGGCCAGCAGGCCCAGGGAGGAGAGCAGTACGGCTATCACCGTGAATATCAGCACGACTTTGAGTGTCTGCTTCTGGTCGCTGAAATACTCCTCTATCTCATCCCCGATGTATTTGGCCTCGAACTGACGGTCCGGGCGTATCTCATGGAACGCTGCTGCTATCTGCCCGTATGCCTCGCGCGGGTCTCCGTTTATCTTTACCAGGACAGTCCACGGGAACTTGTCTCTGGGGTAGGTGTGGTAATTGAAGATCATGGCTGAGGACTGAGCGTAGAGCAGGGGGCGGATCTTGAAGTCATAGTAAACACCGCCGATAGGGAACTTGTCGCTGTTTTCAAAGACCACTTCCGGGGCGGACTCGTCCAGCCCGAGCTCGCGGAAGGCGTACTCGTTGAGCCACCAGGAGGCCTCGGCGGTGTGGTTGTCCTGCTTTTCCCTGATGCCCAATATCTCGAAATATGCGTCATCCCCCTTGAACTGCTGGAAGGAAACCAGTCCTCCGTTGTAGTTCATGGTGCTGTTGTTGGTGCCGTACAGGGGCGTGCCCTCGCCCAGCCCTACAGCGTCCACGCAGCTGAGCTCCAGTAGTTTGTCCCTGAATACGAATGGTCCTGAGGACTCGTCGAAGAGGTCTGTGCTGACATTCAGGATATTCTCCGTATTGTAGCCGAGAGGGGCATGGATCATCGCCCTTATCTGCAGGGCCATGGTCAGCACTGCCACCAGCATCACGGCTGTGACCGTGTTCTGCAGCACTATCATCACCTTGCTGTAGACCGAGCGGGTCTTGGTCCGGAAGGTGCCGCGAACTACGTCGATGGGCTTGGAGGCGGATATGAGTGTGGCCGGAACGATGCCGGATACCACGCTGAGCAGGATGGTCAGAAGCACCACTGCGCCCGCGCTTGCCGCCGATATTTCCTCGAATATCGAGAAATCATAGCCCAAGAGCCTGGATGCCGCCGGAGAGAGGGCCTCCGCCAGAAGGACTGCCAGCACCATTGCCGTGACGCACAAGATGCCGGTCTCCCCGAGCATCCGCCCGATGACCTGCCCGCGGGAGTCGCCGAGCAACCGCCGCGTAGCCATTTCCTTGGCCCTGAAACCCGCCTGGGCCGTCGTCAGATTGATGTAGTTGAGCACCGCGAAGAGCAGCAGCACGATGCAGACCGAGAGCAGCAGCATGACTAAGGACTTGTCTCCGACATTCAGCCTGCTCCAGGTCGTGTCGCCATAGAAATACAGCTCGTCCAGCGGAATCAGTTCCACTTCCTTGCTGGCCCCGCCCTTGTACGTCCACCATATCTCCTTGAAGTATTCCAGCATGTCACCGGTCTTGGATACGATGTCGGCCCCTGGCCATGTCATGATGAAGGTGATGACCGAGCCGCTGTTGCTCAGATGCATGTTGTGGGACTGATTGAGCTTGGGGAGCCATTCGCCTCTGACGATGATGTCGCAGTAGGGTATGGTGGAGTTGTCGATGTCCTCCATCACGGCCGCCACATTGAACTCGATGTCGTGTCCCATCAGTATCAGGCCTACGGGCTGTCCGATGGGATCCTGGCCGTGGAAAAGCGTGTTGGCCATCTTCCGGCTGATGACCGCGCTGTTGGCATCTCCCTTCCATGCCTCGTTGCTGCCCTCGGTTATCCTGAACGAGAACATGTCGAAGAAAGAGGTGTCCGCTATGCCCAAAGTGCCGAGCACCATGTTCTCGCCCGAACTTATTTCCATGGACTGCTGGCTGACAAATGCCGTGGACGCCTCTATCTCCGGATACCTCTGCTTCAGGTAGGTCTGCAGATAGTAGGCGCTTTCGCACTGCCGGTCGCTGGCTACCACGTAGATACGGTCAGCGTTCTGCTGGAAGTTGTCGGTGCGCAGCTGTTTGGTCACGTAGCAGGCCAGCAGGAGCACGAAGGCCATCGACACGGTCAGGCCGGTGATGTTGATGGCGGTGTAGAGCTTGTTCTTCTTCAGGAAGTTGAGGAATGAATGCATGATAAGTGGTGCTATAAGTCAGTTTTCGATTAAATAACGTGCAGGCGGAGGCAAATGTTGCATAGGCGTCCACAAAATTTGGACAGCAATGGTAAGCAGGGAGGCGGGGGTGTTTTGTAAGCGCTCGGGGATCAGGCTCTTGCAAATCAAGGTGTGCTTTGCGAAGGCTCAGAAAGCTGCGAAAAGAACTCGTTGTGGTTGCAAATACTTGTTTTGCAGGTGTTTGTAAAACGGCCCCGCTGCACTGTTTACCGTTGGCGGAAGAGCGGGCCGGGGGTAATTAACCAAGTCAGATCAGAACCCGTTGAGCGGCAGCAGCACTGTCGGCAGCAGCAGAAGGAAGCCCAGGACAATGAGCACCAGGATGAACTTCCATATCCAGCGGACCCACTTGGCGTAGGGGATGCCGGCAATGCCGAGGACGGCGATGAGGACGCCTGAGACGGGGGTTATCATGTTGGTGAAGCCGTCTCCGAACTGGAAGGCGAGGACGGTGGCCTGGCGGGAGAGTCCGATCAGGTCCGAGAAGGGGGCCATGATGGGCATGGTGAGGGCGGCTTTGGCAGTGGCCGAGGGCATGAAGAGGTTGATGCCGGTCTGGATGCCGTACATGGCTGAGAGCGAGCCGATCTTGCTGCCCTCTCCGAGACCGGAGGCCATCGAGTAGAGTATGGTGTCGATCACCCGGCCGTTCTCGAGGATGTGGATGATGCCGGCGGCCAGGCCCACGACGAGGGCGGCGGAAAAGATGTCCTTCGCCCCTTCGAGGAACTCCCGGGCGATGCGGTTGGCATTGTACCCGGCGGCAATGCCCGAGAGGATGCCGAGGGCGAGGAACAGGGCCGCAATCTCCTCGATGTACCACGAATAGCCGAGGGCCCCGACGATGAGGTACAGCACCGAGAACAGCAGCATGCTCAGGATGAAATACCGGACATTGCGCCTCAGGGCAATGAAGGACAGGACAATATAGCAGAGCGACACGGAGGGTAGGAGCCACGCGGCGCGGTAGGTGCCGTTGCCCACGCTTATAGTGCAGTCCTCCGCATAGAAAATGGAGAAGAGCACCACGGCCGCCGAGGACAGGGCGAAGGCTATCCAGGAGGAGCGGGTCCGGAGCACGTCGGGCTTGGAGGAGGCGTCGGCGGCTTTCTCCCTCCAGCGGGCGTCCGCCTCATACATCACCGACCGCCGCGGGTCCCGGTGCACCTTGTGCGCGTAACGGAGCACGAAGATGATCATGGCCAGATTGAGCACCGCCCAGCACACGAGCCGGTACTCGAAGCCGGAGAACATCGGCAGTCCCGAGAGATTCTGAGCCACCCCGACCGTGAACGGGTTGAGGACAGCCCCGGCAAAGCCCACATGCGCCGCCACATACACCATGCACACCCCGACTATCGAGTCGTAGCCCATGGAGATGGCCAGCGGCACTATCAGCACCGTGAAAGCGATGGTCTCCTCGCTCATCCCGAAGACCGCCCCGAAGACCGAGAACAGCAGCATGATCAGCACCAGGACGATATTGTTCACGCCGACCGCCCGCAGCACCCGGAACCTCTCCAGCCGCGAAGTGAAGGCCAGGAACGAATGAATTCCCGCATCCACCGCCTTGGCCGAATTGACGATCCAGAACGCCCCGCCGATGATCAGCAGGAAGACGATGATGCCCGCCTGGGCCGTGAATCCCTCGTAGAGCGAGGTCATGATCTGCCAGGTCTGCGGCACGGACTCCTGCGGGACGAAGGTCACCCCGTCGTCCCCTGTCACATATTCCCCGCCGGGGACAAACCAGGTTGCGGCCGCGGCTATGAGCGTCACGGCGAAAATAATTACATAGGTGCTCGGAAATTCCAGCTTTCGGTTCAACAGTTTCATTTCACAAAAATAATGTTAAATTTGCGGAAAATAAAAATTCCTATCCTATGAACATATCACCCAAAGCCCAGCATTACATCGATCTCGAAGACCGTTACGGAGCCCACAACTATCATCCCCTGCCTGTAGTCCTCTCGCGCGGCGAGGGCGTCTACGTATGGGACGTGGACGGCAAGCGCTACTATGACTTCCTGTCGGCCTATTCGGCTGTCAACCAGGGACACTGCCATCCCAAGATAGTAAAGGCCCTGTGCGACCAGGCCCAGAGGCTCTGCCTTACGTCCAGGGCATTCTACAACGACTGCCTGGGACCCTACGAGGAGATGGCCACCAAGTTCTTCGGCTACGACAAGCTCCTGCCCATGAACTCCGGTGCCGAGGCCGTCGAGACCGCCCTGAAGCTGGCCCGCCGCTGGGGATATGTCAGGAAGGGCATTCCAGAGAACGAAGCCCTCATCATCACCTGCGAGGGCAACTTCCACGGCCGCACCATCACCATCGTATCCATATCCACCGACCCGGACAGTTACTCCCAGTACGGTCCTTTTACCCCCGGCTTCATCTCGATTCCCTACGATGACAGCGAGGCCCTGCGCAAGGTCCTCGAGGAGAAGGGCGACAAGGTAGCTGCTTTCTTAGCGGAACCTATCCAGGGCGAGGCCGGAGTCTACGTGCCCCACGACGGCTATCTGAAGGAGTGCTACGGCCTCTGCAAGAAGCACAACGTCCTGTTCATCGCCGACGAGGTCCAGACCGGTATCGGACGCACCGGACGCATGTTCGCCTGCGACCATGAGGGTATCCGACCCGACATGATCACCATCGGAAAGGCCCTCTCGGGCGGTGTGCTCCCCATCTCGGCAGTCCTGGCCGACGACGAGATCATGCTGACCATTAAGCCCGGCGAGCACGGCTCCACCTTCGGAGGATTCCCCCTCGCGGCCAAGGTGGCGGTAGCGGCCCTCGAGGTTATCCGCGACGAGCACCTGACCGAGAATGCCGAGAGGCTCGGCAAGATCTTCCGGGAGGAAATGTCTAAAATCAATTCCCCCTTCTTCAAGTCCGTCCGCGGCAAGGGACTGCTCAACGCCGTCATCACCGAGCCGCAGAAGGGTCTCGAGGCCTGGGATATCTGCCTGGCAATGGCCGATAAGGGCCTAATAGCCAAGCCCACCCACCGGCACATCATCCGCTTCGCACCCCCTCTCGTCATCAACGAGGAGCAGCTGCGCGAGGCCGCCGGTATCATCAAGGACGTATTCGAACATCTCTAAAGACAAGATATCACCATGCAGACGACATCCAAGGTACTGATGGTCAAGCCCGCCCGTTTCGCCTTCAACCCGCAGACGGGCGGCAACAACGCATTCTCCCGTCCCGGCCGCGAGTCTTCGGCCCAGGAGAACGCCCTGCGCGAGTTCACCTCCTACGTTGCCCTCCTCAGGGCCAATAAGATAGACGTGGTCATCGCGGAGGACACCCCTCATCCGCACACCCCAGACTCCATTTTCCCCAACAACTGGTTCAGCACCCACGGGGACGGCACCCTCGTCCTCTATCCCATGTCCGCCCCCAACCGGAGGAATGAGCGCAAGCCGGAGGTTCTGGAGGTCATCCGGAAAAATTTCGAGGTGCGCCGTCTCATCGACCTCACCTGGTGGGAAAATGACAATCTCTTCCTCGAAGGGACGGGAAGCATGGTTCTCGACCGTGATAACAAAATTGTTTACGCCTGCAAGTCCTACCGTACATCGGAGCAGGTGCTCGCGGATTTCTGCAAACAGATGAGTTATACTCCCGTATTCTTCGAGGCTTACGACCGCAACGGTGTCGCCGTCTACCATACGAACGTGCTGATGAGCCTCGGCACCGCCTATTGTATCATCTGCACCGAGTCCATCCGCCCGGAGGACCGGGAGAGGGTCCTGGCCTCCATCACCGGCAGCGGCAGGAAGATCCTGGACATCTCATTTGACCAGTTGGAGAGCTTCGCCGGCAACATGCTCGAACTCAGCAGCCCCTCCGGCCGCCCCGTCCTCGTGATGTCCGCCACCGCCCGCAAGAGCCTCACCACGGAGCAGAGCCGGGAACTCAGCGCCCATTACAAGCTCCTCTCCCCCCAGCTCGACTACATCGAGACCCACGGAGGCGGTTCCGCCCGCTGCATGCTCGCTGAGCTGTTCTGATCTGCGGTGTTAGAAATTGACAGCCAGCCCCAGACCCCCTGAAGGCGGAGTAAACGAAAGCGTTGCCGCCTTTTTTAGTTTTACTGTGCCGACCCAGTAAAGCGGTATACTGGCTACGAGCAGCGTTCCTCCGACAATAGTCCCAATCAGGCTTACCACAGGCAGGTAATATGTCTCGATATGGATGTCGCCGGTCGCCTGATTATTTTGCGTAGAAGAGTAGATTACATCGAAGAGGACACTGCCGGCTATGATTCCCGCACCTGTGGCACTCAGCACTATTCCGGATGTGAACAGCCTCCTTCCTTTGAGATAGAAGTTCTCATAATCACTCTGTGACATGTAGGTCATGGCGGTAGACTTGTTGAGCCTTGCGCCATCTGCGGTGTACAGATGGCCGTTTCTGTAGGATATGTGCTGACGGGTGCCGATAAATTGTGCCCATGCGGTACTGGCAGTGATAATAACTAAAAATATGGTGAACAGGAATTTCCTCATAATTAAACAATTATCTTATTACGAAATAGCAGCTGCCTCGCAGGTATTCAGTGCTGTCGGAGTCATAGGCGCATATGGTCAGGTTATATGCGCCGGGAGTTTTAGGAAGGTATTTTGGCTTTAGAGTGAATAAACTCCTTATACTAAGCAGTTTCATATCATTGTCCCCTAACTCGGCAAGAGGCTTGGTAATTGGCACGGGCTCGTATTTATTGTCTTCTTCGAGATGAATTTTATTATAGTTGTTAATTATGAAAGGATAGTAAGAGTAGTACGTGATATCGAATATGTCATTTAGTTTGCTCCCTGCCGGATGAGATTCATTCCATGCATTGTCGCATGTAATGACTATGTCAGTAAGAACCGTTATAACGGCACCTGGACTCCCATAAACTATCGGCCCCGTGGAAGACCATTTTTCCATTTTCCAGATTTTATAACTTTGGTCATTCCATGCCCTTGAAAGGCTGTCAAATAGTGCCGCCTCGCGGGTTTCAGGGTCGAGTAGGCTTGTGATTTCCGTTAATTTTGTAAATCCCTTATCACCGTGATCATAGTCATGATAGTTTATTTGTAACTTAGGCTGTATACTGATGGATATTAAGTCTCTGTCGACTTCCAGGATGGTGTCGCACATCCAGTCCGATGTGCTGTTTGCTTGGTAATAGGCGCATATATAATTTGAAACCCATAGAAAATCCCTCTTGAAGCAGGACTGGATGCACAAAGTGCTGAAAAAGAGAAGGCCAATGAGAATACACTTTTTCATAATGCAACTAATTTAGTAAGTTATGATTCTGTACCACCACCAGTTGTTCATTCCTCCGTTAATTCTCACTTCAGTATCTTTGCTGTCATACATTTCAGGATTGTTGGTGGTGTCAAAAACTTCAGATTCAAAGTATCCGTTACAGACTCCATAAAGATATTCTTCGTTTTCTTCTTCATAACTCCACCCCCAGTTGCAATGAAGAAAAGCTGTTTTTTTGGACGCCCCGTCTTTAGTGACTAGTTTTTCATGAATTCCATCTATAACCCAGGCATGTCCATTAAGATTTGAGGCAAGAGCTCCGATAAATACAGGTTTATAGCTTGTGAGCATATCTTTGATTTTACTTAAAGAGTAGCCGATGTTGTTTTTGGCATTCGTATACCCTATGCTTTTAAGGTATTTAGTGACTGAAGCTGGCGTTGCAAAAGTTCCGTCCGAGAGTAAAAAGTTGTATTTAACGCCAATACCATCAGCAGCGCTTTTCCCTAATTTCGCCAGGTCGGAGGTAAGTTGTGAATTTGTGCTATTTCCGAATCTGCATTCCTCAAAACGATTCCATGATGAAGAAGTTATTCCAAAGTACTCTGGTAATGAGACATCTTTATTACGAGTGAGAATCTGTAATGCGGCAATAGTCGTGCAGCCTATTGGGCAAATTCTGCCATCGCGGGTTTTTACTGTTACGCTGTTATTAAATGGAGACTTTTGATGCCAGCATGTATTGAGCATTGCGTATATGTGTAGAAATCCGCTTTCTGGGTTATTATGTCCTGGGTTCGTCGGGTTGTCATCGCCTGGCTTAGGACCGGAACCATCGTCATCTCCCGGTGGGTCTATAATTTTTGTCATGGTTATGGTCAAGTAATCATTGATAAGGGTTCCTACCATATCAGCAAACTCAGTGCTATTTCCTAAATAATAGTCACCATCTGCTTCGCAATACAATTGTTCAAGTGTTAATCCTTCAGGGGACGTGCTTCCAGGATCGGCGGATGGCGGGTCGACTATGTTGGCAGGGGAACTTCCTTGTTCAGTTATGGCAAGCACTGGAACGAAGCGGTCATCAGCCCCTAAGACAGCAAAACCTTGGTTGTCCTCGAAATCTACGACGTACAGCAATTGCTCGAACTCATCTTGTCCGTCTAAGGCTTTAGTTTGAGGGAAGTCAGCTGTGGTAATTAATTTTATGCTTGAAACCTCTCCTCCTATTGTGGCTTTCGTGCCACCTCCGTTGATGAGTTCAAGCGCAGAGTTGAGGTTTGCAAGAGCTTCTTCAACTGTTACGTTGTGAGTGTTGGATTCCGGAGTTTTGATTTCCGGGCGATCTTCGATGCTGCATGCGTGCGCGATGAGCAGTAGAGTAATTGTTAGAAAAGGAATAGTGGGTCCCGCAAAAGATTTGTGTTTCATAATGCGTAATGTTTGAGTTCGATGCCCAAATATAATGAATATTCAGAACTGTAACAAAGTTTTAATATCAAAAGTCGCTGAAAAATTAGGCTTTATAGGATTTTTATGTATCTTTGCAGCCCGTTTAATTTGACGGGAATAATGTAAAGTTTAGATTAACAAACATTTATGCCAACAATTCAACAGTTAGTTCGCAAAGGACGCGAGGTTATCGTCGAGAAGAGTAAATCTCGCGCGTTGGATGCTTGCCCTCAGAAGAGAGGTGTGTGCGTGCGTGTTTACACCACCACTCCCAAGAAGCCTAACTCGGCTATGCGTAAAGTAGCCCGTGTAAGACTTACCAATCAGAAAGAGGTCAACGCATACATCCCCGGTGAGGGCCACAACCTTCAGGAACACTCCATCGTGCTGGTGCGCGGCGGCCGTGTGAAGGACCTTCCCGGTGTACGTTACCACATCCTTAGGGGCGCTTTGGATACAGCTGGTGTAGAGGGACGTACTCAGAGCCGTTCACTCTACGGAGCCAAGAGACCGAAGAAGACAGCCGCTAAGAAGTAAACATTTTATTAATTTTTCCTAAAGTATCAAAAAATGAGAAAATCGAAGCCTAAAAAGAGGATTCTACTTCCTGATCCCAAGTATCATGAAGTTCTGGTCACACAGTTT
>CALVDH010000038.1 GCA_944326235.1 uncultured Bacteroidales bacterium | reverse complement strand
CCCGTCCCGCTGAAATGCGTGTGGCTGAAGCCCACTATCGTGCTGTCGCCGTACTGGTAGCCGGCGCAGTAGCGGTAGGCCTCGGGCTGATACCGTCCGTCGATGTTGTGCGGCACGGTGTCCGTGTCCGGGCTGAGCTGCACTATCCCGAAAGGATAGCAGGCTCCCGGGAACGTATGTCCCATTCCGTTTGTCCCTATCATGGGATTCACCCATTTCGAGAGGCTGTCGGTCCCCGCCGCAGCCGCTCCGATAACAGTCATCGCTGTCATTGCCAGAGTACAGAAGAGTTGTCTTTTCATACCGCGAATTTATGGAAAAAGTTCCTAATTTTGTAGGATAAATTCAAATTGACAATGAAGGAAAATATTGACAGACCGGACAGGATAGAGGTGCGCGGGGCGAGGGTGCACAATCTGAAAAATATCGATGTGGACGTGCCGCTGGGGAAGGTCGTGGGGATAGCGGGGGTGTCGGGCTCGGGCAAGAGCTCGCTGGCCCTCGGGGTGCTGTATGCGGAGGGATCGCGGCGCTATCTCGAGTCGCTGTCGACATATACCCGCCGGAGAATGACTCAGGCGGCGCGGGCGAGCGTGGACGAGGTGCTCTACGTGCCGGCGGCCCTGGCCATGCACCAGAGGCCGGCGGTGCCGGGTATCCGCAGCACTTTCGGTACCGGGACGGAGCTGCTCAACATGCTGCGCCTGATCTATTCGCGCCTGGCCTCCCACCGCTGCCCGAACGGGCATTACGTGGCGCCGTCGCTCAATGTGGCGGCGGGTCTGGAACTGGTCTGCCCGGAGTGCGGGGCGCATTTCTACGCACCGTCCGCAGAGGAATTGTCCTTCAACAGCAGCGGCGCCTGTCCTACTTGCGACGGCACCGGAACTGTCCGCACCGTGGATGAGTCCACCTTAGTGCCGGACGAGACCCTGAGCATCGACCAGGGCGCCGTGCTGCCGTGGAATACCCTGATGTGGTCCCTGATGACCGATGTCTGCCGGGCGATGGGAGTGCGTACGGACGTGCCTTTCAACCAGTTGACCCCGAAGGAACGGGATATTGTCTTTCACGGACCGGCCGAGAAGAAGCACATATTCTACCATTCGAAGAATACCAATCAGGCCGGGGAATTGGATTTTACCTATTACAATGCCGTCTATACCGTGCAGAACGCCCTTGCGAAGGTCAAGGACGAGAAGGGGATGAAGCGGGTGGAGCGGTTCCTTAGGACCGGGCCGTGTCCTGACTGCGGGGGCTCGCGTTTCTCCGAGGCCGCCCGCGCTCCTAGGGTCCGGGGCATTTCCATAGACGAGGCTTGCCGGATGAGTCTGCGGGAGTTGGTGGAATGGGTGCGCGGGGTGCCGGCTTCCCTTCCGGAGGAGATGCGTCCGATGGCTGAGAGGATCTGCGAGTCGTTCCTGGATGCTTCGGTGCGGCTGCTGGATCTGGGGGTGGGGTATCTGAGTCTGGACCGTGCTTCTTCCACGCTTTCGACCGGGGAGCGGCAGAGGATGCAGCTGGCCCGGGCGGTGCGCAACCGTACCACCGGTGTGCTCTATGTGCTGGACGAGCCTTCGATCGGACTGCATCCGGCCAATATCGTCGGGCTGGCGGGGGTGATGAAGGACCTGATAGCCGACGGCAACTCGATAGTGCTCGTGGACCACGACGTGCAGATACTCAAGGAGTCGGACTGGATGATAGAGATGGGGCCCGGGGCCGGTTCTTCGGGCGGACAGGTGATAGCGCAGGGGACGCTGGAGGATATCGGGCGGTGTCCGGCTTCGAAGATAGGCCCGTTTCTGACCGGGCAGGCAGGGGTGAGTGTCCGGAAGCGGGCGGCTGAGTCAGCGATGTTCGACTACGGGCGTATCCACATCTCGACGGCTGCGATACATACGGTGAAGCCGCTGGAGGTGGATATCCCGAAGGGGCGGCTGACCGTGGTGACCGGAGTGTCGGGCTCGGGCAAGACGACTCTGATACTGGAGAGTCTGGTGCCGGGCCTGCAGGCGATGGTTTCGGGCGGCAAGTTGCCGGATCACGTGCTGGCTGTACAGGCTGACGGTATCCGGCACGCCAAGCTGATAGACGCAACGCCCATAGGCATCAATATCCGCTCTACCGTAGCCACATACGCCAACGTACACGACGAGCTGCGCAAGGTCTACGCCCGCACGCCCGACGCCAAGGCCGCCGGCTGGAAGGACGGGGATTTCTCCTACAATACCGGCCGTCTGCGCTGTCCTACCTGTGACGGAACGGGTGTCATCAGCCTCGACGTACAGTTCCTGCCCGACGTGGACATACCCTGCCCGGACTGCCGTGGCTCCCGCTATTCCAAGGCGGCCTACCGCATCCGCCGGGAGAATTTCGAGGGAGCCTATCATTCTCTTCCCGAATTGATGGCGATGGATGTCAGCGACGCTCTCGTGGCATGCGGGGATCTCAGGACTGTGCGTCAGCGGCTTCAGGTGCTCCAGGACCTTGGCTTGGGCTATCTGACTCTCGGCGAGCAGACTCCCGGACTGTCGGGCGGCGAGGCCCAGCGCCTCAAACTGGCCAGCGAGATGGGACGCGGCCAGGATGATTCGGTTTTCGTGTTCGACGAGCCGACCATCGGTCTGCATCCGGCCGACGTACAGACTCTTCTGCAGGTCTTCCAGAACCTGATAGACCACGGTGCCACAGTCATCGTCATCGAACACGACATCGATGTCATCCGCTCGGCCGACTACGTCATCGACATGGGCCCCGGCGGCGGTGAGGAAGGCGGCCGCATCGTGGCTGCCGGCACTCCTGACGACATCCGCCGCTGCCCTTCCAGCATCACCGGCCGGTTCATCTGATAATTTGTATAATCTGTTTTAAGTGTTGAGGTATGGAATTGAATGATAAGATCGCAATCTACCGTTCTGCTGATGGAAAAACACAGTTGGAAGTAAAGGTAGACAAGGATATGGTTTGGTTGAATGTCAGCCAAATGGCAGAATTATTCGGAAGAAATTCTAAGACTATCAGAAAGCATATAGACAATGCCATTCGTGAAGAACTGGCAGGAGAAGTGGTTGTCGCAAAATTTGCGACAACCACTCAGCACGGTGCCATGACCGGAAAAAACCAGACACATGATGTGAGTTTTTACAACCTTGATGTGATAATCTCTGTCGGTTATCGCGTAAAATCCAAAAATGGTGTCGAGTTTCGTCGCTGGGCCAATAGAGTGCTGAAAGACTATCTGATAAAGGGCTATGCCGTCAACAAAGCTTTGACCGAGCAGCGGTATTCAGAATTGAAACAGCTGGTGGCAGTTCTGGGCCGGACAGTCAAGGCGCAGGAGGCATTGACTTCTGAAGATGCGCTTAATCTGGTGGCGGTCGTCACTGACTACACATACGCACTGGACACGCTGGACAGGTACGATTATCAGCAGTTGTCTGTAGAGCAGACCACAAACGAAGAAAAATTCCATGCGACCTACGAAGGGGCCATGAATGTCATCAGTGAATTGAAGGAGAAGTTCGGTGGAAGCAGATGGTTCGCCAATGAGAAGGATGACTCGTTCAAAAGTTCCATAGGCCAAATCTACCAGACATTTGACGGGCAGGACCTCTATCCTTCGGTCGAGGAAAAGGCCGCCATGCTGCTCTACCTGGTCACGAAGAATCATTCGTTTACTGACGGCAACAAACGTATTGCCGCGACTCTTTTCCTGTGGTTCATGGCCGGTAACGGTATCCTCTACAACCCGGACGGAACGAAGCGCATAGCCGACAACACCCTGGTGGCCCTCACGCTTATGATAGCCGAAAGCCGCACGGAAGAGAAGGACATGATGGTGAAGGTCGTCGTAAACCTGATAAACAAGAACAACTAAGGGATGCGTGATAGCCTGACAACGGTAAGTACTGCAGCGGCCTGGTTTTGCAATGCTTTGATAAACAGGTTCTTGCAAATACAACGAGTGTTTTTCGGCCCTTTTTGACCCTCCTGAAAGCACATGCTCTAATCATAACTTAATGACCTAGAGATGATTACATTTTAAGACCGCTCCTCTACCTACCGTAAAATTTTGAGAAAACATTTACGGATTTGAGATAATACGCCAATAACCGGATTTGTCCGAACCTTCATGAATGAGGATCCCTCTGTCTCGCAGTACTTTGATGTTCTTTTCTATAGCGCGTTTAGAAATGCCTATCTTGTCAGACATTGATTCGGCTGTGACCGAAGGGTCGGAAATGACTATATCAATGATTCTTTGTCCTGTCCGGCTGATTTTTCCATAATGCTTTTCAGCACTTACACCGAACTTTTCCGTGTTTACACCGAACTTTTCCGTGTTTGCACCGAACTTTTCCGTGTTTGCACCGAACTTTTCAGCATTCTGATTTATCCTTTGAGCTACATCTTCTACAGGTATCCGGCCTTGTTCTCCCCAGTTCAAGTTGTAAAATGTGGTGAAAAAAGAACCTCCTGCTGTTTTGTAATGCGGCTCTTTCCCAATTGTGAAATTTGGCAGTTTCTCTGTAAGTTCCCGCATTTTGCGTAGACCGGAGCCACGTTGTTCCATGTAGTCAAGCTGTGTGAACACATCGGCGATAACAGGGTTGCGGCGAATAGAAGGTATACTGTATATGTCTCTGTCCTGAATCTGTGTTCCGTCCGGCATCGCTCCTGGCGAAGAGAATTCTATGCGGTCATCGTATATGTCAAGATGTATTTCACCTCCTATTACCGTATAATCGCGGTGTATGAGGTGGTTGACCAAACCCTCGAATATTGCGCGGTCTGAGTAGTCCGGAAGATTGAGGCGGTAATCCGGCATCTTCACCCATCCGCTCATGGTATAGTTCTTGATGAAGTCCAACCCGTATTTAAGGAGGAGTATGAGGTTGGCCCTATGCTCAATTGAACTGATTGCGTTGTCCTTGTAAAGTCCTGTCCATCGGGTGCAGAATAGGCGGGACTGAAATACGGTGCAGTTATCTTCAAACAACATTCCAGCGTTGGTCAATTTCCCTTCCTGTGTGATTAGTCCGAATGATACAAGATACTTGTCATCCCAATCCTGACGGGTCTGCTCCTGGAATGTATTTGAGAGCATGATGAAAGAGTGCTTGCTTGAATCTACTTGTGCCGGCAACGAGTCCCAAGTCATGTGTGAGCCTTTCAGAACCAGCGACAGAAGTTGTTGGGAGTTGCATTCCACGCTTTCGTTTCCGATTCTTATGAAGGCCGTCCGGGTACCATCTTGAAAGTAGTAATAGGGAGTGAGTATTCCGGCTTTGACTTTTACTTCAATCAGCGAACGTCCTTCATGTTCTATCGGAGTCAGTTGTATCTCCGGAACAGGATCGAGCCGTGTTTTAATCGTTTCGCTGATAAATTCAGCATCTGACTGAGGATTCTCCAGACCTACAATCTCTCCATTATTGTTTACACCGTAAAACAGACTGCCGCCGTCCGTATTGGCAAAGGCTGATATAGATTTAAGCCATGATTTAACTTTCTTGCGCTCAAGCTTTTCCTTGAAGTCGTAGAAGGAACATTCTGCGATTAATATGTTGTCGTGTATCTGCATGAAACCTGTGATGGGAGCCAATGGTGTTTCTACAAAAATAAGGAAAATTCTCAGATATAGGAAATGTATCTATAACATTGATGAAACACAAATATTTCACTATCTTTGAAAAGTTATTCTTGTATAAGCGATGTAATTATGGAAAGCAAAGGTAAATACGATAAATATGTACGGTTGTTGAGGGCCAACAAAAACCTAATTCTTACAGGTGCGCCGGGCACAGGAAAAACTTTTTTGGCAAAAGCAATTGCAAGAGATATTATAGGAGTCAATAAATCATTTTCGGAAAATAATTTTGCAACAAAACTAGACAATTTTCTTAAGCCCAATATGGAAATTGTAAGTTCAAAAGGTAAAAGATATATTGTAAAAGAGGTTGATAAAGCAAAATCTAAAGTATTGGTGACTGGAGAAACTATTTCGCCTAAATATGTGCCTTTTAAAGAAATAGAAAAGGCTTATAATAAGAAGTTATGGTGTGGAGGTCAGAAAAATGGTTACGATTCTTATTCATCGGCGTTGGCAAAATGCATTTATGAAAATGAAAGTGCAGTAGATGTTAAAAACGATGAGCAAGAAAAGTATATCGAGCAAGTTCAGTTTCATCCTTCATACGATTATACTGATTTTGTGGAAGGGTTGCGTCCAATTTCTAACGAGGGTAATGAGAATATAGGATTTGAAAGAAAAGATGGAGTGTTTAAGGCATTCTGTAGACGTGCAATACAAAGTGAATATGTCAATGTTGTAGATAATTTTGAAGTTACTTGGCTAAAATTAATTGAGTTATTGAGTAGTCAGGGGTGTTTGGAAATTCGATTATTGAGTGGAAAGCAAGGATTTAGATTAGAACTTAATGTTAACGGAGACGGTTTGGTCAATAGAACGTACGAGAATGGTGATTGTGAGAGGAATACGTGGATTCATGGGAAATCAAAATTTTTTAATAAAGGACAATTGTATAAGGTTTATAAAGGGTTGCGAGGAACTCCAAGTGGAGGCCATGATAATTATCGAAAAGCAATTATCCAATATATGAAAGACAACCTTGGATTAAAAAATTATTCTAAAGGGAAACATGATGAAAGTGTCTCTCAATCGTTGTATGTTTTTATCATAGACGAAATCAATCGAGGTGAGATATCTAAAATTTTCGGAGAGTTGTTTTTCAGTATTGATCCTGGTTATCGTGGTGAAAAAGGGCTTGTGAAAACCCAATACCAGAATATGATTACTGATGAGTCTGATCCATTCTATAAAGGTTTCTATGTTCCTGAGAATGTCTATATCTTAGGAACAATGAATGATATAGACCGCAGCGTGGAAAGTATGGACTTTGCTATGCGCCGTCGTTTTGCATGGATGGAAGTAAAAGCACTGGAGAACACGGAAATGCTGGATGACTTGTCTGAGATGAAAGAAGAGGTATTGGACATAATGAAACGGCTTAATACTGCTATTTGGGATGAGGAGAATAATAGCGGCATAGAAGGTTTGAGTGCCTCATATCATATAGGCGGAGCATATTTCAGTAAGTTGTTGCTTTATTTAGATAAAGAGCATGAAAATAAAGACTATGCGTACAGGTGTCTTTGGGAGAATCATTTGAAGGGCGTCCTGTATGAGTATTTAAGAGGTACGTTGAATGCAGTTGAAAATCTAAAGAAGCTCGAGAGAGTTTATTTTAATGGAAGAGGCGATGTTGATATTGAAGGATAACTCAACATATTCTTCAACGACGGACGATGTTGAAAAGTATTTTTCTCTCTTGGATGTCGCAAACCGTAATGTCTCGGAACTGATAGAGGAAAATGGCAACAGTTTACTGATCTATCCCTATTCTTTCAAGGATTGTGAGGATGATGCAGGTAAACTGCAACTTTTTTCTGCCCGGACCAGTTGGGAAAAGGGGAAGTGTATAAAAATCAATTTGGAGACAGGGAACCTTGTGGGTTTTATAGGCGTGCGAGGGCAGTCTGTTTCTATACATTCCCGTTTCTCCCAAGATTCAGAAAAAGACTATTTTCTGCATTATATGCTTCAGAAAGTCTTTTATATTAATGTGGTCAATATGATGCATGGGACGAGTGACGAGCCGATTTTTGACTTGTTGATGTTTTTATTTCCTAGATTTTTAAATGAGGCATTGGCGCAGGGTGTATACAAAGCATATAGACGGAATGAATACAATGATGCGAATATACGCGGCGTGATAGATATAAACCGACATATTAAAAACAATATTCCCTTTGGTGGCCGTGTGGCTTACCGAACATGTGAATTCAGTCACGATAATCATGTGACTGAGTTGATACGCCATACGATAGAATATATCGGGAAATCAAAGTTCGGAAGAGCATTGTTGGAAAATAGTGCTGAAACCCGTGCAGATGTAGCGCAGATTATGTCTGCTACACCAAGTTATAGCAGAACAGAAAGAGAGGAGATCATAAGAAAAAACCAGAAGATTGTAAGGCATCCTTATTTTACAAGATATACTCCTCTTCAGAAACTTTGTTTGCGCATACTGAGACATGAACGGTTTAAGTATGGACAAAATGAGGACAAGATATATGGCGTTTTATTTGATGTCTCCTATTTATGGGAAGAATATCTTGCAACGATATTGACAAAACAAGGTTTCGAGCATCCCAATAATAGAAAAAATATAGGGCGGATATATTTGGCAGACTTCAATAAATTCCCCCGCTATGTTGATTTCTTCAGAAAGGACGGAAGTATAGTCGTTGATGCAAAGTATAAAGCTGAAATAAAAAGAGATGATGTCCATCAGGTCATTACCTACATGTATCGGCTGAAGTCCCAATACGGAATGTTTATTTATCCGGCACTTCAAGAACATTCAATCGGAACATATTCTTTGCTGGGATACGGAGAGAAGGACAATGCGAAACTAAAGGCATATTTCTTCTATGTTCCGCAAAATACAGTTGATTATAAGGATTTCATTGCAGAAATTTCAGTATCTGAAAGTAAATTCAGAGAATATATGCGTAATTTCAATTAAATTTTGGATATGGAAACAATCGACAGAAACAACGGATACGTGCTGCTGCGGGTGGGACCGGAGCGGAAGATGTATGATGCCGGGGAGGCCGGCGGAAGGCTGCTGGAAGAGGCTGTCCGGACGGGGGCGGCGATGGTGTACTGCGACTATTGGCTGCGGACGTCGGACGGGCGGCGGAAGGACAATCCGGTCAATGAGTGTCAGCCGGGCAGTGTACGGGAGGACTTCGATTTCGGGGCGTTGGTGGCTGTGAATGAGGCTCTGATGGGGGAATGGGAGTGCGGATTGGAGAAAGAGGGGATAGGTGGATGCAGGACCGGAAAGGGCAATGAAGAAACGGAAAGAGCAGCTGGTGGCGGCCCGTCGCTGAAATACGGCCGGTGGTATTCGCTGAGGCTCTTCCTCTCGCGGCATGGGGCGCTGATGCATCTGCCGCAGACGCTTTACGGGGTGGACGAGGTGGATCCGAGGGCTTCGGGACAGAAGCAGTTCGACTATGTGGATCCGAGGAACCGGGAGGCGCAGATAGAGATGGAGGCCATTTTTACGGATCATCTAAGGAAAATAGGGGCGTGGCTGCCGCAGCGGACGCGGACGGTCGGGGAGGACAGCGGAGTCTATGCCGTCGAGGTCTCGGTCATCATCCCGGTGCTCAACCGTGCGGCCACGGTCCAGGACGCGCTCCGCTCGGCGCTCTCGCAGCAGACGGATTTCCCGTTCAATGTCATAGTGATAGACAATCATTCCACTGACGGAACATCGGAAAGGATAGATGAACTGGCCTCGTCCGACAGCCGGGTGATTCACGTTATCCCGGAGGAGACCGGCCTGGGCATAGGCGGCTGCTGGAATGCCGGCATCAATCATCCGGCTTGCGGACGCTATGCCGTGCAGCTCGACAGCGACGACATGTACAGTGGGCCGGATACCCTGCAGAGGATAGTGGACGTGTTCCGCCGCGAGCGGTGCGCCGTGGTCATCGGCAGCTACATGATGACCGACTTCGACCTGCGGCCCATACCGCCCGGAGTCATCGACCACCGCGAGTGGACCGATTCCAACGGCCACAACAACGCTCTGCGCATCAACGGTCTCGGTGCTCCCCGCGCCTTCCACGCCGCCACCCTGCGCTCCATCGGCGGCTTCGAGAACGTCTCCTACGGCGAGGACTACGGCGCGGTGCTCCGCCTGACCCGCGAGTACCGTCTCTGCCGCATCTACGACCCGATATACAGCTGCCGCCGCTGGGGCGGAAACTCCGACGCCGCCCTCGACATTTTCAGGATTATCGCCCATAACGCCTACAAGGACTCCCTCCGCACCCGCGAGCTCCTCGCCCGTCAGCAGATGAACGGCAATATGATTACCAGCCTTTGAGGGCGAAGCGGCAGGTGACCGAGTAGGTGTACTTGATGGTGCGGAAGGCGTCGGAGGCGGAGGCTGCCGGAGCGGCTTCGGCTGAGCCGAGTGCGGCACCGTCCATGCGGAGCTTGCTGTTCTGGACGACCGTGTAGTGGTCTGTTCCGCCGCCGTGTTCTATGATGCTGAGGACCTTCCCGATTTTCTCACCGAGGGTCTCCGCCATGTATTCGGCTTTGTCCTTAGCAGCCAGCAGCGCATCTTTCTTGCCCTGCTCCTGGTATTTGAGGATGTCCTTGTGGGTCATTTCCCCGATACGCATGGAGCTTACTCCCTTGGTGTCTATGACAGAGATGATCCTGTCTATCATCGTGAAATCGTGCAGGGTGATGTCCAGATTCTTTCCGATGAGGAAATCCAGGCCCCGCTCCCTCCAGTAGTCACCCACGTCCTGGGTGCGGATGTCGCTGTCGGTGATGCCGATGGAGTGAAGGGCTTCGCGCATCTGCGATTCGATGTCCTCGATACGTACTTTTGTCCTGTATTCCTCGGGTTTGGAGACTCCGTCGAATTCCTCCTCAAAATACTCCTTGATGCCGATGATGAAGTGTATCTCGTCAGGCACTATCTCTACCTCGGAGGTGCCGGTAACCTCGATATAGCGGAATTTCTCATCATAGGGGACACCGTCCTGGGCTTTCATCATGCCGCAGGAGAGAATGGAAGCGGCTGCAGCCGCGATAATAAATGAAACAGCTTTCATACTTCAGATGCTTTGTAATTCTGAAATATGAAAGCTGTCAATTACCGTGCCACCCCTCTATCCCTCGACCTTGAAGCGGACTCTCCACCGTCCGTCGGCGAAGTCATGAGAGAGTATCCGGAAGTGCCCGATCTCCGAGGTATTGGAGACATGGGCCCCGATGCAGGCGCAGGCGTCGTAGTCCCCGACCCTGACTATCCGGAGGGTCTGCGAGACATTCTCCGGAAGTTTGCTCAGGTCGACTATTGCACCTGCCTCCGACAGAGGCACGAACTCAATGGTGACCGGAAGGGCTGCCGCTATCACCTCATTGACCTTGTCCTCAATGGCCTGGACCTGCTCCGGAGTGGGGCACTCCGCCAGCAGATAGTCGCATTTGCTCTTCTTCCGCTCGATATGGGCGTTGCGCGAGCGGGGACAGCCGAACATCCGCACCATCGTCTGGTTTAGGATATGTTCCGCCGTGTGCATCGGAGGATATTCCTCCTTGTTGTGCGCGTTGAGCTGAATATCTTCCATTATTTTACTGTGAAATTCCGGATGATGTTCAGGATGACCTCAGAGGCCTTCTCCATGCTCTGCACGGGGAGATACTCGTACTTGCCGTGGAAGTTAAGGCCGCCGGCGAAGATGTTGGGGCAGGGCAGGCCCATGAACGAGAGGCGGGCGCCGTCCGTGCCGCCGCGGATGGGACGGATGTTGGGCTTGATGCCCGCGGCCTTCATGGCCTCGACAGCCTTCTCGATGATGTGGTAGTGGGGCTCGACCTCCTTCTTCATGTTGTAGTACTGGTCCTTGATATCGACGGTCACGACACCGGCTCCGTACTTGCAGTTGATGAAGTCGGCGCACTCCTGTATCATCTTCTTCTTGCGCTCGAACAGCTCGAAGTCGTGGTCGCGGATGATGTACTGGATGTCGGCCTCCTCGACCACCCCCGTGAACTTGGTGATGTGGATGAATCCGTCATAGCCCTCGGTGTACTCGGGTCTCTGCCATACAGGGAGCATGTCGTTGAGCTCGGACGCGATGAGTATTGCATTGAGCATCTTGTCCTTGGCGTAACCCGGGTGGATGTTGCGGCCCTGGATGTGCAGTTTGGCGGCCGCTGCGTTGAAGTTCTCGTACTCGAGTTCGCCGATGGCGCCTCCGTCCATGGTGTAGGCGTATTTGGCGCCGAACTTAGCCACGTCAAAGTGGTCCACTCCGCGGCCGATTTCCTCGTCGGGGGTAAAGCCGATCTTGATGGGACCGTGCTTGAATTCAGGATGTTCCATGATGTACTCAGCGGCGGCCATGATCTCGGCCACTCCGGCTTTGTCATCGGCGCCCAGCAGGGTGTTGCCGTCAGTGGTGATCAGGGTCTGGCCCACATAGTCCTTCAGCTCGGGGAATTCCTCGGGGTCGAGTTTCATGCCCTTGAGTTCGTTGAGAACGATGGCCTTGCCGTCGTAGTTCTCCACTATGCGGGGCTTGATGCCGCTGCCGGGGGCGTCGGGGGAGGTGTCCACATGGGAGATGAATCCTATGGCGGGGACGTCCTCTTCTATGTTGGAGGGGATGGAGGCCATCAGGTAGCCGTATTTGTCCAGCTCGACATTCTCCAGGCCCATGGCCACGAGTTCCTTGCGGAGCTGCTCGAGGAGGGCGAACTGCTTGTTGGTACTGGGCTGGCTCTGGGAGTCAGGGTTCGACGTGGTGTCGAATGCCACGTACCTCAGAAATCTGTCAACTATTTTTTCCATATAGGTGTGTGTTTGTTATATCAAAATCATACTTGCCGCCATTACCGCCATACCGGCTATGACCCCGATGATGGACAGGTGGTGGTGCCCGAACTTCTCGGCGGACGGAAGAAGCTCATCCAGGGCAATATAGGTCATGATACCCGCGACCACTGCGAGGACCGTTCCGTTCAGGGACTGGTCGAATATCCTCGAGAGCAGCAGGTAGCCGACGACTCCCCCCACCGGCTCGGCGAGTCCGGACAGGAATGCGTTCCCGACGGCCTTGCCCTTTTTCCGCGTGGCATAGTAAATCGGTATTGCAACCATTATGCCTTCCGGAATGTTGTGGATCGCCACGGCCACAGCGATGGAAATACCCGTCCGGGGGCTTTCCATGGCGCTCACGAAGGTGGCCATGCCCTCCGGAAAATTGTGTATGGCAATGGCAATCACGGAGAAAAGCCCCAGCCGCATGAGCCCCGTACTGTCCGGGACGGCGCCGTCCTCCGAGGGGGCGGCGGAATATTCATGGGGATTGTCCTTCGAGGGTATCAGATTGTCAATGAGGGCAATCAGCGCTATCCCCGCGAAGAAGGCCAGGACAGTATACAGCAGCCCCGTCCTCTCTCCGAAGGCGGAGCCGAGGCTGGCTCGGGCCTCGGCGAAAAGTTCCGTCATGGAGATGAAGAGCATCACTCCTGCCGAGAAACCGAGGGCAAATGAGAGGGTCTTCGTGCTGAATTTTCCGGTCAGCAGCACGATCACCCCTCCGAGTCCGGTGGACAGTCCCGCGATGAGGGTCAGGAGCAGTGCAATGGGGAAATTACTGTCGCTCAGCATCCGTAGTTGTTATTTTTCAGCGGCGTCAGTTTTCTTGCAGGCCCAGATCATGTAGGCAATCAGCAGGATATATACTCCGAGGGCAACCCATACCGCGGGGGTGGAGGACTGCCACTGAGTATTGACCAGGTTCACGTCGGCAAAACGCATGATCGCGGATACGACTCCCATCAGGGCGCCGCCGGCGATGAATCCGGAAGCCACGAGGGTGCCTTTCTCCTTGCGGGCCTCGTTGACGGCCTTGTCCTTGCTGCGGGAGCCCACATACCATGCGACGGCTCCTCCGATCATCAGGGGGAGGTTGAGTTCAATGGGAATGAACATTCCGAGCGCGAAGGGCAGGGCGGGAACCTTGAACAGGGTAAGGATGATGGCGATGGCGGCTCCGATGCCGTACATCAGCCAGGGAGCGCTGCCTCCGAGCATCAGGGGCTCGATGACGGCGGCCATGGCATTGGCCTGAGGAGCTACGAGGGCGCCTTCACCGGTGAATCCGAAGGTGTCGTTGAGAATCATCATCACTCCTGCGACGGTGGCGGCGGCCACTATTGTTCCTAAGAACTTCCATCCCTCCTGCTTGCGGGGGGTGGTGCCGATCCAGTAACCTATCTTCAGGTCGGTGATGAAGCCTCCGGCCATGGAGAGTGCGGTGCAGACCACGCCTCCGATGATCAGGGCGGCGGCCATGCCGGAAGTGCCCTTGAGTCCTGCAGCCACCAGGATGATGGAGGCCAGGATGAGGGTCATCAGGGTCATGCCGCTGACGGGGTTGGTGCCGACTATGGCTATCGCGTTGGCGGCTACTGTGGTGAACAGGAAGGCGATGACCGCCACTACGAGGAGGGCTATTACGGCGTGCCACAGGTTGTCCAGCACTCCGAAGTAGAAGAATACGAACATCAGGGCCAGGGTAACGATCAGGCCGATGATTATGATCTTCATGGACAGGTCTCTCTGAGTGCGGGCCTCCTGGGTGCCGGCGCCGTCCTTCTTGCCGCGGAACTCCTTGCCGGCCAGGCCCAGTGCGGACTTGATGATGCCGGCTGACTTGATGATGCCGATGATGCCGGCGGTGGCGATGCCTCCGATGCCGATGTGGCGGGCGTAGTTGGTGAAGATCTCCTCAGGCGACATCGAGCCTACGGTGGCGGTCAGGCCGGAGCCCATCAGGTCCACCACGCTGTCTCCGAAGAGGATGTTCATCAGCGGGATAATGATCAGCCATACGAGGAACGAGCCGCAGCAGATGATGAATGAGTACTTGAGGCCGATGATGTAGCCGAGGCCGAGGACCGCCGCTCCCACATTGACCTTGAAGAGGAGCTTTGCGTTGGTGGCCACCTGCTCGCCCCAGGGCAGTACCCTGGATGTGAAGACCTCGGACCACCATCCGAAGGTGGATACGATGAAATCGTAGAGACCTCCGATCAGACCGCTGATAAGCAGTGTTTTGGCTCCCTTTCCTCCGGACTCGCCGCTGACCAGTACCTGAGTGGTGGCGGTAGCCTCGGGGAAGGGGTATTTGCCGTGCTGCTCCTTTACGAAATATTTGCGGAAAGGAATCAGCAGCAGGATGCCGAGCACTCCTCCGATGAGGGAACTGAGGAATATCTTGGAGAAATCTACCGTGAGTTCCGGATATCTGTCCTGCAGGATGTACAGGGCCGGGAGGGTGAATATCGCTCCAGCTACTATTACGCCGGAGCAGGCGCCGATGGACTGGATGATGACATTCTCGCCCAGGGCGTTCTTGCGCTTGAATGCGCTGGAGAGTCCTACCGCTATTATAGATATAGGTATGGCGGCCTCGAAGACCTGCCCTACTTTCAATCCGAGGAAAGCTGCGGCAGCAGAGAAGATGATGGTCATCACGAGGCCGATGGTCACGGACCATACCGTTACCTCAGGATAGACTTTGTCCGGATTGAGAAGAGGCTGGTACTTCTCGCCGGGTTTCAGTTCCCGGAATGCGTTTTCGGGAAGAGTTACTTTTTTATTTTCTTCGCTCATAAGATAGGTATTAGGAAGGTTTGGTTTCGGATACAAATTTAACCAAAAAATTTTATGAAAAATTCTTTCGAGAAATTTTAAATTATATCTTCTTTGTTTTCAGCGATTTGGCTAAAAGAGATAGAATTTTTTCAAAAATTTTTGAAATTTTTTTGCAGAAAAATTTGGTGGTTTAAAAAATCACCCATATATTTGCAGCCCGTTTGAGAAAAACGGATAGTTCATTGAAAAGACTGAGAGAGATAACGAGGTAAAAAGTATACAGGTTAATAAGTCTGTTAAGATGAGAATTTTAACGGGACTACAATTGATCCAAATACGAGACGAATA
>CALVDH010000037.1 GCA_944326235.1 uncultured Bacteroidales bacterium | reverse complement strand
CGGATAGATTCCCGAGACACTCATCAGCATGAACATCAGAAAGGCCATCACGAAGGCCATCGACAGCGCCACACCGATGATGTAGATCAGGCTGTACTGCCGGTCCTTGAGCATTATCTGCCAGCTCTGGCGGAAGTATACGGGTAGTTCCATCTTTTGGAGTTATTTTCTGTTATGGTTCAATGTTTCATTTTACTCGGTTTTCGGGTCCTGGTATCTGGCTTTTCCGCAACGGCAGGAAAATGCAGGTTTCGCTGCCGTTGTGGCAAGGAGCGGAGGACCGGGATGCCCAGGGAAGTGCCTCTCGCAGGGGGCGGCCAGTTCCGGGGCTTCCGCAACGGCAGGAAATTGCAGGATTCGCTGCCGTTGTGGCAAGGGGCGGAGGACCGGGGTGCCCAGGAAGTGCCTCTCGCAGGGGGCGGCCAGTTCCAGGGCTTCCGCAACGGCAGGAAAATGCAGGATTCACTGCCGTTGTGGCAAGGGGCGGAGGAGCAAGGTGCGAAGGACCGGGATGCCGCAAGGGGCGGAGGACCGGGCAGGTCGGGCAGGCAGAGGCAGGCCTCAGGTCCCTATCCGATGATGCGGCCGTCGAGCATGCGGATGATGCGGTCGGTCTGCTTGGCCTGGGACTCGTTGTGGGTCACCATCAGAATGGTCTTGCCGCGCTGCTTGTTGACCTCGTGCAGGAGTTCCATGACCTCGGCGCCCATCTTGGAGTCCAGGTTACCGGTGGGCTCGTCCGCCAGGATGATGGAGGGGTCGCCGACTAAGGCGCGGGCGATGGCCACCCTCTGGCACTGACCGCCGGAGAGCTGCGAGGGGAAATGCTTGACCCTGTGGCTCAGGCCCACGGCCTCGATCATCTTGAGGGCACGCTCCTTGCGCTCGGTCGCACCCATCCTGCGGTACAGCAGGGGCATCTGCACGTTGTCCAGTACATTGAGAGAGGGGATCAGGTGGAAGCTCTGGAAGACAAATCCGAGCTCGGTGTTGCGGAAGCGGGCGGCCTCCCGGGCATTGAGACCCGAGACGGGCTTGCCGTGGAGTTCCACGGTACCGGAAGAGGGCTCGTCGAGCAGTCCGGCGATGTTGAGCAGGGTGGACTTGCCGCAGCCGGAGGGGCCCATGATACTTACAAATTCTCCTTCGCGCACTTCGAGGTTGATGTTGTCGAGAGCCATGGTCTCGATCTCGGAGGTTCTGTAGATTTTGGAAATTTCGATAAGCTTGATCATAATTCTTAAATTTTATTTGTTTATAAATATTTTCAAAAAGCTAAAATTATTCATCTTTCAATACATCGGCGGGTGACTCCTTCAGGGCCCCGGCGACAGGGACAATGATCGAGAGGGTCACGGCCACCAGCAGCAGCCCGGCCACTATACCGGCCACCGCGAGAAAGTGCAGCACCGGCTCGAACAGCACCGGCAGGCTCTCCTTGGTCACATTCAGCACATAATAGGAGGAAAGTCCCGGAGCGCAGAAGTCAATTTTGCCGAAAATCAGCACATTCAGCACTATCAGCAGTCCCACTATGAGCGAGGCTGCAAAGAGAATCCACACCTCCGCGAGCTGCGTCAGCATGATACTGCCGGCAGAGCCGCCCATAGCCCGGCGCACACCCGTCTCTCCGCGTCTCTCGCGGGTACGCAGCCATGCGAAAGAGGCCACTCCTATGAGGATGCACACCAAAAGGAAGATGAAGAGGGCCCGCCACATAAAGGTGTCAGTAACGGCTGATTCCAAGTTCTCCTCTAACGGCATGACGGAAGCCACCCTCCAGTTGCCGAAAGCGAGGTCCTCCCGCCAGGTCTTCTTGGCCTGCTGTATGAAGGCGTCCTCGTCCACACCGGGAGCAACACGGAATATCCACACTAAGGACATTCCCTCATCGAGAGCCACGATGTCGGAACCGGCATACATCACGAAACTCCGGTACTCCTTGTCCTTTTCCACTTTCACGGGAGCTATTACACCGGATATGCGCCAGCCGTATTCCTCGTAAGTGCTGAACTGTGAAAGCCGGCGGCCTACGGGATTCTCTCCGGGGAAAAGGGCCTGAGCCAGATCCTCCGTAATAATCACGGTGTTCGGAAGATCCTCTATCGGAGCTCCCTGCGGCCACACCTGACGGTAGCCTAAAAGTTCCAGGTCGCTTGCCCCTGCCTCGCGGATGTGATAGGCGTAGGAATAACCCCACCTGTTCACTGTATCTATGAAAATTGCCCTGTTATAATTGCTGTAATTCAATCCGGGGAGAGTGGCCCCCACCGGAGCCGCATCCTGCACCTCGGGCATCTCCCTGAGAGCGTTGCCGATACGGTGGAAGTCCACGGATCTCTGCTCCGGAGTGTCCATCTCCGGGCGGTAGCCGTTCTGTCCCTCACTCAGACGGTTCAGCGAGACGGCATACACTCCGTCGGTCTCATAGCCGTCCGGCAGGGAAGTCCTGTAAATACCCGGCCATACGGCATTGACTAAGAACCATGAGGCTGCCGCGATGAGGGTCATCTCCACGAAGAGCCACGCATTGCCGCGGCGGTAGAACCAGAGTTGTTTGAGTATCTGTTTAAACATAATCCAATTACTTTACAGAGTTCAACGAATCCGTGATGGGCCGGCGGATGACCTTGAAGGCAGGTATCAGCGCCGAGATGATATTGAGTACCAGCACTATGGCCAGCAGCAGCACATACAGCTTGAGCTTGAAGAAATCCCTTACGGAGAATACCGCCGCCTCCACCTTCTCGCTTGAGAAAGCCATAGCCATGGCATCTCCGGGCACCATGCCGTTGAACTGCTCCGAGAACACGCCTAAGAGCACGTACGAGAGCACTAATCCGAGCACTCCCCCGAGCAGGGTCAGCAGCAGGTTCTCGCCCGTAATCTGCTGAAGCACATCTCCGCGCCAGGCTCCGAAGGACTTGCGCACTCCGAACTCGCCCATGCGGGCCTCCATCCGGGAGCCCACCATGCCCGAAAGATTGATCATCGGTATCAGCAGGATGAAGAACATGATGCCTATCCCGATCCACGTGAACGAGGCCGATGTCATGCCCGTCCACCTCAGGGCCATCTCCCTTACCGAGGGTATCCCTGACTGAAAGGACAGCTCATACTCCACGTCCGAGCCGTTGTTGTACCTTTCGAGCCTGTCCTCCAACGTTTTCCGTATAGTTCCGAAGTCACTCCCGTCCCGGGCCAGCAGATACACGAAGTACTCTCCCATCATGGTAGGACGGCCTATCCACTGCTCGAGAGAGCTTCTTGAATCTCCCTCCAGATCCGGCAGCCACAGCTGGGAGAAGGCCAGCGAAGCCGTCTGCGGCACATCCCGCACCACTCCGCACACCCTGTACTCCTTGCCGTCAATGAAGAGCCTCTCCCCCACTATATCCTCCCTGCCGTACAGGGTCCTGGCCAGCGACTCGCAGATGACCGCCTCGGGAGCAGCCTGATTGTAGCTCGTCTCCGAAAGGGCATGCCCGTAGAGGAAATCGAAGCCGAAGACCTTCCAGTACTCCATATCCACGTCCGAGGCCACACTGCCGACCGCCTCACCTAAGTCATTGGCCACCAGCGCATCCTTATAAGCCACGGCTGTCAGAGTCTCCAGCCCCTCCACCGGCTCGTTGCGGATGAAGCGGTCGACGAACGCCTGGCTGACCATCGCATTGGATCCGCCCTGAGAACCCTTCTGGGACTCCATAAAGGTAGGAATCACTAACATCCGGTCCCTGTTCACCTCCGGATAGGAGTTGTCGAAGTGCATCGACTGCACCGTCAGCCAAGCCATCACCAGCGCCAGCGAGAAGCCCGTACCGATGATGTAAACCGCGCTGTACACCCTGTCCTTGCGCAGGTTGTACCACGATTCTTTCAGATACATTCCAAGTTTCATATATTGTCCTTTTAAATATTATTCGTCCTTTAAAATATCGGCCGTCCGCTCCCTCAGGGCCTTGCCGAGGGGAATGAGGGCCGCGAGGGTCACCGCCGCCAGCAGCACCGCCGTCACTATCCCCGCCACCGCGAGGAAATGCACCGTCGGATCGTAGAGCAGCGGCAGGCTGTCGAAGAGCACTGGCAGCACCTCTCCATGCGGTGCGGCGATGTCTATCTTGCCTATGACAATGATATTTGCGGCTATGATCAGTCCAAGCACCAGCGCAGCACCGAGAATCATCCAAGCCTCGGCCAGCTGCTGCAGGACAATCCTTCCCGCACCCGAGCCCATGGCCCGCCGCACCCCTATCTCGGAACGACGCATCCTCAGCCTCAGCCAGCTGTAGGAAGCTGCGGCAATGAGCACATTGACCACCAGGAACACCCAGAGGGCCTTCCATTTGAATGTTCCGGTAACAACGTACAGGCCCATCAGCTCCTCCATTGGGGTCACCGAGGCGACGCGCCAGTTGCCATAGGTCATCTCACTGCGCCAGGTCCGCGAGGCCCGGTCGATGAAAGTGCGGGCGTCCACGTCCAGACGGAGGCGGAAGATGTAGCACGGAGTGCCGTACCAGAAATTCAGGACACTGGCCTCGGAGGCCAGCACCGTCGGCACGGGATCATCCACAAAGCTGAACTTCAAGGGCTCGATAACTCCGGATATCACCCAGTCCCATTCTTTGGGAGGAGGACAGGTGGAGGCGTCCGAGAGCCGGCGGCCCACCGGATTCTCCCCAGGGAAAAGGGTCATGGCCAGGTCTTCGGTTATCACGGCCGAGCCGGGGACATCCTCTATCGGAGCATCCTTGGGCCATATTTGGCGGTAGTCCAGAATCTCCATGTCGCGGGCTCCTGCCCTGCGGGTGTGGATGCAGTAGTATATGTTGTTCTCTGCGGAAGAGTCGACAGGGAAGAAATTATTGATGTACTGGCTTTTCAGTCCGGGAAGAGAGGTACCGGTCTCCGCCCATGCGCTCACCTCGGGCATCTGGTCCAGTGCCTGCCCGAAGCGTTCCAGAGCCATTTTCGGGGCATCCCCCATGTCCGCTTCCAGCACGTAACCGTCCTGCCCGTCGTACAGGGACTCGAGTTTCATCACGTACACGCCCTCGTAATCATAGCCGTAAGGTGCTCTGTGAGCGCGGTAGTGCACTGTCCATATCTCATTGACTAAGAACCAGGAGGTAACCACTATCACCATCAGTTCCAGCAGCAGCCAGAGACTGCTCCGGCGGTAGAACCACAACTGTTTGAATATCTGTCTGAGCATATCGGTCTATTTTTGAGAGTTCAACGATTCGGTTATAGGCCGGTGCAGCACCTTCAGGGCCGGAGCCATGGCCGAGAGCAGATTGAGGGCCGCCACCAGCACGAACAGCAGCAGGTAGAGCCTAAGCCTGAAAAAATCTCTGAAGGCAAATGCCGGAGCCTCTGCAATTCCCCGTATATCAGCCACTCCGTTCAGCGGCAGCAGGTCGTAGAGCTGGTCCTGCAGCAGGTACAGCAGGAGGTAGGAGAGCAGCAGGCCGAGCACACCTCCGATCAGGGTCAGCAGCAGGTTCTCCGCCGTCACCTGACGGACGATGGCTCCGCGCCAGGCCCCGAAGGACTTGCGGACTCCGAACTCAGCCATGCGGGCCTCCATTCCGGAACCGGTCATGCCCGAGAGGTTGAGCACCGGCACGAGCAGCACTAAAAGCACCACACCGAGACCGATCCAGCGGTAGGCCGAGGCACTTCCGAACATGAATATCCGCTCCTTCTGGGAAGGTATGCCGTTTGTAAATGTCATCTTCCAGTCGTCGCCTCCGGAGCGGTTGTACCTCTCCACGCGGTCCTCTATCTCCTGGCGCACCCTGCCGAAATCCCTCCGGCTGCCGGCCAGCAGCACTATCTCGTAACTGCCCTGCATTCCACCTAATGCCGGCGCTACCAGACGCTCGAAGAACGTCTCAATGTCCGGAGCCCAGATCTGGGCAAAGGCATAGGTGGCCGTCATAGGCACGTCCCGCACGACTCCGCAGATACGGAATTCCCGGCTGTCGAAGAAGACTGTCTCGCCCACCACATCCTTCCGCCCGAGAAGCAGCACCGCGGCAGACTCAGAGATCATGACCTCAGGCACCGCCCGGTCAGCGGCATCCTCGGACAGCCAGGCTCCGTCGATGACATCCAGCGGGAATATCGTCCTAAAACCGGAGCCAATGAACTCTACAGCCATATTCACGGACTCACCGGAGGTTGTGGAGACTATAAAGTTGTCGGTCTTCACGGCCGTCCAGGCCTCAAGACCAGGGATGGGCCCGGAGAGGAACCTCTGCATAAAATCCTTGTTCACACCACGGTCCCGCACTGACTGGCCTGCGCTGAACGTCATGGAAGGTATCGACAGCATCCGGTCGCGGTGCACCTCGGGGTAACTGTTGTCCATGCGGACAGCCTGCACGGTAAGGTATGTCATCACCATGGCCATCGAGAAAGCGACAGCCAGAATATACACCAGACCGTAGGTCTTGTCGGCCAGCAGGTTGTGCCACGACTCCCTGAAATATACTCCGAGTTTCATAACTTATTTCTTTTTAGAGGGTTTGATCTTCAGTTCAGGCTGCTTGGCGTAGTCCTGCATGTCGGAGATGACCACCTGCTCGCCGGGCTCGATGCCGGAGATGACCTCCACGTAGTCGTAGTTGGCCTCGCCGAGGGCCACGCGGCGGCGCACCAGGCGGTCACCCTCGCGGACGAAGAGGTCGTAGTTGCCCTCTCCTTTATAATATGTCCCGGAAGGCAGGCGGAGGACATTCTCGCGGTAGGCGTAGACCACGTAGATGTCGCATTTCAGGCCCGAGCGCAGGCCCGGCGCAGACTCGTTGTCGAGCTGCACGGTAAAGGATATCAGACCGTCGGTGGACATCGGGGAGAGTACCGACACCATGCCGGTGAGGGTATCCCGTCCGGCCAGTACTGTGGTCCGGTAGCCCTCGGCTATCTTGCCGGCCTGCATGTCGCCCAGCTCGCCCTCCACCTTGAAGCGGGTGAGGTCGGCCAGCATCGCCAGCTTCTCGCCCTGCCCCACCTGGGCACCTATCTCGCTGTTGATGAACGTAAGGGTAGCGGCGTAGGGTGCCCGGATACCGGCATCGTAGAGCCGGCGGCGGGTCTGCTCCTTGTTCTTGCGGAAGATTGAGAGCTCGAGCTCGGCCACGGCCTCATCGGCGGCGGCCAGGTCCCGCTGGTTCTGGAACTTGCGGCGGTTGTCCTCCAACTTGAGGCTCGACACCGTGTAGTCTAATTCGGCCTCGCGCACCTTGTCCGGAGTACCCGCTCCGAGCGAGTCCAGATACTTCTCGTTGCGCAGGGCGGCGGCCTTGCGGTCCAGCTCCATCTCCTGTATCTCGATGTTCATCTCCATCTCCGAGAGGTTGTTGCGGTTGGTGATACGCAGCTGCTCGAGCTTCAGTTCCTTCATCCGCTCCTCGTCCAGCATGTTGTCATACTCCGTCTGCACCTCTGAGAGTTCCAGACGCAGCAGCGGCTCGCCCGCCTGCACCACCTCGCCGGCCCGCTTGTAGACCTCCATCACGCGGGAGGTAATCGGTGAATTGATGATCTCCTCGTAGCCCGGCACCACCTTGCCGGTAGCCGACACCGCAAACTCTATCGAGCCGGTGTCCACCGTAGCCAGCCGCAGGCTGCTCTCCCGCACCGAGGGCTGGATCAGCACTGCCAGCAGCACCACCGCCACTACTGCGACGGCGCCTCCGAGGCTCCAGCGGAGAATAATCTTGCGGCGGTCCTGCCATTTTTCCTTGCTTGTAAGTTCTCTATCCATGGTATTTACATTTTACTTCTATTCAGCTTTATCCCTTTTCGAGAAGAAAAATCCATGCTTTCGACCACCCCTCCTAAATCCTCCCCTGACGTAGGGGAGGACTTACTACTCACTTCGTTCGTTAAATCAAATTATCTGCATGAAAATCTTCTCTGAATCTGTTTCTTATTATTACTTCTTCTTTCTTTTCCTCATTTACTTCATTTTTCACGTCTTATTCTCCTACTGATTTTACCATTACTCGTCTCTGAGGGCTTCGACGGGGGGACGGCGGAGCGCTCCGGCAGCGGGGATGAGGATGGCCGCGGTCACTGCGAGGAGCAGGAGGCCGAGGACAATGCCCTCCACCGCGAGGAAGTGCGCCACGGGGTCGAAGAGCAGGGGGAAGTCAGTCATATTGAGAGGACTCTCCGCCAGCCCATGGCTGACCATGGCACTGTCGGACGATGCTATGTCGATTTTTCCAAGGACAATGATATTGACCGTAATCAGTATGCCTATGACCGCAGCGGCTGCGAAGACCACCCATACCTCTTCCACATAGTGCAGCAGGATACGGCGGGGCGAACCTCCCATGGCCCGGCGTACACCGATCTCCCCGCGCCTGTCCTCCATCCGGAGCCATCCGGTCGAGGCCACCGCCAGCAGGGCATTGAACAGCATGAAGAGCCACAGGGCCTTCCATATAAACAGTTTGTCCAGTTTTTCAATCTGCACCACCGCTTCCATCCTGTCCTGGAACGAGTAGACCTCCGTCACGCGGTAATTGCCGAACTGCAGGGACTTCCTCCACTCCTTAGAGGCATTCTCGAGGAATTTCTCCCCGTCCACTCCTGGCTTCAGACGGAAGGCATACATCTGATCTCCGCCGTATTCTCCTACCATGTCCGCAAAATTCTCTATCACATACGGTACATTATCAGAGAAACCGTCCGGGCGCATATAGCCTATGACTCCGGCGATACGCCTGGCCGCTATATTGTCTTCATGCTTGAACATCACTTTGTCCGACCCGGCGATAGTCTTTCCTACAGGGTTCTGCCCGGGGTAGAGATAATCCGCCAGATCCTTGGTGATGAACACTGAACCGTGGGAATCATCTACCGCACCATTCTCCGGATATACCAGATCATAACGGAATATGTCGAAGTCCTGCGCTCCGGATTCCCGCTCAAACGTTGAAAAATACAGATGATTCACACTGTCAATCTGGATGCCCATCATAGAGTGAAGTCCGTCGACCGGATGGTTTGTACTTACCGGAGCCGCTGTCTGCACCTCCGGCATGGCCCGCAGAGCGTCCCCGAAACGGTGCAGGTTCACCCTCTGGCGTTCCAATGAAGCTTCCGCCGGATCGTAGCCGTTACGCGACTTACTGAGATTCGTAAGATATACGCAGTACACGTTCCGGGCATCGAAACCGTCGGGGACATTGTTGATACGGTAAGACGTCGTCCAGGTCTCGTTCACTATGAACCATGAGGCCGCGATGATGACCACCAGCTCGATGAACAGCCAGGCATTGCTCCTGCGGTAGAACCACAGCTGTTTGAATATCTGTCTAAGCATATCTCTTGTCATTTTTTATAGTTCAACGATTCAGTGATGGGACGGCGGATTACCTTGAGCGCCGGAATGAAGGCCGATATCATGTTGAGCACGGCCAGGATTACCAGCAGGAGAGCGTACAGCCCTACATTGAAGAAGTCCCTGAAGTCGAAGAAGCCGCCTGATTCAGGCACCCTGTAGGTGTAGGACTCCACCAGTACGTTGCCGGGCACCAGCGCATTGATCTGCTGAGTGAAGAGCGCAATGATCAGCCAGGACAGCAGCAGACCGAGGACTCCGCCCAAGATGGTCATCAGCAGGTTCTCCCCGGCTATCTGCGCGATAATCGAGCGCGGACCGGCACCGAAAGACTTGCGGGTGCCGAACTCCGTCAGACGGGCCTCCATACGGGAACCCACCATGCCCGAAAGGTTCAGCAGCGGTACCAGCAGGATCAGCAGCATCACTCCCGCACCCAGCCACGCATAGCCCGAAGAGCCCAGGTCGCTCCATGCGAATATGTACTGGCGCTGCGAGCTGATACCGCTGAGCACCAACTCGTATTCCGACTCCTTGAGACCGTTGTACTGCTCGACGCGCTCCTTGACTGTCCGCTCCACCGCAGGGATATCCTTCCGGTCCTTGAGAAGCACTATTATCTCGGTCCCGTTCATATACCTGGACAGAGGATTTGACTCAGGGGCAAATGACCTTTCCGCAATAGTCGAAGGCAGCCATATCTCCGAGAACGCCAGCGTAGCACTCATCGGCACGTCCCGGACCACTCCGCACACGGTCAGAGTATATCCGTCCAAGTACACCTTCTCCCCCACAGCATCAGAGCGTCCGGTCAGCGAGCGGGCCACCGACTCGGTCACCACTGCCTCCGGAGTATTGAGGTCCATCCCGTTTTCCGATATCGGCCGGCCATACAGGAAGTCCATATCGAAAATCTTCCAGAAGTTCAGGTCCACCATCCTCGCATAGGCGTGCGTCAACTCCTCGGACGCATTTTCCAAAACTGCGTATGTCGCATCATACGTGTAGACCGCCGACCAGCACTCCACCTCCGGCATATCCTTGAGGAAGTCCCTGGCAAAACGGTAATTGGGCCCCACTGTAAACATCATCCCCCCTTTGTGGTATTCCATACTGTAAATCACCATCGTCCTGTCCCTGTGCGTCTCCGGCACCGTATTCACCACTCTCGAAGACAGCACCGTCAGAAACGCCATCACCAGCGCCAGCGAAAGGGCCGTTCCGGCGATGAACACCGCGCTGTACACCCGGTTCGCCCGGAGGTTGTACCACGCCTGCCTGAAGTATAATCCTAATTTCATATCGGTTGTGTTTTCTGTTTCCGTTAATCTTCGCATGCAGTTGTCCGCTCACGTCGCCCGCTCCCATCGTCGTCCACATCATCCATCTACTTCGTCTGCCCCATCTGCTCTGCCTGCTCTCATCGTCCGTTCCCATGCACTTTCATGATCACTTCCCATTCAGCGGACACTTTTCTCCCCGGACAGCCCGTCACAACCGTCGTGCCAAAAATACAACACATTGATAACGTGCATCTTGCACTTTTTCAAAAGTGTCCGATATCGGACACCTGTCCGTTTTCGAACACCTTCGGGCGGACACTTCCGAACACTTCCTGACACTCCGGGCATACACTCCCGACAGATATTTTGAAATGCTCGCACACCATATTCTCACAAATTCTTGATTTCCAACATATTCCCGAAGAGCCGCGTGCTTTGGTCCGTTTTAAAACCGCTGGCTTCCACAGCCCTAATCATCAACCGCATGAGAATCAGAGCATTCCAGAACCGCCCCGTGCGAACGATTCATTTTCGGTCACATTCAATCGCCGAACCAGCATACCCAGCCAACTCTACACCTTCCACACCTTCCGAAAGTGAGTAGTTTCCCCGCATTTTCGTCCCACCTTCCCACTCCTTCCGAAGGGGTAATGAAGAAGCTGTTGTCAAGAGAAGTGCTGGACGACACCACTGCAGTTCGCGGATAAGAAGTGACTGTCGGGGGGAGGACGGGACGGCGCTACAGCAGCTCGCGGATGATGGAGTCGCTGATGAAGAGGCGGGAGGAGGAAATGGACAGGCGGCCGTCGCGGAGGATGAGGGAGCCGGTGGCCAGAAGGCGGTCGATAGAGGTCCGCAGAGGGTGTGGAAGTTGAGAAAGAAGGGATTGGCACGAGTTTTCTGCGGCTCCGGAACGACTATCGGGCATGGTAGACGACGACGGCTGAACGGACCCGGAACGACTACCAGGCACGGTAGACGACGACGGCTGAACGGACCCGGGGCGACTACCAGGCACGGTAGACGACAACGGCTGAGCAGACCCGGAGCGACTATCAGGCACGGCAGACGACGACGGTCGGCACATGGCAACTAGGACATCTAATGGCAGGCCGTCCACGGTGCGAAGACCGAGCATAATGGTCTCGGTAAGGACGTCCTCGTCGGTAAGGGTCTCTTCTGACACCACGGATGACACGGCACAATCACGGTAAGCGGAACCCCCACCGAACGCAGCAATATACCGGTCGAGATCCGGAACATTCCAGCAGCGGCGGCGGTCCCCGTCGAAGGAGTGGGCACCGGGCCCGAGGCCAATGTAGGGGCTGCGGTCCCAGTAGCCGCTGTTGTGCAGGGCGCGGCGGCCGGGGAGGGAGAAATTGGAGACCTCGTACTGGAGGTAGCCGGCGGCGGCGAGGCGCTGCTGCAGGAGGGAGTACTGAGCTACACACAGCTCGTCGGAGGGCTCCAGGTAGCGGCCGGCGACAGCCATCTCTCCGAGGACGCTGCCCTCCTCGATACCCATCTGGTAGGCGGAAATATGCTCCGGCCGCAGCCGCAGCACAGCATCCAGGTCGTCACTCCACAGCTGCATCAGCTCTTCATCCGAAGAAGAGCCGCTCCCCCAAGCCACCGGATCATACCCGAAAATCAAGTCCAGCGAGATATTGTCGAACCCGGCAGAGCGCAGCACCCGGAAGGCCTCCACCGCCCCCTCCGGACTGTGCCGCCGGGCCATCCACCGCAGGCTGCGGTCGCTGAAGGACTGCACGCCCATACTGACGCGGTTCACTCCGAGCCGCCGCAGGGCCAGGGCGTAGGCCTCCGTGACATCGTCCGGATTGACCTCGACGGTAAATTCCGCGAAGATCCCGGCATCCCCCCGGCCATCCCATGTTCCCGGGACAGCTCTGCCGCCCCCTCCCGGAGTGCCGCAGAGACCGCCGCGACCGCCTCCCCCAGCTGCTCCACCGGCCAGAGCGAGGGTGTCCCGCCCCCGACGTAGAGCGTTGCAGGCGAGGTGCATTGGCATAAAAAAGCCTTCCGCAGGGAGATTTCCCGCAGAAGGCTCTGTGTGTATTGTGCCATCCTGTCCTTTCCCCTGACCGAATAGAAGTCGCAGTAGGTGCAGAACGACTTGCAGAAGGGGAAGTGAATGTATATCATCGCAGGATAATCGCAGGATGCCGTGGACGCTGACTGACGCTATCTCAGCAGTATGTCGCCGGTGCCCAGCAGACCGGAGGAGGTGTAGGCCTCGACGGTGTAGACGCCCTTGGTGAACTGCTCGGAAGCGAAGTAGATGCATACCTCCACCTCGGCGCCCTGGTAGTCTACCTCACGCGACTCGGAGTAGACGAGCTGCTCGCCGTTCATCTCGAAGATGCGCTGCTGGTCGGAGGTCATCAGGATGCCGTCCGGTCCCTTGACGCGGATGTACACGCGCATGGGGCCTTTGGGAGCGATGGAGTTCTCAATCAGAGAGAGGCAGGTGCGGAGCTTCTTGATGCGGCTGCTGCGGTCGGTCTCCTTGTTGGAGGCGTTGATGCCGACGATGTTGATGCCGCGGCCCTTGATCTCGGAGCCCTGCTCCACGAGCTTGGCGTACTCGTCGGTGGTCTTGCTCAGTTCCTGGTAGCGCTCGGCTGACTTGGCGGCCTCGGCACGGGCCAGCTCGGCGTCCTTGCGGAGAGCGATGTTCAGGGTATTGAGAGAATCGATCTGGAAGATATAGTGCTTCATGATCGAGCGGAGGGTACCGAGCTCCTTCTCATACTGACGGATCTTGCTGCGGTTGGCCGCGTCGGTCTGCTTGATGCGGTCCAGCAGCTGGCTGACCTTCTCGCGCTCGCGGTCGAGCTGGACATTGAGGCTGTCGTTGTTGGACGAGAGCTGGGCATACTCACCCTGCAGCTCGATAAGTTCGTTGGTAAGGTTCTGCTTGTCGATAGTCAGGTCATCGATCATCTTCTGCCTGTCTATCCACACGTACGCAAATACACCGGCCAGCACTACGGCCACTGCGGCCAGTACTATAACGGTGACTTTAAGTCCCTTGTTACCGTTGTCAGACTTGCTGCTCTGAGGGGTCCATTCGGGAGTGGTGCCGGAGCCCACTGGTCTTTTGTTCTCTTCCATTTCTATTTATCTGCTTTTAATGTGGGGCAAAAATAATACGATTTGCTATATTTGCAGCAAAATTAATCAAAAACAGCGAAAATCATGAGTCCTAAAGTCCGCAGGGTCGTCAGATCCGTCAAATATTTCTTCGTTTTCATAATCCTGGCAGCCGTTGTCCTCTGCATCGTCACTCTCCTGAGCGGAGAAAGCGTGGTGAAGCTCTTCATGCCGATGTCCGAGGGCGGCATGCTCAAGGAAGGCGCATGGTGGCAGATGCTTCTGATATTCGGGGCAATAGCAGCCGTCTATCCGGGTCTTACCTTTGTTAAGAAGGAGGTAATGATCGAAGGGGACTTCGAGGATCACAGGAATACAATAATCAACGCATTCGAAGGTCTCGGCTACGAAAAGACCGATGAGGACGGGGAGAAGCTCACCTTCCGCCTCCGCAACCACTTCACACGCTTCATGAGGGCCTACGAGGACGGAGTGACCATCACCAAGGGCACCGCTCCCCTGATACTCAGCGGCAACCGCAAGGACATCCTCCGCCTGTCCTCCCACATCACCTACGCCCTGCGCGAGGATATCGGGGAAGGCTCGGCACAGCGGCACGACGACCCCTACGATTTCGGAAGCGGCAGCAGCGATACCGCAGACCAGTCCGGGAAAGCAGATCAGCAAAAAACAGAATAAACCGACACAGCCATGAAAGTAGTCCGCAAATTCGACAACGCCATCTCGGCCAATATCTGCAAGGGCGTCCTCGAGGAAAACGGCGTCCCCGCCTTCGTCCTCGGAGAGAACCTCGTCTGGTCCACCGGCGCCGTCAACACCGACCTCGTCTCCGTAGAAGTGGTGGTCGACGACTCCCTCTACGACCGCGCCATGGAGATTCTCGGCTCCAGCCCGACGGAACCGGAGCAATAAAACATGACCTTAACCTATAAACTGCATACTATGAAAACACTTCTTTGCCTTCTGACCTTTATCCTTGTTTTGTCCACAGATATGACTGCCCAGGACAGGGTTCTGGACATCAAGGTAATGGAAGGTCAGCGCTACGACCACCTGATACCGGACGACATGAAGTATATCCTGCCTGAGTTTCAGGAATGCAGGTTTTTCAGCCGGTATGGAGAAGAGTTCACGGGACTGATAAATCCAAATTTCCTGACTGACAACATCTATCTGCTCACATCCACCGGGGACACTCTCAGAATAGCCGGCTCAGAAGACATAGTCCGTATAACAGCCCCTGACCGGACTGTCCTCCAAAGGGACAACAAGTTCATGACAGTCATCGCAGAGCACCGCAACACCGCACTCTGCGAATGTCCCTCCGTCGACATAGACTTTTTCCATGAAGCGAATGAGGCTGATGAGGCCCTGACCGCACTTGAGGACAGAATATCATTGAATACCGGATCCTACAAAATCATTATCAACGACCCTTCGTACAATAATAACCATCCGGCTGACTCCGCCAGATTCGTCACTGTAAGATGCACCTATTCAATCCAGCATTTTCTCGTCATAGGCGACAAGGCCTACCCCTGCAGACTGAGTTCATTCACAAAAGCCTTCCCCGAACGGAAAAAAGCCATTAAAGATTTCACCAAACTCTATTACACTGACTTTTCCAACAGGGAGTCCCTGATTATGCTGTTCGAGTACTGCACGGTTCAACTCTAGTTACAACACCCTGAAACATGAAACGACTTATCCTTCTGACCGCACTCTTTACATTACCGCTACATTTCTCCTGGATTCATGCCATGGAAACGGGGACAGATTACCGGGTCAGCCCCAGGCAGACATCCGGAAGCGTCGAAATAAGAAGAGGGGACAATCTGGAGAAGAAACTGCCCTCGGATGTTCTCTACCTCCTGCCCGATTTCGCTGACGCGCTGGTGAAGACAACAGACGGCAACGTACTGTCCGGGAAGATTAACCTGTTCATCCCCAACCACACCCTGCGGATAATAGCCGAGAACGGCGACACCCTCGAGGCAGTGGGCACGGAGATGATATCCACCATTAATGCCGGAGACATAACTGTTCATCACGTCGAGAACTTCTTCCTGCCCGAACTTGCAGAGAGCAACGGGGCCATCCTGTCGGAAATCCACAGGCTTACTATCGAATACGAGCCTCTTGCGCAGGAGGACACCACTGACAGCGAGCGGTCCGACAAACGGATACTCTATCTTGCCCTCAACAACAACGACCTGTGGAAATTCGACGTGGACGTCCCCACCGTGGATAACCGGTCTCCTGAAGACGAGGTCTTCATTATGACCTACAGCCTGACCACCGAATACGTCCTGGCGAAGGACGGCAAGATCTACCCCGCAGACAGACTGTCCTCTTTCCTGAAGGTATTTCCTAAGGACAAGGCGGCCGTCCGCGCCCTTGCAACCAACTTCCGCACCAACTTCACAAACAGGGAATCCCTCATCGGCCTGTTCGAGTACTGCTCGGAACTCTAACCGCAAATACTCTGAATCATGAAACGCTTTGCCATCCTGCTGACACTTTCTATTCTCACATTCACCCGGGTCCGTGCTCAGGAAATGGTAACGGATTACCAGGTAAGACCAGGTCAGATGATCGAAGACATCCTGCCCACTGACATACAGTATCTGCTGCCCGTGTTCGAGAAAACCGCAGTCACCCTGCAGTCCGGAGATGAGCAGACAGGCAGGATAAACATCCATACCCTCACTCAGAAAGTACACATGCTGGATGAAAAAGGCGACACCATGATGGTTGCCGGTCAGGAGGACATAGTCCGGATACAGACCCGGGACTGCACCATCATCCCCGCCGATACCTGCTGGGTCACGGTCATCGCTGAGCACGGCGGCATCACTCTGTCCAGCTTGGCTTCCATAGAGTTGGAATACCCTGACGGATACGGCAACGACAAACAAAACGAGGAACTCTCAGGCGGCAATCATCTTACCTGGCTGACAGGTGCCAAGACCACTGTAAGGTACAGCCGTGACGGCGTCCCTGAAACCCGGACTCGGAGATACAGCCCCGACGAAACATTCACCCTGAGGTGCATCTACAAGACCGAGTTCGTCCTCACCTCCGAAGGCAGGATGTACCCCTGCCGCCTCCAGTCCTTCCTGAAACTCTTCCCGGAAAAGAAGAAACAGATCCGCGGGTTCGCCAAGACCAACTACACCTACTTCAACGAACTGGAATCCGTCATGCAGCTGTTCAACTTCTGCGCAGGAATCTAAAAATGTTTCCGGCCACTTCCACAACGGCACCATTTCCCGCTATTCGCTGCCGTTGCGGCACCGCGTACTCGAAGCTACTGTGTCC
>CALVDH010000036.1 GCA_944326235.1 uncultured Bacteroidales bacterium | reverse complement strand
CCGGCAAGCCGTCCGGAGCCTTGCTCCAAGGGCAGAGCGGCCTCAGCCGTGCGATTGTCCTCACTCCGCAGGCTCCGTTGCGGTAAGCGCACCGCTGACCCTCCCGCACGCCGGCCCAGGGGCCGCCGGCAAAACACAAAGCGGTAGGGAGAGTCAGCCGCAAGCGTCCGACACTCCCTGTCCTCTCTCAGCCCTCCGGGCCATCCGCCCGCCCTCCGCCGGAATGCCTCGAACACCCGGGCCATTAATCCGCTACTTAACATAATCCAACCTTTATTGTGTGAGCAAAGCGCACACAATCCGGATTATGTTAAGTATCTCCGGCACTACAAGTTCAAAGAGTCCGCCTCTTAATCCGGTCGGACGGGGCGGGGTCCGGCGAGAGTCCCGCTGCGTCGGCCACCGGCCTCCAGGCCGCTTGCGGGACTCCGGAGCCAGGCTCACAGGCAGACAGGCACACCACGCATCCACCTCATCCCGCACCGCAGCCCATCACTCCGCACACGGCCTGACTCCTGTGGCCGGCCCCCTTAGCAGCACAGCTGCGGGTCGCTCCCGTCTCCCTGTCCTCCAGTCCGGCAAGCCGTCCAGGAAGACAGTCCGCCTCCGCTCCATGGCATTCCTCATACAGGGAGACCTCCGGCCTCCCTGAAACCCGGTTCGGAACGCATCCCGCTCAGTGAACGCCCTTATTCCTCGAAGCCCCCTGTTAAGGGACGAAGCGGTATCTCTCCTACAGGGAGCCCTGACGGCCTCCCTGAAGCGTATGCGGAGCTCACACCGCCACATCAGCGGCATCACTCCTCAACCGTCCCCGGCATACCTCCGACTCAGCATCCTGCGTCTTCGTCCCCGCCCCTCTGCGACCGGCACAGTGCCGGAAGTGCGCCGCCTCCACTCCCTCGCTGTCGCCCGCGCCGCACTCGCTCACTGCGTTCCCTCGCTTGCCATCGGGCTCGGCTAGGTCCCTCCGGCAACGCACATCCGGTCGGCTCCGTTGCAGCCGCAATACACGGGAAACCCTCACTGGCCCGGACTCCGTCCGTCCCAGAGAGGAGAGCGGAATTTTTATACTCATAAGAGACTGCAACTGGAGGTGGCCGTCCGCAGACACCCATACAAAACAGAAGAGCGGCAGCTCACACCACCACTCCTCCGCACCAGCCAGTTCGCTCAGCTTACTCGCCGAAATATTTTACCATCATATTATAAATTGACGACATATACAAAAAATAACCGGTTATTGCACATTATCCACATAAGCCTTGGCATCAGCCAACCCCAAGCCCAATGTATCTACTACGAGTTTTACGGCAGGTATCAATTGACCTGCTGCTTTCAATCTCCTAACCTCATCCTCCAACGGATCGCTCTGCGGCATTACTGGTTTATTCATGTTTTCTCTATTTGAAATATTCGAACTATTTGCCGAACCATGTACAGATGAGTTTGATTCTCTATCTATCATATCAATAATAACACTGACACTGTCCACTATTCTTTGCGCACAACTCAAGCCTTGCTTATAAATATTGTATTCCGTACTTCCGTCCTTTACAGGTTTCCCTTCCGTAGTCATTGTTCTGCAATCAAAACATGGTATCTCTACTGAAGGAGAAGCATTATTTCGAAGAAGCAACTTCGTTTTGACGGACAAATGAAGATTCTGCTGCTTGGAAGACCCGGAAAGCCCTCCAACAATAGCGCCTACACCACCAGCCACAAATCCACCTACTAACGCACCTCCTATTGTTCTTCCTGTAGATTTCTTAGATATAATATTATTATCCTCTATCAATTCAACAGATATGACATCTTCAAAAGAATAAAAATATTTGACAGAGCCCGGCATGTAAAGAATCTTACGAGTTGAATAATCTACAGCAAAGACAAAGCGATTCTGTGGTCCAATTATTTTTGTCGTAGGGTTAAAATCAGGCATTTGGCTGATTGTTTGATTTATTGCCTTTCCTCGGTTTTCCATTTCTTTTTGCTTTTTATTTGCCGACATGATTGCAACTACAAAAATGACGATAACAAAGATTAATATAATCCATCCCATAAGTTATTAATTATTAGTATTAAACATAATTTCACGATTACTACCCTAACACCATAAAAGGCGTAGGTACTCCATACGCCTTCTGGGCTCACCACAAGCCACAACACAATACGGAATCACCTACGCCTAAGCCGTAAGTGCCAACTGTGTTGTAATGCTCGCAAAACTCCGAGGTGGTGATTCAGAAGGCTATTGAGCAATATGTCTGTCTCCGCTATTTGCGGATAACGGAACAAAGATAAGACTTTTTCCTATCCATTGCTTTAAAAATATACTGATTATCTGCCGAGAAGGATATTAGACAAACTGCATTGACTCCCACAAAAACAAAAACTCCCGCAAAGCTAGCCCCTCTCCGCCGCCCTGTCAAGGTCAAGCGGCTGTGCCGTTTTCCGCAAAAAATGACACCCTCCGGGCGTAATTTTTTCCGCAAAAACCTTGACAGAACGCCTCCGCGGGGCAGAGAAGGCAGTCCTTTTTCCTTTTTTTCTTTTTTTACGGTTTTTTCTTTCCTTTCCTTTTTCCGGTTGAGGTCTGTCCGCCACTGACAGGAATCTCTTCCCTGCCCAGCGCATAAGGGCGCATCCCGGTGTCCGCCCCGCCGTTCTCACCGGACCGTGTACCCTGTTTGCTATATTGGAGCCCGACCGGACCACCTCCGAGCCACGGCCCAGCATAAGACTTGCGCCGCAGGGGGACAGGGTCCGCGACACTGACGCCATGCCCGCTTTCATACCTGACATACCGCTCTCGGACTGCTGGGGCTCGGTGGGGGAGGTCACCTTCTACCACCGGGACGGCAGGTGCATGCTGCGCTCCAGGCCCCGGCCCGTCTTCGGTGGCTCCCCGGCCCAGCTCCGGCAGCTGGAGCTGCACCGCAGGGCCATCGCGGCATGGGGCTCACTGCCCCACCGGGCACAGGCCGAGTGGAACCGGCTGGCCCGCGGGGTGCCCTCGCACCGTCCGCCCTTCGGCGACGGCAACAGCATCAGCGGCTACTGCCTCTTCCTGTCGGCCTACCACGGGCTGGCAGCCCTCGGCAGGGAGGGCGTTCCGTCCCCGGCAGCGCCGGGGCCCTTCCCGGTCCGCTCGCTCGCGGTGACCGGAGCCAGGACGGAGGGTTCCTCCCTGGTGCTGGAGACGGCCCTGACCCTGGAGCCGTCCGCACCCGAAGGGCGCTTCCGGCTGCTGGCCATGCTCCAGCTGGCCCCCGAGGGCAGGGGACGCAATCCCGGGATGATGCGCCGCTTCCTCCCGCCATCCCCGGCCGGGCCGGGAACGACAGAGGCCCCGCTCCGCATACCGGACTACGCCGCGCTCTTCCGCCTCGGCTCCGGAGCACGCAGGCTCAGCGTGCATATAAGACACTCGCTCCTGGACACCCTCACAGGGCTGCGCTCCGACAGCCGCAGCCTGTCGGCGGAGGTAGACGTCAGGGACGGGCAGCAGGCCATGGCAACGGCAGGATTACAGGAGCATAACAACGCATAATTCAGCCACTTACGGCACCCATATCCATTTCCCGGGACTCTGTCCCTCCTTCCGCTATCTTAGCGTCCGACTCTCAGACGCAGACCATGAAAGCCCTCCCCTCCATAGCATTCAGCGCCTTCTCCGGCACCGCCGGGGACGTGACGGCCAAGGTATCCAAAGGCCGCCAGGTCCTCTCGGTGCGGGCCACACAGCCCCATGTCTGCACCCCGTCCCAGGCAGCGGCACGCAACCGCCTGGCCGACATCAGCCGGGCCTACCCCCGCCTGACGCAGGAGCAGATGAGGGCATGGGAGGAGCTGGCCGCACACCTGGACTTCCCCGCAGTGCTCGGACAGAAGGCCGGATACTCCGGCATCAACGCCTTCGTCTGCGTCAACTACAGCCTCCGCATGGCCGGACTCCCCATGCGCAGCGACGCCCCCGACTGGAGGGAGCACATACCCACGGTGCTCTTCTCCGACATGTGGATCTCCCCCGACAGGGTCATCATCACAGGACTGCAGCCGCCCAGGGAGACCATGCTGCTGGTATTCCGCATGTCCCCCGCCCAGAGCCCCGGTACCGTCTCCGCATGGGAGAGGACCGTGGTCATCACCCCGGGCATGCGGCCAGACTGGGGGGACGCGGACCTGACCGCCTCCTGCGCATCCGTGCTCGGAGTCACCCCCAGGCCGGGGCAGCGATACTTCTGCACCCTCTGCTGGATGGACGCCGCCACGGGACTCACCGGGCGCGACATACGCCTCTCACTGCTGTGCCGCACCGAGTCCATCGCCGGAAACGGATACGTGCCCCGCAACCGCGTCACCTCCGAAGGCGCCCTCTCCATGGCCGGTGTGGCCCGGGCAGACATCGAGGTAACCCCCGGCTCGTCCGTCCTCAACGCAGACATAACCCTCACGGAGAGCACCCGCGACGGCATCGTAATGCTCTCCCTGCCCCTGCCCCAGGATGACTTCCTCACCGGCTACGGATACGTGGTCGGAAGGACAGGAGCCGCAGGAGGATACAGGACGCAGACCTACTCCGTATCACTCAGGGAATACCTCGGAGAGTACGCCGTCATGCTCTTCCATCTGGGAGGCTGCGACGACCTCGACGCCGACATACTGTCCACCGGAATATTCTTCAAAAGCGACTACGACTGATATGATACACTCCACGGGAAACAACTTCGGCTGCGGCCCCATCGCCCTGCAGGACTTCCAGTCCGGCATCATGGCCGTGCTCAACGGCACGGTCACCATCGACACCGCCTCCCCGGAGTACGCCGCCGCACAGGTGCTGGAGATCACTCTCCCGGAGCTGTCCATCCCCCGCAGCTGCGTCACCTCCTGCTGGATGCGCTCGCTGAAGACGGTGGAGTACCCCGGCTACACCAGGACATACTCCATCGGCACCGCCGTCAGGACATGGCTCAGGGACAGCCGTACCCTCTGCATAGAGAGACTCCCCATATACGACGACCTCGGCAGCGTCACCCTCGTCCTCTGCACCATGTACGCCGTCAGGGGAGTGCGCCGGCCGGTGCTCCCCGGCACGAACACCGACCTGACGCTCGAGTACCTGACCGAAGAGCTCGACCACAGGAACGTCGTCTGCGCCGTGGAGGACGGATGGTGCTTCCTCCACATATGCTTCGACGAGTTCACCTCCGAGTTCGGGGACTCCGTATCCATACGCCTCGGAGGATTCCCGGAGGACGTCAGCGCAGACCTCTGCCTCACCGGAGGCAGCAACAACACCGGCCACCCCGGCTCCGCCATGGCCGCGGGACGCGTCGAGGGCGGGGTGCTCACCGTACCCGACCTCGGGGGCATGTCCAAGTCCACCGGATGGACACCGTTCATATTCATGTTCGCCCCCAGGGGCGGCACCCAGCAAGGAAACTTATTGTCCAACCCTTAATACACAAGCATCATGAAGTACCTACCTTCCATCGCATTCGAAGAGATGTCGGGCTCCGCAAAGGGAGTCACAGCCGCCAAGACACGCGGCCGAAAGTACATCCGCAACCGCGGCTACGGAGGCTCCGTCAGGACATCCTCGCAGGCCGCCGTCAAGTCAGTATTCAAGGCCCTCTCACAGAGCTGGAGGAGCCTGACCAACGAGCAGATCCTCGCATGGACCGCCATGGCCGCATCCCAGAAGGGACGCAGCGTCCTCGGGACGGCATCGAAGATCTCCGGCTCCAACCTCTACTCCCGCCTCAACTTCTGGATCGTCCGCTGCGGAGGAGAGGCCCTGGCCAGTCCGCCCGAGCTCACGGGAGTGGAGGCACCGGCGGAAGCCGCAGTCGAGCTCACCGACGGGACATTCTCCTTCCAGCTCCCCTCCGTCCCCGCGGACGTCACAGGGCTGAAGCTCGTCATCATGGCCTCCGCACCCCAGTCCAACGGCATCTCCAACGCCTACGCCAAGGCGGTCCAGATCGGAGGTGTACGCGAGGTCGTCAGCACCTCCATCGACATCCTCAGCGACTACGCCGCCCTCTTCGGCGAGCCCGGCGAGGCCGCACCAAAGGTGTTCATGAAGTACTTCTTCGTCAACTCCGCCACGGGAGAGAAGTCCGGAGAGATGCTCCACATGGCGGTCTACACCCCCGCACCGTAGCCCACGGCAGCGCAGTCCCGCCCCCGCATCAAAGAAAGCAGGAGCGGGACTTTTCCCATACACCCCACGCCCATGACACCCGACCTCATCATACAGCTCATAGCCTCCGCCACAGGCACCGGAGGACTCATCGCCCTCTTCCTCATCACCGAGAAGAAGACCGCCGCACGGCTCGAGAACACCCGCAGGATAGACGAGAAATGGCAGAGCGTCATCGCCCGCCAGGAGAAGGAGCTCGAGCTCCTCAGCCGCAGGTACGAGGCCGCCACCGCCAAGATAGACAGGCTCTACGACGACAACTCCGACCTGCGCAACCGCCTCGACCGCCTCGGCACCGACTGCGCCGTCAGCAGCCTCATGCGCTGCGACTGCGTAGCCTGCACGGCCAGAAAACCGCCATTCGGCACACATAACCCCACAGACACACATGAACAGGAACACGAACACCTCCGCTGACCGCATCTCCGAGCACTTCACCTGGTCCGAGATGCAGCGCAGCGACACCGCCCGCCGCATGGGCATCGACAACACCGTACCCGAAGGCCCCGCAAGGCAGGCCGTCGTCCTCCTCGTGACCCGCGTCCTCCAGCCCCTCCGCAAGGCATGGGGCGGACCCCTGGTCATCAACAGCGGCTACCGCTCCCCCGAGCTCAACGAAGCCGTCGGAGGAGTCCCCGGCTCGCAGCACGTCAGGGGAGAGGCCGCCGACATCGCCGCACCCGACCCCCTCCTCCTGGCACAGACAGCAGTCCGCAGCCGCATCCCATTCGACCAGATGATACTCTACTCCACATTCGTACACATCTCCCACAGACCCCGCGGACCACAGAGAGGACAGATACTCTACGACATCTCCTACAGACAGCACTACCCCGACAGCCCCGAACTATGACTACAGCAGCACACAGAGCCCTCACCGCCGTCCTCGCCGTCCTGAGCCTTGCACTTACCGCCACCCTGCTCCTGAATAGACACACCTCCCGGAACGCCCCGCCCCCGGAAGTCCTCACCCTCACCGACACCCTCATCATCCGCGACACCGTACACATAGCCCTGCCCACACCGCAGACCACCGACACCGTCGGCACCGTCACCATACCCGTCCCTCCGGACAGACACACCGGCACCATCGCCACCGATACCCTCCGCATCACCGACACCATCTACATCCGCCTTCCCATCGAGCAGCGCTACTACACCGGCCCCCACTACGAAGCCTGGATCAGCGGCCACCGCCCCCGCCTCGACAGCCTCCGCATCCGGACAGAAACCCTCCGCCTCACCACAGCCACCACCGTCACCCGCACCGCTACCACAGCCCGGCAGCCAAAACCCGAACGATGGGGCATAGGCATCCACCTCGGCTACGGCATGACCATCGCACCCCAGCCCCAATTCCGCCCCTACATCGGCATCGGAATATCATACAACCTCATCACATTCTGACACTCCCCGGTCAGAACCGCAGTCCCGCAGCACCCATTACAATACACCGCAGTACATACCCTGCTGAACTCCCTACACCGCCCATCCGCACCCCCAATACTCCGTTCAATCGCAGGTAACAGCATAAAAACAAATACGAACAGACTTACAAAATTGTTCGTAAATTTGTTCGTATTTTTCAAATTCGCCTGAAAATCAAGCTTTATTGCGGTGAGGGGGGGATTCGAACCCCCGGTACGGTAACCCGTACGGCAGTTTAGCAAACTGCTGGTTTAAGCCACTCACCCACCTCACCGGGTTTTGTGAACGGGAGGACAAAAGTAGGCAATTTTGCGGAATTTGCAAAAAATATCATGACATCTGCAATATTTTGCATGAAATTGGATTTAATTTGTGAACAGTAAAAAATTTGTTAGAGATGAAAGCGAATGTAAAAATGATTATCTCCGCCGCTGCCCTGAGCGCGGCCCTGATGACCGTACAGTCCTGCGACCAGGACCGCAATGACTATTATTACTACATCCCCAACGCGGTGGTGACAGTAAAACCGATAGCTGAGCCGACTGACAGTCTGACATTCTACATGCAGCTGGACGACTCCACCACCCTGGTGGCAGAGAACCTGAAAAAATCTCCTTTCGGGGATAAGCAGGTAAGGGCCCTGACCAGCATCGAGGAGACAGACGCCACTGTCCCCGGATATGACAAGGTAGTGCACGTCTACGCCATAGACAGCATCCTCACCAAAAAGACCGAGCCCTTTACAGATGACAGGACGGTGGACAGCCTCTTCGGCAACGACCCCGTAGAAATGATCGGAGACTGGATGACTGTCGTGGAGGACGGCTATATCACTCTGAGAGTCAGAGTGGCCACCGGAGGCTACGGAACCATGCACAGACTCACGCTCCTGACCGGAGTCAATCCCGACGACCCGTATGAGGTGGAATTCAGGCACAAGAGGGAAAACAGCACAGGAGATCCCTACGTACTGGGGGACGCACTGGTGGCATTCAGCCTGGACAGCCTGCCCGACACTCAGGGCGAGACGGTGAAGCTTACACTGAGATGGAAAGCCTTCGACGGAGGCGAGAGAACGGCTCAGTTCGATTACTGCACCCGCAAGTCCTCTCCTTCGAAGATGAGGGTAGAGAGCGGAGCCTCTTTCCTGACCAACGTAAAATAAGCAGTGATATCAGGCAGACAACCGGATCCCGGGATAAGACTCATAAGGGCTGCCGTAGAGGGAGATCACCAGGCGGTGAAGTCCCTCTACGAAGCCCACATAGGATATCTTACAGCTGTCTGCTCCAGATACATCGCCGATGACGAGGATGTACGCGACATACTGCAGGAGAGTTTCGTGAGGATTTTCGGATCACTGGACAGGTTCCGGTACAAGGGGAAAGGCTCTCTCAGGGCATGGATGACGAGGATAGTGGTCAATGACGCTCTGAAATTCCTCCGGGACTCAGGCCGTATCGCCACGGTGGAACTCAAGGATACGGTGCATGACACGGCGGAGGAGGAAGAGACGGACGTCGGCTCCGTTCCGCCGGAGGAGATGCAGAGGATGATACGCAGTCTGCCTGACCCTTACCGGACAGTATTCAACCTCTACGTTTTCCAGCAGATGAGCCACAAGGAGATAGCGGCGGCTCTCGGCATGGCCCCGGGAACATCGGCCTCCTGCCTGCACAGGGCCAAAAACATGTTGGTCAAAATGGTAAATGATTACAAGAATGAAAGGAATGCTTGACGACATAAGAGAGAAGATGGACGGCTGGGAAGAGCCCGCTCCGGAAGGCCTCTGGGAGAAAATAGAGGCTGCACGGACAGAGGCGGACCGGAAGCCCGCGGCCGGAAGAGGCAGGCGACCCGTACCCGTGATACGGAGGGTTGCTGCGGCAGTCGGTGCGGTGGCGGCAGCGGCGGCATTGTTCCTACTCACGCTTCCCAGGCAGCAGACAGCCGGAATTATGGTCGCGGACATTCCACAGGTGACGGCGGAACAGGCCAGGCCGGCCGTGCAGATGCCGGAAAAGCCTGCCATAGAGAAAGAACCTGCCGGGCAGGAGAGGGCCGCCGCACAGCAGGGACTCCCGGAAGAAAACGCTCCCGCCGGGACCGGGAACAACATGAAAGAACCCGTAACGACATATAATACCGAACTGAACAGCCGCGGGCGGAAGATGTCCGCAGAGACAGTGGATCAGACTGAGAATAAGGCCGCACCTGAAAGCCGAGTACATGAAAAAGCGGCCGGCACGGACACCGGCTTCGGAGGTAATGACAGGTTGAGCAATACCGGAGCCGGAAAAAAGGATCAGGTGCTCTCCGCAGCACTGGAAGAGAAGAGGACCCGCGGTCTGTTCAGCATCGGTATTTCGGCATCCAACTCCACAGGACAGAGCCTGAGCGAGCGGAAATACACGGCCATGTCCGGATACTCCGCCTTTCCGGTAGCCATGACTGCCAGCCCCACTACCCTGTGGGTGGATCCCGAGGCCAATATACGGCGTACCAACCTGGGCAGGGAAGTATCCTCGGACACCCGCCACAGGCTGCCCGTCACCACGGGAATAGCCCTGCGCTACCGGCTTCCCATGGGTCTGGGCATTGAGACCGGCGTAAACTACACCTGGCTCTCGTCAACACTGACCTCAGGCTCGGAACAGAGTCACTACACCTCCACCCGGGAGATGCACTACATCGGTATTCCTCTGAATATAAGCTACATGGTATGGAACAGCCGCTATCTGGGCATCTACGTGTCAGCCGGCGGTCTGATGGAAAAATGCGTGGGAGGCTCTACCCTCACACAGTACACCCTCAACTCCGAAGCCCTGGGCGCCGACCGCCACGAGCCCCTGACCGTCAAGCCTCTCCAATGGTCTGTCAATGCCACTGCCGGAGTGCAGCTGAATATCACCCCCGCCATCGGTCTGTACGCCGAACCGGGCATCGCCTGGTGGTTCGACGACGGCACGGACCTGGAGACCATCTACAAGACCCGGCCCCTGAATTTCTACCTGAGATTCGGCCTGCGCTTCTCGTTCGAGCTATAGTACGATGACCGCGCTACAGTTCCGGCATGATTCCGAGCTGGTCGGTGCGGAACTGTCCGTACTCGTCGGGGGAGAAGACGTAGGGCCAGGTCATCACGCGCATCGGAACGGGACGCGAGTCGGGATGATAGGCCGGCTGGATGTGGTCGTGGGGATTGAGGATGAAGCCGTTGCGCTCGTAGAAAAGCTTGCGGCGGAGAGTCATCTCATCCTCTTCGGAAGGCATCTCGATCTCGAGTATCATAGGGATGCCGAGGCTCTTGATGTAGTCGAGAACCCTGGTGCCGGTGCCGCCTCCGCGACGGGACGGGTCCACCGCGAAATGCTCTCCGTACAGATAGCCGTGACCGAAGTCCCAGAAAGTGAAAAAGCCGACAGGGCCGTCCTCCTCCCGGTCTCCGAAAAAGACGATGAAATGGAATCTGTCATCCGACAGCATTCCGGTCATGACAGCCGTGTCGCGGCGCTCCTCGTATGGGAAACTCTCCTCGTATATCCTGACGCACCCGGAATAAAGGGCGTCCGAGGACGATGTGATTCTGCGTATATTAAGGGTACTCATAGTATGGTCAGCCTATGCAAATTCCGCACCACCGCTACAGGATATTGACCTCCGGACGGAGCTCCACTCCGAAACGCTCACGGACGGAGTCCCGGACAGCCGTGGCGAGGACCTCGACCTCGGAGCCAGTGGCCCCGCCGAGATTGACCAGCACCAGAGCCTGCTTGGGATAGACCCCGGCCCTTCCGAGGGAGCGGCCCTTCCATCCGCACTGCTCGATGAGCCATCCGGCGGAAAGTTTGACACTGTCCGGGACGACCGCACCGGATGTGCCGCGCACCTCGTAGAAAGGGATTGCCGGCCATTGCTTCTGCAGCTCTTCCAGCTTGGAGCGGGACACGACCGGATTGGTGAAGAAACTGCCGGCGCTGCCGGTTTCCGAAGGGTCGGGCAGCTTGGAGGAACGCACCGCCCGGACTGTCTCCCGGACATCCCGCAGAGTGATATTGTCCCGTCCTGAAAGAGCCTCGGAAAGAGCCTTGTAGTCCAGATTGAGCTGCGGCCGGAGCCCAAGACGGAAGAGGACAGACAGCACTACGAACCGCTTATTGTCCTGCTGCTTGAAGATGCTGCGGCGGTAGCCGTAACCGCAGTCCGCTGCCGGGAAGACCTTCTTCTGCCCGGAAGACATGTCCAGAGTCTCCACCTCCAGGATCAGGTCCTTGACCTCCACCCCGTAGGCCCCGATATTCTGCACGGCGGCGGCGCCCGTCTCCCCGGGGATGGCCGATAGGTTCTCCGCCCCGTACCATCCGCGCTCCACGCACATCTCCACGAAGTCGTCCCAGACGACGCCGGAGCCTACCCGGACCTCCACCGCGTCCTCATTTTCCGAGACTGTCTCACAGCCGGTTATCCGTGAATGGAGGACGGTGCCGGGCCAGTCGCGGGTCAGCAGCAGATTGCTCCCTCCGCCGATGTGCAGCCAGGGCGAGGGCAGGGCACCCTCCCGCAGCATACGGGCGGCCTCCAGCAGTTCCGCCTCCGAGGAGTATTCCACGAAGGCAGCGGTGCGGGCGTCTATTCCGAAGGTATTGTGTCCCAGCAGGGAATAATCTTTATGAATGTTCAGCATAACGGCATTTCAAGTCAATGGCACATCTCAGTCAATACGGGTAATCCGGGCTCCTAGGGCATTGAGCCTCTCCTCGATGTCCTGGTAGCCGCGGTCGATCTGCTCGATGTTGTGAATGCGGCTGGTACCGACGGCTCCCATGGCGGCGATCAGCATGGCGATGCCGGCGCGTATGTCGGGGGAGGTCATCTCCCGGCCTCGGAGGTTCATCCGGTGGTTGTGGCCCACCACCACGGCGCGGTGCGGGTCGCAGAGGATGATCTGGGCGCCCATGTCTATGAGCTTGTCCACGAAGAACAGGCGGCTCTCGAACATCTTCTGGTGAATCAGTACGCTGCCCTTGCACTGGGTGGCCACCACCAGCATGACGCTCAGCAGGTCCGGGGTCAGGCCGGGCCAGGGCGCGTCGGCGATGGTCATGATCGAACCGTCCAGGAAGGTGTCTATCGCATACTCCTCCTGAGCCGGCACATAGATGTCATCCCCCCTCTGCTCCAGGGCGATACCGAGGCGGCGGAAACTTTCGGGGATAATGCCCAGATTGTCGTAGGATACGTTCTTGATGGTGATCTCACTTTGGGTCATGGCTGCCATACCGATGAAACTTCCGACCTCGATCATGTCGGGCAGGACGGTGTGCTCGGTCCCGTGCAGCCCGCTCACTCCCTTGATGGTCAGGAGGTTGGAGGCGATGCCGCTGATGCGGGCACCCATGCGGTTGAGCATCCGGCACAGCTGCTGGAGGTAGGGCTCGCAGGCGGCGTTGTAAATCGTGGTGGTGCCCTCCGCCAGGACGGCGGCCATCACGATGTTGGCCGTTCCGGTGACGGAGGCCTCGTCCAGGAGCATGTAGGTGCCGCGGAGCTTCTTGGACCGCAGCTCGAAGGTGGCATTGTCTTTATTGTAGGTAAATTCAGCACCGAGTTTTTTCAATCCCTCGAAGTGGGTGTCGAGCCTCCGGCGGCCGATCTTGTCCCCTCCCGGCTTGGCGGTCAGGGCATAGCCGAAGCGGGCGAGCATCGGGCCGGTGAGCATGATGGAGCCGCGGAGGGAGGCGTTGCGCTTGAGGAACTCCGGAGTGCGGAGATACGCCGTGTCTATGTCCTCGGCGCAGAAGGAATAACTGCCATTGCCCAGCTTCTCGGTTCTAACTCCCATGTCCTGCAAGAGGGCGATGAGGTTATTGACATCCAGAATGTCGGGCACATTGTGGACGGTTACTTTCTCCCGGGTGAGCAGTACGGCGCAGAGTATCTGCAGCACCTCGTTCTTGGCCCCTTGCGGGCGGATTTCTCCTGAGAGCCTGTGGCCCCCTTCGATTACGAAACAGGACATGACGATATTTTTATGTTGGTTTTCAATTCTTCGTATCCTATGGCGGGGAGCTCCTGCTCCAGATAACGGCCCGGTTCCACATCCGGAATGATTTCAGACTCTATCGGAATGTAGAACAGCCTGGAGCTGACCTCGCCTGGAATACCTTTCAGCGAACGGAGACGCTGGGCGTCCTTCTCGGTAGTAAGAACCACTGCTGTGGGATGACGGCGCACGGCTGCGGCCACCTTCGAGATATCCGAAAGAGTATAGTCGTGATGGTCCCCGAAACTGACAGTCTCGCTTACCGTATATTTCCAGCTCACCCCGCGGCGGACCGAACGGTCGTCCGCAATACCGGCCAGCACCACCGCACTCTTCGAATAGACGAAACGGCTGTCCCCCTTCTCTGGGATTACCGGCTGCGGCGGCAGATATTTTATACCGGAGAACAGCAGCGGGATATCCTTCCTCAGTTCCAGACTCTCCCTCCACCGGAGCCGCTCGGAAGACGGGATTTCTCCCTCCATCTTGGTGACAATCACCATGTCCGCCCTCCGGATCTGATTCGGCAGGTCGCGCAGCCTGCCTATCGGCAGAAGGCTGTCCTTGAAGACAGGGCGGGTACTGCTTACCAGGACAATCGAGAAATCCGGACGCAGCCTCCGGTGCTGGAACGCATCGTCCAGAATCACCAGATCCGGCCGCACCTCAGGGGACATTGCCGCCAAGGCATCCACCGCCCTTCGGCGGGAAGCGTCCACGACCACCGTAACATCCGGGAACTTGCGCTTTATCTGCAGGGGCTCGTCCCCCACGTCCTTATAATGGTCATCTACGGAAACTGTCCTGAATCCTTTGGTCCTCCGTCCGTATCCCCTGGACACCACGGCAATCTTCCGGCTGTCCCCGTAGAGACGGATCAGCATCTCCACCGCCGGGGTCTTGCCGGTACCGCCGACGGTAATATTGCCCACGCAGATGGACGGCAGGGCCGACGGGTAGGACTTGAGAATCCCCTTGTCATAAAAAAAGTTTCTCAACGCCAGTATCAGAGTATAAGGGAAAAGTACTATTCTGTCTATCTTCATACGTCCTGACTTCACAATAATTTGTCAAATATACTCATTTTTAAAAATAATGTCATAATTTTGCGGAACTAAAACCACCCGTACCAGAGTATGAGTATAGTTATCAAAGAGGTGCTTACCCTCAAAGACCTGAAACGCTTCGTAAGATTTCCACGTGAACTGTATAAGAACGACCCGCTCTACGTTCCGCCCCTGGACGCGGACGAGATGAACTCGCTGCGCAAGACCAACCCGGCGTTCGCTCACTGCGAAAGCCGTTACTGGCTGGCTTACAAGGACGGAGAGATAGTAGGACGCATCGCCGGCATCATCAACCACAACGCCAACTCCGACTGGAACGAGCAGAATATCCGCTTCGGCTGGCTGGACATGATAGACGATATCGAGGTCACTGAGGCACTGGTGGATACCGTGGCCGAATGGGGTCGCGAGAAAGGTCTGGAGACCATGAACGGGCCCTGGGGCTTCTCCGACATGGACAAGGAGGGCCTGCTGGTGGAGGGCTTCGACCGCGAGCCTTCTATAACCACTCTTTATAATTTCCCCTACTACGGTGTACATCTCGAGAAATTAGGATTCCGCAAGGAAGTGGACTGGATACAGCGCAGGCTGCTGGTACCCGAGGCCGTGCCCGAGAAACTCGTTGCCTACGACAAGATCATACGCGAAAAATACGGTGTGTCCGTTATTGTACCCCGCAAGGCCAAGGACATCAAGCGCAGGGCCGAAGAGATATTCGCCGTGCTCAACGACTCCTACTCCGTCCTGCACGAGTTCACCCGCCTGACCGACAAGCAGGTTCAGATGTACATCGCCCAGTACATGCCCTTCATCAACAAGAACATGATCTGCGTGGTGGTAGACCAGAATGACCGCGTGGTGGGATTCGCCATCACCATGCCCTCGCTCTCGGACGGCTTCCGCAAGGCCGGCGGCAAGCTGTTTCCCTTCGGATTCATCCACATACTCAAGTCTCTGAGAACCTACCACACCGTAGAATGCTACCTCATAGGCGTCATCCCCGAGTACAAGCATAAGGGCATCAACGCTCTTATCTTCAACTATCTGCAGAACAACTACATCAAGATGGGCTTCAAGGACGTAGTCTCCAATCCCCAGCTGGAGAACAACCTGGCCGTCCAGCGTCTCTTCGACTACTACGACACCGAGTTCTACCAGCGCCGCCGCTGCTACACCCGCAGCCTGGTGGATGGACGTCCCACGACCGAGACAGCCATCTTCGCAGCCGGCTGCTTCTGGGGAGTACAGCACTACATGGACAAGGCCCCGGGCGTGCTCTCCACCACCGTCGGCTACATCGGAGGTCACCGCCGCAACCCCACCTACGAGGAAGTCAAGTCGCACAAGACCGGACACTACGAGGCCATCCGCGTGGAGTTCGACCCCGCACAGACATCCTACGAGGAACTCTGCAAGCTCTTCTTCGAGATACACGACCCCGCCCAGCTCGACGGACAGGGTCCGGACCTCGGCCCCCAGTACCTGAGCGGCATCTTCTTCACCTCCGGCCTGCAGAAAAGCAAGGCCGAGGAAGTAATGGCCCTGCTGCGCCGCCGCGGCTACGAGGTCAACACCTTCATCGCCCCCGCCGCATCCGTCACCACCCCCGACACCCCCGTCGACCAGACCTTCTGGCCCGCCGAGGACTACCACCAGCACTACTACGAGAAGACCGGCGGCAGCCCCTACTGCCACTTCCGCACCAAGAAATTCTGATATTGACATGCCCGCCAGGAAACACATAGACAAGACCAATGCGGCCAGGCTGCTCGACCGCGCCGGAATCGCCTACGAACTGATTCCATACGAGGTGGATGAGGAACACCTCTCCGCCGATGCCGTAGCCGCCAAGCTCGGAGAGGACATCGCCTGCGTCTACAAGACCATCGTCCTGCGCGGCGACCGCAACGGCCATTTCGTCTGCGTGGTCCGGGGCGACAGCGAGATCGACCTCAAGGAAGCCGCCCGCATCTCCGGCAACAAGCGCGCCGAACTGATCCACGTCAAGGAACTCCTTCCCCTGACCGGCTACATCCGCGGCGGCTGCTCCCCCATCGGCATGAAGAAACCCTTCCCCACCTACTACCAGGCCTCCATCGCAGAGCTCCCCTACGTCTACGTCAGCGCCGGAATGCGCGGCCTCCAGCTCAAGATTGCCCCGGCCGACCTCATTGCCTTCACTCACGGGCAGCTGTTCTGACCGCATCACCACCCTGACACACCTCCTCAACTCTTGCGAATGACACTCACAGCAAACACATCGCTCATCTCCCATATCGGCAGCACCGTCCTGCTGACATTGTTCCTCATACTGATTCTGGGCATTGCGGTCTGCGCCATACTCTCATTCGTCCCCAGACGCCCGTATCTGGACCGTGCCTCCGGCATGATTGTCCAGCCCTTCCTGATTCTCTCCTCCCCACTGCACTTTCCCCTGAACCGAATTCAGATCAAGGACATGCCCGAAGGCCTCATGGAGCACCTCTCGGTCATCAACCACGGATGCCTGAACATCTTCGGCATCTACTCCGGCACCTTCCGCAGCACCCGCGACAAGGCCCCGGTCTACATCTACCTCCGCAACCGCAGGCACGGCCTCGTCTACTTCGAGTACGACGGACGCCGCTATGTCCTCAATCCCTGGAAATAAACGCCATATTGCCCGAACCCCATTCTACCCCATTCTTCTGTCTGTATTTCGCACATTCACTTAAAAATATGATTCTCAGAATATTACACCAAGATATTCCCCAACAGATTAGCGATACCTTCCACCTTCCGAAGGTGAGACGAAAACGCGGGAATTCTGCACACCTTCCGAAGGTGGGAAAGGTGCAGGGGGAGAAGAAACACGGATACAGAGCGCTCTCGATGCAGTGACGCTTCTGCGCACCTTCCGAAGGTGAG
>CALVDH010000035.1 GCA_944326235.1 uncultured Bacteroidales bacterium | reverse complement strand
GTCGGTGGGTACGAATACCTCGTTGTCCCTCACGTTCATCCTCTCGCGGATGGTACGTGCCATACGGGTGAGACCGACGCTGAACTGGTTGGCGAGCTGCTCGCCGACAGTCCTGATGCGGCGGTTGCTCAGGTGGTCGATGTCATCAATGGCGGCTTTGTTGTTGATCAGCTGGATGAGATACTTGATGATCTCGATGATATCCTGTTTGGTCAGAACCCTGACGTCGGACGGGGTGGTCAGGCCCAGTTTCCTGTTGAGACGGTAGCGGCCCACCTCTCCGAGGTCGTAGCGCTTGTCGGAGAAGAAGAGCTTGTCGATAACGTCGCGGGCTGTGGCCTCGTCAGGCGGTTCTGAGTTGCGCAATTGCCTGTAGGTGTAGAAGACGGCCTCTTTCTCAGAGTTGCAGACGTCTTTCTGGAGGGTATTGAAAATGATCGTGTAGTCGCTCAGGTCCACGTCGTCCCTGTGGAGGAGGATGGTGCTGACTCCGGCGTCCACGATGTCGTCTATGTTGTTCTCGTCGAGAATGGTCTCGCGGTCAACGACGATCTGGTTCCTCTCGATGTAGACTACCTCACCGGTGTCCTCGTCCACGAAGTCCTCGTTCCATGTCTTGAGGACGCGGGCGGCGAGCTTGGAACCGATATTCTTCGTAAGTTCTTCCTTGGTGGCCTGCACCTCGCGTGCAAGTCCGAAGATATCGAGGATGTCCTTGTCACCCTCGAATCCGATGGCCCTCAGCAGGGTCGTGACAGGGAGCTTCTTCTTCCTGTCGATGTAGGCGTACATGACATTGTTGATGTCGGTGGCGAACTCAATCCACGAGCCCTTGAACGGAATGATTCTGGCAGAATAGAGCTTCGTTCCGTTGGCGTGGATGCTCTGCCCGAAGAATACGCCGGGCGAGCGGTGGAGCTGCGATACGACGATGCGCTCCGAGCCGTTGATGACAAATGTTCCCCTTTCGGTCATGTACGGGATGGTGCCCAGATATACGTCCTGGATCGAGGTGTCGAAATCCTCATGCTCGGGGTCCGTGCAGTAGAGCTTCAGCTTGGCCTTGAGGGGCACGCTGTAGGTCAGACCCATGTCCAGACATTCGTCGACGCTGTAGCGGGGAGGGTCGATGAAATAGTCTACGAATTCGAGGACGAAGTTGTTTCTGGTGTCGGTGATGGGGAAAATCTCCTGGAATACTTTGAACAGTCCTTCATTACGGCGGTTTTCAGGTGTGGTGTCCAGCTGGAAGAAGTCCTTGAAAGACTTCAGCTGTACCTCCAAGAAATCGGGGTATTCGAGAAGAGTCTTGGAAGATGCAAATGAAATACGTTGATTGTTAAGGTTTTGCGCCATTGTGTCCGGTTTTGTTGAAGATAAACTTGAAAAACGACAAAAAGGTTTAGAGTCCTGGGCGGACCCTAAACCTGAATTTTCCCGTCAGCGGGATGGAGTATGTTTATTTAACTTCAACTTCTCCGCCTGCTTCTTCGAGTTGTGCTTTTACCTGTTCAGCTTCAGCCTTGGATACTTTCTCCTTTACGGGAGCGGGAACCTTGTCAACGAGCTCCTTGGCCTCTTTCAGTCCGAGACCGGTGATCTCCTTAACGACCTTCACGATCTGGAGCTTGGCCTGGCCGGCTGAGGTGAGGATTACGTCGAACTGGGTCTGCTCAGCCTCAGCGGCTGCGCCGCCTGCTGCGGGAGCGGCTACTGCTACTGCAGCGGCTGCTGCAGGCTCGATTCCGTACTCGTCCTTGAGTACCTGTGCGAGTTCCTGAACTTCTTTAACTGTGAGGTTTACTAACTCTTCCGCAAATTTCTTGATATCTGCCATGATTTCTAATTATTAAATTGTTTGTTTTATTTTTACTCTTTTTCCGATAAGGTCTTGACCAGTCCTGCGATCTTGCCGCCGGCAGAAGCCTGCAGAGCGGAGATGACGTTGCGTGCAGGAGACTGCAGCAGACCGATGATGTCGCCGATGAGTTCTTCACGGGACTTGATGTTGACGAGAACCTCGAGGTTCTCAGCACCGACGTAGGCGCAATCCTGAACGTACGCTCCTTTCAGCACCGGCTTGCCCATTTTCTCACCGTATTCCTTGATGAGCTTGGCAGGGGTGTTGGGGGTAGTGGTGAACATGATGGCGGAAGAGCCTTCCATTACAGGCTTCATGGCCTCTACGGCCTCGCCTTCCATCTTCTCGAGGGCTTTGATGAAGAGAGTGTTCTTAACGACCATCAGCTTCACGTCCTTCTCGAAGCAGGCCCTGCGGAGGGCTGTGGTGTTTTCCGCGTTGAGTCCCGAGATGTCGGTAACATAGAAGTTGGGAGTCTCAGCAAGCTGAGCCGCAACCTGATCTATAATCTGTGCTTTTTCCTCTTTTCTCATGATACTCTGGTTGATTATTCAGCTGCGCTGAAGGTTTTCGAATCTATGCATATACCGGGGCTCATAGTAGAAGAGATGAAGATGCTCTTCACGTATGTTCCTTTCAGGGACTGAGGTTTCAGTTTTACGATGGTGTTGAGGAGCTCGAGAGCGTTGGCTGCCAGCTGCTCGGCGTCGAAGGACACCTTGCCGATGGCTGCGTGAACGATACCGGTCTTGTCAACCTTGAAGTCGATCTTACCGGCCTTCACTTCCTTGACAGCCTTGCCGATCTCCATGGTCACCGTACCGGTCTTGGGGTTGGGCATCAGGCCGCGGGGACCGAGGATACGGCCCAGGGCACCTACCTTACCCATGACGGAGGGAGTACAGATGATCACGTCCACATCGGTCCAGCCGCCCTTGATCTTCTCGACGAACTCGTCCAGACCTACATAGTCGGCACCGGCCTCGCGGGCTTCGTTCTCCTTATCGGGGGTACATAATACGAGTACGCGGGTAACTTTACCGGTTCCGTGAGGAAGGGTCACAACGCCACGTACCATCTGGTTTGCCTTACGGGGGTCGACACCGAGGCGTACAGCGAGGTCAACGGAGGCGTCGAACTTGGCGTAGTTGCTTTCCTTCACCAGTTTGCATGCTTCCAGAAGCCTGTACTGTTTCCCGAAGTCCACTTTCGCTTCGGCTATTTTCTGGTTTTTAGTCAATTTACTCATAGCGTGCGATTATTTTACGTCTTCAGGGAATGTACCAGTAACTGTGACGCCCATGCTTCTAGCCGTTCCGGCCACCATCTTCATGGCAGACTTGAGGGTGAAAGCGTTCATGTCGGGCATTTTGTCCTGAGCGATGGCCTTTACCTGGTCCCAGGTGAGGGAACCTGCCTTGCTGCGGTTGGGCTCGGCTGAGCCTTTGGCAATCTTGGCGGCCTCTTTGATCTGGACTGCTACAGGGGGCTGCTTAACGACAAATGTAAAGGATTTATCACTGTAAACGGTGATGATTACAGGGAGTACCTTTCCGGCCTTGTCCTGAGTACGGGCATTGAATTGTTTGCAGAAATCCATGATGTTCACGCCCTTCGAACCGAGAGCCGGTCCTACTGGAGGTGAGGGATTCGCGGCACCGCCTTTTATCTGCAATTTAATAAATGCGGCAATCTCTTTAGCCATAATTAATACTTGATTTATTCTTTAACTACTTGAACAAAATTCAGTTCCAGAAGAGTCTTGCGTCCGAAAATCTTGACCATCACCTTGAGTTTCTTCTTGTCCTGAAGAATCTCCTCGATCGTGCCGTCGAAGCCGTTGAAAGGACCGTCGGTGATCTTCACAGCCTCTCCGACGATGAACGGGGTGATGTTCTCCTCATCCTGCTCGAGCTGCTCGTCCACTATACCGAGTATCCTGTTGATCTCGGAGGGTCTGAGGGGTATGGGCTCCTTGTCCTTGCCCTGTCTCTCCGTGAGGAAGCCGGATACGTGGGGTACGTTGCGGATGATGTGCTGCAGCTCGCCTGTCAGATGGGCCTCGATAAGAACGTAGCCGGGAAAGAATATGCTTTCCTTGCTGACCTTCTTACCGTTGCGCACCTGATAGATCTTCTCGGTGGGAATGAGAATCTGGGATACGTAGTCATTGAGACCGAGTGCTCTTATCTCGCTCTCAATGTACTCCTTTGCCTTTTTCTCCTTACCGCCGGCGCATCGGATGACGTACCATTTCTTCTCAAGCTCAGCCATCGTCTTAGTATAATAAGTTATAGATCGTGGTCACCAGATGTCTGAACACGAAATCCATCAGAAATATTATAGCCGCGAGGATGACCGAGGCCACCATCACGACGATCGCCGAACTCTGAAGCTGGTTCCAGGACGGCCAGCTGACTTTTTGGGTCAGTTCTTTGTACGACTCTTTTACGTAAACTGATATTCTGCTCATTTTTAAGTGTTTGTCGGCTTTTGGCCGGAAGCTTGCCTTGAGCCGGTTGTTAAAATGCCGAGCCCGTAACAACTCGGTATCTTGCAGGGACAGAGCGATTCGAACGCCCATCAACGGTTTTGGAGACCGCTATTCTACCCTTGAACTATGTCCCTTTTTAGGGTTCTAGGACGGCATTTTCGGCGTCGCTGCTCCTCATTCGCATCCTCACTTACAGAAGTAAGCTCCGGTGCTCATTCGTCGCGCTCCTTGAAACTGCCGCCCTAGAACCCTAAAAAGATGTCTAAGGTACGTCAGTTCCTTTGGTGTTCGCTCCTCGCGCTCCTTGAATCTGCCGGCCCTAAGCCCTAAAAAAAGTCAGAGGTTCGATCAGATTCTGTGCCGTCTGTGGCCCTTTTCTACTCGGTTACTTTAAAAAGGGGGCCGAGTAGTAGGCCCCCCATGTATTGTGCAATCTCTTGAGAGATGATTACTCGAGGATGTCGGTAACCTGGCCTGAGCCGACGGTACGGCCGCCCTCACGGATGGCGAAGCGGAGACCTGCGTTGATAGCTACAGGGTAGATGAGCTCTACGGTAATCTCTACGTTGTCGCCGGGCATTACCATCTCAGTTCCCTCAGGGAGCATAATCTCTCCGGTGATGTCGAGGGTACGGATGAAGAACTGAGGACGATAGTGGTTGTGGAAAGGAGTGTGACGGCCACCCTCATCTTTCTTCAGCACGTAGATAGCGGCTTTGAATTTCTTATGAGGAGTGATGGTACCGGGATGAGCGATAACCTGACCTCTCTTGATCTCCTTCTTGTCGATACCGCGGAGGAGCAGACCTACGTTGTCTCCGGCCTCACCCTCGTCGAGGATCTTGCGGAACATCTCGACACCGGTAACGACTGACTTCTTGGGCTCCTCACCGAGACCGATGATCTGAACCTCGTCACCTACCTTTACGATACCTGTCTCAATACGGCCGGTAGCAACTGTTCCACGACCAGTGATAGAGAAGATGTCCTCGATAGGCATCAGGAAAGGTTTCTCGTTATCACGTACAGGCAGGGGAATGTACTCGTCAACTGCGTTCATCAGTTCCATAACCTTCTCAACCCACTTGGGCTCGCCGTTGAGGGCACCGAGAGCGGAACCTGCGATAACGGGAGCATTGTCTCCGTCGAATCCGTAGAAGCTGAGGAGCTCACGAACCTCCATCTCAACGAGCTCGATCATCTCGGGATCGTCAACGATATCAACTTTGTTCAGGAACACAACGATTCTGGGCACGTTCACCTGACGGGCGAGCAGGATGTGCTCACGGGTCTGGGGCATAGGACCGTCGGTTGCGGCTACTACGAGGATAGCACCATCCATCTGAGCGGCACCGGTAACCATGTTCTTCACATAGTCGGCGTGGCCCGGGCAGTCTACGTGTGCGTAGTGACGGGTCTCAGTCTGATACTCGATATGGGCGGTATTGATGGTGATACCACGCTCCTTCTCCTCGGGAGCGTTGTCGATGGAGTCGAATGAGCGGACCTCGGAGAGTCCCTTCTCAGCCAGAACCTTGGTAATGGCTGCGGTCAGAGTAGTTTTACCGTGGTCAACATGGCCGATAGTACCTATGTTTACGTGCGGCTTGTCCCTTTTGAAAGTTTCTTTTGCCATAATGTCTGATTTTATGTAATTAAAATTGAGCCGGTGATGAGATTTGAACTCATGACCTCTTCCTTACCAAGGAAGCGCTCTACCCCTGAGCTACACTGGCTTTTAAATGGAGCGGAAGACGAGGTTCGAACCCGCGACCCTCAGCTTGGAAGGCTGATGCTCTACCAACTGAGCTACTTCCGCGTTATGTGTGGGGAGAGAAGGATTCGAACCTCCGAAGGCGTGCGCCAGCAGATTTACAGTCTGCCCCAGTTGGCCACTTTGGTATCTCCCCATATAGTTGTCATTCAATGAACTTGAGCCGATAGAGGGATTCGAACCCACGACCCGCTGATTACAAATCAGCTGCTCTGGCCAACTGAGCTATATCGGCAGCGCTTATTTTTGGGACTGCAAAGATATATCATTTATTAAAATATCCAAAACAATTTTAAAAATAATTGCAGATTGTTTTGAAAATATTTTCCGTGTCATACCCGCATTCGGCCCTTAACTCCTTGATAGTCCCTTGCTCCACGAATTTGTCGGGGACTCCGAGGCCAATGGCTTTTATCCCCGGATGCCGCTCTGCAATCCAGGAGGCCACGGCGTCGTGCAGTCCTCCGGCTGTCATCCCGTCCTCGACGGTGATGACGGTGCGGACCTTGGCGCAGACCTCCTCCAGGATGTCCGTGTCCAGCGGCTTGAGGAAGCGCATGTCGTAGTGGAGGGCCTCCTTGCCCGTCTCGGCGGCTCTGCGGACGGCTTCCGCGGCCCTGTTGCCTATGGGGCCGATGGAGAGCACCGCCACGTCCTTCCCGGAGTGGAGGAGACGGCCGCGGCCCAGAGGGACGGTTCTGAACTCCGCTCCGCGCCAGGAGACTCCCTCGCCGTTTCCGCGGGGATACCTTATTATAATAGGACCCTGGAATGAGGGGAGGGCGGCCGTGTACATGAGGTTGCGCAGCTCCAGTTCGTCGAGGGGGGAGGCGATGACCAGGTTCGGGACGGGGCGGAAGGCGGCCAGGTCAAATACGCCCTGGTGCGTGGCTCCGTCCTCTCCGACCAGACCGGCGCGGTCCAGGCAGAGGATGACCTTCAGTTTCTGGAGGGCGACGTCGTGGATGACATTGTCGTAGGCCCTCTGCATGAAGGAGGAGTAGATGTTGCAGAAGGGGAGGTAGCCCGCGGCGGCCAGACCGGCGGAGAATGTGACGGCGTGCTGCTCGGCTATGCCGACGTCGAAGGTCCGTTCAGGTATTTCCCTCATCATGATGTTCATGCCGCAGCCGGAGGCCATAGCGGGGGTGACGGCGACGATCTTCTCATCGGCCCGGGCGAGCTCGAGGAGGGTCTCTCCGAATACGTCCTGGTAGCGGGCGGCGGTGGGTCCCGCGGGGATGTTGCGCTTGCCGGTGACGGGGTCGAATGTGCCGGGGGCGTGCCATACGGTCTGGTCCTCCTCGGCGGGACGGTAGCCCTTGCCCTTTTTGGTGATGACGTGCAGGAGCTTGGGACCCTTGATGTTGCGCAGGGAGGCGAGGGTGGTGGTCAGCTGGCCGATGTCGTGGCCGTCGATGGCTCCGAAGTAACGGAATCCGAAGGACTCGAAGAGGGAGCCGCTGCGGAAGATGGCCATCTTGGTGCTGAACATCACTTTCTGGACCCAGCGGCGCAGGCGGGTGGAGCCTATGGTGTCCCAGACGTGGTTCTTGATGCGGTTGTATGTCTCCGATGTGGATATCTTGAGCAGGTAGTCGTGCAGGCCTCCGCGGCCGTGGTCGATGGAGATGTGGTTGTCGTTGAGTATGACCAGGATGTCGGTCTTCATGGCGCCGGCGTTGTTGAGGCCCTCGAAGGCCAGTCCGCCGGTCATGGCTCCGTCTCCGATGACGGCCACTATCTTCTCACCGCTGCCGGAAAGTTTGGCGGCTATGGCCATGCCTAGGGCGGCGCTTACCGAGGTGGATGAGTGGCCGACTCCGAAGGCGTCGAAGATGCTCTCGGACATTTTCGGGAAACCGCTTATGCCGCCGTAGGTCCGGTTGGTGCGGAACTGCTCCCGGCGGCCTGTAATGATCTTGTGGGCGTAGGCCTGATGTCCCACATCCCAGACTATCTTGTCGGTAGGGGTGTTGTAGGTGTAGTGCAGGGCAACGGCCAGCTCGACCGCGCCAAGGCTCGAGCCCAGGTGGCCCGGGTTCGTGGCGCAGCATCCGATCATGTACTGCCGTATCTCGCTGCAGAGGGTCTCCAGCTGCTTGACAGAAAAGCCCCGGATATCTTCGGGGCTGTTGACTTTCTCCAGCAGGGACATGGCCTATTTCCTGAAAATGGTCTCGTCCCTGTCCGGGCCGAGGGAGATAACGGTTACAGGCACTCCTGTCTGCTGCTCGATAAATGCGATATATTCCTTGAACTCAACGGGAAGGTCCTTCTCGTCGCGGATGCCGGAGAGAGGCTGTTTCCATCCCTTGAACTCCTGATATACGGGAGTGACCTCGGCGTAGGTGTCGTAGGGCACGGTGTCCTGGGGCTTGCCGTCCACGATGTAGCCGGTGGCCACCTTGATGGTGTCGAATGTGTCCATTACGTCGGCCTTCATCATGATCAGCTCGGTGACTCCGTTGAGCATCACAGCGTACTTGAGGGCTACCATGTCCAGCCAGCCGGTGCGGCGGGGACGGCCTGTGGTGGCGCCGAACTCGTGGCCCTGGCGGCGTAGCTCCTCTCCGGTCTCATCGAAGAGCTCGGTGGGGAAGGGGCCGCTGCCCACGCGGGTGCAGTAGGCCTTGAAGATGCCGTAGACGTGGCCGATGGACGAGGGGGCTACTCCAAGTCCGAGGCATGCGCCCGGGCAGATGGTGGTCGAGGAAGTCACGAAGGGGTAGGAGCCGAAGTCCACGTCGAGCATCGAGCCCTGGGCTCCCTCGGCGAGGACGCTGCTGCCCTGGGCGAGCCTGTCATTGATATAGTACTCGCCGTCCACCAGGTCGAATGTGCGGAGGTAGTCCACGGCGGCCATCCACTCCTTCACGTTGGTGTCGGGGTCGTAGGCGTAGTCAAACTGCTTGAGGAAGGCGATGTGCTTCTTCTTCAGGGCCTCGAAACGGTCCTGGAAGTCCGGGGCGAGGATGTCGCCTACGCGGAGGCCGTTGCGTCCGGTCTTGTCCATATAGGTGGGGCCGATGCCCTTGAGGGTCGAGCCGATCTTGGACTTGCCCTTGGAGGCCTCGGAGGCCGCGTCGATGATGCGGTGGGTGGGGGTGATGAGGTGGGCCTTCTTGGAGATGCGGATGCGCTCCCTTACCGGGACGCCCAGCTTCTCCAGTTCCTCGCATTCCTGCCGGAAGATGATGGGGTCGAGGACCACACCGCCTCCGATGAGGTTGTCGGTGCCTTCCCGGAAAATGCCCGAGGGGACGGAGTGCAGCACGAAACTGCTCTCTCCGTGATGGATCGAGTGCCCGGCGTTGGGACCGCCCTGGAAGCGGGCGATGATATTGTACTTCTGTGCAAGGACATCCACTATCTTGCCCTTGCCCTCGTCTCCCCACTGGAGGCCGAGGACGACGTCTACTTTTGCTGTATTGTTGCTCATGATATTTCTTCTGTTTCAGGACAATGTTCTAGAACGGGAGATCGTCTCCCTCCTCGGCGCCGCCGAAGGAGTCTGCGGCGGGGGCTGTCTGTGCGGGGGCATTGTACCCCTGGAACTGCTGAGGCTGCTGAGGCTGCTGCCAGTTCTGCTGCTGTTGCTGGAAATTCTGCCGGGGCTGCTGCCATCCTCCCTGCTGCTGGGGCTGGTAGGGCTGCTGGTAGCCTCCTCCCTGGGAGTAGCCGCCGCCCTGGTTGCCGGGGTTGTCCGCCTTGCGGCCGAGGAGCTGCATGTTGTCGGCGAGGATTTCGGTCATGTATTTGGTGTTGCCGTCCTTGTCGTTGTAGGAGCGGGTGCGGATGCGGCCCTCGATGAAGAGCTGCGTGCCTTTCTTGACGTACTTCTCTGCTATCTCTGCTAAGTTTCTCCAGCACACGATGTTGTGCCATTCGGTCTGCTCTTTCATCTCTCCGGTGCTGCGGTCCCTGTACCTCTCGGTGGTGGCCAGGGAGAAAGTGGCGTTCATGGTTCCGCTTTCCAGGTGCCGGATCTCGGGATCCCTTCCCGCGTTTCCTATAAGTAGGACTTTATTCAGTGACATATTTGGATTGTTTTAATTTCGGACTGCTAAGATAGCATTATTTTTCGTACTTTTGACCCGAATTAATCCTAATACTCTATACCAAATGCAAGAAAAAATGGTAAAAATGCTCAACGACAGTGTTGTAGCCCGTTGGACAGCGTTGATTCTGATTGCGCTGATGATGTTTTTCGCGTATATGTTCGTGGACGTGATGTCGCCCCTCAAGTCGCTGATAGAGTCGGCCAGGGGATGGGACAGCGGTGCGTTCGGAACATACGCTGCATCCGAATATATCCTGAACGTGTGCGGTTTCCTGATTCTGGCAGGAATCATCCTGGACAAGATGGGAATCCGTTTTACCGGAACTCTCTCCGCCTCCCTGATGGTGCTCGGCGCCGCAATCAAGTTCGTGGGTGTGAGCGAGTGGTTCCAGGGTACAGGCTTCAATGCATGGCTGGACAGCTGGTGGACAGCGATGCCCGGCAGCGCCAAGATGGCCTCCCTCGGTTTCATGATCTTCGGCTGCGGCTGCGAGATGGCCGGTACCACGGTATCCAAATCCATAGCCAAGTGGTTTAAAGGCAAGGAGATGGCCCTAGCAATGGGCCTTGAGATGGCTATCGCCCGTCTCGGTGTGTTTGCCGTCATGTGGCTGGCGCCCATCATCTCCAACAGCTTCGACCATTCGGTGGTGGCTCCCGTGGGCTTCTGCACCGTCCTCCTGCTCATCGGTCTGATCAACTACATAGTCTTCTCCGTGATGGACTCCAAGCTGGACAAGCAGCTGGTGGCAGCCGGTATGGCTACTGAGGAGAAGTCCCCCGAGGACGAGTTCCATATCCGCGACCTGGGCAAGATATTCTCCAGCAAGATGTTCTGGCTGGTGGCCCTGCTCTGCGTGCTCTACTACTCGGCTATCTTCCCCTTCCAGAGATATGCTCCCAACTATCTGGAGGTGACCCTCGGAGTGGACAATGCCACCGCTTCCCAGCTCTTCAGCTTCTTCCCGATTCTGGCCATGTGCCTCACGCCTCTGCTCGGTATCTTCCTGGACCGCAAGGGCAAGGGCGCCACGATGCTGATGCTCGGAGCGATAATCATGATCGTATGCCACCTGTCGTTTGCGTTCGTGCTGCCGCTCTATCCTCATAAATGGCTGGCTGTTACCCTTATCGCCGTGCTCGGCGTCAGCTTCTCCCTCGTGCCGGCCGCCCTGTGGCCCTCGGTGCCCAAGATCATCGACGAGAAGATACTCGGAAGCGCCTACTGCCTCATCTTCTGGGTGCAGAACATCGGTCTCTGCCTGGTGCCCCTGCTTATCGGCAAGGTGCTCCAGTCGACCGGCGGCTATCTCGCACCTATGATTATATTCTCGTCGTTCGGTATCCTGGCCTTCATCTTCAGCTTCCTGCTCAAGTCTGAGGACCGCCGCAAGGGTTATGGTCTGGAACTGCCCAATGTGGTGAAGAAAGATGAGTAAGCTTTTCAAGACTCTGAAAGATACGGGGGCCATCCGATGGGTGGCCCTCTTGTGTCTTGCCCTGCCGATGTTCGCGTCGTACTTCTTCGACGACATCTTCTCGACCATCAATCAGGAGTTCGAGGGCCCGTCTATGGTGGCCCTCGGCTGGTCTATGGCCGACTACGGCTTCTACCGGAGCGCCTATTCCCTGCTTTGCATCTTCGGCGGACTGATTATCTGCGGCATGCTGCTGGACCGCTGGGGGGTGAGGCTGACCGGCTCGATATTCGTGGGGCTGATGGTAGGAGGGGCGGCACTGATAACATACGCCATATCCGAGAGTTTCGCCGGCAGCCGGCTGTGTGCGTGGCTGTCGGGGGTGTTCGCCAAGCCGTCGCTGTCGCTGGCGTACGCCGGGTGCGCGATGTTCGGACTTGGCAGCGAGATAGCCGGTGTGACGGTCAACCGGGCCATAGCCAAATGGTTCAAGGGCCGGGAGATAGCCCTGGCCATGGGACTGCAGCTCGCCCTGGCCCGTCTGGGTACTGCCGTGGCGCTGATAGTGGTGCCGCGGATCGTGGAACTGGAGGGGTATATTCCGTTTTCGGAGACTTCGAAGCCGGCTGTGGTCGGGATGGTGCTGCTGCTCGGGGCGCTGGTGCTGTGGGGGCTGTTCGTGGCGATGGACTATGGGGCGGACAGGCGGGGGGCGGCTGCTGGTGCTGCTGCCGCCGGAGCATCTGAAGCCGGTTCTTCGGCCGAGGACCGTTTCCGTTTCCGGGACGTGCTGAAAGTCATTACCGACCGGCATTTTATCCTGATTTCCCTGCTCTGCGTATTCTTCTACTGCTGCGTGGTGTCCTTCCGCAAGTTCGCCACCGCCATCCTCATGCCCCGCTTCGGCATTGACAGTGACGTAGCTTCGGTAATGGTGGCCATGATACCTTTCTTTACCCTGGTGTTCGCACCCCTGTTCGGGGCCGTCGTGGACCGGGTGGGACGCGGTACGAAGATCATGATACTCGGGTCGGCCATGATTCTGTTCTCCCACTTGACCGTGGCCTTTGCCCCGGGTGTGCCGGCCTTTGGTTTTATCGCTATTGGAGTGCTCGGCCTGGGTTACTCCCTCGTCCCGGCAGCCATGTGGCCTTCGCTTCCGAAGATTATCGCAGAGAGCCGGCTGGGTACGGCCTTCTCCCTCGTCTACTGGGTGCAGAACATCGGACTCTTCACCGTCCCGATAGTCGTCGGCCACATCATCGACCGCGCCTCCTCGCCGGTAGTCGCCGAATACTTCTTCATCGGCCTGGCTGTCTGTGCGATAGTGGTGTCCGTGCTGCTAAGCCGCTCCTCTGACCGCCATCCCGAACTGCGTCTGGACGAGAAGGCCGGCGGACGGTAATCTGCGGCATTCCTTTCCCGGTGTCATCTTCCCACAACGGCAGCAAATCCCGCGATTCGGTGCCGTTGCGGTGCTGCCTTTCCTGCAGAACCATCTCCAGGGACTCTCTGAACGGGATTGCCACTCCATCCTCCTTCCACAACGGCAGCAAATCCCGCGATTCGGTGCCGTTGCGGTGCCACATCCCTGCACGAACCCCTGTCATGGGCTCACTCACCTTCCGAAGGTGGGCACTACCTAGATTGTCTCGGGCGGCTCACTCCTTTGGAAGGAGTCGACGAAAGGCGGGATATCCTCACTCCTTCGGAAGGAGTCAGTGGAGGGAAGGAGTTATGATCTGCGCTCACTCCGCCTCACCTGCCGATAGCGATGCGGTACGTGGCGAGGGCCTGGAGGCGGAGCCAGGTGAGGCCGGAGATGTAGTGGCGGCAGGGCGTGAAGGACAGGACGGGGGACTTGTAGTTGGCCTCTATGACGGTCTTGCCGGCGAGCAGGCCCGGGTCATCGGAGAGAAAGCGTCTGAGATTGTCCGAAGGTCCGGGGAGAGTGTATATTATGGTGTCGGCTTCGTAGATGGCGATTTTGAGGGCCGGGGGTATTGTCCACTGGATGTTGGCGGCCTCGATGGTGGATATGGAGGCGTATCCGTTAAGGTTCAGTATTTTAGAGACGGTGCCGCACTTGTGCGGGTCGTATCGGCGCAGGTAGTCCGCAAATTCCTGTGCCCGGCTGACGGTCCTGTTGCACAGGTAGACCTTCATGCCGGCTTCCAGTGCCGCTGCTGTCGCTGCCTTGCCGGCTCCTCCGCAACCGATTACCATTGCTCTGTGTTCTTCCGGCTTCGGGAACTCCTGCTGCAGTATCTTCAGGACGGCTTCGAAATCAGTGTTGTATGCACTTACGCCCGAGCCGGACTTGACAAGCAGGTTGGAGGCCAGGCATCTGAGGGTTGAATAACTGTGGGTGTCGGCGGCCTTGAATGCGTCTTCCTTGAAGGGGGCGGTGACGTTGACGGCGATGTAGTCCTGGAGGAATGCCGCCCAGGCTTCGTCGAATGTGTCCCGCTCGATGAGGTCGTAGCTCCAGTGCTCCAGGATGTCCGGTCTTGAGGCGTAGTGTTCCAGGAATAGGGCCGGGCTCTTGCTGTGGCTGATGGGGCAGCCGATCAGGCCGAGGCGCATGGGACGGTCGTTCCGGCTGCCGGATGTGCCGGGCCATTCCGGTTCTGCCAGGTTTTTGGGATTGTCTGATTCTTTCATGGCATGTCAGGTCTAATCGTTGGGGTGGCCCTACCGTTGTGGCTGTTCATGTCTCTGGCGCAGGGCCTCATAGCACAGAACGGCCATGGAGGCGGAGACGTTGAGCGAGTCGATGCGGCCGAGCATGGGGATGCGGATGTGGGCGTCGGCGGCACGTCTCCAGATGTCGGTGAGGCCGTCGGCTTCGGTGCCGAATACCAGGGCGGTAGGGCGGGTCATGTCGGTGTCGTAGTAGAGCTCGGAGTCCTGCAGCTGGGCGGTGAGGATGCTGATGCTGCGGGCCTTGAGCCAGGCGATGGCCTCCTCCGAGGAGCAGACGGCGATGTTGCGGGTAAATACCCCGCCGAGGCTGGCCCGGATGAGGTTCGGGTTGTAGAGGTCGGTGTGCGGGTCGCAGACCAGGACGGCGGAGACTCCGGAGGCGTCGGCGGTGCGGAGCATTGCCCCGAGGTTGCCGGGCTTCTCGACGGACTCGACGACGACGATGAGGGGGGCGGAGGTGTCATCGGACAATACACGGTCGAGGGCCTCGAGCGACCGGTCCCCCGCATTGCCGTAGACCACTGCGAGGATTCCTTCCGTGCCCCCGCGGTAGGCCATTTTCCCATATACCGCTTCGGAGACCTCGAAAACCCTCACTCCTTCGGAAGGAGTCGGGACGTGACTCCTTCGAAAGGAGTCGCAGGAGGGAATGTGCCGGCAGACGGAGGGACAATAGAACACCGACCGGAGGCGGAAGCCGCTTTCCAGGCAGCGCTCCACTTCCCGGATCCCTTCCACGACGAACAGCCCCTTCTCCCGGCGGAGAGAGGAGCTGCTCTGTAGGGCCGTCACCTCCTTGACCCGGGGGTTCTGGAGGGAGGTGATGATTTCCGGGTCGTGCCGGTTATTTTTCATTTGCCGTGGATGCTTCGGGATTGTCCTGGGCGGCGGGCTTCTTCTCGGGGCGCATCTGCGGGAAGAAGAGCACGTCCTGGATGGAAGGCGCTCCGGTCATGAACATGGTGAGGCGGTCGATGCCCATGCCGAGGCCTGATGTCGGGGGCATGCCGTACTCGAGGGCGCGGACGAAGTCCATGTCGATGTACATCGCCTCGTCGTCGCCCTTGTCCTTGAGCTTGAGCTGCTCCTTGAAGCGGTAGAGCTGGTCGATGGGGTCGTTGAGCTCGCTGTAGGCGTTGGCCAGTTCCTTGCCGTTCACGAAGAGCTCGAAGCGCTCGGTGAGGGAGGGATCGCTGCGGTGACGCTTGGTCAGGGGCGAGGTTTCCCAGGGGTAGTCGGTGATGAAGGTGGGCTGGATCAGATGCTTCTCGCAGTACTCGCCGAAGATGGCGTCGATGAGCTTGCCCACGCCCATGGTGTTGTCCACCTCGATGTGCAGGTCGGCGCATACCTTGCGCAGGGCCTCCTCGTCCATGCCGCGCACGTCCACTCCGGCGTACTCCCTGATGGCCTCGAGCATGGGCAGGCGGCGGTAGGGCTTGCGGAATTCTATCTCGTTGCCGCCGATGGTGACCGTAGTCCTGCCGTTGACGGCCACGGCCACTTTCTCGAGGAGGTTCTCTACGAACTCCATCATCCAGATGTAGTCCTTGTAGGCCACGTAGATCTCCATGCAGGTGAACTCGGGGTTGTGGGACTTGTCCATGCCCTCGTTGCGGAAGTCCTTGGCGAACTCGTAGACGCCGGCGAAGCCTCCGACGATCAGCCTCTTGAGGTAGAGCTCGTTGGCGATACGCAGGTACAGGGGGATGTCCAGGGCATTGTGGTGGGTGATGAAGGGCCTGGCGTTGGCGCCTCCGGGTATGGGTTGGAGGATGGGGGTCTCGACCTCCATGTAGCCGAAGGAGTTGAAGTACTCCCTCATGGTCTGTATGATGCGGGTCCTCTTGACGAAGACGTCCTTTACCTGGGGATTGACCACCAGGTCCACGTACCTCATGCGGTAGCGGAGCTCGGGGTCGGAGAATGCGTCGTAGACCTCGCCCTCCTTCTCCTTGACTATCGGGAGCACTCTCAGGGACTTGGAGAGGACGGTCAGGCTCTTGGCGTGGATGGAGAGCTGGCCGGTCTGGGTGATGAAGGCGTAGCCCTTGATGCCCACGAAGTCGCCGATGTCGAGAAGCTTCTTGAAGACGGTGTTGTACATGGTCTTGTCCTCGCCGGGGCAGATCTCGTCGCGCTTGATATAGACCTGAATCCTGCCTTCGGAGTCCTGCAGCTCGATGAACGAGGCGGCGCCCATGATGCGGCGGCTCATCATCCTGCCGGCTATGGATATCTCAGGGAAGGGGCACTTCTCCGGATCGTATTTCTCCTTTATCTCGGTTGATGTGGTATTGACTTCGAAAAGCGCTGCGGGATAAGGCTCTATCCCCAGCTCGCGGAGCTTGGTGACGGCGTCACGGCGGTTCTGCTCCTGTTCGTTCAGTTCTATATTTTCCATCTTGTCGTTATTAGTTCAATCGGCAAATTTAAGAAAGTATTTCAAACAACTTCCGCACCATTCGATAAATTTTGTAAATTTGCGCTCATGTCAATCGAAAAAAAATGGATAGTTAAAGAACAGGGCAACCCCGCTCTGGTCCGCGCCCTCTCCTCCGAGCTGGGTATCGACCAGGTTCTCGCCAACCTCCTGGTACAGCGCGGCATCACCACCGCCGACCGGGCCCGTGAGTTCTTCAAGCCCGACCTCTCCAAGCTCCACGACCCCTTCCTGATGAAAGATATGGACAGGGCTGTAGACCGGCTCGAGAAGGCTATCGCCGAGGAGGAAAGGGTCATGATATACGGAGACTACGACGTGGACGGTACCACGGCTGTAGCCCTGATGTACACCTTCATACGCAATTTCAACCCCAACGTCGAATACTACATCCCCGACCGCTACGACGAGGGCTACGGCATCTCCTACAAGGGCATCGACTGGGCCTGGGAGAACGGCTACACCCTGATCATCTCCCTCGACTGCGGCATCAAAGCCGTGGAGAAAGTCCGCTATGCCAAGGACAAGGGCATCGATATCATCATCTGCGACCACCATCTGCCGGATGAGACCCTGCCCCCCGCCGCCGCCATCCTCGACCCCAAGCGGCACGACTGCAGCTATCCCTTCGACGACCTATCCGGCTGCGGAGTCGGCTTCAAGCTTGTCCAGGCCTACGCCCTCCGCAAGGGACTGCCCTTCGCCTGGGTGGAGTCCTTCCTCGACCTGGTGGCGGTCAGCATTGCCGCAGACCTGGTCTCCATGACCGGTGAGAACCGTATCCTGGCCTACTACGGCCTCGAGCGGCTCAACACCTCTCCGAGCAAGGGCCTGCTCTCCATCATCAAGCTCTCCGGCCTGGAGAACCACAAGATTACCATCGACGACATCGTCTTCAAGATAGGCCCCAGGATCAATGCCGCAGGCCGCATGGAGTCGGGCCGCACCGCCGTTCATCTCCTCGTCTGCCGCAATGACGACGAGGCCCAGAGCATCGGCAAGGCCATCGACACCCACAACAAGGAGCGCAAGAGCGTGGACAAGGAGATCACCCGCGAGGCGATAGAGACCGTCAAGCGCTCCAAGGACTACCCCCTGCGCAAGTCCACCGTCGTGTTCAATCCCAAGTGGCACAAGGGAGTGGTCGGCATCGTGGCCTCAAGGCTTGTGGAGGCGTTCTACCGTCCCACGATCGTCCTCACGGAGTCCAACGGCTTCATCACCGGCTCGGCCCGCAGTATCGCCGGCTTCGACCTCTACGAGGCGATAGAGGAATGCTCGGAGTATCTGGAAAATTTCGGAGGCCACATGTACGCGGCGGGTCTCACCCTCAAGCAGGAGAATCTCAAGCCCTTCGCGGAGAAGTTCGAGCGGGTCGTCGCGGCCAAGATCACCGAGGACATCCTCACACCCGTAGTGACCATCGACACCTATCTGGACTTCAAGCAGATCACCCCGAAGTTCTTCAGGATACTCAAGCAGTTCCAGCCCTTCGGCCCCGGGAACCTTTCGCCGGTGTTCATCACCGAGAACGTCTATGACAACGGCAACGGCCGCCTCGTCGGCTCCGACAACGGCCACATGAAGCTCGAGCTGATACAGGAGGACGAGCCCTACCGCCACATCTCGGCCATCGCCTTCAACCGCTCCGAGCACTTCGAGCACCTGCACGCCGGCAATCCGGTGGACATCTGCTATTCCATCGCGGAGAACTACTACCGCGGCATCGCCAACATCCAGCTGCGGGTCAAGGATATACGCAAGAAAGAACTATTCTAGGACAATACAGGAGGCAACATGCTCAATTTTGAAAACGACTACATGCGGGGAGCCTGCCCGGAAGTGATGCAGGCACTGGTCCGCACCAATATGGAACAGACCCTCGGTTATGGAGACGACCCCTATACTGCCGCCGCCGTGGAGAAAATACGCGTGGCCTGCGGCTGTCCCGAGGCCCAGATTCATCTGCTGATAGGAGGCACCCAGGTCAATGCCCTCGCCGCCTGTGCCGTCCTCCGTCACTGCCAGGGCGTCATCTCGCCCGTCTCCGGCCACATCAACCATCACGAGTCGGGAGCCGTCGAGGCCACCGGGCACAAGGTCCTGGCCCTGCCCGCCCACGACGGAGGCAAGCTGCGGGCTTCTGAGGTCCGGGAATATCTGCGGGCCTACTGGGCCGACGAGAACTACGCCCACATGGTCGAGCCCGGCATGGTCTATGTCACCCATCCCACCGAGCAGGGCGGTCTGTACTCCTTGGCCGAGCTCCGGGAGATGGCCGGTGTATGCCATGAGTACCGCATCCCGCTGTATCTGGACGGCGCCCGCCTGGCATACGCCCTCGCCTCCGACCGCAACGATGTGTCGTTGAAGGATATCGCTTCTCTCTGCGACATGTTCTACATCGGCGGCACCAAGTGCGGGGCCCTCTTCGGAGAGGCCCTCGTCGTGCCCCGTCCCGGCCTGGTTGGCAACCTCTTCTCGCTCATCAAGCAGCGCGGAGCCCTCTTAGCCAAGGGCCGTCTGCTCGGAGTACAGTTCGACACCCTCTTCACCGACGGCCTCTACGAGCGCGTGGGCAAAGTGGCCCTCTCCGCCGCCGACCGCCTCGCCGCCGGCCTTTCCGCCAAGGGCTATACCTTCTACGCCCCGCCCAGGACCAACCAGCTCTTCGTCATCGTCGACAATACCGTCATCGACCGCCTCCGCGGCCAGGCCACATTCTCCCTCTGGGAGCATCTCGACGATTCCCGCAGCGCCATCCGCTTTGTCACCGACTGGGCAACCACTGCCGCTGATGTCGATGCGCTGCTGGAGCTGCTCTGACGTTGCATCATTATCTGCATAATCTGCAGATGCAGCCCATAGAACAACTGATCAATTGATAGAGTGCTGGAAAAACCTTCGTTTAAAATGCACACAGGCAATTCTGCCGTAATTCAGAAACAACAATCAGAATAGCGCAGGATTTGGAGTATT
>CALVDH010000034.1 GCA_944326235.1 uncultured Bacteroidales bacterium | reverse complement strand
TGATGCTGGTGCTGATTGCCGTGCTGGCATGGAGGAACGGCCGTACCTGGTGCAACACAATATGTCCGGTGGGTACCGTCCTGAGCTTCCTGGCCCGTTTCTCGTGGCTCAAGCCAGTAATCGACACAGACAAGTGCATAAGCTGCCGCAAGTGCGAGCGCAACTGCAAGGCTTCCTGCATAGATATAGCCAATCACAAGATAGACTACAGCCGCTGCGTGACCTGCATGGACTGCATCGGCAACTGTCCCAAGGACGCCATCTCATACGCGCATCCCAGGAAAATGACGGCCCCCGCTCCGACAGCCCAGGCAGCCCCTAAGGCCGACAAGGCTGAGAGCGTGGACACTGCCCGCCGCGGGTTCCTGACGGCTTCGCTGATGACTGCAGCCGCGGTGACCGTGGGGGCTCAGGAAAAGAAGGTGGATGGCGGCCTGGCCGTCATCGAGGACAAGGTGATTCCCGACCGCGGGACTCCGATTGTGCCTCCGGGAGCGGTGAGCCTGAAGCATTTTGCCCAGCACTGTACCGGCTGCCAGCTCTGCGTGTCGGTATGCCCCAACGGGGTTCTGCATCCCGCCACCGACCTGATGCGCCTGATGCAGCCCGAGATGTCCTTCGAGCGCGGTTTCTGCCGTCCGGAGTGTACCAAATGCTCTGAGGTGTGTCCTGCCGGAGCCATCCGTCCGATAGACCGTGCGGAGAAATCCTCCACTCAGATAGGCCACGCCGTATGGGTGAAAAAGAACTGTGTTCCTGTCAGGGACGGCGAGGAGTGCGGCAACTGTGCCCGTCACTGTCCCGCCGAGGCTATCCAGATGGTGCCTCTGAAGGGGCATCACCGTCATAGAGGAGGCCGTGAAGAGGGCAATGACGGCAAGAATCTGATGGTTCCCGCCATCAATACCGAGAAGTGCATCGGCTGCGGCTCATGCGAGTATGTCTGCCCGGCCCGGCCTTTCGCTGCGATATACGTTACAGGACACGAGGTCCACAGGACTATTTAACTCCATCCGCCCATGGACGAGTTCCGTTTGAGAGTCTTCGTCACTGCGGCGAGGACTCTTAGTTTTTCCAAATGCGCCGCTGCCCTGAATATCACCCAGCCGGCGGTCAGCCGCCATATCGGGGAGCTGGAGGCCCGCTTCGGGGTGCCGCTGTTCTCCCGGGGAAGTTCCGGGGTGGGGCTGACCAAGGCCGGCCGGCTGCTGCTCCAGCATGCGGAGGGGCTGCTGTCAGCGTACCAGAAAATGGATTACGACATGGACCTGCTGGCCCAGGCCGGTCAGGGCAGGCTGGCGATAGGGGCCAGCACGACCATCGCGATGTACCTGCTGCCGGAGATACTGGCCTCGTTCATGGAGCGTTCGGACGGGATAGAGGTGTCCATGCTCTCGGGCAACAGCGAGAATGTGGAGCAATGGCTCAGGGACGGGACGGTGGACATCGGTTTCGTGGAAAATGCCTCGCGCCGGCCGTGGCTGCACTATGAGCGGCTGATGGCTGACGAGCTGGTATTGGTGGCAGGCACCCATGGCCGGTATGCGTCTTTGGAGTCGGTCACGCCGCAGGAGCTTAGGACACTGCCGCTGGTGCTGAGGGAGAAGGGCTCGGGGACGCGCGAGATTCTGGAGAATGTGCTCCGGGGCTGCGGTATAGGCCCTGAGGACCTGAACGTGGTGATAGAGCTGAGCAGCACGGAGGCCATCAAGGCATTTGTCCGCAGCAGCGATACGCTGGCGGTGGTCTCGGTGATAGCCCTGCGCCGCGAACTGGCTGACGGGGCGTTGAGGATTGTGGACATCGACGGAGTGGACATGCCCCGGGAGTTCGCCACAGTCGTCCGTCCCGGCGAGTTCTCCGGGCTGAACGAGCGGTTCCATCACTTCGTCGTGCGCGAGGCCTCTCTACGTTAGAGGCTTGTGTGTGGCGCAAGCCTACTCACGAGAAATGCATGGTGTTTTGTAAGTGTTTGATTGTGAGATTCCTGCAAAACAGCGTGCAATTTTCGGGTGTTTCTGAGGCAGTGAGAAATGCAGACCTTTTTATAATGCTTTGATTTATAGTGCTTTGAAAAATGGTGTGCAATTCTCGTAAAATGTGGGGCGGAGGGGTATAACAAACGGTTATACCGTATAAGTAAGTGTGTTGGGGAGGTTTACGGCGGGTGTTGTACTTTTGCGACATGAAAACAACAGCAACATCCTCATCATCTGTGACGCCGGCTGTGCAGGCCGCGCAGGCATCAACCGGAACTCTTCAGGCACGCCAGTGGGCGGCCCGGATACTTTTTGTCGCACTTTTCGCCGCCTCATTCTTCCTGCCCACGGCGGTGGCCCTGCTGGCCGGAATAGCATTGGCCGTAACCCTCGGCTCACCTTTCCCCGTATTTGCCAAGAAAGTCTCGAAGTACCTGCTTCAGGCTTCGGTGGTGGGTCTTGGCTTCGGCATGAACCTCTATTCGGCTGTGGAGTCCGGCAAGGACGGCATGCTCTTCACGATAGTCTCGGTGGTGGGGGTGATGGTCATCGGCACCCTGCTCGGACGGGTGTTCAGGCTCTCCCGGAACAATTCCTACCTCATCTCCTCCGGTACGGCCATCTGCGGAGGCAGCGCGATTGCCGCCGTGGCTCCCATCATCGACGCGGACGACAATGAGACCACTATGTCGATGGTGACTGTATTCGTGCTCAACGCCGTGGCCCTGCTCATTTTTCCTGCGATAGGACATCTGCTCGGACTCTCACAGGAGCAGTTCGGCACCTGGGCAGCCATTGCCATCCACGATACCAGTTCGGTGGTGGGTGCGGGTGCCGCCTATGGAGAGGAGGCCCTGCAGATTGCCACGACCGTCAAGCTGACCCGCGCCCTGTGGATCATTCCCATGGCCATAGCCACTACCTTCATTTTCAGGAAGAAGGGCAAGAAGATTTCCATTCCCTGGTTCATCTTCCTCTTCATTGCCGCCATGCTGGCCAACACTTACCTGGGAATCCCTGAGAAAGTCTCTGCGGCGATAGCTGGAGGCGCGAAGCATGCTCTCGGAGCCACACTCTTCCTCATTGGCTGCGGCCTTTCCCTCCAGAGTGTCAAGAAGACGGGAGTCCGTCCCTTCCTGCTCGGCATCAGTCTCTGGGCCGTCATCTCCCTCTCGTCGCTGGCGGTGGTGATGATGATGTAGGCAGCCTGTTGATTTTCACGAATTATCTTTGGGGTCTGACATATTTTTTATAACTTGCAGTGTTTGTCAGTCAGGTCGGTAGGTCATCTGTTGAGATGGTGTTTCAATCTGCTGAATTTTAGTTAGTTATAAATAGAATTTTTAACAATTTCTTAAATGTCAGTGATGAAAAAAAGATTTTTGACAGCAGGCGGGCTATGCGCATTTGCCGTAGCCTTGATTATGCTTGTGTTTTCGTGTACCCAGAAGGATAACAATACCACCGGTACGGAAGATTACAACGCCACGACCCGGCAGCTGATATCCCTGGTGGAGAATGACAGCCGTATCAGATCGCTGCTTACTGAGGCAATAAAGAAGGGCATGGAGATAAATCCGGATACTTCGACCAATCCGGTGCAGTCTCTGGAAGACTATTATGCCTTCATCGACCGCTCGCAGAAGTCCATGCCCTGGGACGTAATATTCTGCCCGGGACAGCCTACAATTTTCGGACGGATGTATCAGGCACTCTGCTATTGTTATTTTATCAACTGCATGCCGCTGGAGGAACTGGAAGGAGAAAACCTGTTCACGGCTTCGATACAATATGTGGAGCCTTACCGCAGCTGGCTTGTGGAATATTGCAAGTCCTGGGGCCAGTTCCTCTCATCTCCCGAATCATGGAACGAGGAGTATGAGGCGCTGATGATGCAGCAGGAGGAACTCGGCATGACCAACGGGTGGTACGAGGATCCGTCGAACTGGCATTCGTTCAATGATTTCTTCAGCCGTAGACTGGCATCTCCTGACCAGCGTCCCATAGCTTCTCCCGATGACAATTCCGTCGTGGCTTCTCCCGCCGACTGCGTACCTCAGGGCGTCTGGGACATCGATCAGGACTCCTATATCGTCACGGACCACAAGATAGCGGTAAAATCACGTGTGTTCAATTCGGTGCGTAACCTCATAGGCCCTGAAAGCCCTTATTGCGATGCCTTTGCGGGAGGTAAGTTCTACCACGCTTTTCTCAACGCCAACGATTACCACCGCTATCATTTCCCTCTGTCAGGTGTGATAAGGGAGATGAGGGTGATTCCCGGTGACGATGCGTTGGGCGGAACCATCACCTGGGAACCCGAGCTGCAGCAGTATGTGGTCGACTGCTCGGTGCCCGGCTGGCAGAGTATAGAGACACGTGGACTGGTGATTCTGGAAACCGACTCACATGGACTGGTGGCGGTCATGCCTATAGGTATGTCTCAGGTGGCTTCGGTCAATTTCTCTCCGGGACTGGAAGTAGGCCAGCGTGTGGAGAAAGGTGACGAACTGGGGTATTTCCTCTTCGGCGGATCGGATTTCGTACTGGTATTCCAGGAAGAGGCTGATTTCCGTCTCACATCGCCTACGGATTCTGCCGGGGGCTGGCAGCATATTCTTATGGGTGAAAAACTGGGCGAGGTATCATAACGGCGGTTATTGTATGTAAAAATGAAAGGAATAGGAATATTTTTCATTGCGGCAGCCGTACTGCTCTTTACTGCGGTGCCTGCGCACGCCTGCTCCTCAGTGGTGATTTCCGGCAAGGTGACTCCGGACGGGAGGCCGCTGCTGTGGAAGCACAGGGACTCGGATTATCTGCAGAATTCGGTGAAGTTCTTCAAGGGGGAGAAATACTCCTTCATCGCTATCGTCAACAGCGTGGAGGACGACCCGACGGATGTGTGGATGGGGGTCAATTCGGCCGGCTTCGCTATCATGAATACTCAGTCATTCAACCTCGTGGACGTGGCTCCTGGGGAGGAACGCGGGGCTGCCAACGGACGTATCATGCGCCGGGCCCTGGAGATATGCGCTACGGTGGAGGACTTCCATCATTTCCTCGATACTCTGGCGAAGCCTTCCATGATAGAGGCCAGTCTCGGGGTGATCGATGCTCAGGGCGGGGCCCAGATGCTGGAGGTGGACTACTACAAGTACGTGGTGTACGATGCCAATGACCCGGCGGTGGCGCCTCACGGCTATGTTGCCCGGACCAATTTCTCCTTCACCGGGGATGTGAACGAGGGGCTCGGACAGGTGCGCTACCTCATCGAGGAGGGGCTGCTGATGCCCGGCTCCGGTATGGGACTGTTCACTCCGCAGTGGATTCTGACCGACGTGGCCCGCTGCTTCGAGAATCCGATCATGGGCATCGACCTGCGCTCGGGGGATTTCAACAAGCCCAGGACCAACGGCTGGTTCATTGACTATGACTTTATCTCCCGCCGCGGTTCCACCAGTTCGGCGGTGGTGCAGGGTGTACGTCCCGGGGAGAATCCCGAACTGTCGGTGATGTGGACCATCCTAGGCTATCCTCCTACAGGCGTGGCCATGCCGCTGTGGGTCAAGGGTGCGGACAAGTACCTGCCCGCGCTGGTGGCCAGGGACGAGGCTACGAAGCTATCGCCGCTGTGCGATTTCTCACAGACTCTTGCGGACCGGGTGTACTCCTATCACCAGGGCGACGGTACTGACCGCTACATGAACTGGGAACTGCTGTGGAGGCCTTCCGGCGGCGGTTACATGCAGCAGCTGCTGGAGGTCGAGGACCAGGTCTTCGATGTCTCGGAGCCGATTATCGACGGATGGAGAGAGGCCGGCAGGATCGACGTGGGACAGATGAGCGGGCTGTATCTGATGCTCGACGGTCTGATACGCGACGGCTACCGGCCGCTGCTGGGGACACATCCTCTGCTTTAGAGGACCTTCCACTCGATTATACCACCGGACTCACCTTCCTGCAGCTGTGCGGCGATTTTGAGTCCGGTGGTTTTTATTGGCTTGAATTCCAGAGTATTGTAGCAGTCTTTCTCAGTTCCGTAAGGAGTCAGGGCCTCCACTTCTTTCCATCTGCGGCCATTTCTGTAGTAGAGTTTCCAGCTCTCAGGCACGCGGTAGTTGCCGTCGTAGTGGTCGAAGTCCAGCCAGTAGACCTGTACTTTGGATACAGTGTAGGGCTGGTCGAATTCGTATTCGAGGCTTTCCTCACCGCCTTTCTTGAGCCACCAGTAGAAGTAGGGCTTGTCGATGTCCGAGGAGCTGCGGGGCTCCCACTGGTCGTTGACGCCCCAGGCGGGGGTGCCGTCGCTGTAGGCCTTGGCCCTGGATGCGATTGTGGGCTTGGGTACTGGTGTGGAGTATTCGGCGGAAGCGGGGATCCAGACGGTCATCTGGTCCGTGCCGCGGTTGTTCCAGGTGGAGTAGGGGATGGCCTTGAAGGGGGTGTCTCCGACTGTGCCGCTGAGAACTGTTATTCCTCCGAGGAGTTCGGGGTCAAATGCGGCCTGGATGTCGGTGCCGTCGGGTATGTATTTGTCGAAGACGGTGCCTCCGGGCTGGTCCTGTCCTTCGAGGCAGTAGACGACGGGACCGCGCTCTAGGGCGAGCATGCCGCGGTTGGCGGTGACTTTGTCATGGGCCTTGATGCGGCGGACGTTCATGGGGAGGTCGAGCTCCACGATGTCGCCGGCCTTCCATTGTCTTGAGATGGTGGCGTAGCCGTCGCTGACGGTGGCTTTGACTCTGGTACCGTTGACCTTCAGGGTGTAGTTGGCGGGAGCGTCGGTGTAGGTATAGAGGTCGGAGGCGACGGGGTGCTGCTGCAGCCAGCCGGGGATGCGCAGGCGGAGGGCGAAGGTGCTTTCCTGCTCAGGGTCGACCTTGATGGTGACGGTGCCGTTCCAGGGGTAGTCCGTGGTCTGGGTGAGGGCGACCCGGCCGCTTTCGGTCTGCAGGTCGGCGCTGCCCTGAATGTAGAGATTGACGTAGATGTCGGATGCCTGGGTGGCGTAGGTGTAGCCTGATACGGAAGCCATGAAGCGGGTGATGTTGCCGGGGCAGCATGCGCAGCCGAACCAGCGCTGGCGGTCGTGTTCGCCCTGGGACTCGAGGGGGTTGTCGTAGAAGAACTTGTCGCCGCTGAGGGAGACGCCGGAGATGACGCCGTTGTAGAGGGCGCGTTCGAGGACGTCCATGTATTTGGCATCACCGGTGGCGAGGAACATGCGGTAGTTCCAGTAGACGTTGGAGATGGCTGCGCAGGTCTCGCAGTAGGCGGTGTGGTTGGGCAGTTCGTAGTCGGGACCGAAGCCTTCGCCCTGGGCCCGGGAGCCCATGCCGCCGGTGATGTAGAGCTTGCGGCCGGCGAGGTTGTCCCACAGGCGGGTAAGAGCGTGGAAGTAGGCGGTGTCACCTGTCAGGGAGGCTACGTCTGCTACTCCTGAGTACAGGTAACCGGCCCTGACGGCGTGGCCGGCCATCTCGTCCTGCTGGAGGATGGGCTTGTGGTCCTGGCTGTACTCGCTGAGTTTATGACCGTTGGTGCCGCGGCCGGTCTCTTCCACGAAGTAGCGGGCCATGTCCAGGTATCTCTGCTCGCCGGTGACTTTGTAGAGCTTGCACAGGGCCATCTCGATGATGGGATGGCCGGAGGGTACGTGTTTCTGGTTCTCACCCGGGCCGAATACCTGACAGACCAGGTCGGCGTTCTTTATCGCTACGTCCAGGAGGGTACGTTTGCCGGTGGCGCGGTAGTGGGCTACGGCGGCTTCATAGAGGTGGCCGCTGTTGTAGAGTTCGTGGCTGTTGATCTTCTCCCAGCGGGAGGAACCCCACCAGCCGGAGAGACGGGTGCACCTGTTGGTTACGCAGGTGGTCAGATAGCCGTCGGGCTCCTGGGCGGCGGCTATGATGCTTATGACGCTGTCCAGGTAATGGTCCAGCTGAGGGTCGTACTTGACGGCCAGGGAGTAGGAGGCGCCCTCGATTATCTTGTAGGGGTCGGTGTCGTCAAAGGGAAAGTCGCCGCGGTGCTCGCCTTTCTTAAGGCCGGCGGCTATGGCGAAGTTGTCGAAACGGCCGTTCTTCTCGCATTCGCGGAAGGCGGAGGGGATGGAGACGGTCCGGTTGGTCTCGATTCGGGGAGACCAGAACTGGTCCTGGATATGTACTTGTGTGAACGGGACTTCCTGGATAGGGGCGTCAGGCTGGGTGTAGGTCTTGGGAGTGCAGGAACTGATAGTCAGGGCTGCGGCTGTCGCGAGGACGCTGAGGAGTAGTGCGTGTCTCATGGTTTTTTTATTTCAGGTTTTGAACTGTTTTCGGTGATGAGGGCTGTTTCTGCCAGATGCTTCCGGTAGGCGTCGAGCCGCTTCTTCCAGGCTGTCCGCTTCGCTTTCTCGGCTGCGGCCTTCCGTTCCAGGTATTCGTCGTATCTTCTTTCGAGATAATTGTCTGCCATAGTGCTGCAAAGGTACGAAATCCTGCGGACAATAACGAAATATTCGGAGTCGGTGGGCTTTGTTGCTGTTCCACCTTTGGAAGGTGAGTAGATTTCCTTGTGTTTCTGCTCACCTTCGGGAGGTGTGGAAAGGCAGAATGGAGGCAAAACGCCGCTACAGATGCTCTGGTGGACATGGTACGGAAACTCACCTTCGGAAGGTGGGGTGATATCGCGGGGAAAATGCACACCTTTGGAAGGTGGGGAATCTTATTCTCGTTGGGGATGTCTGTGAGGGTGGTTTTCTGCTCGGGTGCTGCGGTCGGTGGTTCTTTGGAAACTTTCTTTGAGCGGAAAACGGGGTTCGAACTCGCACTGATTTCTCTCCCTTCGGGATCGAAATCAGCGCGAGTGTTCCGCGCCTTTTTATATCCTCCCCGGCCCTCCACAGGAGGGTGGAGAAGGTCTTGGGGCGAACCCCGTTTTCCGCTCGAGTGCGGGAGGCGGTATAAAAAAAGACCGCAGGTGGAGTGCTGCGGTCGGTGGTTCTGTGGGAACTTTATTGAGCGGAAAACGGGGTTCGAACCCGCGACCTTCGGCTTGGGAAGCCGACGCTCTACCAACTGAGCTATTTCCGCGAAAAATTTTTACCTTTGCAGGGTTTGGGACTGCAAAGATATGAATTTAAATTTATTTATAGCCAAAAAAATCAAGGGACGGGGAGTGAGTACGACCGGCAACGCGATAGCCTGTGTGTCGGTGGCTGTCAGTATCGGCGTGATATTGATGGCGGTAGCGATTTCGGAGGGGTTCAAGAAGGAGATAGGAAAGAGGGCTGCCGGGTTCACTGGCGAGATACTGATTACGGTTCCGGGGATGGACTATATGAACGATGTCTACCCTCTGCAGGCGGACCTGTCTTATCTGCCCGAGATTGAGAAGATACCGGAGATACGGTCGGTGAGCGAGACGGCTTACAAGCCCGGGATGGTCAAGTCGGACAAGGATGTGCACGGTGTGATGTTCAAGGGGGTGGACTCGACCTACTCGCTGGATTTCTTCGCGGATTTTCTGACCGAGGGTACGCTGCCGGATTTCTCGGGGAGGCGTATGAGCGACCAGGTGCTGATTTCCAAAAGGCTGGCGACGATGCTGGGCCTGAGTACGGGGGACAGGATGACGGTGTATTTTATAGGTGAGCAGGTGAGGGCCCGCAGACTGACTGTGACCGGTCTTTACGACATACAGCTGGAGAACCTGGATGAGAAGCTGGCGGTGATGGATATCCGTCAGATACGCAGGCTCAACGGCTGGGAGGACCATGAGTCTTCCTGCCTGGAGATAGCCCTGGGAGGGGACGGCGGCAAGGCGGCTGACCGTCGCAGGATTGAAGTTTACGATGAGATAGGGGAGATAATAATGGACCGGGATATCACGGCGGACGCTCCGGTGGTGGTGCGCAGGATCGATGAGATATATCCGGGACTGTTCGACTGGCTGGCCCTGCTGGATCTGAACGTGCTGGTGGTGATGGTCCTGATGATGGCGGTGGCCGGTTTCAACATGATCTCCGGCCTGCTGATTATCCTCTTCGAGCGCATATCCATGATAGGCCTGCTGAAGTCGCTGGGCATGAGGACTTCCAACATCTGCAAGGTGTTCATCTACCGCGGCGGGGCCATAGTCCTCAAGGGTATGCTCTGGGGCAATGCTGCGGCCATCCTCCTACTGGCCGTGCAGAAATGGCTGAAGCCGTTCACGCTCAACCCGGTGAATTATTTCGTGAATTTCGTGCCGGTGGAACTCAACCCACTGCATATCATAGCGGTGGATATTGCCGCATTTGTACTCATGCTGATTATAATGATCATTCCCTCGCTATTCATCGCCAGGGTCTCTCCCGCCCGCACCATCAAGGTCAGCTGAAGCCTGCAACGGAACAGACTCAGCGGAGCTGCGCAAGCTTGCCGATGTCGGTGATAACGGCACCGACGGGGGCATCCACGCACCGGACGGGGTGGGAGGCGGCTACGGAGAGGTAGAAGTCGATGATGGAAAATGCCTCGGGCCAGGGCCGCAGCAGCTGCAGGGCGGCCGGGGTGAGGAGGTGGATGCCGCTGAAGGCGTGCGGCTGCAGGGTGGCGGCTGCTTCCGGTGTTGTGCCTTTGAACAGTCCTTTGGCGGGGTACATCCAGCCGCGGAGGAGGCCTTCGCTGTCGGTCAGCAGATAGCGTGAGGAGGAGCGGCCGCTCACCAGAAGCGAGGCTGCGGGCGGAGCCGCGTCCGGTCTGCCGGGAGCCTGCCGGCAGAAGTCTCCGAGGTCTATCCCGGAAGTGATGATGTCCACATTGTGCACCAGCACCGGTTCTTCTCCGAGCAGTCCAGACATGACTGCATGGCGGATGCCGCCTCCGGTGTCGCGCAGCAGGTCCCGCTCATCTGAAAATGCCACGTCCAGCCCGAATCCGTCGTGGGAGCGGACGAACTCTTCCAGCATGTCCGCGAAGTGGTGGACATTAATCACGGCCCGGGTAAAGCCGGCCTTCTTCAGCTGCAGCATAAGTCTCTGTATCATCGGCACGCCCTCGTATGGTACCAGAGCCTTGGGCATAGTGTCGGTCAGCGGCTTGAGCCGGGTGCCCAGCCCTGCCGCCAGGATCATCGCCGTTGCGGTTCTCTCTGCTGTCATAGTACCTGTCTCTCCAGATTCTGTTCGCGGTGTATGAGGGTGATGCCGAGCCTGTCGGAAGAGTCACCGTATCTTTCTGCCAGATGGTCGGCCAGCCTCTCGGCGAAGTATACAGACCTGTGCCGGCCTCCGGTGCATCCGAAGCAGAACATCAGGTCAGTAAATCCACGCTCAAGATAGTTCTCGATATGCATGTCGGCCAGGGCGGCGGTGTGCCGGGCAAATTCCTCCGTCTCGGAATACCCTTGGAGGTACTCTATTACCGGACCGTCCAGCCCCGTCAGCCCCCGGTACTCCGGCAGCCGTCCCGGATTGGGTACTCCGCGGCAGTCCAGAACATACCCTCCGCCGTTGCCGCCCTCGTCCTCGGGTATTCCTTTTTTATATGAGAAACTGAAAATCCTTATCAGCAGCTTCCCGTCCTGCCTGGGCGTCCTGTGCCCGTAGAGCGGTATCAGCTCCTCGAGTGCCCGGCACAGGCAGGGGTATTCGGGGAAGGTGCCGGAGGACAGGAGTTCCCGGAGATTGTCCATAGCGTACGGGATGCTCTCGAGAAAATGCGGCCTCCGCTCGAACATGCCCCTGAATCCGTAGGCCCCGAGCACCTGGAGTGTCCTGAAGAGGACGAACTGCCTCAGGTCGGTCAGAAAGTCCTTCCGGCGCACCACCTCATAGTGCGACTGTGCCTCGAGATATGCCTCGGTCAGTTCGGCCTTGAGCTCGGACGGGTAGCGGGCCCGCGCCTGCCATACGAAGGAGGCCAGGTCATAGTGGACCGGTCCCATCCTTCCGCCCTGGAAGTCGATGAATTTCATTTCTCCAGAGGGTGTGAGCATGATGTTCCGGCCCTGGAAGTCCCGGTACTGGAAGTTCCCGGAACTGCACATCAGCAGCCGGTCGCGCAGCCGGACCAGGTCCTCCTCCAGCGCCACCTCGTCGAACTCCACGCCGGAGGGTTTGAGGAAGCAGTATTTGAAATAGTTGAGGTCGAACATCACGCTTGTCCGGTCGAAACAGGATACCGGACCGCACTGCGAGAAGTCCAGTCCCTGGGCCCCGATATACTGGAAGGCCGGCAGGGCTTCCACCGCCGCCCGCAGCAGGGTCTTCTCCTCAGAACTGTATTCCCCGCTCCTGCGTCCTGCCGCCACAGCGTCGAAAAGGGTAGTGTCTCCCAGGTCCTCCTGCAGGTAGACCATCCGGTCATCGCTCAAGGCCAGCACTTCCGGCACGGACAGTCCCAGCCGGGAGAAATGCCGGTCGAGGTAGAGGAACGCACCGTTTTCCCGCAGACTCGTCCCGGCTGCGGCTATGCAGCTGCCTCCATCCCAGCTGATTCTGAAATACTGACGGTTGCCTCCCGAGGCGGGGAGGGGGGTGATGCGGTACTCCCTGACTCCGGAGTACCTCTCGAAGAGCGAACGTATCCTTTCCATAGTGATGGCAAATGTAGGAAAATAATAGGCTGAAAACAAAAATCCCCTATATTTGCACTCTTATGGACAGAAAAAGGTTAAGGGACATACTGTGCGCGTGCGCCGTCATGCTGATGCTGCCATGCTCGGCATATATTATAAGAGGTATGTCCATGCCTTATGTCAGGCTTGTGCAGACCGGTTTCCCGCAGGATACGGTTCCTAAGGGAGGAGATTCGCTGAATACGGCTGACTCAACGGTGATGCTGCCGGATTCTACGGCATTGTTGCCGGATTCCCTGTTATCCGGGATTGACACAACGGGTATGGCCGACAGCACCGCCTCCGCCGACACTGCCTCCGGCACGAAGGAGTATGAGCCTTGGGAACTGAGGGAGATGGCCAGGGACAGTGCCCGCCGGGTCCGCGACAGCCTGAAGGGTATCAGGGACAGTATCCGCTGGTCCAAGCCGAGGGTGCTGGAAACCGGATTTGTCCCGGACAGCCTGTATTACAAGAGGATACTTTCGTGGAATACCGGACCGTATATCAACGAGTACCGGCACATGCACATGGACACCACGTTCAATGACTGGTTCACCGAATATCCGTTCTACAAGGAGGATCTGGACGCAGTGTATCTCGGTACAGTAGGTTCTGCCGTGCAGAATGTCAACTTCTTCCGCCGCCGGGAGCTGGACCGCTTCAAGGCCTATGCACCGTATATCACCTATTCTCATGTGCCGGAGAATATGCCGTTCTACAATGTCAAGGCGCCGTACACCGAACTGGCCTACTGGGGCACCATCTTCGCCTTCAAGGACAAGGAGGAGACCAACGTACGTTTCCTGCACACCCAGAACATAACTCCGGAACTCAATCTGGCTGTCCTCTACCAGGGCTGGAAGGCTCTGGGTATGCTGGAGAATGAAAAGACGGTGAACAACTCTCTCGAAGTGAGCGCCAACTATCTGGGCCGCAACTATATCGCCCATGCCGGACTCATCCACCACAATATCACCCGGCAGGAGAACGGCGGTATCCAGGACTCCTACATGGTCCGCGATACGACGGTGGACGCCAAGACCATAGCCGTCAATCTGCAGGAGGCACAGAACAAGCTCTCCAGGAATACCTTCTTCATAGACCATTCGTACAATATCCATCTCGAGTCCAAGTCCCGGAGGATGCGCAAGGCCATGGAGGATGATTCGGTGCTGGCCGCGGCGGTGGATTCCATAGTGGCTCTCAGGATGCAGAGGTATGCCGAGGCCGTGGATGCGGCTGTCGAGGCGGCCCGGATGCCTGCGGATACCGGCGCGGCAGACAGTACGGCGGCCGGTGGACAGCTGCCCGCACCGGCTGACAGCTCGGCGGTGCCGGCGCTGGCGGACAGCCTTATGGCCCAGGCCGCGGATTCCCTGTCGGTGCCGGCTGATACAGCAGCCCCCGCTATGCCTCCGCCAGTGGACCCTGTCGCCGATTCCCTGCTGAGGGCCTCAGTGATGGACACCCTTCTGCCGCCTTCAGAGGATGAGATATACACTGCCCTGGCCGACTCCCTGCTTTTCGGCAGTGCCGGGGAAGGCCCGATGCTGTCGGTGGGACATGTCGGGGAAGTGACCAGATACTACCGCTATTATACTGACAACATAGCCCTTAACGATGAGGTAGGACGGAATTTCTACAACAACATGTTCTACATCAATCCCACCTCGTCGGCCGACTCTACCCGGATGCTGACCGTCGACAACAAGCTCTTCTTCAGACTCCAGCCCTGGGCCCGCGATGCCGTGGTATCGCAGATCAGCGGCGGACTGGGATATCAGTGGAACAGCATCTATGCCTTCAATCCGGATATGTTCCTGACCGGCAACGGCAACAGGAGCCTGCACGACCTCTATGTCTACGCCGGAGCCCGGGGACAGTACCGCAAGTACCTGAACTGGGGGGCTCAGGCCCGCTACAGTTTCCTCGGATACTGGCAGAACGACTTCAGTGTGGACGCTGACCTGGACGTCTCGTTCTATCCGTTCAAGGACAAGTCCGAGCCCATAGTCCTGGGCGGCAAGTTCAGCACATCGCTCAAGGAGCCGGACTGGTTCTCCCAGCATTATTACTCCAACCACTATGTCTGGGACAATGACTTCGGCAAGACATCCACCACCAAGGCAGAGGCCTTCCTGGATATCCCTAAGTGGCGGCTGGAAGCATCGTTCAGCTACGGCCTGGTCAGCAACTATCTCTACAACGATACCCTGGGCATTATCCGCCAGCACGACGGCCTGATCAACGTAATGAGCGGTTATGTGCGCAAGGATTTCAAACTGTGGAAGTTCCATCTGGACAACAAGATACTTTTCCAGTACTCCTCTAACCGGGACGTACTGCCCCTGCCGATGCTGACCTTCCACATGCGGTACTATCTCGAACTGGAGGCCGTCAGGAACGTACTGACAGTGCAGATCGGCGCCGACGCCACCATGAACACTCCCTACTACGCTCCGGCGTACAACCCCGCTCTGGGCACATTCCAGCTCCAGACGCGGGAACTCATAGGCTACAATCCCTATATCGACGTCTTCCTCAACATGCAGTGGAAGCGGGTCAATGTCTTCATCAAGGTCATCAATGTCGGACAGGGATGGCCCGACGGAGGCAATATGTTCTCTGCCTATCACTACATCAGGCCCTACCGCGGCTTCAAGGTCGGAATCCACTGGCCCTTCTACATTGAGTAAGGACGGGACTATGGGCAGACTATGGAAGACAGCTGTAGCCGTGGCGGCGATATTCGTTCTGGGAAATCTCCTGAGACTGTGTGAGAGGCCGGACCGGAGCGCCCTGGATCCGGATTCATTCCCGGTCAGGGATTCACTCACCGCGTGCATCAACATCCGCAGCGGCATGTATACCGGCAAAGGTTTCCTTACCGGCTTCCAGTACACCATGCTGACCTCGATGGCGGATACCATGAATGTCCGCATGGGCTTTTCCGGTGTGTATGAGAGGCGGAACTGCTGGCAGATGCTGGAGGACGGACAGGTGGACATGGTGGCTGTCAGTGTCTCTGACTCCATCCCCGCCGACCATGCCGGGGCCGTCGCCCTTACCATGCCGTTCCGGGGCTATGCCTGGGCGGTGCGGAGCGGGGACCAGGGGCTGCTGTACCGGGCCAACAGATGGCTGGGCCGGATGGTCCACAGCGCTGAGTACGCGGACATGGAGAAAAGGTTTTTCCGTTCCTACAGTCTGAAACCATATATCGAGGCCGGTACGCGCACGGACCGCATCTCCCCGTACGACGAGACCGTAAAGCGGCACTGCGGCCTTCTGGGCTGGGACTGGAGGCTGCTTTCAGCGGTGATATTCAAGGAGTCACGCTTCTCGATAGGGGCGTATTCCAGGCGCGGGGCGACGGGTCTGATGCAGGTGATGCGCTCCACGGCCGCAGTCTACGGCATCACGGACCTGTTCAGCCCGGAGGAAAATATCAAGGCCGGGACAATGCATCTCAGGCACATCGAGCGCCGCTACCAGAACATGGGCTTCGACTCGGTCAATGTGGTGAAATTCACCCTCGCAGCATACAATGCCGGAGAGAGCCGTATCGAGGACTGCATCAACTTCACTCTCGACCAGGGCCGCGACTTTACGGACTGGGAGACGGTGGCGGCGACCATTCCGCTGATGGCCGAGCAGGAGTATGTCGAGGAGGCGGACTTCCTCCGTCACGGGAGGTTCCGCGGGCGGGAGACCGTCCAGTATGTCAGGGATGTTCTGTCCAAATACGAGGAATACCGTACAGTAGTGGAAGGGTAGGGGCTACATCTCCTCCATGGGAGTGGGAGCGGTGACAGTCACCGGCTCCTTCCGGGTGGGATGGAGAAATGTCACCTGGCGGGCGTGCAGGCTTATGCTGCCGTCCGGGTTGGAGCGCCGTGCTCCGTATTTGAGGTCGCCCTTGATGGGGCAGCCGATGGATGCAAGCTGGCAGCGGATCTGATGATGGCGGCCGGTGAGCAGCTCCACCTCCACCAGAGAATATTTCCTGGTAGGACGCAGCAGGCGGTAGCGCAGCAGGGCCTCCTTGGCTCCGGGCTGCGGCTGCGGATGGCTGTAGGACTTGTTCTGCTTCTCGTTGCGGGTGAGCCAGGTGCGGATCTCCCCTTCCGGGGGAACGGGGGCATTCTCTACGAGGGCCCAGTAGATTTTCCGGGCATTTCCTTCTCTGAAGGTTGCCGAGAGACGGGTCAGGGCCTTGGAAGTCTTGGCCAGTATGACGGCTCCGCTGACCGGACGGTCGAGGCGGTGGGGAAGTCCGAGGAAGACGTTGCCTGGCTTGCCGTCACGGAGGGCGATGAATGCCTTGAGCTTCTCTGCCAGAGGCTCGTCGCCGGTCTTGTCGCCCTGGACTATCTCGCCCGGACGCTTGTTCAGGACCAGTACGTGGTTGTCCTCATAGAGGATGCGGGAGGCGATGTCCTCCGTTTCCTCTTGCGACAGTGTCCTGTAGGTCTGCCCGGCGGGAGCCTCCTTGCTAATACTGCTCTTCGTCATTGGGGAAATCGCAGGATTTGACATCTTCGATGTACTGGCGGAATGCCTTGAGGCTGATGTCGTGCAGGTCAGCGTAGCGGCGGAGGAACCTGGGAGAGAATTTGGTCGTCAGTCCGAGCATGTCGTGCATCACGAGGACCTGGCCGTCGACGTATTTGCCCGCACCTATTCCTATTACGGGGATTTTGAGAGTCTCGGCTACCTTCTTGCCGAGCATTGCCGGTATCTTCTCGAGCACCAGGGCGAAGCAGCCGGCATTTTCCAGAGCCACGGCATCCTGCAGCAGCCGCTCGGCCTCCTCCTCTTCCTTGGCCCGGACGGCGTAGGTGCCGAACTTGTGGATGGACTGGGGGGTGAGGCCCAGATGGCCCATGACGGGGATGCCCGCCGAGAGGATGCGCTCGACCGACTCGAGGATTTCCATTCCGCCCTCTATTTTCACTGCGTCAGCCTCCGATTCCTTCATGATGCGGATGGCGTTGCTGACTGCCATCTTGGAATTGCCCTGGTAGGAGCCGAAGGGCATGTCCACCACTATCAGAGGGTTCTTGGCCGCGCGGGTCACGCTCTGGGCGTGGTAGATCATCTGGTCGACGGTGATGGGGATGGTGGTCTCGTGACCGGCCATCACGTTGGCGGCCGAGTCACCGACCAGGACCACGTCTATTCCGGCCTCGTCCACGATACGGGCCGCGGTGTAGTCGTATGCTGTAAGCATGGCGATTTTCTCGCCTTTCTGCTTCATTTCCAGTAGTCTATGGGTAGTCATCACCCTTACGTTGCCTTCTGTTGACATGTCTTTGCCTGTTTGATATTGGGTTTGGACCTGCAAAGGAAGAGAATAATTATCACAATTCCAATATGACATGTTGTCAGTTTTCGGCATTTGGCATAATCTTGGAGTATGAGAGTTTCGACCGCTTGAAAATCAGGCGGCGGCAATTGTAGAAAAAAATTAAAAAATATAAGAATTATGGGAAAGATTATCGGTATAGACCTTGGAACCACCAACTCCTGCGTAGCAGTGATGGAAGGTAACGAGCCCACAGTGATCATCAACAGCGAGGGCAAGAGGACCACTCCTTCGGTAGTGGCATTTACGGACAACGGGGAAAGGAAGATCGGCGACCCCGCCAAGAGGCAGGCGATCACCAACCCCAACAAGACCATATTCTCCATCAAGAGATTCATGGGTGAGCCTTATGACAGGGTTCAGAACGAGATATCCCGCGTGCCCTACAAGGTAGTGCGCGGCGACAACGGCACCGCACGTGTCGATATCGACGGCCGTCTCTACTCTCCTCAGGAGATTTCGGCCATGATACTTCAGAAGATGAAGAAGACTGCCGAGGACTATCTAGGACAGGAAGTGACCGAGGCTGTCATCACGGTGCCCGCCTACTTCAGCGACTCGCAGAGGCAGGCCACCAAGGAGGCCGGTGAGATTGCAGGCCTGAAGGTAAAGCGTATCATCAACGAGCCTACCGCGGCCGCACTGGCATACGGTATGGACAAGAAGAAAAACGATATGAAGGTGGCCGTCTACGACCTTGGCGGCGGTACATTCGATATCTCCATCCTGGAGCTCGGTGACGGTGTGTTCGAGGTTAAGTCCACCAACGGTGATACCCACCTCGGCGGTGATGACTTCGACCACAGGATCATCGACTGGATGGCAACTGAGTTCATGAACGACAATCCCGGCGTGGACCTGAGGAAAGACCCCATGGCCCTGCAGAGACTGAAAGAGGCAGCCGAGAAGGCCAAGATCGAGCTTTCCAGCCAGACCTCCACAGAGATCAACCTGCCTTACATCATGCCCGTGGACGGTGTGCCCAAACACCTTGTGAAGACCCTCACCAGGGCTAAGTTCGAGCAGATATGCGACGACCTGATCCAGAGGACCATCGAGCCTTGCCGCAAGGCTGTCTCCGATGCCGGCCTGAAGGTATCCGACATAGATGAGGTACTGCTCGTCGGAGGTTCTACACGTATCCCTGCCATCCAGCAGATCGTGGAGAAGTTCTTCGGAAAGGCTCCCAACAAGGGTGTCAACCCCGATGAAGTAGTGGCCGTTGGTGCAGCCATTCAGGGTGGAGTGCTTGCCGGAGACGTGAAGGATGTCCTCCTGCTGGACGTAACTCCTCTGTCCCTCGGTATCGAGACTCTCGGAGGCGTGATGACCAAACTGATAGAGGCCAACACCACCATCCCTACACGTAAGTCGGAAGTGTTCTCGACTGCCAGCGACAACCAGCCTTCAGTTGAGATTCACGTCCTGCAGGGTGAGCGTTCAATGGCCCGTGACAACAAGACCATCGGCCGCTTCCATCTCGACGGCATTACCCCCGCTCCCCGTGGAGTTCCTCAGATTGAGGTGACATTCGATATCGATGCCAACGGTATACTGAACGTGTCCGCCAAGGACAAGGCTACCGGCAAGGAGCAGAAGATACGTATCGAGGCTTCATCCGGCCTGAGCGAGGACGAGATCAAGAGGATGCGTGACGAGGCCAAGGCCAATGAGGCTGCCGATAAGGCGGAGCGTGAGAAGATCGACAAGATCAACGGCGCCGATGCCCTCATCTTCCAGAGCGAGAAGAACCTCAAGGAGTACGGTGACAAGATTCCCGCTGACAAGAAGGGTGCTATCGAGAATGCCCTCGGACAGCTCAAGGAGGCCCACAAGTCTCAGAATATCTCCGATATCGACCGTGCAACCGAGGCCCTGAACAGCGCATGGCACGCCGCCTCCGAGGATATGGCCCGCGCCGCTCAGGCAGGTCCTTCAGCCGGCACATCCGGAGCAGGCAGCCAGACCGGCAGCAGCTCTTCCAACAGCAGCTCCAACTCTGGTTCCGGTGATGACAATGTCAAGGATGTGGACTATGAGGAAGTCAAATAACAACGACAGACCATCATACAGATAATCAAAGCGTGCAGTTCATTGGACTGCACGCTTTTTGCGTTTTAGGGCTCTTGCTGTCTCATCCGAATACCTTCCGGCATTATTCCGACCGCCGGCATGTTTGGTCGGTATCGCTAAAATTCGTAGCTTTGTCAGGCTGGATACTTAGTTTATGGCAATACGGATTGATACAGGATTGACAGACCGCGACCTCACCGGACGGAGTCACTGGTGGGGGGCACCGGACATGCCGGAGGGGATGGCATATCCCTGCATAGAGGTGGTGGACGGGGACGGCGGTACTTACCCGGAACCGTTGACATTTGTCTGTCAGATACGGTGCAAGGATATCGCCGGGTTGGATCCGGACGGGCTGCTGCCGCATAGCGGGATGCTTTATTTCTTCGCGCCGATAGACTATTTCCTCGGAGATGACAGTTCTCCTCTGGACTATCACGATTCTCCTGCGGTGATTTATACAGAGCGGGAGGACGGGCTGGTGCCGTATGAACTGTGTTGGGAGGGGACGGACGAGAGCGTTTTCCGTCCGGCAGAGGAGATGATTTTCACTCCTGCAGACTCTCCGCGAGGTGACGGGCATATCCTGCTTGGAGAACCGTATCAGGACGAGATCCGCCAGGCTCACC
>CALVDH010000033.1 GCA_944326235.1 uncultured Bacteroidales bacterium | reverse complement strand
CCCGAGATGATCACCTTGTCACCCGGCTTGCGGGAGAAGATGTAGGACGAGCTGATTCCGGGAGGCACGTTCATGAAGCCGTTCTTAGCCCTGTCGAAAGGAGGAGTGGCGATACGGACGTTGAGCATGATGATGTCGCCCTCTGCAGGGTGGTTGGCCATGGAGTAGGCCTTGAAGGTAGGCTCGGAGTTGTGGGCGTGCAGGTTGAACACTCCCATCTTCTCCCAGTCGGCCCTGTAAGGCTCCTCGATGTCCATGTCCTTGTAGTCAATATCGTACTTGGGAATGTCGATCTGGATGTAGCCGCCGGAGCGGAAGTTGAGGTGCTCGCCTGCGGGGAGCTTCACTACGAACTCCTTGATGAAGGTGGCCACGTTCTTGTTGCTTACCACCTCGCACTCGAGCTTCTTGATGCCGAGGATGCTCTGGGGCACGAGGATCTTGAGGTCCTCACGCACCTTGACCTGGCATCCGAGCCTCCAGTTGTTCTGCTGCTGCTTGCGGGTGAAGAATCCTACCTCGGTGGGCAGGATGCTGCCGCCGCCGGAGAGCACCTGGCATTTGCACATGCCGCAGCTTCCGCCGCCGCCGCAGGCAGAGGGAAGGAAGATCTTCTCATTGGAGAGGGTGGTCAGCAGGGAGGAGCCGGGATTGACATCGAGGACTCTCTCGCCGTTGTTGATGTCGATTTTGACATTGCCCTGGGGAGTCAGCTTGGCCTTGGCCACCAGCAGAAGGGCGACCAGGATCAGGGTAACTACCAGGAATGTGATGATTGATACGATAAGTATTGTAGTCATACTTCAGTCCTCCTATAATTGAATACCCATGAAGCTCATGAACGCGATACCCATGAGACCGGTGATGATGAATGAGATTCCGAGGCCCTTGAGGGGTTTGGGAACGTTGGAGTAGGCGAGTTTCTCGCGGATCGCGGCGATGGTCACGATGGCGAGGAACCAGCCGATACCGGAACCGAGGGCATAGACTGTGGCGTAGCCGAGGTTGGCGAAGTCCCTTTCCTGCATGAAGAGGGAGGCACCCATCACGGCGCAGTTCACTGCGATAAGGGGCAGGAAGATTCCCAGTGACGAGTACAGGGCGGGGGAGAACTTCTCCACGATCATCTCCACGAGCTGAGTGATGGCCGCGATGACGGCGATGAAGATGATGAAGCTCAGGAAGCTGAGGTCGAGGTCAGCGAGAGCGGGGCTGATCCAGGACATGGCTCCGGGGGTGAGGAAGAACTTGTTGAGCAAGTAGTTGATAGGCAGGGTGACGAGGATTACGAAGATCACTGCGATACCCAGGCCGAAGGCCGTCTTGACATTCTTCGATACAGCCAGGAATGAGCACATCCCCAAGAAGTATGCGAAAATCATATTGTCGACGAATATCGACTTGACAAATAGACTTAAATAATCCATAGTGATGTGCTTTTATTATTTTTCGATAAGTTCTTTCTGAATGCCTCTCTGCAGCCAGATGAACAGACCTACCAGGATCAGGGCCATGGGAGGCAGGATAATCAGGCCGTTGTTCATGTATCCGGCTTCATACCAGCCGTCAGGAATGATCTGATGTCCGAACAGTGTGCCGGAGCCCAGGAGCTCGCGGATGAAGGCCAGAGCCACGAGGATCATACCGTAGCCGAGACCGTTGGCGATACCGTCCACGAAAGAGGGCCAGGGCTTGTTGCCGAGGGCGAAGGCCTCGATGCGGCCCATGATGATACAGTTGGTGATGATCAGACCGACGTACACGGAGAGCTGCTTGCTGACATCGTAGGCATAGGCCTTGAGGAACTGGTCGATGAGAATCACGAACAGGGATACGAGCACCAGCTGCACGATGATACGTATACGGTTGGGAATCGTATTTCTGAGGAGGGATGCGAACAAGCTTGAGAATCCGGTCACGAAGGTAACCGAGAGAGCCATCACGCAGGCAGGCTCAAGCTTTACGGTAACTGCCAGTGAGGAGCAGATACCCAAGACTAAGACCGTTACCGGGTTGGCCTTGAAAAACGGGTTTTGATATATTTCCTTTTTCATGATTATCTTTCAGCTTTCTGTTTTTCAAGATAAGGTTCATAATATTCGAGCCACTGACGGATGGCGTTCTCCAGGGCACGGCTGGTGATGGTGCCGCCGGAGATGGCGTCGATCTCATGGGCGGAGCCTTCGGGTGCGCCTCCCTTGACTACTGTCACGGATACCAGGCTGCTTCCGTCGAAGATGGACTTGCCGATGAACTGGTCGCTGAACATAGGTGTGGCTATCTCGGCGCCCAGACCGGGAGTCTCACCCTTGTGGAGGAAGGTGGCTCCGTAGATGGTGTTGTAGTCATCCTTGAGGGATACATAGCCCCAGATAGGACCCCACAGACCAGCTCCGTAGATGGGGAAGATCTCGACCTTGCTGCCGTCGTCCAGGGTGCAGACGAAGACAGGGAGGGTGAGCTTCGAGACATCGGGATTGGCCTGTTTCATGATATCATACTGGGATTTCAGGCCTGCTGTAAGGGCGAGGGAGAATGCGTCTCCATCCACTTTGTTGCCCTGTGCATCGACCAGATAGGAGTCTGTGATGTATTTGTTGAACTCCTGTTCCACGTATGCGTTCTTGTCAGAAGCCTCATCGGCTCCCTGGCCGAGGTTGACCGAGGACAGAATGCTCTGGCGGGTCTCGGTGTTCACGTTGGCCTGCTGCTTGCCGCTCAGGGATACGGACACGTACGCGAGAACAGCAGCCACGATCACCACCATGACGGTGGAGTAGATAATTGTATATGTGTTACTGTTGGTATTCATAGTGTGATTCTCCCTTATTGATTGATTTGCGCTCTCTTGAGACGTTTCTTGATGTTCCTCTGAACTACACAGTAGTCAATCAGCGGAGCGAATGTGTTCATAAGCAGGATGGCCAGCATCATTCCTTCCGGATATCCGGGGTTGAATACCCTGAGGATAATGGTGAATGCACCGATCAGGAAGCCGTAGATCCATTTTCCTGTCTCGGTCTGGGCCGAGGTTACAGGGTCGGTGGCCATGAAGACTGCTCCGAATGCGAAGCCGCCCATGATCAGGTGCTCCCATGCGGGAAGCGCGAGGTAGGACGAAGCGTCAGGAGCGAGGGCGTTGCAGAGGTAGCCGATTGCCAGAGCTCCCACAACGGTGGACAGCATGATTTTCCAGCTTGCCACTCCGAAGAACAGCAGGATGGCTGCACCGATGAGGATTGCAACGGTAGAGGTCTCACCGGGACATCCGGGAATGAATCCGAGGAACATGTCCAGGGCTGAGGGCATATTGTTGAAATTGCCGAGAGCAGCGTCCGCGAGGGGTGTCGCTCCGGAATATCCGTCCACGCCGGCGACCCAAACCTTGTCACCTGACATGCTGGAGGGGTAGGCGAAGAAGAGGAATGCCCTGGCGAGGAGTGCCGGGTTCCACATGTTCATGCCTGTGCCTCCGAATACCTCCTTGCCGATGATGACTGCGAAGGCCACTGCGAGGGCGAGAATCCAGAGGGGGGTGGTGATGGGCACGATCAGGGGAATGATCATACCTGTTACCAGATATCCCTCATTGACCTCATGTCCGCGGATCTGTGCGGAGGCGAACTCTATGCCCAGACCTACGATGTAGGATACCAGGTAGAGGGGAAGTATCTTGAGGAAGCCGAACCAGACCTTCTGCCAGAAGCCCATATCGATTCCGGCTGCGATGCTGTGCTGGTCTCCGATATTGTAGATACCGAAGAGGAGGGTGGGGATCAGGGCGACCACCACGATGATCATGACTCTCTTGAGGTCGTTGCAGTCCCTTACGTGCGAGCCGCTCTTGGTGACGGTATTGGGCACTCTGAGGAATGACTGGAAGGCCTCGATGGTGGAGTCGAATATTGAGCCTTTTTTCTCTTTCTTTTCCATATTCTTATGCCATTTCTTTAATCATGAGGTCAATTCCCTTGGAAACGATAGCCTGTATGTCTATCTTCGAGGGGTCAATGTATTCACAGAGGGCGAAGTCCTCTTCGACAACCTCGTAGATGCCGAGCTGCTCCATCTTGTCGATGTCCTCGGCAATGATGGCCTTGAGCAGGTACACGGGATATATGTTCATGGGGAACACCTGTGCGTATTTGCTGGTCATCACGAATGCTCTCACACCTCCGTTGAGGTTGGAGTCCATCTTGTATTTCTTCTTGGGAGTCAGCCATGAGAAGTATGTGGATGCAAAGCTGTACTTCTTGGTCCTGAAAGGCTTGGCCCATCCGAATGTCTCATAGTAGGTGCCTTCGGTGATCAAGGAGATGCAGTCGTCGTAGAAGCCCAGATAACCCTCCTTGCCGACATTGGTGCCGGTGAGGATGTTGCCGCTGATGTAGCGTACGGGGCAGCCCTGCTGGAGCTTCTCCACATTGTCGTTGACCATGTCGGCTATGCCGCTGAAGCACATGCCGCTGATGCACTTGATATAGCCGGGGGTGCTTACGCGGGGGCCTCCTACGGCCACTGTCTTGCGCATGTCCACCTTGCCGGTGTTGAAGAAACGGCCCATGATGGCCAGCATCTGGAGATTGACGGTCCAGATCAGGTCACCCTTGTTGATGGGGCAGACGTGATTGATCTGCACGCCTACGTTGCCGGCGGGGTGAGGTCCGTCGAAGATGTGGAACTCGACTCCGGAAAGCTTGTGGAAAGGAGAACTGGCGTGGGTTTTTGCGCAGAGACCGAAATGGATCTTGGGAGCAAGTTTTGCGAGTACGTTGACGGCTGTCTGGATGTTGTCAACCTCGTCCTTGAGAATGTAGTCGTAATCCGCTGCCAGTGGAGCGGTGTCGAATCCCGAGATGTAGACGGCTTTGGGACGTATCTCAGGGTTGGGCACGATGCCGTAGGGGCGCTGCTTGATGCAGGGCCACAGACCGCTCTCCAGGAGGGCGCTGACAGCCTGCTCGGCCGTGATGGCTTCGGGCTTGGGAAGATTGAACTCGGCATACTCCGTTTCCGGGTCAGCCTTGACTCTGACTTCGAGAAGCTTTCTCTTCTCTCCTCTGACAATTTCGCTGACAGTGCCGCTCACCGGTGAGGTGAACTTGATCTCAGGTCTCTTTTTATCGACAAAAAGGACGGTTCCGGCCTTGACGGCGTCACCTTCCTTTACTGCGAGTTTGGGGATAAGACCTTTGAAATCGGTTGGCTTGACTGCTACTGTCTCAGAAACTATCGTTTTGAGGATTTGGGCGGACGGCACACCCTCGACGGGAATGTCGAGCCCTTGTTTCAATTTTATATAGTCAACCATATCCTATATTATTATATATGAAAATTCGGGTGCAAATATAGATAAAACTTTTGTAGATTTGCGCTGAAAATTAAAAAGAATGCAATATGAATTTGTCGGGGTTGAACAGTGTTCAGCAAGAGGCAGTTAGATGTGCTGACGGAGCTTCAATAATAATAGCCGGAGCCGGTTCCGGGAAAACTCGCGTGCTTACGTGGAAGATAGCGTGCCTGATTGAGTCCGGGGTGGAACCCTCCTCGATCATGGCTCTGACATTCACCAACAAGGCGGCTAAGGAAATGAAGGAAAGGATTGCGGCGATAGTGGGCCGGGAACGCTCGCGCCGTCTGTGGATGGGAACATTCCATTCCATATTCGCCCGTATTCTGCGTGAGTATGCCGATCTGCTGGGGTTCCCGAAGGCGTTCACGATATACGACGCCACGGATGCGAAGAATGCGGTGAAGATGTGTATAAAGGAACTGCAGCTGGACGATAAGGTCTACAAGCCGGGAGACGTGCTCTCGCGCATATCAGCGGCGAAGAATTATCTGGTTACTGCAGAGGCCTATATGAACAATCATGAGGCCATACGCAGGGATACCCAGATGCGCAGGGGGCGTATATGCGATGTCTATAAGTTGTATTCGGAGAAATGCCGGAAGGAAGGGGTCATGGACTTCGACGATATCCTTCTGTATACCAATATCCTCCTGAACCGTCATCCAGAGGTGGCGGAGAATCTCAAGAGCGTCATCTCGCATATCCTGGTGGACGAGTATCAGGATACCAACATGGCGCAGTACCGGATAGTCAACCTCTTGGCCCGGGACCGCCGCAACCTTACCGTAGTCGGCGACGATTCCCAGAGTATCTACGCTTTCCGGGGAGCCAGAATCCAGAATATTCTCAATTTCAAGCGGGATTACCCCGAGGCGAAGGAATTTCGTCTGGAGCAGAATTACCGCTCAACCCAGATAATCGTCAATGCCGCCAATTCCGTTATTGCCCATAACCAGAACCGTCTGAAGAAGGAGTGTTTCTCCGAGGGCGACCGGGGGGAGAAGATAGAGCTGATCAAGGCTTACAATGAGCAGGACGAGGCTTCGTCCATCGTCTCTTCTATCATGAGGCGCATCTATTCATCGAAGGCCTCCTATGACTCATTTGCAGTGCTGTATCGTACCAATTCCCAGTCGAGAGTGCTGGAAGAGGCTCTCCGCCGACGGAATATACCTTATATTATATATGCCGGTCATTCCTTCTATGAACGGAAGGAGGTCAAGAACATGCTGGCATACCTCCGGCTGGTGCTCAATCACAATGACAATGAGGCTTTCCGCCGTATCGTCAATCTTCCAGCCCGCGGAATAGGGCAGACTTCTTTGAACAGGCTGGGAGAGGCCTCCGCCGCCACCGGCATGCCGCTGCTCGAAATGTGCCGTCAGAGCGGTCTGGACCGTTTCGATATCAAGGAGTCCACAGCCGCCAAACTCCGGATGTTCGCGGATATGATTGACCATTACTCTTCCAGGATAGCCTCCGATGATGCATATACCCTGGCCGTGGCGGTAGCAGAAGGCTCAGGGTACCTTCCTTCGCTGAAGGCCGACCTGTCGGTGGAGGGTATCTCGGCTCTGGGCAATGTCTCTGAGCTGCTGAACGGTGTCAAGGAGTTCGTAGACCAGGAGGCTGAGGCGGCGGAGGAAGGGGGAGAGTACGGCCGGATACCCTCGCTCGAGGCTTATATGGAGAATGTCGCCCTGCTTACAGATGCGGACAATGCCGATGAGGAGGATGAGAACAACAGGGTCAAGCTGATGACGGTACACGCCTCCAAGGGACTGGAATTTCCCTATGTCTATATTTCCGGCATGGAGGAGAATCTCTTCCCCTCATTTATGTCCGGCGAGAGTCTGGAATCGGTCGAGGAAGAGAGGCGGCTCTTCTACGTTGCATTGACGAGGGCTGAGAAAGCTGTCACCGTATCCTACGCCGGCAGCCGTTTCATGAACGGCAAGACTTCGGCCTGTCGCCCCAGCCGATTCCTCAAGGAAATAGATTCTCAGTATCTGGACGGGACGGTGGAGGATTATTCGGCGGTAGGAGGCAATGACTACGATGAGGACGAAGGCGGCTGGTCTTCATCCAGGTCTTATCAGCAGCGCAGTCAGTATGTACCCCAGGCGCAGGTCCGTACTACTCCGGATATGTCCAGGTTACGGAAGCTGTCTCCCTCGGAATCCGGAAAGCCGGGTCTTTCCGGAGGTACGCATCATTCCACGGCGCCCGTGGCAGTGGGGGACATGACAGTGGCAGGAGGGGACCGTGTGCACCATGACAGATTCGGCTCCGGAACTGTGATTTCTGTCTCCGGAAACGGTGGAGATGCCAAGGCTGTGGTGAAATTTGACGCCGGAGGTGAAAAAACTTTACTTTTGAAGTATGCAAAGCTTCAAAAGATATGATTGTGGCACGAAACTTGTAATAGAATAAGACGAAGTTTTTCATAGTTTAAGTTTAGGTTAAGTAGCCGGCCCGCGTCCGATCTGAAGGATGGCGGGCCGGTGAATTTTATGCCTGCCTGTCACAAAATTTCCTTGTAAGCATTGAGTGGCTGTCGTTATCAAAAAAACAACAGTTATGGATAAATTTGAAAGCAGGCTTATGACAAAAGATATGAAAGAAAACGAAAAAGGCTATCTTATGACAATAATCAGCATATTGTCAATTATCTCAATAGGAGTGGTCGCGATGATTCTGGTCTGAGTCCGGAAATCAGAGCAGGACTATATTGCTCCTGTCCTTTACATCTCTCATTGCATTTCTGGTGTCGAACACTATGTCCGAATGCTGCTGGACAAAATCGTAGTCAACGCAGCTGTGGGCGGTGGTTATTACCGTAATGTCGACACTTCCCAGCAGTTCCTCTGTCAGGGACGGCTGTCCTGAATAGACGGTTCCCTTATCTCTGTACTTTCTTACCAGGGGATCGTAGAACAGGACTTCCGCCCCTTTTTTTCGCAGTACGTTGATTACTCTTATCGCAGGGCTCTCGCGGCAGTCGTCGATATCGGCCTTGTAGGCCACGCCCAGCACTAGCACTTTCGAGCCTTTTAGGGCTTTGGACTGGTCATTCAGTATGTTGGCAATCCTCTGGACGCAGTACTCGGGCATCCGGTCATTGATCATCATGGAGGTCTCGATCATGGATGTGTGGAAGGCGTACTCGCGGACTTTCCAGCTCAGGTAATATGGATCGAGGGGTATGCAGTGGCCACCAAGTCCTGGCCCTGGATAGAAGGCCTGGAATCCGTACGGCTTGGTCCTGGCGGCGTCGATGACCTCCCAGATGTTGATTTTCATTCTCTCACACAGCATGGCCATTTCGTTTATCAGGCCTATGTTGATGTTCCTGTAAGTGTTTTCAAGGATTTTCTCCATCTCGGCTATCTCCGGGGATGAGACGGTGTGGACTCCGCCGTCCAGGAAGGCCATGTACATGGAACTGATGACCTCCTTCGCATCGTCACCCACAGCGCCTATTACCTTGGGGGTGTTTCCTGTCTTGAAGTGAGGATTGCCGGGGTCCACCCTCTCAGGGGAGAACGCCAGGTAGAAATCCACACCGCAGGTGAGGCCCGAGCCTTTTTCGAGAATGGGCTTTACTATATCGGTAGTGGTTCCGGGAAATGTAGTGGATTCCAGCACCACCATGGTGTCCTTTTTAAGGTATTCCGCAATCTGGATGGAGGAGTGTTCGATATATGAGAGATCCGGCTGCTGATGCGTGTCCAGAGGGGTGGGAACGCAGATGGCTATGAAGTCCATTTCCCTTATTCTGCTGAAATCTGAGGTCGCCTCGAGTCTTCCGCCGGATACCAGTTCTTTCAGCTTGCCGTCACTTACATCGGAGATGTAGTTCCCGCCCCTGTTGATTCTCGCCACCTTGTCTTCCAGCAGGTCGAATCCCACGGTCCTGAAACCGGCATCGGCGATTTCCACAGCCAGCGGAAGGCCTACATATCCCAGTCCTACAACTCCGGCATTGATTCTTCTTTCCTCTATTTTCTTAAGCAACTGCTCTTTCATTTCGAAACATTCTTTAAACAGTCCGCAAAGATAGACCTTTTTATGACATCATGTCATTCGAGATGGAATTCCTTGATGTTTTTGATTCCCGGATAGCCGAAATACTCCTCGACATCTCCTTTGACGTAAAGTTTCCTGCCCAGAATGTCCGGGTGGCCGACGAGATTGAGGCTTTCCCGGATATCTCCGTCAGGAAGCTCTGCTGCGGCGCACTCCCCGCGGGTCGAGGCACCTGGGTTGTCCGACAGCGCGATGTGGCTGGCTTTGGTGAACGGAGGCTCCAGCCTGATGTTAGCCGTGGTGACGTCACCCCCGGCGATATATCCTGTGACCCAGACATCCTCTGCTCCAAGATGCATTGCCAGGTCGCTGACGGTCAGGGCGTTTTCCATGGAGGAACCGTTGTTTCCGCTGCCCAGCGTGAAGTCCTCGAAAATCCAGTTGCGGGCTGTGTCGATCTCTACCGAGAAGGCACCGGAGGACTCAGCTGACGCCGATAGCTTGACGGTGAGTATGTCCGCCGCGCTCAGCTGTCTTGACAGGATGGATGTTTCCTGTCCGTTTTCTGAACATATTACTTTCAGGATACCGGGCAGAAAATACGCTATGCGCTTTTCTGTGTAAGGATAGGGCAGGGAATAATCTTCCGAACTGATGGAGATGTCCGAAGTAAAGAACCTGTCCCGGAATGAGTCGGTGAACTGGAGTCTCATCCCGCAGTTGAGCTGTGTGCATCCGAAGGCGACGGATAGGGTCTGGCCGCTGCCTATTACTACTGTCCGGTAATCTCCGAATTGCGGTGAGGAGAATGCCGGCTCGTCGAATTCTGCGGAGTAAAGGGATACGTCATATGTACCGGAAACTACTTCCAGTGGGTCCGGACGGTCTCCGTAAGGTCCTTTATATATGGACTCTCCGTCTTCGGAGGTGACAGACAGGATGAACTCGCTGGTGTCCGGGAGGACTATGTCCGTCCCTTCGGACTTGAGCTTCTGCGCAAGCCTGTCCATGGAATAGGAACTGTAATCGGAGGACAGGGCGAAAGAGATATACGCGTCTCCGATCATTCTGTCCGAGCAGGAGGAAAGTAACAGGACTCCTGCTGTCATAAGGAGGAATGCTCCTTTCAACTTTCTCTGTTTCATGCCGTTTCTTTTTTGATGGATTCAGCGGCAAAAATAAGGGGATAAAAATTTTTAAGTCGCGGTTGAAAAAAAACGTACGGAAATATATTTGTTTTTAAAAAATATTAAATTTGTGACAACAACACTAACCTATAGTAAATATGTATCGCATAACTACTCATCCCATTCTTCCCGTTCCTGCGGAAGAACCAGTATCATTTAATTTTGAGGGGAAAACTATCATAGGACAGAAAGGTCAGACCATCGCAGCCGCCCTGCATCAGGCCGGTTATCCGGTACACAGTCTCAGTCTTGAGCACCGCAAGAGAACCATGGAGTGCGGTATCGGCAAGTGCGGAGCCTGCGAGATGCTCGTGGACGGCAAGATCCGCCGTATCTGCGTTACAAAGGTGGACGGAGTCCGGGAGGTCGCCAGGCTCAGTGCCGACAGCGGCTTCAAGGGCGTTCTGGTCACAGAAAAAGACGGGGTGGAGGAGGAGAAGGAAGTCTACAAGACAACTGTAGCTATTATCGGTGCCGGTCCTGCCGGTCTGGCAGTCCGCGAAGAACTGTTGAAAGAGGGCGTGGACTGTCTGGTAATCGACAGCAACAGCGAGATCGGCGGTCAGTTCCTGATGCAGACCCACCAGTTCTTCTTCTTCGAGAAGGAGAAACGTTTCGGAGGGATGAGGGGATTCGATATAGCCAGAACCCTCGCCGGAGACTCTCACGAAGGTATCATGCTGGACTCTGTGGTCTGGGATATCCTCGAGGGCAAGAGGCTGGCGGTCAAGAATATCGCTACTGACAAGGTCTTCTATGTGGATACCGACGAACTGGTCATCGCCACCGGTGCCGTGCCCTTCATGCCGGCCTTCAAGAACGACGATGTGCCCGGAGTCTACACTGCCGCCGTGGTCCAGAGGATGATGAACACCCAGTTTACGCTCTTGGGCAAGAACATCCTTACGGTCGGAGCCGGCAACATCGGCTACCTGACATCCTATCAGGCCATGCAGGCCGGAGCCAATGTCAGGATGATCATCGAGGGCATGCCCCGTGAGGGAGGCTTCCCCGTGCAGGCCAACAGGGTGCGCCGTCTCGGCATCCCTATTCTGACCTCCCATGTGCTGGTGGAGGCTGTGCCCAACGCCGACCATACCGGCATTACCGGAGCCATCATCGCTGAGTGCGAGAACTTCAAGCCCATTCCCGGTACCGAAAGGCTCATCGACGGAATCGACTGCATCAACATCTGTACCGGACTTATGCCTGACAACCAGCTCTTTGTCAAGGGCAATGCCGTCTTCGGCCGCAGCTGTCACGGAGTCGGCGACTCCGTCCGTATCGGCGAGGGTACCTCAGCCGTCCTCCGTGGAAGGCAGTGCGCGTATGAGATTCTCCAGAACCTCGGCCGCCGCTTCAATTATGACAACTACCTTCAGGTCTCGAAGGAATACATTGACTCCCAGCAACATCCCGTGAGGATCCTCCAGGAGCCCGCGATGCCCTCCGCAGAGAGAGCCGCTGCCGCTCCATTTGTAATCATGGACTGCCTCTACGGATTTGCCTGCAACCCCTGCTCCTTCTCCTGCAAGCAGGGCGCCATCACCAAGAGCTCCACATCCACTACTCCAAAGATAGACTACGACAAGTGTATCGGCTGCATGCAGTGCGTGTATCAGTGCCCCGGCCTGGCTATTTTCGGCTACGATACCCGTGCCGGCAAGCTCTTCCTGCCTATCGAGTACGAGGCGCAGGAGGGCTCCGAGGTATTCCTGGTGGACGACAACGGCAGGAAGGTCGGAGAGGGCGTCATCGAGAAGATCATGCTCAAGCCCAACAAGACCAATGTGGCCCGCGTCAAGGTGGCTCAGCTCTATGACGGCGGTGTGCTGACCGATGCCCGCGGCTTCATCGTCAAGGAGCGCTATCCCGCTCCCGTAGAGATGAAACCCGCTCCCTCGGTGGACGGCAAGACCTATATCTGCCATTGCGAGGACCTTACATTGGAGAGGATACTGGAATTGATAGGCGACCGCAAGACTATCTCGGCCGACGAGCTCAAACACATCTCCCGTCTGGGCATGGGACCATGCCGCGGCAAGCGCTGTCTCCCGAGGGCCAAGTCCGCCCTGCGCCCCTACGGCATAGAGGTGACCGGCGACTTCACCCCCCGTGCGCCCATGGCCAGTCTCGTGGAACTGGGCAATGTCATCAACAAGGCCGGGGCTGAGAAGATTGTCCTGCCGTCCGGGGCTGTTGCTGACGGCGGCAAGGTGGGTGCTCTCGTTGCAGGAGGCGGTATGGCGGGCTCGGCGGTGTTCCGCTATCTGGCCGAGGCCGGTTTCGCTCCCGTGCTGGTCAATAAGGACCGCGGCAGCTCGTGGAGAAATATCGCCGGCGGACGTCCGGCATTCTCCCTGCCCGCGCTGGCCGACATCGCCAACCACAACCTCGAGATATTCCGGGATCTGCAGCAGCATGCGAATATCGACTTCCGCCTGATCCGCTATGTCAACTTTGCCCATGATGACGCGACATACCGCTCTCTCGACGCCGCCCGCGCCTGGTCCAAGGCCTACATGGTGGATCCCAAGGATTTCCAGAAGGAGATATCGCCCTACATGCGTCCGGGTCTGGACATGTACGTGGCCGCTCAGGTGACAGAGGACTGCTGGCAGGCCACTCCGGGCAAGACCATCAACGCCGTCCGCCTGATAGGGCGCAGCCACGGAGGCCGGATCCTCGAGGAGACCGAGCTGGTGGATGTACGCAAGGTAGGCGGAGAATACGAGGTGCTGGTACGTGACAGTGCCCGCCGCTACACTAGGTTCCGCACGGAGATATTTGTCAATGCCCTCGGATACGGTGCGGAGAAATTCGCCCACATGCTCGGCATCGAGACCGGCCTGTATCCTGTCAAGCACCAGGCCTTCATCACCAAGCGTCTGCCGCTGCTGGGCAAGGAGGGGGCACCTCTGGACATGCTCATCGACCGCCGTCATTACAAGGGCTTCTCGGCTGTCTACGGGCAGCAGCTCGCCGACACCGGCCAGATTATCGGCTGCGCCTCTCCGGCCACCGATCCCGCAGAGGCCGGCAAGGATCTCAGAATCAATACCCAGGCCTTCCTCGAGATAGCCTCCGAAGTCTTCTCCGAGTGGATTCCCGCTCTCAAGGAAGTCGGTATCCAGGCCACCTGGGCAGGCTATTATGTGGAGCCGCGCTATATCGTCGACCCGGCCCTCGGCCTCTTCATCGGAATGCGCGGCCACGGCTTCATGCTCTCGCAGTACATCGGCAAGCTCTACGTGGATGCCCTCCTCGGCCGTCCAGTGCCCGAGTACTTCAAGGACCTGGCCCTCAGCGGCACCGGCCTCAGCGAGCATGCCTTCAAATAGCCTTCCGCAGATATCATCCATTCAGGGCGTGGCGCTTTTATGTCACGCCCTGTTTGCTTAAACGGAAAAATTAAGGAAAATGGAAAAGAAAGCACTGATTACGGAAATGGAGGATGTGCGCCGGATGCTGAGGCCGAGGCGGGAGGATGCGCACAAGGGAGATTTCGGACATGCGCTGCTGGTGTGCGGTTCGCGTGGGATGGCCGGGGCGGCTGTTCTGGCCGCCATGGGGGCGCTGCGCTCCGGCTGCGGCCTGGTGACGGTGCATCTGCCGGAGTCCGAGCGGACGGTGATTCACTGCACCTGCCCTTCAGCTATGGTGGACTGCGACCCACAGGGGCATTTTTCCGCATTGCCCTCAAATATGGAGCGGTATACCGCGGTAGGATGCGGGTGCGGCCTCGGACGGCATCCTGAGACGGAGGCGGCCCTTAGAAGCCTGCTGCTTGCATGGCAGCGGCCGATGGTCTTGGATGCGGATGCCCTGAACATCATTGCCGCCGGGCCTGATTTGCTTGGACTAGTGCCTGAAGGCTCAATTCTCACACCCCATCTCGGAGAGCTCCGCCGTCTGGTGGGCGAATGGGCCACTGTGGGGGAAAGGCTGGCGAAAGCTGCTGACCTGGCCGTACGGACGCGCAGCTGTGTGGTGGTCAAGGGGCCGCATTCGGCTGTAATCTCTCCGGACGGACAGGCGGCATTCAACACCACCGGCAATCCAGGGATGGCGACCGGCGGCAGCGGGGATGTGCTGACCGGCCTGTTGACCGGGCTCCTGGCTTCTGGCTACGGAACCTTCGAGGCGGCCCGGATGGGAGTATGGCTGCACGGCAGGGCGGGGGACATAGCCGCCTCCCGCTACGGGCAGAACGGGATGAACAGCCGCGACATCGCCGACTGTCTCGGAGAAGCTTTCCTGGCTGTTGAATGAGAAATTATTGCTAAATTCGGGGCGTGAAAATAAGAATCGACATATTCCGGCTGGCAGTGGCTGCTCTTGCGGCTGCCGTTATTATCTACGGACTTTCCTGCTCTTCCGGCAACGGAAAGGCCACGCCGCTGCTTGAGACTGCGGACTCGCTGATGGCCTCGGATCCTCAGGCTGCCAGGCAGGTGCTTTCCTCTGTCGCAGACGGGAAGGATATCCGGATGAGCCGTGCCGAGAGGGCTTATTACCTGCTGCTTGTGGCTGAGGCCGATTATCTCTGCGGCGAGCCGATGATCAGGGATACGGCTGTTCATGAGGCGGTGGAGTTCTTCCGGAGCGGAGCTCAGAAAAGGCTTTGCGCCCGTGCTCTACTGATGCGGGCTGCGGTCCGGCAGGAGATGGCGGATACGCTGGCGGGGCTCGGGAGCTGGTGGAATGCACTTCCGGCTTCTGAAAGGGCAGGCGACGGTGAGTCGATGCGGCTGCTGCGCTCAGTCGTGGGCAGTATGTACACTCTGATGCCGGATTGCGGTGCGGAGCAATATGCCGTTGCGCTGGATAGCCTTGAGCGGAGAACCGGTGTGGAGGAGGCGGCTGAGGTATATCTGTCATTGGCCCGCGGACTATTCAGCTATGCTGCGGGGCAGGCTGCTGACGATATTGCTCTCGGTATGAGGCTCGCCCGGGAGGAGGGAGACGGAAGGGCTCTGACTCTCGGGGAGGAATTGCTCGGGAAGCAGTCCGTCCTTATGGGCGGGACGTATGTAGGGAACCGTGCAGATGCGGAGGCTCTTCGGCTCGCCGGGCTGATACTCGAGAATGGGACGCTGCGCTTGCAGTCGGTGGAGGCCCGTCTGCGGGTGATGGCCCTTGTGCTTGTGCTGGCGGCAGTGCTTGCCGTGGTTCTGGCCGGGGCCGGGATTCTGTGGCTCAGGGTGCGGAGGCTCAGATTGGAGAATTGTGCTCTGAAAGCGTCTATCGAGACCTTTGAAGTGTCTCCGGAATCCGAGGGAGCGGAAGCTGGTGAGGGAATCCAGTCGGTTCTGCGCGATATGGTGGCACTCATCGGCGAGATGAACGAGGCCTGCGGCCGGGACGGTGACGGAAGCACCTCTACCGTTGACATCCGGAAGATGCTCGACCGCTATTTTCCCGAAGAAGAGGTGCATGACCGCATCCGGAGGATATGCGACCTGCTGTATCCCGGGGTACTTTCCGAGATAGAGCGCGAACATCCGTCCCTTACCCGCAACGACCTCCTGCTCATTGCTCTGATGGCCTGCGGCTTCCCTACCGGAGCCATCTGCGCCGTCCGCCGTCTCAACGTGCATTCGCTCAATGTCCAGAAGACCCGTACTGCCCGGAAGATTGCTCCGGGCCTGCGCCTTTCCGATTTCGTCGCGCAGAATTTTCCTAGAAAGTAAATATTTTTCAGGTCAGCATTGCAGTTTTCTTATACTTCATTTCTGCTGTTCGTCCGGCTGTAAGCGGTGTTGGCATTGATGCTGACAAAATGTAAGTCAGCATCAGTTGGAAATCAGTGAGTTGCGCGTGTCTTGCTAACTGCCCGGATATTTGGAGAGAGGCATTTTTCGGCTTATGTTTGCGGTATGAAGAATCTGGAAATTGCAATGAGACTGCTGCGGCGGCATGTGTCGCTGCGGATGGTCAATCTGGCGGGGCTGTCGGTGGTGCTCGCCTCGCTGCTTGTCTCGGTGAACTATATCCGGCGGGAATTGAGCTGGGACAGGTACAATGGGAATGCGGACCGTATCGTCCGGCTGACTCTGGCCTCGGAGGGGGAACAGGTGGACGGAAGGGTATGGGGCAATATGACGGACGATCCTATCCGGCAGATACCGGAGGTCAGGGCCATCGCCAAACTGCACGAGGTGTATCGGCCGGACCTGAAATATCAGGGTACGTACCTGACAGCTGAGGAAAAGGTATTCCGTGTCAATAGGGATTTTCTCGGGACATTCGACCTGGAGATGGTGGAGGGCGGAACGGCCGCGGGTGCGCTGGAGGCTGCCGGTCAGGTGATAATCAGCGAGAGCCTGGCCCGGAAGCTGGCGGGAATGCAGGATATGGCGGGAGGCGTCTTGGGGACTGACCTGAAAATCGAAGGTGTCCCGATGCAGATTACCGGTATTTATAAGGATATTCCGGAGACCTCGCACTGGAGAGGGGACGCGCTGATGCTCCTGCCAGAGGACATGAATACGTTCTGCTATACCTATCTGCTGCTTGAGGAGGGTGGTGACATAGCGGATGTGGAGGGAATGATAACAGAACTGGTCCACGGGATGACACCCGAGAATGCGGCTCCCCTCCGGGCCGGGCTCATGCCCCTGACGGACATTCACCTGCACAGCCACAACCTCCGGGAGCTGAGTGTCAACGGCAACATCGCCTATATCTGGCTGACCGTCGGGGCCAATGTCCTGCTGCTCGTGGTCGTGCTCTTCAACCTATGGCTAAACGGCAGCCTCATTTTTTCCAGTAACCGGCGGTTCTACCAGCTCCTGCGCCTGCACGGGGCTCCGGCCTCGGAGATACTGAAGGATGAGGCGCTGCAGGCCCTGGTACTGGCGGTGGGTGCAATAGTCATCGGCCTGGCTCTGGCCGCTGTGGTGTTCGGATACGGAGTGGTTCCGGGCAGGATGGAGTTTCTGCCGACCGCTCTCACATCCTTGATATTCGCAGCGGTGACAGTATCGGTGGCCCTCGTGCCGGCTGTCAGGAACATGGCCCTGACCCGCTTCCTGAATACCGGACATGACAGCCGCCCGGTGCATTTTTCCTACGGCAATGTCCGCTGGATGCTGGCCGTGCAGTACGCGGTGGTGATTACCGTCCTGATTCTGGCGGTGGGTATCAGCCGGCAGATGAAGGTCATCGGGAGCGTGCAGACCGGAGGCGACGGGAGCGGGGTGCTGGTGATGAGCGGGCTGCCGGAGAGCGCCATGGGAAAATTTTCCCTGCTGCGGGAGCGTCTGGACCGCAGTCCCCTGATCAAGGAGGTCACCACGTCGTTCCAGTTGCCGGGCAATGCGATACGGGACCATGTCAGTGTGCGCAGGGGCGGCTCGACGGAGTGGGTGCAGGTGCCGGTGATGGTGACCGGGGACGGATTCCTGCCATTTTACGGCATACCGATAGTGGCGGGCGGGGACTTCTCACCGCTGGGATATGGTGTGGCGCAGGAGCAGGAGATGCTGCGGAATTTCTGGGCGACCGGCAGGTCCTCCGACCGCAGCGAGGAGTACATCATCAACCGCAAGGCCATGACAGCATTGGGATTCAGTACGCCGGAGGAGGCGGTCGGACAGCCGCTGGAGATATGGCAGGGCACGCTCGACTATATCAACAGCGGAGTGATAGCCGGTGTCTCGGAGGACTACAGCTACACCGGTGTGTTCGAGGAGAGTCTGCCGCTGATCATGCTGCACCGCAACCTTTTCCAGTTCTGCCTGATGGTGCGTATAGACACATCTGATCCGGACGGGGCCATGCAGGCCCTCAGCGCGGCGTGGGTGGAGGTTTTTCCCGACCGCCAGAGCGACTTCGTGCCTCTTAGCAGCATCTACAGGTCGCTGTACCGCAACGAGTTCAATGCCCGTAGCCTCGTACTGGTATTTACCCTCCTGTGCCTGATTATTGCTGACCTCGGCCTGATCATCTTCATGGCCTTCATCATCCGCCGCCGCACCAAGGAGATTGCCATCAGGAAGGTTAACGGAGCCACAGCCGGCCTCATCGTCCGTATGCTCAACATCAACTTCATCTGCTACATCGCCATTGCGTTCGCTGTGGCCGTCCCGGTCTCCTGGCTCGTCCTCCACGGCTGGCTCCAGCGCTTCGCCTACAGGACGACCCTCGACTGGTGGATTTTCGCCGCCTCCGGGGCTGCTGTCCTGATCATCTCCCTGCTGTCCGTCTCGCTGCAGAGCTGGCGGGCCGCGACCCTCAATCCCGCGCGAGGACTACGTTAATGTCATATTTTACTCAATAAAATTTTCATATTGCATAAAATACGTACTTTTTTATGCAATATGTGTTTATAATATGAGCAGTCCAAAAACTGAGAAACGTGAAGTAGACAGTATTATTGAATGTGCCGGAGAATTAAAGTGCAGCAATCTTGTTGTCGTGACTTATAATGAGAAGCGCACAATTGAAAAAGACGGTTATAAGGTGGATGTCATGCCAATCACGGAGTTTTGACAATAATCCCTTATCGTGGTTGTAGCGAAAGTATCCACTCCGCGATGTCTGTTAGGACTTCGGGCGCAATGGTGGTCTCGATGCGGCCGTATTCTGCAGGCATACCGGTGGTGCAGGGCTGCAGCAGGTGGTTGAGGCCGGGGTATTCCTTTATCAGGTGATGCGGGCCGTCGGGCAGGAGTCTGCTGATGTGCTCCAGGTTGACCGGCGGAACCTGAAGGTCGAGGCTGCCGTTGAGGGCAAATACGGGGCAGGTGGTCCGGGAAATGTCCCTGACGGGTGAGGACTGGAGGAAATACAGCATCCAGGGGTCATCAACGGAGCTCCAGAGAGCGGCGAGGTTGGCGGCTGAGCCGAAGGGCATGTTCTGTGCGTCAAGGGCTGTTATAAGGCTGTCCACCAGTGTCTCCGGGCTGTCTGTGGAGTACCCGTCCACTTTCATCCTGAGCATGGCGGCGAGGACGCGGCCGTAGTTGTCGGCTGACGCGGGGGTGAATCCCGATTTGGTGAGTATCAGGCGGTTCTGTTCCACGAGGATGCTGTCACCCCGCATTCCGGGGCCGGCCATGCTGATGATGAAATCCGCCTCTTCCGCGGCTCCCAGCATGAATACGATATGACCGCCCTCGCTGTGTCCCAGGGCTCCTACCTTGTCGAATTCCCCGAGGCTCCGGAGATACCTGATGCCGGCCAGGGCATCCTGCATATTGGTCTGAGTGGTGATTTCCACAGTGCCTCTTTCGGACTCTCCCATGCCGCGGTCATCGTAGCGCAGGGAGGCTATGCCGTGGCGGGCCAGCCAGTCGGCCAGCACGAGGAAGGGCTTGTGGCTGAATAGCTCCTCGTCCCGGTTCTGCGAGCCGCTGCCGGTAATCATCAGTACTGCGGGTATGTGGCCGGGTTCCGAGCTGTTGTCGTCATAACCCACAGGGTAGGTGAGGGTTCCGGCCATGACCGCTCCGTCCGCCCCGCTGGAGAACGTGACTTCCTCGCTCCGGTAGGGATACGGCGGCTGCGGCTCCTGCGGCCGATTCAGCACCGGTAGTCCCATCTGGAGAACCAGCGGAAACTGCATCCCCATCTGGGAGAAGATTCCTTGGATTTCCCCTGACGGCCTGCTGCCCTCAGGCACTTCATGCAGTATCAGCCTCCCCTGGTAGGCCGCCCCGAGCATCGGTATTGTCACCGATACGGAGTCATTGTCCAGCAGTACGATTTCCCCCGGTATGCCCTCCGCTCCCTGGTCCGGGCTGTCGAGGAAGAAGTACTGCTCCTTTTCCAGTGAATCGGTGGTAAAATGGAATACCAGCGTGAGGCTGCTGCCTCCGGCCTCCAGCTTGCCGTTCCACGAGCCGAGGAGCCTGCTGCGCTGTGCGCCGGCGGTGGCTGAAAGTGTGATGATGCTCAATAGGATGCAGAGGAATCGTTTCATGGCGGATTTTGATATTTGTTTTCAACAAATGTACATAGAATTTTGCAATTTTATAGGGAAATGATTTGCTATATTCGCTATATTCGCTATATTCGCTATATTCGCGTAGTTAATTTATATTAAACTATGTATAAAATCCTATTTTTTCTTGTCTCAGCCGCCCTGCTGTCATCATGTGCGGCAAAGACGGAGATGCCCGGATTCTCCGTTTTCGATAGGTCTGCCATGAACGAGGCCGTGCGGGTGTCTTCCGATGCTCTGATCGAGGATGTGTCGGTCGTAAGGCTTGATACTTCCGACGGGGCGCCCGTCCTGGGAATGATCGAGGATGTGTGCGAGTCCGAAAACGCATACTACATCATCTCTTCTGAAACGGTCTACGAGTACGCCAAGGACGGAAGTTTCGTCAGGCGTATCGGCGCCAAGGGCCGCGGTCCCGGCGAGTATCTGAATCCCCGGGGCATAGGCGTCAGCGGAGGCCGGCTTTACGTGTTCGACTACAATACCCAGAATATCCTGACCTACGGGGAGGACGGCAGTTTCATCGGCAGTTCCAGCAAGTCGGCACTGATGAACTCCGGCATCTACCTCTCCTCGTTTTTCTTCAGCGGGGGCGACATGATTCTGTATGCGTCCTCGAACTCTCCCGTGCAGGACATGCTGCGCTGGGATGCCGCAACTGACGGGCTGACCGCGGTCTCGGAGCGGAGCCGCGAGATGCTGCCGGAGGAGGTCATAATGGGAGAGAACTACATTTTCGGAGACAGGGACAATCCATTTATCTACAACAATTTCAACGATACGGTATATGTCCTGGAGGGCGGCCGTCCCGTGCCTTCATTCCTCATGCGCCTCGGCAAGTACCGCTTCGAGTACGGAGACCTGACCTTCGACGGACTGATGTCCCTGACCTCCAGCCGCCTGATTTTCAACTGGATTTCCGCTGCCGGGGAGAACGTCCTCATATCCTATTCTGTCAGTGTCGGGGAGAAGAGTTTCCCTTACCTCGGCCTCTACAACACCAGCACCGGCGAGTATTCCCAGAACGTGGAAATAACCGGCATCCCGGAGGACTTCGCCGCCATCACCCCATCGGAGAGGCTCTTCGAGGGCATGCAGGACGATGAGCTGCT
>CALVDH010000032.1 GCA_944326235.1 uncultured Bacteroidales bacterium | reverse complement strand
ATCCCTGTAATAAAGCCGTTTTCTTTGCACTTGTTTGGATGTTGTTTTCATTTCACACCTTTACATTATAAATCTGGAAAATTCAACGCAGAAAGGTAACAGTCACACTCTTCACTTGCTATGGTATGCGCAGACATCTATCTCCATACTATACGGGTGTGGAGTATAGTGTCTGCTTATTTCTGCAAGGGACTTCCAGACCCTCTATTCATAAGCGGCTGACTCCACACTTTCTCGTATAACAGCACTAATAATTTAATTATTCAAAAAGCATGAAAAAACTTTACCTAGTCTGCGTATTCGCAGCAACTGCCGCACTGTTCAATGTGCCGGCATTCTCCCAGGAGAGCAACGATCTGTCCGACTACAACAAATTCTACATCCGCATCGGCGGAGGATGGTCTTTCGGAGCGGGAAGAATGTCTTACGGGACCAGTTATTTTGAGGACTCCTACAGAGAGTATTACAGCTATGATGATCCCCGCGAGCCCGTTGAACGCCACAATATAGAAGAGAAACCTGTCAAACTGTCCCTTGGAAAAGGAGCTGACGTAATGCTTGGGTTCGGATACATGTTCAACAAATACATCGGACTGGACATTTCCCTCGCATCTGTCTTCGCTGGAAAGACAAGTATAACTTCCGAGACCAAATCAGTCCTGATAAGAGATGTTTCCAGCCGCCTCGAAGAACACACAACATCCACCGACAGAGACATTGAATCAGAGACACTGGGTATGAATGCCCTGTATCTTACTCCTGCCGTAAGACTATTTCTACCTTTAGGGAACAGAGTCGCAGCATATTCCAGAGTCGGACTCTCAATACCTCTCTTGAATACTGGAGTAAGAATCACATCATCTGTCAGTGAATCCTCAGAAACAGGATGGAGGGTAGATTATCGCGGAAACAGAGAGACCATAAATGACCACAGTTCTTCCTCAGACATGAGCAAATACAGAATTAAATCGTATTTCAATGTCGGCATGAATGCCGCAATAGGAGCCGAGTTTGCCATAACTGATCATTTCAGTATCTACGCAGAGGCCGAAGCCATGATTACCTCATTCGCAATGAAAGAAGAAACTTTAGTTGCCGCCACTTCCGACGGGACAGACCTTTTACCTGATATTCCTGAAGAAGACCGCACTATTTACTATGACAAAAAGTATTCCTATGACGACAATCGTCCTGACAACGGACTCACAGAAATACTACCGGCCTCAAGCATCGGTATAAACGCCGGCTTGATTTTCAAATTCTGACACTTGAGTTGCTTAATCTGTCAACCTTATTGCATTGACAGGCGCCCTTGGTCACTGCCTGACAGCATTCGGAAGGCACTGCGCAGGGACGGGGCCGCGCGTACTCCAACGAATTTACCTCGTGGTGCGCTGAGGAAAAAACTCTCTTGTAAATCAGATAGTTACAAAACGCTCTGCACATTTACCATATTTTTAAATAAGCAAATGTGCAGCAGCATTTGTTGATTGCTGATTTCCAAGTGGTTGAAAAAAGAAGCGCACCACGAGTTAAATTCGTTGGAATTAAGATACTATACCGCCACCTGCCATTTATTTGTTATTGCAGCGGGAAAGACAAGGTTTGCCTTTCTTTTGTATATTTGCCCCGCTATGTACATCGGAATCATTTCAGACACCCACTGCTGGTTCGACGACCCGCTGAAAAAGTTCCTCGAGCCGGTGGACGAGATATGGCACGCGGGGGACTTCGGCAACGAGGAGACCCTGCTGCAGATTGCGGATTTCAAGCCGCTCAAAGGAGTCTACGGCAACTGCGACGGCACTCAGGTCCGCGGCAGAGTCCCGTACACACAGTTTTTCGAGTGCGGGGAAAAGAGAGTGCTGATGATGCACATCGGCGGCTACCCCGGCCGCTACGACTACAAGGCCTTCCAGCTCATCAACGCCCATCTGCCCGACATCTTCGTCTGCGGCCACTCCCACATCCTCAAGGTCATCTTCGACAAGAAATACAACATGCTCACCGTCAATCCAGGTGCCGCAGGCATCCAGGGCTTCCACCAGGTACGCACCGCCATCCGCGTCCACATCGACGACGGAAATATTCACGGTATGGAAATCGGCGAATGGCCACGATTTATCAAATAATTTTTATATTTACATCCGCTTTTTAAAACAACTCTCAACCTTATGAAACGCAATATTATCGCAATCATCGCACTGCTGTGCCTGACCGCGCCCCTGGCCTGGTCCCAGCAGACCCCGGTAACCGAGGCCAACTACGACCTGGCCGAGCGGTTCTCGCCGAACAAGATCAACAGCATGGTGTTCTCCAAGAACATCCGCCCTTCCTGGTTCCCCAACTCGGACAAGTTCTGGTACGAGTGGAAGAGCCCCGAGGGAGTGCAGTACTGGATAGTAGATCCCGCTGCCAAGACCAAGACTGCAGTTTTTGACATGGACAAGCTCGCCATGGAGCTGACCATGATCATCAAGGATCCCTTCGATGCCCAGCACATTCCCTTCCAGAATTTCGAGCTCAAGGACGAAAGGACCTTCACCTTCGAGATTCCCTCGACGGTAGAGCAGCCCGTGAAGGACGACAAGGACACCTCCGCCGCTGCTAAGGCCAATCCCAAGATGGAGAAAAAGACCTTCCGCTTCGAGTATGACATCGAGACCAGGAGACTGACCGATGTATCCGACCAGGAGGAGAAGAAGGACTTCCCCCGCTGGGCCAACATCGCTCCCGACAGCAGCTATGTAGTCTATGCCAAGGGTTACAACCTCTGGTACATGGACATGGAGAACCTCCGCAAGGCCATGGAGGACGAGAAGGACTCCACCATCGTCGAGTACGCCCTCACCACTGACGGCACCAAGGAGGTGCCCTACGGCGGCAACAGCTATTCCGGTATCGATGACAGGGACACCAACAAGAGATACTCCGCATGGGGACAGTGGTCTCCCGACGCCAGGCATTTCATCATGGAGAAGTACGACATGAGCAACATCGGAGAGCTGTGGGTGATCAACTCCACCGCAGAGCCCCGTCCCAAGCTCGAGACCTACAAGTACCAGATGCCCGGCGAGCCCGGTCCCAAGAGCTACCTGATGCTCTTCGACATGCAGGACAAGTCTTCCAAAGTCCTCAACGTATGGGCCTTCAAGGACCAGACCGTAGACGTTCACCGCAAGCCCTACACCACCCGCGACCTCTACGCCGACTATGTGTCTCCCGTATGGCTCGGTGACAACAGTTCCTTCTACTTCACCCGCACCAGCCGCGACGAGCACCGCGTGGACATCTGCCGCTACTGGCTCGGCACCGACTCAGTACAGGTACTGATCGAGGAGCGTCTGAACACCTACATCGACGTGTGCGACTTCGAGCTCCTGAAGAACGGCCAGATCGTAATGCGCTCCGAGCGCAACGGCTGGGCACAGCTCTACCTGCACGGTGCTGACGGCAAGCTCATCCGTCCCCTGACCAAAGGCGCATATCACGTATCGGCCATCATGGGCGTGGACGAGAGCACCTCGACAGTATTCTTCACAGCCAACGGCTTCGACAAGAACGAGCATCCCTACTACAACCACCTCTTCCGCGTCGGCCTCAACGGCTCCGGCCTGAAGATGCTCAATCCCGGCAACTACTACAACGACAGCTGGATGCCCGAGGATCTGAAGTACTTCGTAAACAATGCCTCCAGAGTGGACGCAGCTCCTGTGAACGCTCTCTACAATGCCTCCGGCGCCAAGATCATGGACCTCGAGGCCTGCGACATCAGCCGCCTCGTGGCTTACGGCTACAAGTATCCCGAAATCTTCACAGCCAAGGCTGCTGACGGTGTGACCGACCTCTGGGGCGTCATCTACAAGCCCTTCGACTTCGACTCCACCAAGCTCTATCCTATCATCGAGTACGTATATCCCGGCCCTCAGGTAGAGTCCACCAACTATACCTGGAACGCCAGCATGACCCGCGTGGACCGTCTGGCCCAGCTCGGATTCATCGTAGTGACCGTGGGCCACAGAGGAGGTCATCCCGACCGCTCGAAATGGTATCACAACTACGGTTACGGTGACATGCGCCACTACCCTCTCGCTGACCACAAGTACGTTATACAGAATCTTGCCGCAGAGCGCAAGTACATGGATGTCAACAAGGTCGGTATCCACGGCCACTCCGGCGGCGGATTCATGTCCACAGCAGCCATCCTCACCTACCCTGACTTCTACAAGGTAGCCGTATCCTGCGCCGGCAACCACGACAACAACATCTACAACCGCTGGTGGAGCGAGACCCATCACGGTGTGAAGGAGGTCGTTACGGCCGAGGGCGACACCACGTTCAACTACAGCATCGAGGCCAACCACGAGTTCGTAAAGAACCTCAAGGGCCACCTCATGCTCGTACACGGTGACATGGACAACAACGTTCATCCCGCCAACACCATCCGCGTAGCCGACGCCCTCATCCGCGCCAACAAGCGTTTCGAGATGCTCTATCTGCCCGGACAGCGCCACGGTTTCGGTGACATGAACGAATACTTCTTCTGGAGAATGGCCGACTACTTCAGCCGCTGGCTCATCGGCGACTGCGAGGAGAGCGTGGACATCCACCAGCTGAACAACGACCAGTAAACCGGCCAAAGGGATGAAATCAATCCTCGGAATAGGCAACGCCCTGACCGACATACTTGCAGTGCTCCCCGACGACAGCCTGCTGCGGCAGTTCCACCTGCCGGTGGGGAGCATGCAGCATGTCGACCGGGAGACCGGCAACAAGATCTGGCAGGTGCTCAAGAAAATGGGAGCGCAGTACGTCGCAGGAGGCGCTGCCGGCAACACCATCACCGGTACAGCCGTCTTCGGCATGCCCTCCGGTTTCATCGGCAAGGTAGGAGACGACGAGGTCGGCGCCCTCTACCGCTCGGACCAGGAGCGCAACGGCATCAAGTCGATACTCCTGACCGGAAAGGAGGACTCCGGAAGAGCCTCAGTCTTCATCACTCCACCGAATGCCGAAAGGACCTTCGCCACATATCTCGGCGCAGCCCTTGAACTCTGTCCCGAGGACCTTAGACCGGAATATTTCTCCGGCTACGACTACTTCTTCATAGAAGGATATCTAGTGCAGAACCAGCAGCTCCTGAGGCAGGCCGTAAGGCTTGCCCGGGAGGCCGGCTGCTACATAGCCATAGACATGGCCTCCTACAACGTGGTGGAGTCCAACGACACCTTCCTCCACGACATCGTGGAGCAGTACGTAGACATCGTATTTGCCAATGAGACCGAAGCCGAAAGCTTCACCCGGCACGAGCCCCGCGAGGCAGTGGACATCATCGCCGGCATGTGCGACATCGCTGTCGTGAAGATAGGCGCCAGAGGCTCATTCATCAGGAGCGGGGACGAGTTCCACCACATCGAGGCCTGCCCGGCCGAGGTCAAGGACGCTACCGGGGCCGGAGACCTCTATGCCGCCGGTTTCCTCTACGCCCATGCCCTGGGCATGCCGCTGGACGTATGCGGACGGGTAGGTTCCATCACCGCCTCCAAAGTAGTGGAGGTGGTGGGACCTAAAATTGATATTCCGCGATGGAAGGCCGCGAAAAGGGAAATCCGCGCCCTGATCGCCGAGAATCTATAATTCCAGCATTTTCTGCACAGGCGACGCTGCCTTCTGAGCTGTCTCGGAGGGCAGCGTTACTGTTTTGCGGGGGTTCTGATGCAGCAGAGTCTCGAAGAGAGAGAGCAGGGTCACTTTCTTCATGTCCTCGCAGACGAGAGTCTCCGACAGGGGGATAAGTTCCTTTCCGGGCGCTTCCTGACTGAGGCGGTGCATCACTCCCAGTTCCGTAGCTATGACGAACTGACTGCGCTCCGACTCCCGGACGTGGCGTATGATGCCGGATGTGGAATAGAAGAAGCAGCGGGGATTGCCTGTAATCTTGGGATCTGCGGAGCAGGCCGCCTCCGGATGGATCAGGATCTCGGCCTCGGGATACTTGGCCAGGGCCTCCTCCACCAGTCTGGAGGTGATGCGCTCGTGCACGTGGCAGCAGCCTTTCCAGAGTTCCATTCTGAGCCCGGCGACGGAATTGACGTATGCGCCCAGATTGTGGTCGGGGACGAAGAGGATACTTCTGCCCTGAGCCCCTGCCGCCACTGCCTCAGCCACTTTCACGGCATTGGCCGATGTACAGCAGATATCCGCAGCAGCCTTGGTCCGGGCGTCGGTATTGACATAGGAGATGACCGTACCGTCCGGATGACGTTTCTTCCAGGCCTGCAGGTCCTCCCCATCTATGCTGTCCGCCAGCGAGCATCCGGCGTCAGGCACCGGAAGGAGAACTGTCTTTCCAGGAGAAAGCACGGCGGCTGTCTCGGCCATGAACCTAACGCCGCAGAACACGATCATATCCGCGTCTGTCTGAGCCGCCTTGCGGGAAAGTTCGAGAGAGTCTCCCACGAAGTCTGCCACATCCTGCACCTCGGCCGGAACATAGTAATGCGCGAGAATCACGGCATTGTGCTTCTGTTTCAGTTCCTTTATGGCCTTGGTCAGATACTCCGGAGTAAGCTGTATGTTCATACTGATGTCCAGGGCCTTGACCGAATGGGTCAGAGCGCCCACGCTGATGAAGTCCACCCCTGTGGCCGCCACCTCGGCAATCCTCGGGAGGGTCATGTTGCCGGAGGCCTCCGTCTTGGCCCGGCCGCCGATGATATTGACGGCGTCGCGCATCATCTCCGTAGACATATTGTCCAGCATGATGATGTCGGCCCTGGCCTCAAGAGCCTCCTTGACCTCATCCAAGTTGGTTGCCTCCACCTCAATCTGTATGCCGGGAGCCACCTTGGAGCGCACCTGCTCCACCGCCTTGGCTATCGAGCCGGCCATCTTGATGTGGTTGTCCTTTATCATGGCCATGTCGTACAGGCCCATGCGGTGGTTCACGGCGCCTCCGTCGTGCACGGCCATCTTGTCGGTCACCCTCATGCCCGGAGCGGTCTTGCGGGTATCCAGCAGACGGGTATGCGTACCGCGGAGCTCAGCGACATATTTAGCGGTCTCGGTAGCTATTCCGGACATTCTCTGGAAAAAATTAAGCGCAGTCCTCTCGGCCTTCAGGAGCGCGGGATAACTGCCCTCTATCCTGAGTATCACGTCACCCTTGCGGACAGTATCGCCGTCGCGCACAACAGGCTTGAACACGATGTCCTCCTGGAACCTGCGGAACACCTTCTCCACTACCGGCAGTCCGGAAATCACGCCGTCCGCCTTGGCCGTCATGGTGGCTACGGCCGAAGTAGACTCCGGGACAATCGAGTCTGTGGTCACATCCCCTGTGTAAACATCCTCTTCTATAGCAAGGTCAATCAATCTTTCCACCAGATTATCACGGTGGCTCTGCAGTGTTGTCATAAGTATTATTCTATTGTTATTCTTGATTTACTTTCTTGGTCGTGAGCTTCTCCCCTGCCTTCTGGACGGTATGCAGGGCATACTCCTCACTGAGCATGGGATAGTCCTCGCGGTAATGTCCGCCGCGGCTCTCCCTGCGGAATCTGGCCCCTGTCATGATGAGGTACGCCACCGTCAGCAGTTTGCGTGAAGCCTCGTCGTAATACTCATACTTGACATCCCCGAGTTCCCGGAGTTCTTTCTTAACCAGATTCAGGCCGGTCGAGAGCAGCAGCTCGGAGCGTATGATGCCGGAACAGTTGTTCATCGTATGGGCTATCTGCCGCTTCAGCGCGTAGTAACGCTCAGCCGCCGACTCATCCTTCCGGTACAGAAGGTCAACATGCGGAAGGTCACCTACTGGACCGCACTCCTCAGCCACCCCGATGGCCCTGTGGGCAAATACGAGGCACTCTATCAACGAATTTGATGCAAGCCGGTTGGCTCCCATAATGCCTGTGGAGGCTATCTCCCCGCAGACATACAGACGGCGGATGTCGGTACGGCCGTAAAGGTCCGAGGCCACCCCGCCCACAGTATAGTGCGCCGCCGGCGCTACCGGTATCCAGTCAGTGAGGTCATACCCGTACTCGGCGCATTTGGCCAGGATATTGGGAAAGCGGCTTCGTATCTTCTCAGGATCCAGATGCTTCAGGGACAATACCACATAAGGCCTGTCGTCCAGGGCCATCTGCTTGAAAATCGAGCGGGCCACGATATCCCTCGGAGCGAGCTCCGCCAGTTCATGGACCGGCAGCATGAAGCGCTTGCCCGCCTTGTCCAGCAGCCAGGCGCCCTCTCCTCTGACGGCCTCGCTGATAAGGAAGGCCTTGGGGGAGTCCTCCAGGAACAGGGAGGTAGGATGAAACTGTATGAACTCCATGTCAATAATCCGGCAGCCGGCCTTGTAAGCCATGGCTATGCCGTCTCCTATCGTGGTCTCCGGGTTGGTCGTGCGGGTATATATCGCGGACGTGCCTCCGGTGGTCAGGAAGGTATGTTCCGCATAGATCAGTTCCTCGCAGTTTCTCTCCTCATCCCAGCAGCGGGCACCGTAGCACACTCCGTCCCGGACTAGAAAATCTATCACGGAGACATTCTCCCGGATGGTGATGTTCGGGTCATTCTGCACCTTTGATATAAGGAACTCCGTGATATAGCGTCCGGTAGAATCCCCGCCAGCATGCAGGATGCGCTTGCGGTGATGGCCGCCCTCCAGTCCCAGGGACAGCTTTCCGTTCTCTGTGTCGAACTTCATGCCCTCCCCTATAATCTCCTTGATGCGCTGCGGCCCCTCCTGCACCAGCACCTGTACGGCCCGGTTCTCACACAGGCCGCGCCCGGCTATCACAGTATCGGTAAAATGGATTTCGGGATTGTCCTCAATGTCCGTGACCGCGGCTATGCCTCCCTGGGCATTGAACGAATTGCTGTCCCTGAGGGCCTTCTTTGTCACCACCAGGACAGAGCCCAGGGCCGATGCCCTGTGAGCGGTATAAAGTCCGGCAAGACCGCTGCCGATTACGAGGTACTTAAGCATGATTGACCTTATCTAAATCAAAACTGACTGTTCTGGAGCCGTCAGCATCCTCCGTAATATGCACTCTCAAGGCGTCCTCAGGAATCAGTTCCTCTATCTTCTCCGGCCATTCCATCAAGCAGATCCCAGGACTGTCGATGTATTCGGCATATCCGATATCGAGAGCTTCCGACACCTTGTCTATCCTGTAAAAATCAAAATGATACACCGGAGTACCGTCAGCGGCGCGATATTCGTTGACTATCGTGAATGTGGGACTGGCCACCTCGTCTTCCACCCCAAGTTCGGAACACAGAGCAGATATGAATGTAGTCTTGCCTGCTCCCATAGAGCCGTAGAAGGCATAAATCCTGACACCACGTGTCTGCCGCAGAAATTCTCCGGCCGCCCGTTTCAGGTCCGGAATATCCTTGATGATGATTTTCCCCATACCTGTAGAATAAAAATTTTGTAAATTTAAACATTTTCCGGGAATCTGTACTGCACTGCCTCCGAAATATGAATTGTTTTTATCTCTTCCGAGCCGGACATATCCGCTATCGTTCGCGCCACCTTCAGTATCCGGACATACCCTCTGGCGGAGAGTCCGTAACTGTCCATAAGCTTCCGGAGAAGCCCGCTCTCTTCCTCCCCCACTGCACAGTACTTCTGCAGATGACAGGGCTGCATCTGGGCATTGGCATATATGCTGTCCCCGGCGAAACGCAGGCTCTGCACCTCCCTTGCACGGGCAACCCTAAGTGCGATATCCCTGCTGCCTTCCCTGCAGCGGGAAGCCGACATGGCCGCGCTGTCCACTGCCCTGACATTGATATTGAGGTCTATACGGTCCAACAGAGGGCCAGAGACCCTGGCCCGGTAACGCTGAATCATGGACGGAGAACATGTACAGCGCCCGTCATCCTCACCGGCATACCCGCATGGGCACGGATTCATGGATGCCACCAGCATGAAGGATGCAGGATAGACCACCTTATACCTTGCTCTTGAAATTATTATCTTCCTGTCCTCCAACGGTTGCCGCAGCACCTCCAGGACGGACGGCGGAAACTGCGCTATCTCGTCCAGGCACAGCACCCCGTTATGCGCCAACGATATCTCGCCCGGCATGGCCCTGACACCGCCGCCCACCACCGCCGCCGGACTGGCAGTATGGTGCGGAGCACGATAGGGTCTGGATGTCAGCAGCCCGGACTCGTCCCGGAGCAGACCAGCCACCGAATATATCATACTCGTCTCTATCGCCTCCTTCCTGGTCATAGGAGGGAGAATAGAGGCCAGGCACTTGGACATCATGCTCTTACCAGAACCGGGAGGTCCGCAGAGCAGGACATTGTGTCCGCCGCTGGCCGCTATCTCCAGGCCTCTTCTGGCAAACGGCTGGCCGGCCACATCCGAGAAATCACATCCGAAAGTCCCCCCGGCCGGCCTGTACTTCCTGCCGTGCACCTCGAACGCCGAAGCAGCTTCTCCTCCGCCCAGGACCAGAGCCAGCTGCTGCAGGTCTGACACTCCGAAGATCCTGACCCCCTCTGCCCATGACGCCTCGTGGACCGACTCCCGGGGAACTATCACACGGTCATAGCCCATTTCTGCGGCCTGCACCGCTATCGGAAGGATTCCCCGGACCTTCCGCAGCCTGCCGTCCAGTGAGAGTTCTCCCATTATAAGACAGCCCTCGGGCTCGGGAAAGAAAATCTGTCCGGACGCCGCCAGCATCGCCACGGCGATGGCCGCATCATATCCCGAGCCCTCCTTCTTGATATCCGCGGGCGCCATGTTCACTACTGTTTTCCGGCCGGGGACCGCATAGCCGTTCCGCTGCATCGCCGTTGTCACCCTCAGCAGGGATTCACGGACCGCATTGTCCGGAAGCCCCACCAGAAATAGTCCGATTCCCGGTGTGATGGAGACCTCTACCGTCACCCTCACCACATCTATGCCTGTGCATGTCGCGCTGTACGTCCTGTACAGAGTCCCTTCTGAAGCTGTTTCTGTCATATTCTGCATTTTTTCTCCGCGCTAAATTATGTACACGGGGAAAGGGATGCAAACGGAGGAATTCGGAAAATTTACCGGAAGTGCAATTATTAAAAAAGATTACGCGTTTTTAAATAAAAACAAAAACCTAAAATTCGTACCTTTGACCCCGCTTTCTAAATAAAGCTGACGTGATAAGGAAATTCCTATATGAGACCGGACGCTACCTGATGTTCCTGAGAAGGGTATTCACCAGGCCTGAGAAATGGAGGCTGCTGCTCAGACAGTTTATGACAGAGACAGATAAACTCGTGCTCAACTCCGTTCCCCTCATCGCCCTCATATCCGTCTTCATAGGCGCCGTTCTGGTTATCCAGACATCCAACAACATGACCTCTCCCTTCCTGCCCAAGATGTACATCGGATACATGGCCCGCGAGTCCCTCGTGCTGGAATTCTGCTCGACTATGGTCTGCCTCATCCTGGCCGGCAAGATAGGCTCCAACATATCCTCGGAACTGGGCACCATGCGCATAACCGAGCAGATCGACGCAATGGAGATGATGGGTGTCAACTCAGCAAACTTCCTGGTTCTGCCGAAAATACTCTCCACGACCATCCTCAACCCACTTCTCACCATGATGAGTTTCGTCATGGGCCTCGTGGGAGGATACCTCCTGATTCTCATGACCGGGATAATCAAGACCAGCGACTATCTGACCGGCATCCAGTTTGCCTTCAACGGCTACTACATCACCTACAGCCTGGTGAAGACTGCCGTTTTCAGCTTTATAATCAGTTCGATATCCGCCTTCTACGGATACTGGGCCACCGGCGGCTCCCTGGGCGTGGGACGCAGTGCCACCAAGGCGATAGTCACGGCCAGCGCCATGATACTCATCTTCAACCTCATACTCACCAGAATCATGCTATGATAACTGTCCGTCACCTGACAAAATACTTCGACGGCCGTCCTGCCATCAGAGACATCAGCGCTGAATATCTCCCAGGACAGTGCTCGCTGGTAATAGGAGCAAGCGGTTCCGGGAAAACCGTCCTGCTCAAGTCCATCGTAGGACTGCTGGAACCGGAAGAGGGGGAGGTGCTGCTCAACGACACGGTGTTCAACCGACTGTCCCCCATGGAGAAGAAAAAAATCCGGAGCAGAATGGGAATGCTGTTTCAGGGCAGCGCACTTTTCGACTTCGCCACAGCCCTGGAGAATGTCATGTTTCCCCTGGACTTTTTTACAGGCATGAGCAGCAGCGAGAAACTGGACAGAGCCAGATTCTGCCTGCGCAGGGTGGGCCTGGAAGGTGTCGACAGAAAATATCCGTCAGAACTGTCGGGCGGCATGCAGAAAAGAGTAGGCATCGCCAGGGCCATTGCCCTCAACCCGCAGTACCTGTTCTGCGATGAGCCCAACTCAGGGCTGGACCCTCAGACATCTGTAATGATCGACCGTCTGATTCAGGAGATTACACAGGAATACGGAATCACCACCGTCATCAATACCCACGACATGAACTCCGTCATGGAGATAGGCGACAAAGTCATATTCATCTACAAAGGGGAGAAATGCTGGGAAGGCTACAGGGACAGCATCATGACGTCTGACTGCCGGGAGCTGGAGGAATTCATCTTCGCCTCGCGTATGGCCAGGGAACTCAGGCTCCGATATGGAAGCGGAAACCCATCTCAAGATTGAACTGCAGCGGCTGCTCCGCCCTTACCGAATAGGGCTGCCCGCAGTCGAAGAAATAGGTCAGGCGGGGATCCACATACACTCCCATGAAACTCATGAAACGGTATTCCATGCCCAGCCCCACATTGGCCGACCATTGTACTCCGGCGGCATCCCTTTCCTGCTTGTACTTGACGGAATGAAGGTCAGTGATATCATAGGAGACCTTAACAGCCTTCTCCATCATGCAGCCGGCGCTGGCATAGAATGAAAGGCGATCTGAGGAAAGTATGTTCACATAGAAACTCAGCGGCACTCCCAGATAATGCACGGACTGGTCCACGGAGGCCTGGTACTGATGGTCCACAAGGGCCTCATAGCGGCTGTTCAGGAAGGTGTAATTGACTCCAAGGCCTGCACCGAGACGGTTGTCCAGGAAAGAGTACTTGAGTTCCAGTCCGACGGATACGGGGAAATGATGCCTGGGGTCGGAAACAGGCACTATGCCGGATGCCTGGGAAGGCGTGCCGTCCGCTCCCCAGTTATAGCTTGGCTGGGAGAAATCCACATTGCCTGTGGCACGGGTCGTGGAAAGATTACCGCCGGCAGAGACGGAGAATGAGCCGCGCCTGCGTCCGCCCTGGTCCTCATCAGGATATGCCGCCATGGCTATATAGCCTGTACCGGCAGCCCTGTCATATATAGAAGGTATCCCGGATACCGCCGCCTCTGTCATCTCATCCGCCTCAGGAGCAGCCTCTGTCCGGGGGGGCTGAACGTCCTGCAGCCTGGCAAGAGCCGCTCCGGCCACGGGATCCGCACCGGGCAAAGCCCTTACCTCAGCCCGTAGTCCGGGAAGAGACTCCAGGGGCGCTTCCTGAGCATGCACGGCCGGAGCCGGCTCCGGTTTCTCCACTACGGCTACGAGTTCCGGCGTAGCGGCATCCTCTTTCTCATTCAGCAGGAATGCCGTAACGAACAGGCCAGCGGCGACGGCGGCAGCCGCACAGCAACGCGCGACTGTCCTCCAGACAACGGGTCTTCTCCGCCGGTCAAGTTCCTTCTCAATTCCGCTCCAGACATCCCCGGAAGGAGTCTCACGGCAGGAATCCAGCAGTTCTCTGATCCTGCGGTCGAATAATTCTTCTCTTTCTTCCTGTTTCTTCATTTTCCAATTTTCTTTTCCTGCAGCCTTTCCTGAAGCCATGCCCTGGCCCGGCTGAGCTGCGACCTGGACGTGCCCTCGGAGATTCCCAGCTCACGGGCTATCTCCTGATGCGTGTAACCCTCGACGGCACTCATATTGAACACTGTCCTGAAACCGTCAGGCATCCCTCTGATAATCCTGAGAATATCCTGTCCTCCTATTCCGGAGAGGATGTCCTCGCCGCTGCTGACACTGCGGGCCGCAGGCTCATCCACATCCGCCGCCCCGCGGAGCACGTCGCTCTTGCGGAGCCTCATCAGGGCTGTATTGACAAATATTCTCCTCATCCATCCCTCCAGGGAACCGGCGGAATTGAAGGTGGATATCTTCGAAAAGACAGTTATGAAACCTTCCTGAAGCAGGTCCTGCGCCTCATCCCTGTCTTTCGAGTACCGGAGGCAAACGACAAACATACGGGAGGAAAACCTCTCGTACAAAGCCCTTTGGGCCCTTCTCTCCTGTCTGACACATCCCTGCACCAGACCTTCCTCGGTACTTAGGTCAATTCTGCCTGACGACATTCATTTGCCTTTTAAATAGATGCAAAAATAAATCAATTTGCTGCATCTTCGGCTCGAATATTGTATCTTTGTCATCTGAAAATTTGACATCCGCCACATGAGATCAGCCATAATCAGGAGCATCCTTCCTGTACTTTCCGCCATATTACTGACTGTCAGCGCGACTGCCTCAGAAAGAGACTCTGTCCGGGCAGAGGATTATTATATAGAAGGTGTACGCTCATTCTGTGCGGGGGACTACCGCTCAGCCGAGTCCGGACTGTCCGCCTGCCTCAGGCTGGAACCGGAGAACGATGCCGCCATGTACTACCTGGCAATGATAAGCATGAGCCGCAACGAGACGGACAGGGCCCTGAGCCTCCTGGAAAAGGCCTCGGCTATATCCCCTGAAAACACATGGTACCGCCTGGCCACCGCCCGGCTGTATTCCGGCATAGGAGAGAACGGCCTGGCCATCAGTGTGTACGAGAGCCTCATCGCGGAACATCCGTCCAAGAGCGACTACTATTACGAACTCATCGACCTGCTGGTACGCACCGGGGAACTGGACAAGGCCCTCAGCACCCTGGACAGGATAGAGGAGCTGCGCGGCGTGGACGAGCTCACCTGCAACGCCCGCTACGAGATACTGATACGCCAGAACAGGCTGGATGACGCCGAGGCGGTGGTCCGGAAAATGGACGAGGATTTCCCTTCGGCACGCACGGCCCTGCTGCTCGGAGACCTGAATAAGTCCAGATACAATGATTCTACGGCCCTACGCTACTACAAGAAGGCCCTGGCCCTGGATCCTGACTTCACCCCGGCCTATTTCGGAGTAGCGGAAGTATACCGGATGGAGCGCAACTTCTATTATTATTTCCAGAACATCGACGTATTCCTGTCCAGTCCGGACATGAACCCGGAGATGAAGGCCAGCTACTTTCAGGAGATAGTCTTCCCCTCCGGCATGGTCCAGGTATTCAAGCCCCAGGTGGACACCATGATACTCTGCACTCTCCACGCCCACCCCGAGGACACCACTGTCCTGAGTCTTGCCGGCTCCTACTATATAGCAGTGGACAGCGTGAACAGGGGACTGGAGCTCCTGAAGCGGAATGTGGAGCTGCATCCCGACGTGAAGTCCGTCCACTCCGCTCTTCTGGGACAGCTGTACTATCTGGAGGACTGGGAGCAGCTGATTCCCGCAGCCGCACAGACCGTAGAGAATTTTCCTGAGGACATAACCCTCAGGGAAGTCCTGGCCATAGCCTACTGGCAGTACGGAGAAATCGAGGAGGCAGTCAAAGTCTACCACCGGATTCTCAAGGACATCCCCAAGGACCATCCCATGCTCATCAACTGCTACGGTTCCCTAGGAGACCTTTATCACGAGCTGGGCAACCGGCGTCAGTCCTATGCATGCTATGAGAAAGGCCTCAGGATAGACGACAACTACAGCCCCATACTCAACAACTACGCCTACTACCTCAGCGAGGAAAGGCGCAACCTAAAGAAAGCCCTGGAAATGAGCAGGAAAACGATTCTCAACGAACCTGAGAACGCGACATATCTCGACACTTACGGATGGCTGCTCTATCTCACCGGAGACTATGAGCAGGCCCGCAAATATCTCAAGGACGCCATGGTATACGGAGGCAAGGAGAACGCTGAGGTTCTTGACCACTACGCGGAAGCCCTTTTCGCCCTGAAGGAATACAACCTGGCCTTCCTCTACTGGGGCAATGCTGACAAGATAGACCCGAGCCTTGGTCTGAGCGAGAAGATAGCCAGACGCAGGGCCGAGGTCGGAAAATAGTACTGACGGATGACAAGACGGATAATCATACTGTGCGTCGCGGTGCTGACAGCCATCCCCTCCTGGAGCCAGAATGTCCAGGAGCAGAGGGAGCGCAAGAAGCAGCTGGAGGAGGAAATCGCCTTGATTGACAAACAGCTGAGTACCACTTCCAAAAAACGGAAGCAGAGCCTCAACACACTGATTCTCACCAGGCAGAAACTTGAAGCCCGCAAAAAGCTCATCGACCGGCTGGACAGTGACATCGCAGGATATGACAGCTCCATATCGTCCACCAATGCCGAGATCGCCCGCCTCAACGAGCGTCTCGACACACTCAGGAAGTACCATGCAGACCTGGTCAGAGGAGCCTACAAGACCCGCGACAACAAAGTCTGGTTCATGTACATCCTCTCCAGCAAGGACATCAACCAGGGACTGCGCCGCTGGGCCTACCTCAAGAACATATCCCTTTCCGTCCGGCAGCAGGCCATGGCCATCAAGAGCACGGAACTCGACCTGCAGCTGGAGAATGCCCGCCTGGAGGAGCTGAAGGCAGGCTCAATGCAGGCCAAGGCCGAAAGGGAAAAGGAAAGGGATGCCCTCAGTACCGAGGAGCGAAAGGCCAACTCCATGGTAGTCCAGCTCTCCAAGGAGGAACGTGCCATGAAGCGCGAGCTGCAGCAGAAGCAGAAGGAGGTCGAGCGCCTCAACAAGGAGATAGAGCGCATCCTGGCCGAAGCCGTCAAGCAGCAGAAATCCGGCAAGGGCGCAGCCGTCGACTATGCCCTCTCCGCCAAGTTCGGAGAGAACAGAGGCAAGCTGCCCTGGCCCGTAAGCGGAGTGGTCATCCAGAAGTTCGGCCAGAACTACCACCCCGTATTCAAGAATCTCAAGATGCCCTACAACAACGGCATCAACATATCTGCCACGGCCGGAAGCAACGCCAATGCCGTATTTGACGGAGTAGTGAAGCAGATCCTCGTCATGCCCGGCTACGACCAGTGCGTCCTCGTCCAGCACGGCGAGTACTTCACTTTCTACTGCAAGCTCAAGCGGGTCTATGTCAAGAGCGGAGACAAGATATCCACCGGCGACCGCATCGGAGAGATCAGCCTCAACGAGGACGGCAACGCCGAACTGCACTTCCAGCTGTGGAAGGGCACCGATAAGCAGAATCCGGAAAACTGGCTGCGGTAAAATCCTCTGTCAGGCAATCATCAATATTCGAAGCTGCTGCCTCCGATGAACTCCCTCATCACGGAGGTAGGCGGTATGCAGTCTATCTCGTCCGGTGTCAATGGAGTAATGTAGGAGAGGAACTTGAGCAGCCGCACGCTCTCGGAGTAAGCCTCCGACAGGGGCGGGATGCGCTCGAGCAGGGGCTCGGCATAATAGCGGAGCAGGGGCAGCTCGAAAAGCAGGGCCGAGTTGAACATCGCGTCGGCATTCTCCTGATAGGGGAAAATGTTCTTCTCCTCCCCGGCGCGGACACTCTTCCAGCGGAGGATGGTGTCCTCGGGGGTGATGCCCCGGGTAAAATTGTCCCGGACCATGCGGCGCAACAGGCGGTTGTCGGCGGTCGAGATGTAGTTGTTCTCATCCACCGACAGGGAGGTCAGGGCGGAGGCGAAGACTCGGAAGACCTTCTCCCCGTCTATGTGCTTGGTCAGCTCGGGGTTCAGGGCGTGGATACCCTCCATGATCAGGATATCGCCCTCGCGCATCTGCATTCTGCGGCCGTCGAAGCGGCGGCACCCGTTCACGAAGTCGTACTTGGGCAGTTCCACCTCCCTGCCGTCGAACAGGTCGTTGAGCTGGGCTCCGAGGAAGGGCAGGTCGAGGGCATAGATGCTCTCGAAATCATACTCGCCGGCAGCGTCCCTGGGAGTCTTGTCCCGGTCCAGGAAATAATCGTCCATGGCGATGACCAGGGGGCGGAGTCCCAACACCCGGCACTGCATGGCTATACGCTTGGAGGTAGTGGTCTTGCCGCTGCTCGACGGACCGGCGATCAGCACCAGCTTGACCGTATCGCGCCTGTCGTAGATGCGGTCGGCTATCTGCGCGTACTTGCGCTCGTGCAGGGCCTCGGCCACGGCTATCAGGTCCTTGGCCTCCCCGCGCCTGACGGCCTCGTTGACCGAGCCGACACCGTGGGCCCCGAGGATGGAGCACCAGCGGGAATTCTCCTTGAAGACGGCGCTGAGCTTGTCCTGGTACTTGTAGGGCGAGATGACCGAGGGGTCGGAGGCCGAAGGTGACTGAAGGCAGAAGCCGTCCCCGTAGGGTATCAGGTCGAATACGTCTATCTCTCCGGTGCGCTCCAGCAGCGGGCCGTAGAATGTGTCCGCATAGCCGTCCAGCCAGTACACCGACACGAAGAACTTCTCCATATCAGCCACCAGCGAGGCCTTCTCCGGCCGGCCGTTGTCGCGGAAGAGCCGGGCCGCCTCGTCGTTGGTCATCTTCTTCTTCTCGAAAGGCAGGTCGGCGGCAATTATCTCCGCCATCCGCTTGCGGAGGGCTCCCACCCTGTCCGCACCTGCCGGCTCGGTGACATAGATCCTGTCTCCGGTATCGCGGCGCAGCTCGCCGTACAGGCCGTTGGGCAGGGTGTAGTCCAGAAAAAGGCTGAGGTCCGGGAACAAGTCCACCGCAGCCTTCTGCAGCACGAACGACAGGGAGCGGGAATAGGTTCTGCGTCCGTCCGGATGCGTGCAGTCTATGAACTTGACGGTATGGGACGTATATATCGGGAAGGTCTGTTCCTTGAGCATGTTGTCCACAAGCGCGGCCACCACCGGATATCTGCATCCGGTGTCTATCTTCCGTGCCAGCTCGCCCACCGTCGTCCCGGGAGCGCAGTCGTAAAAGCCCTGCAGGCTGTCGCAATATACCGTAATCATATCTTTCATCTTATAGTTTCAATAGGGATCTGAGGTAAGGACCGGTGACCGAGGCGGGGTCGGCGGCGACCTGCTCGGGGGTGCCCTGCGAGACGATGCGGCCTCCGTCGCGGCCCCCTGCCGGGCCCATGTCGAAGAGGTAGTCCACGGACTTGAGTACGTCCAGGTTATGCTCGATGATGACGACAGTGTTGCCGCCCTCTGCCAGACGCTGGAGCACGTTCATCAGCACGGCGATGTCCTCGGAGTGCAGGCCTGTGGTCGGCTCGTCGAGGATGTAGAGTGTACGTCCGGTATCCTGCCGGGCCAGCTCGGCCGCTATCTTGACCCTCTGGTTCTCTCCGCCGCTGAGGGTCAGGGAGGACTGTCCGAGACGGATGTAGCCGAGCCCCACGTCCTCGAGGGTCTTGAGCTTGCGGGCTATCGACGGTACGGGGGCAAAGAACTCCACGGCCTGGGAGATGGTCATCTCAAGGACGTCGTTGATGCTCTTGCCCTTGTACTTGACCGCCAGCACGTCCGGGTTGAACCGCTTGCCGTGGCACTCCTTGCAGGTGACTGTCACCGAAGGGAGGAAATTCATCTCGATGACCTCCACACCCGCTCCCTTGCAGGCCTCGCAGCGGCCGCCCTTGACATTGAACGAGAACTTATTGGACTTGAAACCGCGGATCTTGGCGTCAGGGGTCTCGGCGAAGAGGTTGCGGATGTAGGTGAGTACGCCGGTGTAGGTCGCGGGATTGGAGCGCGGGGAACGGCCCACCGGAGACTGGTCTATCTCCACGAGCTTGTCGATGTTCTCCAGGCCCTCCAGTTCCCGGTACGGCAGCACCTTGTATTTCGAGCGGTAGAGCCGGTTGCTGATGACCGGCATGAGGGTGTCGTTGATCAGGGAGGACTTGCCGCTGCCGCTGACTCCGCTGATGCCGATGATGCAGCCGAGCGGAAGGCTGATGTCCACGTCCTTGAGATTGTTGCCGGAGGCCCCGCGGAGAGTGATCAGCTTCCCGTTGCCCGGACGGCGGTAGGACGGCACCTCTATCTGCCGCGTTCCCTTTAGGTACTCGAAGGTAAATCCACCGTGAGCCTCCCTATCGATGACCGGCAGACCCGTCGGCAGCCTGAACGCAGGGTCCAGCTTCAGCTGCGGCGGCCCGCTGAAAAGCACCTCGCCGCCCTTCTCGCCCGCGCCCGGACCGATGTCCACAATCCAGTCCGCACTGCGCATCATCTCCTCGTCGTGCTCCACGACCATGACCGTATTGCCCTCGTCGCGCAGCCTCCTGAGGGAGTTGATAAGTTTTATATTGTCCGACTGATGCAGCCCGATGCTGGGCTCGTCGAGGATGTACAGCACATTGACCAGCCTGGAGCCGATCTGGGTGGCCAGACGGATGCGCTGGCTCTCCCCGCCGCTGAGCGACATAGTGCTGCGGCTCAGCGAGAGATACGACAGCCCGACATCCACCAGAAAGCCTATCCGCTCCCGGAGTTCCTTGACGATATCTGCGGCCACCGCCTGCCCCCTCGGATCGAGTTTGTCCTTCAGACCGCCCACCCAGTCGTAGAGCACGCTCACGTCCATGTCGGAGACCTCCGCTATGTCGAGGCCACCTATCTTGAAGCAGAGCGAGTCCTTCCTCAGCCGCTTGCCGTGACACTCCGGACACACCACCTCGCTCGAATACCTGCTGGCGACGCTGTCCTCATCCTCATCGTCCCCCTCGAACCGCGAGAGCAGCCCCGGAAAGGTGATCATCTCCGAGAGCCCGCCGCGGGTGTCCACCCGGATCAGGTCCTCCGAGCCGTTGAGAATGATGTTCATTGTCTCCTGGGGAATGTCCTTTATCGGGTCGAAAAGGGAAAAACCATATTTGCGTGCCACCGCCTCGAGGACCGTGAACACCGCATTGTCCCGCTTCCTGCCGAGAGGGGCAATGCCGCCGTCCGCGATGGACAGCGATGGGTCGGGAACTATCTTGGCCATGTCCACCTCCCGGACGGTGCCGAGGCCGTTGCATACCGGGCAGGCGCCTGCCGGGGAGTTGAAGGAAAATGTATGGGGCGCCGGTTCGGGGAAGGATATTCCGCTGTCCGGACAGATAAAATGCTTGCTGAAATGACGGACCTCCCCCGTCTCAGGGTCGAGGATCATCAGGGAGCCCTTGCCCTGCGTCAGGGCGGAGAGGACCGAGGCGCGGATCCGCTTGCCGTCCTCCTCCTTGGGCACCACCCGGTCTATGACCGCCTCTATGAAATGTACCTTGTAGCGGTCCACCCCGGAGGCCATGTCCCCGAGCGGACGGATCTCCCCGTCGATGCGGGCGTAGGACAGGCCCTTCTTGAGCAGGCTGTCGAAGAGCTCGCGGTAGTGGCCCTTGCGGCCTTTGACTAAGGGGGCAAGGATGATGCACTTGCGGCCGGCGTACTCCTTCATGATCAGGTCCACGATGCCGGAGTCGGTGTATTTGACCATCGGCTTTCCGGTTACGGGCGAATAGGCCGTGGAGGCCCTGGCGTAGAGGAGGCGGAGGAAGTCGGAGATCTCCGTGATGGTGCCGACGGTAGAGCGCGGGTTGCGGTTGGTGCTCTTCTGCTCTATGGCGATGGTCGGGCTGAGACCGTCGATGCTCTCCACCTCCGGCCGCTCCATCACGCCGATGTAGTGCCGGGCGTAGGCGGACAGGGTGTCCATGTAGCGGCGCCGGGCCTCGGCATAAATGGTGTCGAAGGCCAGCGACGACTTGCCGCTGCCGCTCAGGCCGGTGATGACCACGAGGGCATGCCGCGGTATCCTCAGGGAGATGCCCTTGAGGTTGTGGACCGAGGCCTTGCAGATGTCTATGTAGCCGCTGTCCTGCATGCCTATGCGTTCTGCTGCCGGTCTATCTCCCTTGCAATGATATCTTCCAGGAATGGATTGGTCATCTTCTCCCGTCCGATGTCGGTGGCGGGACCGTGACCGGGATATACCACAGTATCCACGGGCAGGGGCAGTATCTTGGTGCGGATGCTCTCACTGAGCAGGTCGAAGTCCCCTCCAGGAAGGTCGGTGCGTCCGATGCTGCCACAGAAGAGGGTGTCGCCCGTGAAGACGTAACCGCCCTTCTCATCGTAGAAGAGCACACCGCCGGCGGTGTGTCCGGGGGAAGCCAGCACCCTGAGCTGTATTGTCCCCACATTGATGATGTCCCCGTCCTTTATGTCGCGGACATTGTCCTCCGAGGGTTGCCCGAACTCGTAGCCGAAGTAGCTGCCGTAGGAGCTGGAGCGCCTGAGCTGGGGGATGTCGGCCGCCGCGAGGTATGTGGGTATGTTCCACTTTGTGGCCACGAAGGCATTGCCCATCACGTGGTCGAAATGGCCGTGGGTCTGGAGTATCATCCGGGGATGCAGATGCTTCTCCTCGATAAACTTCACCAGTCTGTCCTTCTCCGACTGCTTGATGCAGCCCGGGTCGATTATCGCGCACTCTCCCGCCTCATCGTAGAGCACGTAGCAGCAGGTGCGCAGGTCGTTGAAATAGAATGTCTGAATCATGTAGCAAAAATAGCAAGATTTACCGAATCTCGGCTATTTTGACTAAATTTGGAGTCGGAAACGAAAACGCGCATGACCATGGACACACAGCAGAGACTATACCCGATAGGCATACAGACATTCGCGGATATCCGGAATGAGAATTACCTGTACATCGACAAGACCGAGTACGTGTACCGCATGACCCACTCCGGGGCGAGGTACATCTTCCTCAGCCGCCCGAGGAGGTTCGGCAAGTCACTGCTGGTATCCACCCTCCACAGTTATTTCGAGGGACGGAGGGAACTGTTCCAGGGGCTGACCATAGAGGCGCTGGAAAATGACTGGACGGTGTATCCGGTGCTGCACTTCGATATGAGCATCGCAAAGCACATGGAGAAAGAACAGCTGGAGGCGGCATTGGGCAACCAGCTCTCGTGGCACGAAAGGGAGTACGGTATCGTTCCCGAAAACAAAGAGTCCAACCTCAGACTGAAAAATCTGATTGAGGCCGCATACAGGCAGACCGGACAGAAAGTAGTCGTGCTCATCGACGAATACGACGCACCACTGCTGGATGTGGTGCACGAGGACACTACCCTGCCGGTGCTCCGCAACGTCATGCGCAACTTCTACAGCCCCCTCAAGGCCTGCGACCCGTATCTCCGCTTCGTCTTCATGACCGGCATCACCAAGTTCTCCCA
>CALVDH010000031.1 GCA_944326235.1 uncultured Bacteroidales bacterium | reverse complement strand
AAGATAAATTCAAATCGGCGCGCTCGTCCCATCCTTGTAATTACCTATACTTCAATATTTTCAAAGAACTTTTGCGATTTTTTACCGGACACTAATGTTATTGAGTCTATATTTGACAATAATGCTGTAGTAAAATCCCTTGTTCTTTCTGGTCCATTTAGTCGTTCCGTATGTTTTCTACCTGCCAATGTTTTTTTTAGAAGATCGACTGATTGTATTGACACTGTTTTGAAATGATTATCATTGTCAATGATTTCTAAAATCAACTTGCATAAATAACCCATATCTTTCGAGTTGGGTTGGTGGGGGACACTTTTTATATTATTCATTTTACGGATGAGGGTTTGTACTATCAATAAAATATGATAACGATAGTGCCTCCATTTCATATCAATAACCCCATTATTAAGGGCTTTTTCAATACAATTAAGAGTTTTTGCAGATGTATAATAAGCTATTAATTGATGATCATTTTGAAAAACTTTACTCTTATTTGCCCTTAACAATTCGCCATAATAACGGTGCATACTATGGGGTTCTTCCATAAACATACTCATGTATGCTTGCAATTGGACAGGTAATGTAATAACATTGTATCTTTTGAGTCGTTTTTCATTATCAAATTCATGTGCTCGTCGTTCATAATATAAACGGTTTTCTCCATTATATGTTTCATAATATTCTTGAAGTTGCTTATGAAATTCTTTTAAGGATTCAAACGCCTCATCAAGGACTTGCGTTTGGCGGTTAGTTGAGCGAATTACGCTATTGACTAATTCTGGAGATATTGTATTAATAATTTTAATAGGAATCATCATGTCTCTACCTATCTTATCACGACATTTGTATAAGACATGTGATGTTTGACAACCATTAACAATTTGGTAATCTGCGAGTTTGAATTTGTCTCCTGAACTATTCATAGTTCTAGTTACGATGGTTATTCCATTATTTAGTATAGGGAATTGCACGTACTTCTCTGGATCTTCAACAGTGGCAATAATTTCTTTATTAACCGGATTCTCACCTAAATATCCTCGAACATTATCGTAAAAGATGCCCTGCATAAGATCATCAGCATCATCTGTAATCAGTTTTATATATTCTCCGAATGTAATCAATCCGAGATATGCCTGTAAAACTCCATCAACTTCGGGGAATGCAACAATTTTAGGAATAACAACCTGACGAGTAATGGAATTGTTAACTTCTTTATATATAGTCTGTAAATGAAGTGCATCTATTGGAATGTATGAAACTTCCGAAAAGTAGTTAAGTTCCTCAATGCCCTTTTGTTCTTGCTCTATTAATTGTGTTAGGAAACGATCATTTGTCCATTTGCCTGTAGTAATATAATATATGTGACAAGAAGGGTTCTCAACAAATTTTATACTGTTTTCAAATACATAATCTGCAATAGATTTAAATTCTAACACCTCTTGATTAGCACAAATCTCCTTATCCGTAAAAAAACTTTTAACGCCATGTCCTACTTTTAGCATATCACCACTGTCAAAAGTTGACGATGTTTTAGCTTGTACGAATACAAATTTTGCTGAAAACCTTGTTTGTTCTGCAATTAATTCCTTAGCTTGCTCTAGTGTTGTTACGGGAGTATCATTGATTACTATTAGTATACCATCAACTGCATAATCACCGCCTTTGCCGGTATGTACAGATTGATAAAACATACTATCTGCAGCATAAGATTCAGGATATTTATGTGAAAAAATACAATAATTACAGAAATGTTCAAAAGCTACAGACAACGCTTTCTCTTTGATGCCATAGTTATCTAAAAAATCCAATAGCTGACTTTGAAGAATTCTATTTTAAAGTTTTGGTTTTAAATTATTCATAATTATTTGATTAGTTATATCATTGTCAAAAATACCAATTATTTTCATCCGCTCTCTATTTTTGTAAGTTTTTTTGTTGATTTAAATACAATGATAACTATCCATATAAATATAACTTCTAAAATGCATTAAACCTGTAGGCTTTGTTTGTCCACCCTTTCCTCCCATCTCCTCAGTACATCTCAAACGGTGCGATTTATTGCGTAAACTTCATTAATTGCAATATAATGTGTTGATAATCAATATGGATAAATCTCTTCAACGAGGAAGAATATTAGGCTCCTTTTAACAGATTAAACAGCTTAATCCCAGCAGCGAGATAAACAAAGAGATTTGTTTTTCTCGCTGGTGTTTTATGGTCTTTTGTGGTGCGGTTTGTTTGGATAAAATCCGCTACATATTAGGAGGCATGTGCAATAAATAATTAACTTTACACGTGATAAAGAAGAAGTGTTTAATTAGATGGCTATGGAGTTTGACATTAAATCGCTGATCGGGGAGGCGACAGCCTACGACAAGAAACAGATGCTTGAGGTGAGACGACCCAAAAGTTGGCTTAAAAGTGTTTCAGCCTTTGCCAATGGTGAGGGCGGTATACTGATATTCGGCATAAGTGATGATGACCATGTGCTGGGGCTTGATGATGCGGCGGGTGACGCCGGGAAAATCAGCGAGGAAATAAAGAGCAAACTTGACCCTGTCCCGGCAGTCAAGCTTGAACTAAAGGAAGCAGATGGTAAGAAGCTTGTGCTACTACATGTATATCCTGGGCAGGAGACGCCATATTACTATATCGGTGACAAGCAGCGTCTCGCTTTCGTCCGTATCGGTAATGAGTCTGTCGTTGCAGATCGTATTCAATTGAAAAGTCTCGTTCTGAAAGGTGCCGGAAGAACCTACGACAGTCTGCCTTCAAATTACAGATTTGAGGATATGGCGTTTACCAAACTCAGATCTGTCCATTACAAAAGGCTGCAACGCTCGTTTGAAGACAGCGAGTTTGTATCATGGGGTATCGTTGATGAGAACGGCAACCTAACAAATGCCGGCGCATTGTTAGCGGACGAATCCCCTATAAGACAATCCCGTATATTTTGTACCCGATGGAATGGGATGGATATGACCAGCGGCTTGGGCGAAGCGATAGATGATGTTGAACTGGAGGGTTGCGTAATCGGACAGTTGCAGGATGCTGTGTCTTTTGTGCGGAGCAATTCAAGAAAAAAATGGTGGAAAGAGAGTGACCACCGCGAAGAATTGCCGGACTATCCCGAACGTGCCGTAACGGAAGCGATAGCCAATGCAATCATCCATCGTGATTATATGCAGATGGGAAGCGAGATACATATTGACATGTACGATGACCGGATGGAGATATACTCTCCCGGCGGCATGATGGACGGCAGGCTTATTCAGCAGTTGAACCCTCTTACGGTGCCGTCCAAAAGAAGGAACCCGTTATTGGCTGATTTCTTCAGTCGGCTGGGACTTATGGAACGGCGAGGTAGCGGAATGAAAAAGATAATTGATTCCTATAAGAGATTTGAGGGACTGCCTAATTTTCATGTTCCTGAATTTCAGTCAAATGCATCGGAGTTTCATGTGACACTATGGAATTTAAATTATGGAAGAGGCGGTGTAAGGGATGAGAAAGAGTTCCTAAAAGCGGATAAAGGAACTGAGAAAGAGTTCCTAAAAGTGGATAATAAGTTCCGGAAAGAGTTCCTGAAAGCACAGCGGATGATTTACAAAATGATTTCTTCAAATCCGGGAATCACAATTGCTGAAATGGCTGTGAATATAGGTGTTTCTGACCGACAGGTGCGTAAATACCTTAAGCGAATGACAGATATGAAGTTCATTGTCAGAGAAGGGGGCCGGAAGAATGGAACGTGGAGAATAATAGACGGTGATTACGAAGATTTTTTTGAAAGAATCTGATAACAGACGAGAGATATGGATATGCTCACGAAAGAACAGAGACACCGCTGTATGTCGGCGATAAAAGGGCGGAATACGAAGCCTGAATTGCTGGTCAGAAAGTTCTTGTTCAGCCGTGGGTTCCGATACAGATTGAATAATCCGCGACTTCCTGGACATCCTGATTTGGTACTACGAAAGTATCGGTCCGTCATTTTCGTGAACGGATGTTTTTGGCACGGACATGAAGGATGCAAGTATTATGTTCTGTCCAAGACCAATGTGGAGTTTTGGCAGAATAAGATAGAATGTAATAGACTCAGAGATAAGGATGGGCAGAGAAAACTCGCATCAATGGGCTGGCACTGCATTACGGTTTGGGAATGCCAGCTGAAACCGAAAGTGCGGGAGCAGACTTTAGAAGCATTGGTTTATACGCTTTGTCATATTTACCTTGAAGACGGAAGAATTAAACCGTACAATCCGGTCAAAGAGAGCATACAGATGGTTGCAGAATCAGAAACAGGATATTGCAAATGAATTTGCAAAAGTTTGTTTGTCCACCATTTTTTCTCCCATCGCCTCCGCCCGCCTCAGATAGCGCGGTTTGTTTGTGCAAATTTCATTGTGGTTTGACTAACTGCTTGATATTTAATGCATAGTCAATTCTTCAACGAGGACGAGTACTAGTGCGCTTCAGGCACTAGAAGAGCGTGGCGATGTTGGCCGTGAACAGCTTGACTGCGATGGCCAGCAGGATGATGCCGAAGAACTTGCGGAGGATATAGACGCCGCCTTTGCCGAGGATGCGCTCGGCGAGGTTGAGATACTTCAGTACGAAAAAGACGATTACCATGTTGAGGACTATCGCTGTGATGATGTTCTCGACATGGTATTCTGCTCTTAGGGAGAGCACTGTCGTGAGGGCTCCGGCTCCGGCTATCAGGGGGAAGATGATGGGGACGATGGTGGCAGAGCCTCCGGGGCCGCTGTATTTGAAGATCTCGATGTCGAGTATCATCTCGCAGGCCAGGATAAGGATGATGATGGAGCCGGCCACGGCGAAGGACTGGATGTCCACTCCGAAGAGGGAGAGGATGGCGTCTCCCAGAAAGAGGAAGAGGAGGAAGATTACCGTGGACAGGATGGCAGCCTTACCGGGCTCTACCTTAAGCCCTTTGTCCTTGAGTCCGATGATGACCGGGGTGGAGCCGGTGATGTCTATCACCGCGAAGAGCACCATGAAGGCGCTGAGTATTTCCTTGATGCTGAAATGAAGTTCCATGGTGCAAAAGTAAGAAAATTAGCCAAGGTTTGGAAAATAATTGCTATATTTGAAGCCGTTAACAATTTCAAACAAAAAATATGAAAGAACTTATTGAGAAAATCAATGCGGAAATTGAGAATTTCCAGAAAGACGCAGCCGCTCAGCTCGAAAAAGGCAACAAGGCTGCCGGAACCCGTGCACGCAAGTCCTCACTTGAACTGACCAAGCTGTTCAAGGAGTTCAGGAAACTCTCCATCGAGAGCTCGAAATAATCAATTCCGTATCACAGCACATTCAAGAGATAAGCGGCTCCTGACTACAACAGGGAGCCGCTTTTCATTTCATTCATCCGCCCGGCCGATAATGATGCCTGTCAGGCTCTCCGGGCTCCAAAGCCACAGTTTGTTCTCGTCCATGCGGGAACATTCCAGGCGGCTCATGCTGGATATGAGCTCGCCCGGGCTGCGGTAATCTATGGAGGTGGTGATGTGTACGCCGGCGCTGCCCGGGATGGCGTCCAGCGTGATGTTGAGGCAGGTATCCTGTACGTCTGTCTGTATCCTGTACTGGAAGCGGTAGCTGTTTACCGCTTTCTGGTGCCTGTGCTCATCGAATACGAAGAGGCTGCGTCCTCCTCTGTAGATGCCTTCCCTGCTCTCTTTCAGAAAGCTCTCTTTCTCGGCGGAGTCTATCTCTATCACTATCTCCGCGCAGGACGGCAGGCAGAGGGCCGGAATGATAAGCAGGGTGTATAAGATATGCCGGGTAATTCTACTCATAGTCCTCTTCTTCTTTAATTATGTCCGATACGTTTAAGGTGCGGGTCAGCGTCTCGCTGCTTCCGTCGGTGCTGTAATGCAGGATCACTTCCATTCGGTAGTTTCCTTCCCTGCGGAGGACATAGCTGTCGGACGGAATCAGGCTGCCGTCGATATACCATTCGACGGAGGAGACCGGTTCGGTGATGTTGTTGATCACCAGCCGGACCGTGTCACCAGGGGTGTATCTTCTCCTGAGCCGGAGATATGGATAGGGAGAGGAGAGCGGGTCAGTGCTGAAACGGAGCGAGACAGTGTCGCCGTTGCTGTGCTCTCCCACGTGGTGCAGGCTGCATATATACTCAGTGTTGGGCGTCAGTCCGGTGAAGGTGTAGGTCTGCGCGTATGCCGTATCCCTGAGTGGCTCGGTATCGCTGCCGTCGGGATACCATGTGATGGCCCAGCGGTAGGAACCGGGGCGGCCGCACCTCCATTGGAGCAGGGCCTTGTTCTGCCATGCCTCTATGCTGCAGTACAGGGGGCTCAGCAGTATCTCTGTGTTGTCTTCCTCTATCCTGAGGGTCAGGGCGTCCCCGTTTTCGGTTATGTCTGTGAGACGGAGTCCGGCCGGGGTGCCGTCCCAGGCGATGAGCGCCGGGTCTCCGGCCGCGGAGAATTCATCTATGCCGGCCTGTCCCGGGAAGAACACCTGGCTGATATGGCTGGCATCGGGATAGGCCTCGACCAGATCCGCGCACTGGTGCATGGCGTAGGCGTTGACCAGGTTTGTGGTCCAGCGGACGGATGCGGTTATGTCTCCGGCGATATTGTCCGAGCGGTCAACGTGGTAGGCCACCATGCCGTGTCCTTCGATGAAGGCATCCCAGCCCTCTCCGGTCCGGTATTCGAAGAGATAGTACTCGCCTTCGGTGGATGTGGGTATCCGCAGGATTTCTCCGCCGGCGTGTGCAGGGAAGAGGGATACTTCCGTGCCCGCCGCGGCATCAAGATAGGATATTACGCCGGCCTGCTCGCGGTCTATGGCGCAGAAATACGGAGGGGTGCGGCCGGAGTTGTTGTAGCTGCCCTCGTCCATCAGCGACAGCCTGCCCCAGAGACAGCTGCTCATGCCTCCGCTGCCGTAGTCCGTGTCATACAGGTCCACCAGTCCCAGGAAATGTCCGAACTCATGGCAGAATGTTCCGATGCCGGACGGGATGCCTCCGCCCTCTATGCCCAGGTCGCTGCCGCTGAGCTCTGAGGCGCATCCGAAAAGACCGATGCGGATTCCGTTGACCCGGATACCCTCGGAGGCGATGTTGTAGGTCTGGGGCCAGATGGTGCTGTCATCCCCGCTTTCCGCCTCATTGTACCCCGCTGTGTAGAAGAAAATGTAGTCTGCCTGGCCGTCCCCGTTCCCGTCGTATGCCGGGAAATCCACAGATGCTGATGCCAGGGAACAGGCCTCCTGGACCAGCTCGCTGAGGCGCATGTCGTAGTTGATGACGTTGGGAACCGATATGTCGTTCTCGCCGTAGTAGGAGTATGGACGGCTGAGCCTGACCGGGGCGGCGACATCGAACGTGAAGGTGTAGCCGGGCATATTGGCCTCGAAGTAATCCTTGGCCGAGCCTGTGCCTCCGTTGTCCGAGTAGCCGGGAGCATTGAGCATGTTGTGGAAATGTGCGGCGGGGTCCGGCACCGTAAAGTCCAGGTCTGCGAAACTTACCGGTATCACCAGTACCCGGACATCGGACGGAATATAAGTCCTCTCCGCTGACTTGACGGCGGCCGCTCTCATGCTGCTTTCCCTCAGCCGGACCACCTCTCCCGGTGTCCGTTCCTGTACCGGCCTGAAGTACCCGTTCCTGTCCCTGGCTACGGCTGTCCCGTCGGCCGTCACTATCCGCCGTCTAAACTCATCACCGCTGATATACAGCGTGATAGTCCTGCCGTCAGGCTGGCGCACGGTTATCGGTCCTGTCGGAGCCTTTACGGCCATAGCGGTGCCGGCGGCCAGGAGGAAGAAAAATATGAGGCAGAATGAGCGCATTTTTCTAAATTTGCCGTTCGTTTACTATGCAAAAATATGAAAAGATTTAGAATATTAAGTATAATAGGTGCGGCCGCATGGCTGATTTTCCTTCTGCCGCAGGAGGTCCACGCGCAGTCTCCCGATATGGACTCTCTCATCAATGCCGCGGGCCGTTTCGACAGCTGGAGGGTGTATGAGCTTCAGGAGTCCGGAATCATAGGCGGCAATGTCAAGACGATATACAAGTTCTCGGAGGGCGACACTCTCAGAGGTCAGGAACCCTGTCCTGTAAGGGCGGAGGATGTTCTGTCTCCCTGCAACATTATGGCCAATGTGATGGGGGTGGTCAAGGGCAGTAACTCCGTTTTCCCCGAGCCCCGCGGGGACGGCTACTGCGCCAGGCTGTCGGTAATCATGGAAAAGGTCCGCGTCATGGGCTTCATAGACATGGAGGTGCTGGTCCAGGGGACAGTCCTGTCGGGATATTTCAACGAACCCATCAGGGACACCAAGAGCGCATACACCAAGATGGACAGCGGTATACCCTATACCGGACGTCCCTCTGCCGTGCAGTATGACTACAAGGCGGAGGTGGGCAACTCCATCATCCGTTCCACCGGTTTCTCCCCCCGGAAGGAGATGGGCGGGAAGGACTATCCCTATATCGCGGTGTATCTCCAGCACAGGGAGGAGGACGCGAAGGGCAATATCACCGCCACCCGGGTCGGGACGGCTTTCAAGAAGTTCTGCGACAATGTCCCCGAGTGGGTGAACGGTGAGACTCTGGAAATCCGTTACGGCGACATCAGCTCCGAGGAGGATTTTACTCCCGAGATGGGACTCAAGAACGGGGACATCGTCTATTACTGCGAGAACAGCCGGGGCAAGACAGTCCCCATAGAGGAGACCGGCTGGGCTGACGCGGATGAGACTCCCACACATATTATAATATGGATATCCTCTTCCAGCGGCGAGGCTTTCTACGGAGGTCTCGGCAATACTTTCTGGGTGGATAATTTCCGGATTGTCGACTGAACCGGCTATGCTGCGGACGGCTGTCAGGCATATTCTTCTGCTCATTCCGCTGCTCTGCTGCACTCTCCTGGCGGACGGCCAGGTGCTGGATTCGGCCGCTGAGGCCCGGATAAAGGATACCGTCGACCGCTATTACCGGCTGCACCCGCGCCGTCATCCCTCACACCGCCCGTCCGATTTCCGGGTAATGCCTCTCTTCGGTGCAATGTACACCCAGGAAACGGAGTTCCTGGCAATGGGAGGCTTCATGGGCTCTGGCAGGACTTCGGAGGATACTCTGGCACCGCCCTCCACGGTGGGAGCCGTTCTGATGATTTCCACCAATCTTTCGGCAGCCGGAGCCATCACCGGCGCGTGGGTCTCGCGCAGAGGAGATTTTCTCATACAATATTCGGCCGCGTACATTTACGGTCCCAGGTATTTCTGGGGGCTTGGGTATGAGGCGGCCTCCCTGGACGGCAACCGCGGCAGGATGGTCAGCCACAGGGCCAGGGCCCGTGCTGACCTGCTTTACAGAAGGGGCAGTCTGCTGAATGCCGGAGGATTTGTCTCCTACGCCTATCTCGGAGTATTGGAACTCACTTCCTCCTTCCCGATGGAGGGTGAGCCTATGGAGACCCATTATGCCGGAGTCGGAGCCAGGCTGGACCTGGATACGAGGGACAGCAGCAGCGAGCCGTCACGGGGCATTCTGATAACTGCCGAGGAGAGTGTGCATTTCAACCTCAGGGGCGGCAGGCCGTTTTTCCGTACGGAGGTCACTGCCGATTTCTATCTTCCCCTCTGGGAGGGAGGTGTCCTGGCCCTGGACCTCTATGGTCAGCTCAATTCCCGGGCCGCACCGTGGACTGTCTGGCCTGATGCCGGCGGCGATATCAGGCTCAGGGGGTACTACAGAGGACGCTACAGGGACCGTAATCTGCTATCTGCCCAGATGGAACTGAGGCAGAGGGTCTACGGCCCGCACGGGCTTGCTGTCTGGGGCGGAGCGGGCAATGTGTTTCCGTCTTTCCGGGAACTGGATATAAAAAATACCCTGCCCACATACGGGGCAGGGTACCGTTTCTCATTCCTGGGACTGGTACTGCGCCTGGATGCCGGTTTCGGTCTCCGCGGGCAGTGGGCAGTCACCGCAGGTGTCAGTCATTCTTTCTGATGTCGGCGATCATACTCGGATGAATCATGTTCTTGGGATTCAGAATCACGTCGAGCTGTTTCTTGGTCAGAAGGTTGCGCTCCAGTACGAGGTCGTATACGCTTCTTCCGGACTCGAGGGCCTCCTTGGCGATCTCGGTGCAGTTGGAGTAGCCGATGTAGGGCTTGAGGGCTGTAACGATACCGATACTGTGCTTAACCTGCTCCTCGCAGTGTTTCTTATTGGCCTTGATGCCCTCGATGCACTCTACGCGCAGGGTGGTGAACGCGCGGGTCATCCATGTGGCGGACTCTACGAGGGACTCTACCATCACGGGCTCCATCACGTTGAGCTCAAGCTGAGCAGCCTCGGAGGCCATGGTTACGGCGAAGTCGTTGCCGATGACCTTGAAGCATACCTGGTTGACCACCTCGGGGATAACGGGGTTGACCTTTCCGGGCATGATGGACGAGCCGGGCTGCTTGGGAGGCAGCTTGATCTCCTCGATACCTGTGCGGGGACCGGAGGACATCAGGCGCAGGTCGTTGCATATCTTCGAGAGGCGGATGGCGATGGACTTCAGGGCCGAGGAGTAGGCTACCATGCACGAGGTGTCGTGTGTGGCCTCGATCAGGTTTCTGGAGAGCTTGATGTCCAGACCGGAGATCTCACGGAGATACTCGGTGCAGTACTTGGCGTAGTTGGGCTCGGCGGTGATGCCGGTGCCGATGGCGGTGGCTCCCATGTTGGTGTAGAGGAACTCGTCAGCAGCTTTCTGCAGTCTTGCGGCCTCATGCCTCATGGCGTCGGCGAAGGCTCCGAAAGACTGGCCGAGGGTCATGGGCACTGCGTCCTGCAGCTGGGTACGGCCCATCTTGATGATGTTGGCGAACTCTTTCTTCTTGTCGTCGAAGGCCTTGATCAGCTCCTTGAGGGCCGCCTGCACCTTCTCGTTGATGAAGTAAAGTCCGAGATGCATGGCGCTGGGATATGCGTCGTTGGTGGACTGGGCCATGTTGATGTGGTCGTTGGGATGGCAGTACTGGTACTCGCCTCTCTGATGACCCATGAGCTCGAGGGCGCGGTTGGCGATCACCTCATTGGCGTTCATGTTCATGCTGGTGCCGGCTCCGCCCTGAACCATGTCGATGGGGAAGAACTCGAGGTGCTTGCCGTCGATAAGCTCCTGGCATGCCTCTACTACTGCGTCCTTGACCTGGTCGCTGACCAGACCGAGCTTGTGGTTGGCCTTGATGGCAGCCATCTTCACGATACCGAAAGCCTTGATGAACTCCGGATAGTCGCAGAGATGGTAGTTGCTGATATCAAAGTTCTCAATGCATCTCAGAGTCTGGATGCCGAAAAGGGCCTCAGCGGGAACTTCCTTGTATCCGAGCAGGTCATGTTCGGTGCGGGTCTTGCCCGAAACGGGAAATTTAAACTGTATCATTACTGTTGTTGTGTTAGATAAAATTAGTATTTATAAAAAGAATTTGTCGACTTTGTCCACGGCGTCAGGGTTGGCGAACACCACGACCTGATCGTATGGCCGGATGGTGCTCTCGCTGTCGGCGATGAAGCTCTCGTTGCCCCTGACATAGCCTCCGATGATGGCCTCCTCGGGGAAGTTCAGCTCCTTGAGCCTGCCCGTGGTTATCTTGCTGTTGGTATTTACTATGAATTCGAGGACCACTGCGTCGGTTCCGTTGAGGACCTTGATCGAGCGGACCTTGTTGGAAAGAGTGAAGCGGAATATCTTGCCGGCCGTGATGAGTTTCTTGTTGATGACGGAGTCCACTCCCATCTCCTCGGCCAGCTTTATGTACTCGAAGTTCTCCACCTCGGCTATGACTTTGGGTATGCCCATGCGCTTGGCCACCACGCAGGATAGGATGTTGGTCTCGGAACTGCTGGTGACGGCGACGAAGGCCTCCATGTCCTTCAGTCCCTCCTGCATGAGGAGGTCGGAGTTGCGGCCGTCCCCGTTGATGACCAGGGTCCTGTCCAGGGCCTCGGACAGATGGGCGCACCTGTCCGGCCTGAGCTCTATGAGCTTGATGTTCTCGGCCTGTTTCTCCATGGAGCGGGCCACCATCTCTCCGATGCGGCCTCCGCCCAGAATCATCAGGTTGCGTACCGATACCTTGGGCTTGCCGGACAGCGACAGAGCCTGTTCCATACCCTCTTTCTTGGAGACGAGATAGACCACGTCACCCAGCTTGAAGCGTGTGGCGCTCTTAGGTATGATGGTCTTGCCGTCGCGGGAGATGGCTACCGAGCGGAAAAGGTTCTGGGTCCTCTCCCGCAGTTCGGCGACGGTACGGTCCACCATAGGGGAGCACTCTTCCAGGCGGTAGACGATAAGCTGCAGCTTGCCGTGCGAGTAGTTCATGAACTCGGAGGCATTGTTCTGCTTCAGCAGGTTGACAATCTCAGTAGCGGCTATTTTTTCAGGATAGAAGAGGGAGTCTATGCCGAGATCGGTAAAGATGATCCTGTTGTCGTTCTTCTGGTACTCCTCGTTGTTGATGCGGGCCGTAACCTTCTTGGCCCCCAACTTTTTGGCCAGGGCCGCGGAGACTATGTTGATGTCCTGCTCCGAATCAGGATTGACCGCGATGAAGAGATCCGCACTGCCGGCTCCGGCTTGGACCAGAGTCTCTATGGAAGTGGGATGCCCCTCGACCGTCACTATGTCCGAGTCACTGGCTATGTCCTCCAGACTCTCTGGGTCCGGGGATATAACCGTAATCTCGTGGTACTCCATGCTCAGCATCTTGGCAAGATGGCTGCCTATCTCTCCGGCTCCGGCGACGATAATCCTCATAGAACTGTCCTGTCTGCTAGATTTCTTTTTTTCTCCTTCCCTTGGCCAGGTTGCGGATGAAATCCACGGTCCTGTAGAGTATGTTGAAGGAGGAGCTGTGCGAGGCTATGGCCTTGCAGCCCATATCCAGGAGGTTGGAAGGGGAAATGAACTCCCACACGCAGCGCAGCTTGTACAGGACCATGATCTCCTGATGGTCGATGCGGGAGGACAGGAGCCTGCGGCAGTACTGCAGCTCCTCGAGGTTCCGGATGTTGCGGTAGTCTGAGATTCTATTGTCCTTTTCCATTTTTCCTGTCGTCGAAAAACATTCGTAAAAACATTCTCAGAGGGCTGTTGATCAGGAACCGGTCCTTGAAGAGGAACAGTACCAGAATCAGCAGGAGGAAGATGCCGGCAGTTATCAGCAGACCGGCTGTCCTGTTGCCCACCAGTACGGTGAACCAGGATGAAAGCGCGGCGGCCGCTATGCCGAGGACTACTCCGACGAGGATGAACAGCAGGAAGAAGAAAATAATCCTGCTGAATATCTTCGCCAGGTTCTCGGCCAGGGCCAGCTTTATCTCGTCAATGCGCAGGTCGATGTAGCACTTGATGGACGAGAAGAGGTCTCCGAGGGGATTGTTGCTGTTCGGTGTCTGATTCTCCATCTCCGGGCATTATTCGGGAATGGCTCCGTTATCGGCACCGGCCTTGGCCGAAGCGTATGCGTCGGCAGCTGCCTTGGCGCGGCTCTCGAGGTTGTTGATCTTGTCCTTGAGACCCTGGTACTCCTTGTCGAAGGTGTCCTTGATCTTCCTGCGGGTCTCCTCGCCTGACTCGGGTGCGAAGAGGATCGCTACGGCGGCTCCTACGAGTACTCCGCCCAGAAATGTGAATAGGTTGTCTGTTTTCATACCGTATGTGTTTTGAATAAATACAAAAATAGCAAATTAATTCTATATTTGTCACTTCATATCGAAAAGAATCTTCAAGAATGAAAAAAGGAGTAACCGCATATATTCTGTCTCTGACCGCAATCGTATGGGCGCTGGTGTCGCTCTCATCATGTAATCTGGTGGAAGACAAAGAAATGGACATAGGCAATACAGTGCTGATCTATATTGCTGCTGACAACAATCTTGCCTCCAATGCACGGCACAATATCGAGGATCTCAAGACAGGGGACGTGCCGGTGTGGTTCAATGAGGGTAGAGGAAATGTGCTGCTGGTATATGCGGACATTGCCGGAGAAGTTCCCAGGCTGATGCGGATAAGCAAGGACCGTTACGGGGCGGTGGCCACGGAGGTGCTCATGGAGTATCCCGATACTGTCAACTCGATAGCTCCGGAGGTTATGTCCGAGGTACTGAGCTATGCGGCCAGTCTTTTCCCCTCCAACCGTAACGGCCTGGTGCTGTGGTCCCATGGTACGGGATGGCTGCCGGACGACTATTATTCCCGTCCCTATTCCTCTTCGGGGACTGTCATGCCGATGAGCCTGGACAAGGATCCGTACGCGATATACGTCAAGTCGTTCGGCGAAGACTATGACGCCACGGAGAATATGGATATCAAGGATATAGCGCAGGCTCTTCCCGTGCATTATTCCTATATTCTGTTCGATGCCTGCCTGATGGGTGGAGTGGAGGTGGCTTATGAATTGAAGGACTGTTGCGATTATCTGGTGTCTTCTTCAGCGGAGATACTGGCGGCCGGATTCCCGTATAAGGAGGTGTCGGAATATCTGCTGGACGGAAGCCTGTCTGCCCTGAAAGCGATGAGTGATGAGTATTACAGGACGTACATCAATGACGGAGCCACAGTCTCCGTTGTGGAAACCAAGGCTCTGGATGCTCTGGCCTCCAGTGTGCGCACGGTTCTGGAGTCAGGAGGAGCGGACAGTATTCCGGAATTGGACATGGATTCCCTGCAGGGATATTTCAGGCGACTCTGGAACGGACATTCGTATTATGAGCCGCACTGGTTCTATGACCTAGGGGATTTCATTTCTAAGATAGCTCCCGACGAGGCTTCCCTCGATGCCTTCCAGACAGCATTGGAGTCCGCCGTGGTGTACAGACGCTCGACGGAGAACTTTGTACTGGGCAACAGGGTGCAGTTTCCCATAAAAACATTTTCGGGACTGAGCACCTACGTACCCAATCCCGAAAACTCTTACCTGGATGATTACTACCGGACCCTGGCCTGGAATCAGGCCGTGCGGATGGTACGGTAGGCTCCTGCCGTCCGTTACTTCTTCTCGCCGAAGAATCTCTTGTACAGACCCTCGAATGCCTGGCCGTGACGAGCCTCGTCCTTGCACATCTCGTGCACGGTGTCGTGGATGGCGTCGAGGTTGAGCTGCTTTGCCTTGGTGGCGATGCGCTTCTTGTCGGCGCAGGCGTCGGCCTCGGCGTGCATTCTCTTCTCGAGGTTGGTCTTGGTGTCCCATACTACCTCTCCGAGAAGCTCTGCGAACCTGGCAGCATGGTCGGCCTCCTCGTAGGCGATACGGCGGTAAGCCTCGGCGATCTCGGGATAGCCTTCCCTGTCGGCCTGACGGCTCATTGCGATGTACATACCTACTTCAGAGCATTCGCCTGTGAAGTGAGCCTGCAGGCCTTCCCATATTTCCTGGTCGCAGCCTTTGGCCACTCCGAGGGTGTGACCGTCGGCCCATGATATCTCATTGGCGTCTTCCTTAATCTCTACAAACTTGCTTGCGGGGGCCTTGCAGAGGGGGCATTTCTCAGGAGGGTTGTCTCCTGTGTGCACATAACCGCATACGGTGCATCTCCATTTCTTTTCCATAGAATGTGATACTAAATGTTGTTAATTCGTCCGTGCAAGATACAAATTTTTTGCCAAAAATGAAAATTTGGCTACTTTTGCAGCCCCTAAAAGCCACGAGGCTTTTGGTGCAATGGGGTCCGGAAAGCCCGGACTGAGTAACACATTTTAAACCAATATCATGAAACACATCGCATTACACGGCACCGCAAGAACCAAGGGCCGCAAGTCGCTCACCAAGAGCATCCGCAGAGAGGGTCAGGTACCCTGCAACCTCTACGGCAACGGAGTGGAGAACGTACTTTTCTCTGTAGACGCAAGAGACCTCAAGGCTCTCACCCACACCCCCAACAGCTACATCGTGGACCTCGACATCGACGGCAAGAACTATCTCGCCATCCTGCACGAGCTTCAGTTCCACCCTGTTACTGACAACACCATCCACGCTGACTTCCTGGCCATCTCGGCTGACAAGCCCGTGACCATCAACGTGCCTCTGAACATCTTCGGCAACTGCGCCGGAGTGAAGGCCGGCGGTAAGCTTCTCATCGAGGCCCGCAAGCTCAGGGTATGCGGTCTGCCCGACCAGATACCCGATGTACTCGACATCGACATCACCAACCTCAAGCTCGGCAAGCAGATCACAGCCGGTGACCTCTCCTACGAGGGCATCCAGATCGTAAGCCCCAAGACTACAGGTGTCTGCACAGTTAAGCACACTCGTGCCGCCATGGCCGGTGCAGCTGAGGAGGAGGCACCCGCAGAGGAGGCAGCAGCACCCGCAGCTGAGTAATCGTCCCGCTCATGACATATCTCATAGTCGGATTGGGAAATATCGGGTACGAATATGTCGGTACTCGCCACAATATGGGATTTTCGGTATTGGACACCTGGGCTCAGGCGTCCAATACTCTTTTTACGACAGTCCGTTACGGCGACATGGCGGAGATCCGGCTCAAGGGCCGCACCTTCGTCCTGCTCAAGCCCTCGACCTACATGAACCTGAGCGGCAAGGCCGTGGCCTACTGGCTGGATAAGAAGAACATCCCTGTGGAGAACCTGCTGGTGATAGCGGACGACATGAACCTGCCGTTCGGAGCCCTGCGCATGCGTAAGGGCGGCAGTGCCGGCGGGCACAACGGACTGGCCAATATCGCGGAGATGCTCGGGACCCAGGACTATCCCCGCCTGCGCGTGGGCATAGGCTCGCATGTGGGACGCGGCCCTCAGATAGACTTCGTCCTGGGAAAATGGGACGAGGAGGAGCTCAAGCAGCTCCCTGAGATAAGGGAAAGGGCGGTGGAGGCGGTCAAGTCCTTCGGACTGGCCGGCATAGAGCGGACCATGACCCAGTTCAATCGACAATAAACACTTCCTCGTCCTCCCGGTGGAAGTAGTACTCCTCCCGGGCGAATTTCTCCAGGGAGTCGCGGTCCGAGGTAAGCTGGTCCAGCTTGCGGTCCAGTTCCTCGATGTCCCGGCCGTACTGGCGGATGACCCTCTCCTGGCGCAGGACCTCGAGGTAGTCTCCGGCCCAGCGGATGAGGTTGTTGCGGTCTACGAAGAGGACTATCACCGCGAAGATGAAGGTGACGATGAAGTATTTGTTCGTGAGCACTCTCACGAACTTTCTTTTATGTCTGCGCGGTTCTGTCGGCTGCTCCGGATGCTGTTCCTGCGGCTGCTGCTGTACTTCTTCTTCCATGGACGCAAAGTTATCATTTATTGTGTATCTTTGAAAAATTTTTGAAAAACCCTGACCGAACATGTTTAGAACGCTGACATATTCCCTCCCGGACCTGAAGCAGGCCTGGCTGGTGCTTTTCCTCTTTGTGCTGGGGCAACTGGCTGCATCGGTGCTGCTGGGCCTGATTCTCGGTATCTTTCAGTTACAGGACACTCAGAATCTCACGATGCCGCTGTCCTATGCCCTGTCCTACGTCCTGCCATTGCTCTACCTTTACTGGAAAGGATTGCGGAGGCTGAACGACCCGCTGAAGGAAGGGCAGCCGGAATACGATGAGATCCGTCTGAACCGCCCTTGTCTCGGTGGCATGCGCCTGTGGGCCTTCATCCCTCTGGTGATCATAGTCATGCTGGCGGTGATAATCCTGCTGAGCTGTCTGCCCGAGGGCCGGGAGATGCCGGAGTGGTTCCGTCAGGCCCTGAGTCAGGTATACGGGATGAAGCTGGCCGTCAATCTGCTGACGATGGGAGTCCTGGCTCCGGTGCTGGAGGAGTTTCTGTTCCGCGGAATCATCCTTACCGGCCTGTCCCGCCGTATGGACCCGTGGTGGGCGATACTCTGGTCATCGGTGCTCTTCGCCATAGCCCATCTCAATCCCTGGCAGGCCCTTCCGGCCTTCGCCATGGGCTGCTTCTTCGGCTGGCTCTATTACAGGACGCGCAGCCTCTGGGCAGTAATCGGGCTGCACTCGCTGAACAATGTCATGGCCATCGCCGCCGCGGCTCTCTTCGGAGTGGAGGAGGTCACCCAGGAGAATATCCAGTCTGTCTTCGGGGAGACGGCGGCATATATCATGGTGGCAGTGGCGGCCATCGTGCTGGTAGCAGGCATAGGACTGATCAATAAATACATACCCGCAAAAAACAAGAGTTACAATGAAAAAGGCGATATATCCCATTAAGTTCATACCCCAGCCCAAGGAGCGAGTCTGGGGAGGCCGCCGTCTGGCCGCTCAGTTTCACAAGCCCTTCGATCCCGACGCCGTGATAGGCGAGAGTTGGGAGGTTTCCGGCTTTGAGGACGACAGTTCCGTGATAGAAAGCGGCTGGCTGGAGGACAACCCTCTCTTCGATGTCATCGAGACCTACATGGACGAGATAGTCGGGGAGGACAACTACAAGCGTTTCGGCAACGAGTTCCCCATCCTGGTCAAGCTGCTCGATATCCAGGAGCGGCTTTCCGTCCAGGTGCATCCTGACGACGAGACGGCCTTCGACCGGCACAACTCCTACGGCAAGACCGAGGCCTGGTACGTCCTCGAGGCCGACCCGACGGCCCGTATCTACATGGGATTCAACAAGGATATAGATGCCCGCGAGTTCCTCGACCGCTGCGCCGCCGGAACCCTCGAGGAGGTGCTGAACGTAGTGACTCCTAAGAAGGGTGACTTCTTCTTCATCGAGGCCGGTACCGTGCACTCGGCCGGAGGCGGGCTGGTGATAGCCGAGATCCAGCAGCTCTCCGACGTGACCTACCGCATCTACGACTGGGGCCGGGAGAACAACCCCGCGACCGCCCGCCAGATGCACGTGGACCTGGCCCTGACCTGCATCAATTACCGGAAGTACGACGGCTCAGGCTTTGTCCCCGCCGGCGGAAACTCCCCCTCGAAGAAACTCGTCGAGTGCAAATACTTTACTGCCAACGAGCTGCAGCTGACCGACCCGCTCCGGGTCTGGCCCGACCGTTATGAGAGTTTCCTGCTTTACTGCTGCCTGGAGGGTGAGGCGGTGATCACTCCCTCGGACTCGTCGCAGCCTACTCCTCTGCTGCGCGGGGAGTGGGTGCTGATACCCGCCGCCATGTCCGACTTCGTCCTCTCGGCCATCACGGCCGGCACCCGTCTGATGGAAGTGTATATCGGCAAACCCGCCGAGGAGAAGGATAGTTATATAAAGGAGTAGGGTGATGGAGCAGCAGGTACGCATAGACAAATTTCTCTGGTCCATCCGCGTCTACAAGACCCGCACGGAGGCGGCGGACGCCTGCCGCAGCGGCAAGGTCAGTGTCAACGGGGCGGAGGCCAAGGCTTCCCGGGACATCAAGGCAGGGGACACCGTCTCGGTGCGCAAGGGCAGCGTGCACTTCCAGTACCGGGTCATAGTACCCATCGGCAACCGGGTAGGGGCCAAGCTCGTCCCCGAGTTCGCGGAGGACATCACTCCTCAGGAAGAACTGGACAAGCTCAATGCTCCTTTCGAGACCGTCTACATCCGCCGCGACCGCGGTACCGGCCGTCCTACCAAGAAGGAGCGCCGCGACCTGGACCGGCTGATGGACGAGCTTATGTGATTTTTGAGGTATAGAATATAAAAGGGCGGCCATGCTTCTGCGCGGCCGCCCTTGGTGTTTAAATATGTAGGATCAGACTATTGGTTATTCTTCAGATTCAGACTGGAGAGCCTTGTTGTACTGAGTCTCGCACTGAGGCGTAACGTAGGTCCATCTGTTGCCGAACGAGGGATCTCTTTCCAGAGTCATGGCGTCGTGGAAGTTGCCGCCGTCAGAGAACGAAGTTCTGGTCAGGGTCTCGTTCCATCTCTTCTTGTTGAACCAGTCGAAGCCCTCGAGGTACATCTCGATGCCCCAGTATTTCTTAATCTCCTTCAGCAGTGTCTCGCCTGTGGCGGTGCAGTTATATTCGGTATCCCTGCCGCTGTCACGGGTGAGCTTGTTGAGGTAGGTCCTTGCAGCCTCCTCGTTGCCGAGGTGGTAGTTGGCCTCGGCGAGGATCAGCATCATCTCGGCGGTGCGGATGTGGTTCAGGTAACCGATACCGGGGGTGCCGGCCACAGACACCTTGAACTGGTGGTATGCGTAAAGCTTGTGGGCCTCGGTGAGGGTGGGGTATTTTGCCTGGTACTCCTTGATCAGGGCTGTGTCAGTAATCTGTCCGTTGGAGTGGCTGTACTGAGTGTCCGAAGTGGGACGCAGGAACATGCCCTTGCGGATGTCGGTCTCAGGAATCTGGTCGTACAGGTCCTTACTGATGCAGCTGCCGTAGGTTCTGCAGAAGCTGGAGCCTCCGTCATAAGCAACGTAAGCGAAGTAACTGTAGTAGTAGAGGTTCTCCTCCGAGCCTCCGAAGCTGCCGAAGATCCACTCCTGGTTGGGGGCATGGAAGCCGGCCTTGTATTCGTCGTTGGTCATCAGGGGATATCCGTCCAGAAGGAGGGCGGCCTTCTCGGCAGCGGTCTTCCAGTCCTCTTTGGTGATGGCGGCTCTGGCCCATACGGCGTTGGCTACGTCGATGTTGGGCAGCCAGATCTCGTCGGCACCGCGGTCCAGACCCGAGGAGGTGAACAGGTCTACGGCGGTCTGCAGGTCATCGTAGATCAGGTCGTACACCTTGCCGGATGAGGAGAGAGCTACGTCGGTGCTGTCCATGTTCTCTACGGTTCTGAGGACGAGGCCGTTGTTGAGTTTCTTAACGGCAGTGCCGTTCTCGGAGTCAGCCCATCTGTAGCAGTAGAGCTGCACCAGCATGGTGTAGGCGTAGGCTCTGAATGTGAGGGCCTGGGCTGTGATGAAATCCTTCTCTGTCTGAGGACCCTCGGCGCCGTCGATATTGCGCAGGATCTCATTGGCGTTGCCGATCATCATGTAGTAGTAGAACCAGGGGTACTGGTTGTAGGAGTAGTCGCTTCTGGTGATGTAGGAGTTGTTGCAGAAGTTGATCCATCCGGTAAGGTTGGGGATAGAGTAGTTCTCGCCGGGGCGCTCTCCGAAGTAATGCTTCATCGTGCCCTCTCCGCACAGACCCTGTGAGCCCAGGTGCTGTGAGGTCATGATCCTTGCGATACCGTTTACTGCCAGCTTGGCGTTCTCCGTTGTCTCGAAGATAGTGGCCGCGGATGTGGACGACGTGGGATACGTATCCAGATAGTCCTTGGAGCAGGACCAGCTTGCCATTACCACCGACAGGGAGAGTAATACTTTATATACTGTTTTCATTGTCTCTGTGTTTAATGTTAGTTGTCGGACACTTTAGAATTTGAGGTTGAGTCCCACCGCGAAAATTCTGGCGGGTACGTAGGCATTGTAGTTCAGACCGTTGAAGGACTGCTGGGGGTTCATGCCCTTGCGTCTGGTCAGGGTGACGGCGTTGTCGCAGGACACCGAGACGGCCAGTCCGGAGAGCTTCATCTTCTCGACTACGTTGCGGGGCAGGTCGTAACTGAGGGTGATGTTCTTCAGTACGAAGTAGCTGGCGTCGATCAGGAAGAAGTCAGAGGTGGCGTAGTTGTAGCTGTTGTCGGCAGTGTTCAGGGCAGGATAGTAAGCTGTGCTGACACCGGTGCCCATGTTGTCGGGAGTCCAGGCCTTGAGGTTGTCCACGTGCAGGGCTCCGGGATTGGTGGTGGTTCCCATAAGTCCGGAGTAGGAGTAGTCGAGAATCAGACCTCCGATCTGCCATGTGGCCAGGGCGGAGAGGGTGAAGTTCTTCCACTTCAGCGAGGTGCTGAACGAACCGTAAGCGTCGGGGATGGCGCTGCCGGACCAGTCTTTCTTGGCGTAGGTGGTGTTGGTGGCGTATACCTTGCCGTTAATTATGCGGTATCCCTCCTCGGCCAGAGTCTTTTCCTCACCTTTGGGTGTAGTGGGCTGGGTCTCGGGACCGTTTCCGGAGAAGGCGTCATCCTTGATATAATAATCGTCAGAGTTGAAGGTGAAGAGGGAGTGTCCGTCCGAGAGGTCGATGCCCTGGTACTTGTACATCCAGAAGTCGTAGATGCCGTGGCCTACCATGTACTTCTTGGTGCCGGATATCTGTCCGTCCTTGGCGTACTGCTCGGGGAGTTTGAGGATGGTGTTCTTCAGGGTGGTGAGGTTGAAGCCTACATTCCACAGCCAGTTGCGGGAGCGGATGATGTCCACGTCGGTGGTCAGCTCGAAGCCCACGTTGGCGATAGAACCGAAGTTCATGGTCTGGGAAGGGCATCTGCCGCCAGTACTGGTGGAGCCCATGGACGAAGGCAGCACTACATCGTAGAGCAGGTCCTTGGAAGTCTTGGAGAAGAACTCGGCGGTGATGTTCCACCTGTTGAACAGGCGGGCCTCTACGGCTATCGATGCTGACTGGGAGGTCTCCCAGCTGATGTCGTATGCGGAGAGCTGGCTCTTGTAGGCGGCTCCGGAGAGACCGTTCTGGGTGGATGAGTACAGTGCCTGCCATGCATAGTAGCCGGCGCCGGCGTCCTGACCTACCTCACCGTAGGCGGCACGGAGTTTCAGCATGTCGATCCAGCCTACGTTCTGCATCCAGGGCTCGCTGCTGATGACCCAGCTGCCGCCTACGGACCAGAAGCTGCCCCAGCGGTTGTCGGGATAGAACCTGGAGGAACCGTCGTATCTGTAGGAACCTTCGATGAAGTAGCGCTCGTCGTAGTTGTACTTGACGCGGCCTAGGTAACTTTCCGTCCTGTAGTTGTTGTCATAGCCGGTCATGGTGTTCATGGTGGTGAAGTTGCTGAGGTTCATTTTACCGGCAAACTTCTCCTCCTGCTTGAACAGGTATGTGTAGTTGTACCAGTACCAGTAGTTCTCATGGCCCAGGAGGACGTCCACATTGTGCTTGCCGAAGTCCCTGTTCCAGGTCAGCTGCTGCTGGAATGTATAGTTCTTGTACATATACTCTTCCTGTTTCATGCGGCCGAGGCCCTTTCCGTCTCCGATAGTGGAGTTGTCGTATGCCTGCCAGAGGGTGTTCCGGTTGCTGAGGTCTCCGTTGATTCTGAACTTGAAGTCCTTGAGGAAGGTGATCTCGGCGAATGCTGTGGCATTGAGGGTGGTTCTGTAGGAGACGGTCTTGTCCAGCTCATACTCCCAGATTACGTGGCGCTCGTTGTTCTGAGGACGTCCGTATTCGGAACCGCCGTCGTACTGCAGGTTGCCCTCTGCATCGTACAGGTACTCACCGGTGGTCATGTCGTGCAGGTGCACGGGATATATAGGAGCCATTCCACGGGCAAACATGAAGGGGTTCTTGTAACTCGAGGAGTTGTCCGAGTTGGCTGTCATACTGTGATAAATCTGGTGGGAGCCGGAGAGGTTGGCACCGACTTTCAGCCATTTTACGGGCTGTACGGTTACGTTGGCCCTGCCGGTGAGACGCTCGCCGTCCGAGTATTTGATGAAGCCCTTGTCATTGTTGTAGCCCACGGACATGAAGTAGGAGGTCTTCTTGGTACCGCCGCTGGCGTTGAGGTTGTACTCCTGCCTGTAGCCGAGGCGTTCCATGGGCTCGTACCAGTCGAGGTCGCCTGCGATGCCGGGGAGGATCTCAGTGCCGGCGGTCAGCTTGCCGTTCTGGTCGTACAGCTCGTTCCAGCCTTTGTTGAAGATATTGTAGTTCTCTCCAAGGCTGGTCTTTATGGTCTCGATGGCATCGGCATGTGCGCCCTGGTATGAGCCGTACTTGTCGGGGCTGGTGGTGTACAGACCGTTTCTTACGGCCTGATAGAATGCCTCCATGTACTGCTTGGAGTCGAGTCTGTCATACTCCTCGATACCTCTGTTGTAGAAGCCGTGGGTGGTGGAGAGGTTGACGGTGAGTCTTTCCTCTCCGATATTGCCGGCCTTGGTGGTGATCATCACGACGCCGTTGGCGGCGCGGTTACCGTAGAGGGCTGCCGAGGAGGCGTCCTTCAGCACGGAGATGGAGGCGATGTCCGCAGGGTTGATGTCGGAGATGTTACCGCCCATGGGCACACCGTCCAGCACGATCAGAGGAGAGTTGGAACCGGAGATGGTGTTGAATCCACGGATACGGATTGAGGGGTCGGAACCGGGCTCTCCGTAGGAGTTGTTGATCTGTACACCGGCTACTGCACCCTCGAGGGCGGCTGTGGCCGAGGTGATGGGCCTCTTCTCGATGGCGTCGGCCCTTACGGTCGAGACGGCACCGGTCAGGGACTCCTTGGTAGCGGTACCGTAGGCCACCACGATCACGTCGTCCAGAGTCTGGGACTCCATCTCCAGTGCGACGTTGACGGTAGTGCGTCCGTTAACCGGTACATCCTGGGTGGCGTACCCGAGGAATGTAACTTCCAGAATTCCGTCAGAGGGGACAGTAATGGTGTATGAGCCCATGTCGTCTGTCATGGCGTACTGAGTGGTACTGCCCTTGAGAACTACAGAGGCTCCAACTATCCCTTCACCAGTGGTCGCGTCCGTAACTGTTCCGGTAACTGTGATGTCCTGCGCGAAAGCGCTGGCAGTTACCGCCAGTAA
>CALVDH010000030.1 GCA_944326235.1 uncultured Bacteroidales bacterium | reverse complement strand
AACTGCTGAGCATCATTGACGCAGCATGCAAAAATGACTGATGTGTGGGTGACGCATTGCGGAAAACAGGAAAACGTTTATAGCCGTTTATAATCGTCTAGACACGCCTGCGGCAGCCCGTCAGGACATCAGTCCGCGAAGGGGGCAGCCCCGCATTACGGACCTACAGAATCACGATATCCCAGATTCCGGCCGCAAGTTCCAGTTCCACAAGGGCCAGGGCCTGTCCGTAGACCACGTCGATGTACCTGGCCCGCACGTCATTGTAGGTGCGCTGGGCATCGAGGACCTCGAGCAGCGAGACCTCTCCCTGACTGTAACTGTAGAGCATGCCGTCCATCACACTGCGGGCGTCCGAGAGCAGACGGTCACCGTTCGAGACTACCTGCTGCGACAGAAGGGCATAGCGCCGGTAAGCCTGCAGTACCTCGGTCTCTATCTGGAGCTCCACCTGCCTGGTCTGCATCCTGGCCTGTGCCTGACGTCCCCGGGCGGCATCGACCGCTCCCCGGTTGATACTGGAGAATTTCAGGGGAATGGCCAGCCCCGCGGAGATTCCGGTAAATGCCGGAGCCGGGGCAATCTCATTGAGCACCTCGGAGTTGATATTGGCTCCCAACGACAGCTCGATGTCCGGCCCGCGCTCTTTGCGGGTGAGGTTCAGGGCAGCTGCCGCCACATCCTCATTGCGCATAGCCGCCATCAGGTCGGCCCGGCCTCCGTATGCGGCGGCAAGCAGCGAGTCGAGGATAAAATCCCGGACCAGCGGCTGCAGGACGGCATCCGGTCCGAAGAGGGTATCCCGCGAGGACCGTCCCATCTGCACGCCGAGAGCCGCAAGGGCCTGGTACAGGTCTGCTTCCGCTCCCGCCATCTCATTGTGCCGGATATCCGCCTCCAGGCGGCTCTGCCGCGCGGCTATCTCAGTGATCTCACCGGCTTCGAAGCGGAGACTGTCGCTCTCGGCGAGCCTCCGGATATTGTCGTATGAGTCGAGCTGCACCCGGTACAGTTCCTGCTGCCTCATGGCCTCGAGGTAGACCACGGTCGCCTGAGCCCTGAGACGGCGCAGATAGTCGTCCAGCAGAGCTTCGGTCAGGGCCTTCTGGTTTGCAGCCAGATCCATGCGGGCCCGCCGCACTCCGAAGGTGATGTTCTTGCTCAGCTCGAACTCCGCTCCCTGGCCCATCGCCATACTCCAGTCACTGTTGTTGCTGTACGATGCGGAGAGTGTCACATCGCTGAACACCCGCGCCGCCGTCAGCTCGGCCTGCGAGATGTCGATATTCAGTTTCTCGGCGGCATATTCCAGATTGCCGGCCGCAACTGCCTCTAAATAGGCCCCGTAGCCTATTTTCACAGGCTGTGCGTGCAGAATCCCCGCGGTGCCCAGGATTGCCGGGAGCAGCAGCAGAGTCCTGAGCATTGCCCCGGAGTGTGTATTATTTTTATTGTCCGACAATCTGAGCCTGCGTCTCTCCATCAGGTAGTACAGCGCCGGCAGCACGAAAAGGGTCACGAGAGTGGCGAAGAGCAGTCCATAGACGATGACCGTCGCTAAAGGCCGCTGTACGTCAGAGCCTATGCCGGTGGCCAGCGAGGCCGGCAGCAGTCCGAAGATGGCCACAGTTGCGGTCATCAGCATCGGTCGCAGACGGTGGGAGGCTCCTTCGATGACGGCCTGCCGCAGCTCATAGCCCCGCTTGCGCAGGATATTGATATGTGAGAGCATGATGACCCCGTTCTGTATCGCCAGTCCGAAAAGGGCTATGAATCCCACCGCCGAGGAGATGTTGAAGGTCATCCCCCTCACTACCAGGGCCAGCATACCGCCGAATATCATCAGCGGCAGCAGGGCTATCAGCAGTCCGGCCTGACGGAAATTGCCGAAGGAGAAGAACAGCAGCAGGAACATCACGGCGAGGGTCACCGGCACGACCAGCGCCAGCCGGCTGAAGGCCCTGTCCTGATTCTCAAGCTGTCCGCCCCAGGCATAACTGAAATCCCGGTGGTCGTAGAACACATTGTGCCTTATAGCACGGTCGGCCTCGGCCACGAAGGAGGAGAGGTCCCGGTCCCTGAGGTTGACCTGGACGGTGGTCACACGGCAGTTCATCTCCCGGGATATCATGCTGGCTCCTATGGTAGTGCGTACATCTGCCACGGCCGCGAGCGGAATCTTGGCCCCGGAAGCCGAGGTGAGCATGAGGGCGCCTATCTTCTCGGGCGTATCCCTGGACTCCTCGGTGTAACGGCAGGTCACGTCGTAGACTCTGCTGCCCACAAAGACCTGGGAGACAGCCTTTCCGCCCAGAGCCACCTCGATGAGCTCAGCCACATCGGCCACATTGAGTCCATACTGGGCTATCCGGTCCCTGTCCACCACTATCTGCAGCTGCGGCAGGAAAGGCTCCTCCGCCAGCCTGACATCCCCCGCACCCTCGATACCGGATACGACCTGCGCAATCTCTTCCGCTATGCGCCTGGCCTCATCCAGGTCCTCGCCGTATATCTTGACAGCCAGGTCACTGTGCGACCCCGCTATCTGGTCCATCACCATGTCGATGATAGGCTGCGAGAATCCGGCCCCGTAGCCGGACATCGTCTCCAGCATGGCCGCCATGTCGTTGATCAGGTCAGACTTGCGGCGTCCCCTCTCCCATTCCTTATAGGGCTTGAGTCCGACCATCACCTCGATATGGGAGAACGAGAACGGACACACGCCCTCGTCATCGCGCCCTGTCTGGGTCATGACGTATGTCACCTCGTCGAACTCCTTCAGCCTGTGCCTCAGTTCAGTGGCCATCTCGGAAGACTTCTCGAGGGACATACCGGCCGGCAGCTGCACCTGTATCCAGATACTGCCCTCGTCCAGTTCCGGCATGAAATCCTTGCCCACATACACCGACAGCCCGATGACAGCCGCGAGCACTGCGGCAATGGGCGCAATCAGCTTCCGGGGGGCTCCGATGATGGCGGCCGTAGCAGCTTTGTACTTGACTGTCAAGGCCTCCATCCATTTGTTGCGGTACACCTTCTGCGGCTTCCGGTAGACCGAATAGGCCAGTCCGGGGATGAGTAGCAGGGCCGCCGCCAGAGCGCCCAGCAGGGCGAAGCTCAGGGTAAATGCCATCGGGGTAAACAGCTTGCGCTCCACCCGGTCAAATGCGAAGAGCGGCAGGTAGGCGGTGATGATGATAAGGGTAGCGAAGAAAATAGGCTTGGCCACCTCTGCCGCCCTCTGGGCTATCGTCCTGCGGTCCAGCAGCGCGGAGGGATCGTCCTCCCTTTTCTTGAGGATGGTCTCCATCATCACGATGGTGCCGTCCACTATGATTCCGAAGTCTATGGCTCCGAGCGAAAGGAGGTTGGCCGGAATGTCCGTCAGCCACATGAGGATAAATGCAATAAGCAGCGACAGGGGAATGGTGACGGTCGCCAGCAGGGCGCTCCTGGGGCTGCCGAGGAAAATCATCAGTATGGCCAGCACCAGCAGGATACCGAAGGAAAGGGTATGCACTATGGTATGAAGGGTGGCATCCACCAGATCGGTACGGTCGTAGAAGACCTTCAGCCGCACTCCCTTCGGGAGGATGTTCTCATTGAGGTCCTGCACCGCCCGCTTCACCTCCCGGAGCACCTGCGAGGGGTTCTCATAACGGAGCAGCTGGACCATGCCCTGCACTCCGTCCTCATAGTCCGTCTCATCGTCGAGATAGCCCATGATGCCCTTGCGCTCCAGGTTGCCGTACTTGAGCGTACCGACGTCCCGGAGATAGACGGGAGCTCCTCCGTCACTGCGGACCACGATGTTGCCTAAGTCGTCCAGGTCCTGGACCAGACCCACCCCGCGGATCACATAGCTCAGGTCCCCGCGCATGAGGGTGCTGCCTCCGGCATTGGCGTTATTGTCCTCTATCGCATCGGTCACCTCGCTCAGCGAGAGACCGTAGGCGGTCAGCCGGTCGGGGTCTATCTCGATCTGATACTGGGTCGTGATGCCTCCGAAGTTGGAGACGTCCGCGATACCGTAGATCTGCTTCAGACGCGGGATTATCACCCAATGGTTCAGGTCAGTCAGTTCCCTGAGGCTGCGGTCCCCAGTGACCACATAGCGGAATATCTCGCCCGTCGGGGAGGTCAGCGGGTCGAGTCCGGGCTGCGCCCCGAAGGGCAGCTCGATGTCCGCGATCCGCTCCATCACCCGTTGCCTGGCCCAGTAGTCGTCCACCCCGTCTTCGAAGACCAGGGTTATCTTGGATATGCCGAAAAAATTCTTGCTGCGCATCACCTTCAGACCGGGAATTCCGTTCAGTTCCCTCTCCAAAGGCACGGTAATCTGCTGTTCTATCTCGGCTACGGCGAGTCCGGGCACCTGGGTGGCCACTCCCACCGACACATCGGCGATATCGGGATAGGCGTCTATCGCCAGATGCTTCCAGGCATACATTCCGAGGGCCGCGAGCAGTACGAACACGGCCAGCACGAGCCATCTGCGCTCGAGCAGTCTGTCTAAGAACCTCTCCATAGCCTACATATTCAGATATATTCCACCACGGGTCATGACCGTCTCGCCTCCGTCCAGTCCGCCGAGTATCCGCACGTTGCCGTCCCCGACAGTCTCGGAGACCACCCTGCGCCTCAGCAGGGAGCCGTCCCCGAGCCGCTGGTATACGAAGTCGCTGCCGCTCTCCTGCATCAGGGCCGTGGCCGGCAGGATAATGGACTCCCGCGGAGTGCCGTAGAAGAGGACGTTGCAGAACATCCCGAGCTTGAGACTGCGGGCGGAATTGTCACACTCCACTATCACCTCCAGAGCCCGGCTGTCCGGGTCCACCATCTCGCCCACATAGTGTATCCGCCCCGTGTATATCATGTCCGGAGCCGAGGGTATATGGACCTCAGCCCTGTCCCCTTCCTGCACTGCTCCGAAATAGCGCTCCTTGACAAAGGCCCTTACCCACACTTTCGAGAGATCGGCCACCACTGCCAGCGGACCCTCTCCCTCGGAGACATAGCTGCCGATGGTCATGTCGCAGCTGAGCACCTCGCCCGCTATCGGAGAGACTGCCGTAAGCGGCTGCCCCATCCGCAGAGAGGCCGTATCAGCATTGAAAATACGCAGCACCGCGGCAGCCTGCTCCAGCTCCCGCTCCGCGATATAGGCCTCGCTCCTGGCCTGTTCCAACTCCCGGACCGCCCCCACTCCGTTGCGGGAGAGTCCGCTCTGACGGGCATAGCGCCTTGCCGCCAGTTCATTATTGGACTTTGCGGAAAAATACGTCCTCACCGCCTCGTAGAAATCCGAGGAGCCGAGGGCAAATACCGGAGTTCCCTCCTCCACCCTCTGCCCGAGACACACGCTGCATCCCTCCACCCTGCCGGAGAAAGGGGCGGAGATCTCCGCTATCCTGCCAGCCACGGGGGTCACCTCGCCCACAGTACGGAACTGCGCCGACCAGGTCTCAGGTTCTACGGTTGTAAATTCTATCTGCTTGAGTATAGGTGAATTGTTGCTGATTATCACAGTGTCGCCGCGACGGATTACCTCAGCGGTTTCCTGTGTGGTCCTGTTGCCGGCGCATGCTGTCAGCATCAGCATGAGGCCGGGTATGAAATATCTGTACATGAATGTTCTATCTAAATAATTACAATGCAGTTACCCGACCGGACACATTGCGGCCCGCCGGGAAAGAATGAAATGGGGAAATAATTCAGACAGAACGTACTGGAGGGGCCCTGAGACCATGGAGCAGCGGCACTCCGGCCACTGCCTCACTGCATCCGCTTTCAGAATACACCGCCACCGGAATACGGCAGACATCGTCCACGGTCACCGTCTCCGCCGCAAAGAAGACAGAGGCGTTGAACGCGGATATCACCCTCAGGTCATTGGCGGTGTGCGTATGGTCCGGAAGACCGTCGGTATTCTTGGCGTAAGGATGCGAGTGGGTTATGGAATACCCTTGATAATAATGCGTATGGACAAACAGCGTATTGCTCACGTAGAACCCTATGAACAGGGATACGAGAAGGCAGTTCAGAAAGCGGTATTTTCTCAGCCGTTTTACCATAGACATTCCAGGAATGCGCGAATATACGAAAAAATCTCCGCCCGCAGCACCGCCCCTGCAAGAAAGCTGCAAATCTGTCGAAAACCAGCTGAATCTACCAAAAATTTCGAGATTCAGCTGATTTCTGACAGAAATTGCTTACATTTGCATAAAACAAACTACTGACTGATATGCTGATAGGACGAAAAGAGGAATTAACTAAATTAAAAGAGGCTTACGAATCCGGATACTCAGAATTCATCGCGGTGTACGGACGGCGCCGCGTAGGAAAAACTTTTCTCATAAGGGAAGCATTCAACTACAATTTTACATTCTCGCACACAGGCATATCGCAGAAGAACACACGTGCACAGCTCAAGGAGTTCCATCAGTCGCTGAAACGTCATGGCGCAGAAAACTCACCTGTGCCCGTCAATTGGCAGGAAGCCTTTGACAGCCTGATTTCTTTGCTGGAGAGGTCCAATGACAGGAGAAAAGTTGTTTTTATCGATGAAATGCCCTGGATGGATGCGCCCCGCTCAGGATTCCTGCCTGCTCTGGAACATTTCTGGAACGGATGGGCCACGTCCCGCAGGGATATACTGCTGATAGTCTGCGGCAGTGCCACTTCATGGATCATCAACAAAATTCTGAAAAACCACGGGGGCCTGCACAACCGTGTATCCATACGTCTGCACCTGAAGCCGTTTACCCTTCACGAGTGCAGCGGATATGCTGCAGCTAAAAAACTAACAATGAGCCGCATGCAGATTGCCGAGGCATACATGGTCATGGGAGGAATTCCTTTTTACTGGTCAAAATTAGACAAATCCAGGAGTCTGACCCAGAACATCGACAATCTGTTTTTCTCCTCCGACGGAGAACTCAGACACGAATTCGGTGAACTCTACGCATCCCTGTTCAAACGCCCGGAAAAATACTTGAGAATCATCGAGGTCCTTGCCCTCAGGAAAGCTGGCATGACCCGCGGAGAGATTGCCCTGAAAGGCAAGCTTGATGACAATGGACAGCTCAGCAGGATGCTGGAAGAACTGTCATATTGCGGATTCATCAGAAAATACTGCCACATCGGCAAGAAGGTCAAGGACGCAATATACCAACTGACCGACAATTACACCCTGTTCTATTACCAATTCATCAAAAACAACCCGTCTACAGACGACAACTTCTGGATGAAGACCATAGGACGACCGGCATACAACACCTGGTGCGGCCTGGCCTTCGAGCGGCTCTGCATGGCTCACTCCAGGCAGATCAAGGCCGCCCTCGGTATCTCAGGCATACTGGCGACTATCTATTCCTGGCACACTGCCCCGTCGGACGGAAAGCCTGGAGCACAGATAGACATGCTGATAGACAGGGCCGACAACGTTCTGGACATCTGTGAGATGAAATACTCCCAGACACCATACGCCATAACATCTGCTTACCGGACCACACTGCTTAATAAAGCCGGCCGCCTATCCGAGGCGGCAGCCGGAAAACGGGCCGTCCATATTGTAATGGTTACAGCCAACGGTCTGGTCCACAACCAATACTCCGATATCATCAACAACGAAATCACATTAGAGGACCTTTTCAGGGAATAAAATGTCGAAAACCAGCTGAATCTACCAAAAATTTCGAGATTCAGCTGATTTCTGACAGAAGCATCCCCCTAGAGATTAGCCTCGAGCCAGGCGGCGATAGCGGCTGTATCGTCAAACTTGTCTATGATCTTTCCTTCACTGTCTATCAGGAAAATACCTCCGCCTGCGGTGGAAAGGCCGTAGAGATTCCAGATGCCCTCGGCGCCGTCCAGGTCATAGAGCTGAATCCACGGATAACCGTCCTTTTCCACCGCTGCACGCATATCGTCCAGAGAGTCATATTCCCGGGCCACTCCGACCACAGCCATTCCGCGGTCCCGGTATTTCTCATAGAGGGGAATAAGTTCCCTCGAATGTTTCCGGCACGGGCCGCACCAGGAAGCCCAGCAGTCCAGGACAGTCACGGCATTGCCCCTGAGCAGCTCCGACAGACGGTAGCGCTGTCCGTCCAGTGACGGGGCACTGAAATCCGGGGCGGGCCTTCCCGGAGCGATTCTCTCCAGATCCGACAGAAGAGCATCCGTCGCCAAAGTCAGATCATTGTCCGGGTACAACCTGCGGTACTCCTCGAACTGCCCGAGATAAAATGCGTCCAGAGTATCGCGCTGTCCCATCTTCATAAGCTGCACCTGCACGCTTATCTTGGAAGCGACTGCGGACAGCCCGGCCAATGTCCTGTGGGACATAAGTCTGTCCCTCTCCCACTCATCATAGCGGGACTGAGCTTGGAGACTGTCCCACACAGCTCCGGTTCTGTCATACATGGCCATGACAGCCCGGTAATCCTCCGAGCCTTCCTCCGGCCAGTCGTCCTCGCCGTAACGGGCAAGGAGCCATCTGTCAATCTCATAGTACATGCTGTCAACTAGTTCATAAGCCTCAGTCGATTTATTCCTGTACAAGTACAGTTCCTCATTGTCCCTGCTGCCTGCCACTTCGACTGTCAATTTCCCATACCTGCTGCCGAAAGAGAAATGAAGCGGAACCCTGTCCGAAAAGAAATTGAAAACCTGGATCTGTCCGTCCATCATATCCTCTTCAAATATCAGTTCATACTGTCTGACCACAGAGTCCTGGAATGACATGTTGAAGGTGCCTCCGTCAAGCCGCGCCGACACCACCGGATCATCGAAACGAATATCCGCTCCCTTTCTGAACACCAGCACCCGCGAGCTGTCGGGGAAAAGATCCACACCCTCTCCGGAAAGCCGGACACCATACACTTTGGGAGCGCTGCAGGAACATAATGCTGCCACAGCCGCTATTACTGTTAATAGGCGATTAAAACTCACACTCATAGCTAATTTAGTTTTCTTTTGCAATATCCAATGTTATCTTAATAAGATCAGCCAATTTGAGTCCTTCTGCCTCAAATTGAATAATTGATATTCGAAGTACTTCTCCGGTACTGTTGAAAATATTCTTATCAACCATCAGAAACTCACCTACATGTTCCCCGTCCGGAGACCAATAATACAGATTGACAACATCTTCGAATTGCCTTACCCTGAGCAGTTCCTCATACTCTCTTCCGCCCTCTTTGATATATTCCTCAAAATCCGTATTTATCTTCGTTGCCTGATCCCGCCAGGAAGCAGACATGACATACAGGCTTTTCAATTTACCTATGGCCATAAGCGCCGTAATGTCTGCTCCATTGATATCCACATCGCTGAAGTCCACAAAACCGTCAAGTTCGGAGGCGAGACTCAACAGTGACTCTGAAACATAGACGGCAGAGACATGGGGAGCCTGTTTGTATTTATCATAGAATCGGGCGAAATTGCTTTTACCATCACTTTCCGGGCCTGAGGCTGCTGCCTGAAATACAGCCAGCACCAGAAATCCAAAAATCAATACTATCTTTTTCATTTCTCTGAAGTTGTTTTATTTTCAATCATTTTTACGTTGTTGCCTGAGCTGACGTCACTGATGACAGACTTGAAATTGGCTTCTGTAGATTTTCTTACATCATCTATACTGCTGTCAGCATAGGATAAGCCCCTGTCGATATTCTGGCCAATCAATCCGAAAGCCTCAATCACCGCCGCGTATGCCTCCTCCGGAGTATCAAAGGTATCCTCCGGCTGAGACGGCTGTACAGGCACAATCAGGGCCACGGCGGCAATGGCGGCAGCGGCGGCAACCGACGAAATGGAAGCGACGAGCCTCATCCTCCCGCGGCGGCGACCGAGCTCCCGGTCCACCGTCCGCCCGATCATCCGGGAGAGGTCCTCGGGAACGGGGATGTCCTCATCGGCTGTCCGCATCTGCGAAAGCCCTTTGCGGAGGATTTCCTCCGGTTCGGATGTTTTTAAATTCCTGCCCATTTTTTTAAATTTTACCTGTTTATAAATTTCGCTATTTTTTCTTTCAACATCTTTCTGCCTCGGGAGAGCGTGACCCGGATATTGCCCTGGCTCATGCCCGTAAGGGCCTCTATCTCGTCCATTTCCATCTGTTCGAGGTCCCTCAGTACCACCACCTCACGAAGTTTCCGGGGCAATGCGGCCAAGGCCTTCCGCACCATTGCCGCCTCCTCCCGACCCTCGACCGGGGCATCCGCCGCCTCGACCGCCGGACCTCCCCTCACCTCCGTCACGTCCGCCGCCATCCGGAGGACATTACGTCCGCCCCGCCGCAGGATGTCCGCACAGACATTCTGCATCATCCGCACGCAGTAGCCCTGGGGATTGGCACTCCGAAGGGCCCGGTCGCCCTCGCGGCAGAGCTTCACGTAGAGCTCCTGCACTGCGTCCCGGGCGTCCTCCTCCGCTCCAAGCATGCGGTAGGCGATGCGGTAGAGCATGGGACCGAGGGGGAGAAAGGCGGATTTGAATTCTTCGGCGTTCACGGGCTGGGTTTTAACTCTATTCTATGGATGAGGCTATGTACTTGGCAGCCTCCTCCTCTGTTATTTTACCCTCGATCTGGATAATAGCCGGGTCCTCTCCCGCAGAGATCACCACCATTTCAGTGATGATGTCCCCTTCCTTGCGCACCAGCACCCTCGCATCATCTCCGTCATCATGCACCTCTGTCAGAACCACATAACCGCCCAACTCACATTTTTCCACATCCTCGGCGAACTGCGCCAGCACCTTCTCGCTGCAGCCGCTCAGGTCGGCCACCCGCACCGCGCTGATATGCGAGAGGGTCTTCAACGCTATATCGGTCTCGTCGTCAGAAAGTTCGGTCTCTTCCTGCCCGAAGGCCACCACGAGCTTGGCGAGATTGATCCAGAACTGGCCTACCGAAACGGACTCGGCACCGGGTTTGTCAGCATAGCGCTCGTACAGACTTTCGACATTCTGGGCCCCTGCGGGCAGTACAGCCGCCGACAGAAGCAGCAGGCTGAGGAAGATGGGTGTAAAAACTCGTTTCATAACTTTTCTCTGTTTTTAAATGTTTCTGAACTTATGACGCCGGAATGCGGGAAAATGTTACAAGAAATTTCAAGGGCGGCGGCAATTTTTCTTCAGAATCCTCGGAAACATAATTAGGAACAGGACGGTACAGCATATTGCGGCTGTGGCGTCGGATATGGCCTCGGCGGCGAAAACACCCCTCACGCCCATCAGGCGGGGGAGAGTCAGGGCCAGCGGGACGAGCAGGATAATCTTGCGCAGCAGGGCAATGAATATCGACAGGCGGGCCTGGCCGAGGGCGACGAACATGTTCTGGAAGGCCCGCTGCAGGCCGAAGATGGTCATGCCGGCCAGGAAGAGGGGCATGGCTTCAGTGACGGTGGCTATCAGCCCGGGGTCGTCGCTGAATATCGAGGCTACCGCCGAAGGGCAGAGAATCATCAGCAGGACGACTATGAGGTTGAAGGAGAACATGGTGATGAGCACCACCCGGAGGCAGGAACGGACACGGGAGGCATCGCCCCGGCCGTAGTTGTAACTGGCTATGGGGATGAAGCCCTGGGCAAAGCCGGAGAGGGGCACGCTGACGAGCATCATGGCGCTCTGCATGATGGCTAAGGCGCTGACGTAGATGTCCCCGTAGTGCTTGAGGGTGCCGTTGAGCACGAAGCCGACAATGCTCTCGGTGCTGGCCATCACGAAGGGCGAGACGCCGAGGGCCAGGGTGGCTCCGATGATCTTCCAGTCCACCCGCATGGCTTTCAGCTCGATATGCAGGGAGGCCCGGCGTTTGGAGCACAGGAAGGACAGGACCCACGCCGCGCTGCACGCCTGGGAGATGACCGTGGCTATGGCGGCTCCCTTCACGCCCATGTCGAGCAGGAAGATGAAGACCGGGTCCAGGGCAATGTTCATCACCGCCCCGAGGATGACCGAGGTCATGGCTATTCCGGGCCGGCCCTGGGTATATATGAAGGTGTTCAGTCCGAGGGAGAGCTGCACGAAGACCGTACCAAGCAGATATACAGAGAGATAGTCGCAGGCATAGCCTATCGTCGCGTCCGAGGCGCCTACTGCGTAGAGTATCGGCTTCATGAAGATGTAGACCGGCAGGGCACAGAGGACTGCGAATACTATGAGCAGGACCAACCCGTTGCCGAGATACCGGCCGGCCAAGGCCCTGTCCCCGCGTCCTAAGGCAATGGAAGCCAGCGGAGCCGCGCCGCCGTTAACTATAGAGGCGAAGGCCGAGATCAGGATAATGACCGAGCCGGTGACCCCGATACCGGCCAGAGCCTCGGTCCCGATGCCGTAGATGTGACCGATGTAGATACGGTCCACGAGATTGTAGAGCAGGTTGACCAGCTGGGCCACAACTGCCGGGACGGCCATGCGGAAGACCAGCGGGGTCATGGGCGCGGTGCCTAAGCGCTCTTCATATTGTAAGTTATTTGTCACTTTCTACTTATAATTTCTTATCTTAGCGGCCTAAAATCCTACGATATGTTTCTGAAATACCTGAAAGAATACGCAATCATGACCCTCGGACTGGCCGTCTTCGTCTTCGGCTGGACCGCATTCCTCAACCCCCACGAGATCACCGGAGGCGGCATCGCCGGCCTGGCTTCGGTAATCCACTACGGCATCGACAGCATCCCCGTCTCCTACGCCAAGTTCGCGATAGACATCCTGCTCCTCGTCGCCGGCTTCATCATCCTCGGCAAGGGATTCGGTATCAAGACCATTTACTGCGTGGCCATGAGTTTCGTGTTCTTCCAGTTCATGCCCATGATACCCGGCCTGACCAGCATCTCCGCCGGCATCACCGACAACCTGATCAACGCCCTCATCGGCGGCGCCATGAGCGGTATCGGTATCGCCATCATCATCACCCAGGGCGGCAGCACCGGCGGCACCGACATCATCGCGCTTTCAATCAACAAATATAAGAACATTTCGCCCGGACGTATCTACCTCGTGTGCGATTCTCTCATCGTCATGTCGATTCTTTTAGTCAACGACAAGACCCTGGCCGACGTCGTCTACGGATTCGTAGAGATCATCGCCTTCTCCTACGCCGTGGACATGTTCCTGACCGGCTCGCAGCAGTCCGTCCAGACCCTCATCCTCTCCGAGCACAACGACGAGATCGCCGCCCGCCTCCAGACCCTCAGCATCGAGGGCAACCGCTCCGTCAAGTCCGTGCAGTGGTCCACCGACGGCAGCCGCAAGATGCTCATGGTCGTCAGCCGCAAAGGCTACTCCGGCGAGATCGTCAGGACCGCCCGCTCCGTCGACCCCGACGTCATCCTCATGACCGTCCCCGTCACTGCCGTCTACGGCATCGACAAGAAGAACCAGTAGCTTTCCGGTGATATCCAGCTCCCCGTCCCCGTCCCCGTCCCCGTCCCCGTTTCCGTTTCCGTCTCCGTCCCCGTTTCCGTTTCCGTTTCCGTCTCCGTCCCCGTTTTCGTTTCCGTTTCCGTTCCCGCATCCGTCTCCGTTCCTGCCTCAGCCCCCGCACACCACACACCGCCCGAAGCCACCCGGAAGACGCCGGGGGAATGCCGCGGGACACCTCGCCCCACTCCTTCGGAAGAAGTAAGAGGGCGGAAAGTCCTTTGGCTTACTGAGGACTTCAGGCGATTGCACACCTTCGGAAGGTGAGCAGAAAACACGGAAAAACTGCACACCTTCGGAAGGTGGGAGAAGGCGGCTGGAAACGAAAACGCGCGTACAGGCACTACAGAGGGTCCCGGGCCAATTGCGCACCTTCGGAAGGTGAGCAGAAAACGCGGAAAACTGCACACCTTCGGAAGGTGGGAGAAGGCGGCTAGAAACGAAAACGCGCGTACAGGCACTACAGAGGGTCCCGGGCCGATTGCACACCTTCGGAAGGTGAGCAAAAAACGCGGAAAAACTGCACACCTTCGGAAGGTGGGAAGAGGCTGCTGGAGACGAAAACGCGGGTACAGGCGCTACAGAGGGGCCCGAGCGATTACGCACCTTCGGAAGGTGAGCAGAAAACGCGGGAAAATCGCACACCTTCGGAAGGTGGGAAGAGGCTGCTGGAGACGAAAACGCGGGTACAGGCGCTACAGAGGGGCCCGAGCGATTACGCACCTTCGGAAGGTGAGCAGAAAACGCGGGAAAACCGCACACCTTCGGAAGGTGGGATGAGGCAGCTGGAAACAAAAACGCGCGTACAGGCACTACAGAGAGTCCCGGGCCGATTGCGCACCTTCGGAAGGTGAGCAAAAAACGTGGCTATATCCCCCTGACCAGACGCGCAATCTGCTCGGCCGTCCCTATATTGTAGCCCTGGGAGATGTAGACGATGCGGCCGAAGGTGTCGGCTATCACGAAGACGGGATACTCCACGTCGCGGAGGGAGAGCTTCAGCTCGCGGCACACCGCACCGAGCACAGCCCAATCGCGGTCTACTCCGAAATGCACGCTGGCGGGCGCTGAAGGGAATCCGTCCGAGAGATACTGCCGGTATTCCCGCTCGCTGCCGTACATCAGAATCACCGGACATTCAGGCACATCCGCGAAGACTCCGCGCACGGCATGGTTGCTCGGCTCGTGCCTGGGCTGCATGAACCCGAGCACGAAGAACCCGCGCCCGGTGGTGGCCAGAATCGTGGACTCCCGCAACTCTCCGTCGGCCTCCGGCTGAACAGCGAGGTACAGCGCCTCCGCATTCATGCTCCCGATCACCTGCAGGTCCGAAGGATCCTCCCTCATCACCAGCGTCACGTCCGTATTTTCCCCGGCCGTCACTGAGAAGAACGTCATGGTCGCCAGCACCTTGCCGCTCGCCATTCTCGTACCCGACACCATCATGTACTGTCCGCAGTCCAGAGCCACCGGACCGTCCCCGAAGACAGTCTTCCAGGTCATCGACCCCTCGCGTCCCTCCTTGTCCGTAAAGTTCAGCGTTACCGGAGAGCCGCCATCCAGCCGCGCTATAGTAAAATGCGTCTCGTACTTCGGGTCATCGATATACTCCTGCCCGGCATAGTCCACAGTCACCGTACCCTGCTCTGCCACAGCCGCAGCCGAGCCGCCGGAAAGGTCCACATCCACCCAGCGCTCACCGTCATGGTACTGCAGTTTCCCGCTGACCTCCTCCAGTCGCGCCGGAATCCCGAACGTGCGGCAAAGAGCCACGAAGAACACGTCCCGTGAATAGCTGTCCGCAGCCCCGAGCCGGAACACCCCGACGGGCGTCACCGGAATCACTAAAGGATTGTACCGGTCGCAGACCCTGATGCCCGAAGCATAGTCAATAAGTGCCTCAACCTCCACAGGCTCAGACCCAAAAGATCCGGAAGGCCCGAAAACACCATCGGCAGCAGCCTTCAAAAAAACACTGCGGTAGGGCGACAGCAGCTCCAGCCCCACCCGCGGATTGAGCACATAGTCCCTCAGCACCGGGTCATCGCCATTATAGGCAAAATGCGAGATATGGTCCGTCAGCACCCCGGAGGGCGTATCGCGCAGGTCCTTCTCGCTGAGCAGGTCCAGCATGTGCAGGGCATCGCGTCCATAGCTCCGGGAGGCCTCCATGTAGGCAGCAATCTCCCTCCAATTGCCCCTCGCCTTCGCCAGATACGGGTCGGAAGTGTCGAACCCCGCGATATAGGCAACCCGCAGCGAATCCTCACGAGCGAGCCGCACCGCATTGGCCTGCACAGCCTCCGGCGTCAGCTCCACCACGGCCTTTCCCTCCGCGGGCGGCACGATGTCCAGCTCTTCATACCCCCGGAAGGAACTGTCCTTGTCCAGGACCAATGTCAGGGAAGTCTCCCCCTCCGAAAGGGCAAGCCGTCCATAGCCGAACCGCCCTCCGGAAGAAGCCCAGACGAGGATGTCCCCCCGCCCGAACGTCGCATGGGACAATCCGTTGCGGTCGCTGATATCCGTCACCGCCGTATAGAACTCGGAGTAATTGTAAATCTTATATTCGACCCGGGCCCCCTCCACAGGCACTCCGGCAGCATCCGTCACTGTCACCGTCACCCGCTCGACAGGGGCGTAGTTCGAGGTCACGTTTATCTCAGTATAGCAGTCGGTCCGGGAAATGACATCCTCCGGGCCCTCATAGCGGCCGAATACATTGGTGTGCATCATCACACCGCGCAGGGCAGTAGAACTGAACCAGGCCACGTCCAGCTCAGGCTCCGGCTCGCAGGCTCCGAGGTAGTGCCAATGCCCGTCCACCCAGGCCTCGACCCACGCATGGTTGTCGTCGGTATGGGCCCATCGCGGGGTATAGACCTGACGGGCAGGGATTCCCACGGTGCGCAGGGCGGCCACAAGCAGGACCGACTCCTCTCCGCAACGGCCGTATCCCGTCCGGATCGAGGCCAATGGCGAAGAGGTCCGGGCATCCGAGGGAGTGTAGGTCACCCGCTCGTGGCACCAGTGATTGACCTCCAGCACCGCATCGTGCATCGATAATCCCCGCACCCTGCCGCTCAGGTCATCATAGCACTCCGTCCTGAACCCGTCCAGAGTCTCGTTATTGACCCGAAGCGGCAGCACGAAATGCCGGAACAGTTCCTCGGGCACCTCCCGTCCCCACGGCATCTCTTCCCTGGCCCTGAACACTGTCCTCACCCCGTCCAGATACAACTGCGGATTGTAGTCCGCCACATCCCCCACCGGCATATACGCATAGAGGAACTCCATCGCCTCCCGCTCCTGCCGGCCAGCGCAGCCCGAGAGCACCTGCTCCATATCCAGCCCGTCCCCTATCGCAGCCGCCTTGGCCGCCAGATCCTTTTTAACAAGAGAACGCTCCCCGCACGCTGTCATCAGCAGCGCCAGTACGGAAGCGAGACATATCACCATATACCTTTTCATATCGTACAATTTTATGATTCAACATTCGTATAGCGAAATTAGAAAAAAAATCTCTACCTCCATATCTTCATCATCCACAACGGCACCAAAACACGCGATTCGCTGCCGTTGCGGATGAGGGGAAACGATGAACACGGCCCAGAACGTCTGTAGAGGCGGTGCATGCTTTCGGGCACTACCACAACGGCACCAAAACACGCGATCCGCTGCCGTTGTGGAAAGGCGAATAATCGAATGTGGACGAGCAGGGAATATTAATGCGGGCAAGCAACAATACGTACCGGATGGTCCTACGAGATGCGGTTGAGTTCCCGGACAATCATATTCTTGGCCTGCAGCAGAGCCTTGAGCTCGCGCATGGTCTTCTGCAGGCCGGACTCGGCTAGCTCCGCGGAGGATTGTTCATCCTGACCTGAAGCGGACAACGCCGCGTCACGGGCGCTTCCGCTCTGGAGGCGCCCCAGCTCCGCCATCAGCTGGGAGCAGGCATGCTCGACGTATTTGAGTTTGTATACCAACACGGCCTTAGGCACGTTGATATCTATGGTATTGCGCTCAGGTATCTGGGACTTGAGATACTCCTTGACGTTGATGACGTACTTGGCCTCGGTGATGTCCACCACGGCTACCGACACCTGCGGGTCCTGGCAGTTGACGAACTGCCTGAGTATCCGGCCCTGCAGCACTTCGGGGTCCCGTCCGGCCTCGGAAGAGTCCTCCTCGAGCAGCTGGTCACGGAAAGAGAAATACATCTGGAACATCCTGCGGTACAGCGGATTCTGGAGTTCCAGACCATCGTCCTGGAGCTGGGCCGAGATGTATTCCGCGACGGTGATACGGATGACAGGAGCCTCCGCGCCATAGGTCTTGCTGCCATCGAATGTCAGGATGTATTCCCCGAACTTCAGCAGGTAATAGACCAGCTCCCGCTCGACCGGATCCAGCAGAGGCACCGGGTTCATGGCCGCCTCCGCCAAAGACGGACTGCCGGCAGAGGCCGCATCACCTCCGAAAGAACCAGCATTGTCCTGTCCATAAGCACCGTCCCCCGCAGCAGGAGCGCCGTACTCCCGGCCGTCCTCACCGTCAGCCGCACGCACCGCCTCCTGAGCCGCAGCCCGTCTGGCCGCCGCCTCTTCCCTCCGCCGCTGCTCGAACTGCCCCGACTCTATCCGCTTGCGCCGCACCCGCGCCACCTCCGCGAAGAGCACGTCCTCCTTCATTCCCAGTCGCTGGGCGCACTGCTCGATATAGACGGACCGCGCTATCTGGTCCGGAATGACCGCTATGGTATCTATGATGTCCCTGATCAGCTCCGCCTTCCGGATGGGATCGCGCTCGATGGTGGAGGAGAGCAGGTCGTATTTGAACTCTATGAAGTCGGTCTCGTGCTCCGAGAGGAAGTCCAGAATCTCCTGCCTCGTGTGGGAGCGGGCGAAGGAGTCGGGATCCTCCCCGTCCGGCAGCAGCACCACCTTGATGATCATTCCCTCCTCGAGCAGCATGTTGATACCGCGGAGGGAGGCCTTGATGCCAGCCGCGTCCCCGTCGTAGAGCACGGTGACATTGTTCGTGAAACGCTTGATGAGCCGGATCTGGTCCGTAGTCAGGGATGTGCCGGAGGATGCCGTAACATTCTCTATTCCCGCCTGGTGCATGGAGATGACGTCGGTGTAACCCTCCACCAGGTAGCATTTCTGCTCGCGGGCGATGGCCGACTTGGCGAAGTAGATGCCGTAGAGGGAGCGGCTCTTGTGGTAGATGTCGCTCTCGGGAGAATTGAGGTACTTGGCCACCGTCTTGTCCTCCCGCAGGGTCCTGCCGCCGAAGGCTATTACCCTGCCGCTGAGGGAGTGTATCGGGAAAATGACCCTCTCCCGGAATTTGTCCACCAGTTCCCCTCCATGCTCGTAGCAGAGGCCGGTGGAAAGCAGGTATTCCGCCTTATAACCGTTCTGCAGGGCGGTCCGGGGCAATGTCGCGGCGGCCGGTTCTCCGGCGAAGGACCGTCCGGAGGGGGACCATCCCAGCCCGAATTTGCGGATCGTCTCATCGGAGAATCCCCTCTTCTGCCGGAAGTAGGACAATCCCACGGAATGCCCCTCGGCAGTGTTGAACAGGGCGTCCGCATAGAACCTGGAGGCAAATTCCGAAACGGCTATCATCGACTCCCGCTTGAGGCGGTCGGCCGTATCCTCGGCGCTCTCCTCCTGTTCGTGCACCTCTATCCCGTATTTGCGGGCAAGGTACTTGAGAGCCTCCGGATAAGTCATCTGCTCGTGCTCCATGACGAAGGTCACGGCACTGCCCGCCTTGCCGCATCCGAAACATTTGAATATACCCTTGCTCGGGGATACCGAGAACGAGGGGGTCTTCTCGTTGTGGAAGGGGCAGCAGGCGATATAGTTGGCTCCGCGCCTCTTCAGGGTGACGAAGTCGCTGATGACATCGACTATCTCGGTCGCGTCCAGTATCTTTTCTACGGTGGCTCTGTCTATCATAGGTTACAAAAATATGGAATTTTGAAATATTCTGTCTATTTTTGTTTGATTTTGCATTACTCAACGATATGCCCGACTACAATGTAAAGAACATTTCCTCCCTGAAGACCAGGATCCAGATCCTGGACAAGATCATCGTGGTCGTCTGGGTCGGTCTGATAGTCCTGATATACTTCGACATAAGCTGGGCTGTCGCCGTCATACTGGTGGCCCAGCTGACCCTGTACATCATCCGCCGCAGGATGAAGAAGGAACTCAACCAGAAAGAGATACTGGCCAAAATGGTGGAAGAGCGCACCACGGACCTCCGCCAGGAAAGGGACAAGGTGGTACAGGAGTCCAAGGAATTGTCCGACGCCCTCGATGCCCTGGCAAAGGCCCAGAACGAGCTGGTGCGCAAGGAGAAGATGGCCACGGTCGGCAACCTCACCTCCGGTCTGGTGGACCGCATCCTCAACCCCGTCAACTACATCAACAACTTCTCAGGCCTGACCATCAGCACCCTGCAGGAACTGCGCGGCGAGATAGACTCCGTCCGGGACAGCATCCCCGCCGACAAGTACGAGGATATCTGCGAGACCCTGGAGATCATCGACACCAACCTAAGCAAGATCAACGGCCACGGCTGCAACACCGTCCGTATAGTCAAGGCCATGGAGGAGCTCATCAAGACCCGCCACAGCAACATCACCCTCACCGATATCCGGACAGTCTGCAAGGTCAATGTGGAACTGGCCCGCAAGCATTTTGCCAAGACCATCGAACTCAACGGCATAGACCTGCGTCTCAACGTGCCTGACACTCCCGTCAACGCCGAGATCAGCATCGACGAGATGAACAAGGTGATGCACCACCTCATCTCCAACAGCATCTACGCCGTCAGCAAGAAGCTCCAGAAGCAGAACTTCTCCCCCGAGATAGTAATCCGCGTCATCCCCCTGCCGGACGACCGGACCGAGATATCCATAAGAGACAACGGCATCGGCATCGAGGACACCATCAAGTCCCGCATTTTCGAGCCGTTCTTCACCACCAAACCCACCTCAGAGGCCGCAGGCACCGGCCTCTATCTGTGCCGCGAGATGATTCTCAACCACAAGGGAACCATCGACGTGGAAAGCCGTCAGGGCGAATACACAGAATTCCGCATCACCATTCCCAACCATCAAGACACTACATCCGATGAATGAGGACTCATACCAGGAACTGGCCCGGCTGCGGGAGCAGGTGACCAAACAGGAGAAACTGGCGTCGCTGGGCATGCTCACTGCCGGCATTGCCCACGAGATACAGAACCCGCTGAACTTCGTAATCAACTTCAGCAAGATGTCCTCCAAGCTGATGGAGGACCTCGAGGACATAGTCTCAGAAGTCTCCGGCAGCCTTTCTGAGGACGACCGCGAGGAACTGGGGGAAATCATCTCCGACCTCAAGAGCAATATCACGCGCATCGGGGAGAACGGCGAGCGGGCCTCCAGCATCATCCGCAACATCCTGCTCTACTCCCGCGGCAAGGAGGACGAATATCTTCCCACCGACCTCTGCCGCCTGACCAAGGAATACGTCGCCCTCTCCTACCACGCCATGAGGGCCAACCACAAGAACTTCAACGTCACCTTCGAGGAGGACTACGACGAGACCCTCCCCCAGGTCAACGTCATACCCCAGGACTTCAGCCGGGCAGTGCTCAACATCATGAACAACGCCTGCTACGCCGTCTTCTCCAAGTCGCGCGGAGCCACTGACTGCTGCTACACTCCTACCATACGGATCTCCCTCCGCCGGGACGGAGACAGCGCCCGCCTGGTCATCGAGGACAACGGCACCGGCATCCCCAAGGACATCCGCAGACATCTGTTCACCCCCTTCTTCACCACCAAGCCGGTGGGCGAGGGCACGGGACTGGGCCTGTCGATCACCAAGTCCATCATCGAGCAGAAGCACCGCGGGAAGATAGAAGTCGAGTCCGAGCCGGGACAGTACAGCCGGTTCATCATCACCATTCCACTCAATCTGAAAAAATAGACACGATATATGGCTCTCAAAATACTCAGCGTAGACGACGAGGTAGATTTGGAAATCCTGCTGACCCAGTATTTCCGCCGCAAGATAAAGAAGGGCGAGTACGAGTTCTCCTTCGCCCACAACGGAGTCGAGGCCCTCAGGATGCTCCTCGAGCATCCGGATTTCGACATCATCCTGAGCGACATCAACATGCCCGAGATGGACGGCCTGACCCTCCTCTCCAAGATCAACGAGATGCGCAATCCGGCCCTCAAGTGCATAATGGTCTCCGCCTACGGTGACATGGACAACATCCGCAGCGCCATGAACCAGGGCGCCTTCGACTTCACCACCAAGCCCATCGACCTGGGTGACCTCGAGCGGACCATCGAGAAGGCCGCCGAGCAGATAGCCTTCGTCAAGAAGGCCCAGGAGGAGCACTCCCAGCTGACCTCGATTCAGAACGACCTGCACGTGGCCCAGGAGATACAGGAGACCATCCTGCCCAAGGAGCTGCCCGCCTTCCCGGATGAGATACGGCGCCGCTTTGACCTGGCCGCCGGCATGAAAGCCGCAAAATATGTCGGAGGTGATTTCTACGATTATTTCAAGATAGACGGCACCTGCCTCGGCATAGTCATCGGCGACGTCTCAGGCAAGGGCGTCCCCGCCGCCATCTTCATGGCCATCAGCCGGACCATCCTGCGCACCATCGCCCTCTCCTGCCCCTCCTGCGCCGACTGCCTCCGCCAGGCCAATGAGATCCTCAGCAACGACAGCGTCGAGGATATGTTCGTCACTGTCTTCTACGGCATCCTGGACCTGAGCACCGGCCACCTCAAGTACAGCAACGCCGGCCACAACCCGCCCATAGTCATCCGCCGCGCCGACAGCAGCGTCACCACCCTCGAACCCACCGGCGACATCGCACTCGGAGCCGTCCCCGGCATCACCTACAGCGAGAAAGAGACCGTCCTGGCCCCCGGCGACAGCCTGCTGCTCTACACTGACGGCGTCACCGAGGCCATGAACTCCGCCGGGGAGCTCTTCGGCACCACCCGCCTGCAGAACCTGTGCTCCAGTCCTGCCGACAGTCCGCAGGCCCTTATCGACAACATCTCAGCCTCCCTCGCCGCCTTCACCGCCGGCACCCCCCAGTCCGACGACATCACCCTGCTCGCCGTCTCCTACCGCTGACGGCGAAGCAGTTAGTCCACCGACACATTCTGCGCGTTTTGAGGGATAAAAAAAACCTCCTTGCCACCGTCACGGCGCAAGGAGGAAAAAATAACATTATGAAAACATAGTAAATCTCGCTCCCCTTCTAGGACTTGAACCTAGGACCCCCTGATTAACAGTCAGGTGCTCTAACCAACTGAGCTAAAGAGGAATTTTCCTTTCGGGACTGCAAAGATAGATATTTTTTTCTACTTGCAAAAAAATAATTTAACTTTGTGCAGAAATTTTTTAGAAAATAGTATGGACGTCCTTCTTCTCTCCCGCCTGCTCAAGGAGTTAATCATTGATAATGACCGCATTCCGCTGCCAGGAATGGGATATTTCCAGACGGAGCCCATGCCGGCATATTTTTCCGAGGACGGCAAGACCATCTACCCTCCTTCGAAGCGTATCTCGTTCAAGGGAGACGAAAGGGCCGCGGGAGACCTCGTGGCACGGTACTACGCTGCCGGTACGGGGATGGACGGAAAGACGGCCGCAACCGAGCTGGAGGCATTCCTGCAGCAGCTCAAAGTCACTCTGCAGGAAAGGAAGAACATCGAATTCCCCGGACTCGGAAGACTGCGGAGCACCCTCGAGGGCAATGTATATTTCGTGGCGGAAAAGGACGGAGGCATCTTCGCACAGGCCTTCGGGTTCGAGCCGGTGACCCTCAAGCCAGTGAAGACTGCTCCGGTAACGGCTGCCACTGAGACTGCCGCAGAAACTCCCGCAACGGCACCTACTCCGACAGCAGCCGCATCACCCGCCGGAACGGAAAAGCCCGCTCAGACGGAAACCGCTCCGAAACCCGCGGAACCCACGTCCACCGGCGGGAAGAAAGGCCACCGCATCCTTTTCATCATCCTGGGCATCCTGGCCGCCCTGATCATCGCCGCCGTCATCCTGGTGGAACTCGGCCGCAGCGGCAAGCTCGACCACCTCATCTACTCCGACGAGGAACTTGAACTCCTCGAGCAGCACGGAATGTAACATCCGGAATTCAGCTCTGCCTGTACTGCACAAGCTGACGAATCGACTTCGTTGTGCACACTGCTCCACAAGTAGTTGATAATCAGAATATCAAAAAGTAAAGTGCACATTTACCCGACTAAGGAAACGGGCAAATGTGCACTTAATTTTTCAACCCCCTGATTATCAGGGAATTACAAAACGAACCGCACCACGAAGTCGATTCGTTGAGATACGCCGTCTAGCCGACGACCGCTCCGTTGCAGAGTTTCTCCTCGGGAGCCACGATACGCATCTTGCCGTCCGGCTGCTTGGCCATCAGGATCATGCCCTTGGACTCTATGCCGCGGATCTTGCGGGGAGCCAGATTGGCCAGGATACATATCTGCTTGCCGACCATCTGCTCAGGGGTGTAATACTCGGCGATACCCGAGACTATCACACGCCGGTCAATGCCTGTGTCGATGGTGAGCTTCAGCAGCTTGTCGGTCTTGGGCACTCTCTCGGCCTCCAGGACGGTGGCTGTGCGGATGTCCATCTTGCCGAACTCGTCGAATGTGCATTCCTCCTTCTGGGGCTCGACCGGAGCAGCGGCGGCCGCGGCGGCGGCATTGGCCTTGCGGATATTCTCCAGACGCTCCATCTGGGCGTTGATGGCCTCGTCCTCGATCTTCTCGAAGAGCAGTTCGGCCTTGCCCAGCTGATGCCCGGCGGGCAGCAGGTCCTCCCGTCCGATATTGTCCCATCTCAGGACATCCTTCGGCAGGTTCAGGATGGTCAGGAGCTTGTCCGAGGAAAATGGAATGAAGGGGGCAAATGCGACGGCAAGGTCCGCACATAGCTTCAGGGACACATTGAGAATGGAGGCGGTGCGGTCCATGTCGGTCTTGGCCACCTTCCAGGGCTCAGTGTCGGTGAGGTACTTGTTGCCGAGGCGGGCGAGGTTCATGGCCTCCTTCAGGGCCTCGCGGAAGCGGTAGTGCTCGAGGGCGTCGGTGATGGCGGCCTTGAGGGCAGGTACCTGTGCGAGGGTCTCGTCATCTATGGCCTCATGCTTGAGGTCGGCGGGCACCTTCCCGTCGAAATACTTGTGGGTCAGGACGACGGCGCGGTTGACGAAGTTGCCGTAGATGGCCACGAGCTCGGAGTTGTTGCGGGTCTGGAAGTCCTTCCAGGTAAAATCGTTGTCCTTGGTCTCGGGAGCGTTGGCGCAGAGCACATAGCGCAGTACGTCCTGCTTGCCGGGGAAGTCCCGCAGGTACTCGTGGAGCCAGATGGCCCAGTTGCGGGAGGTGGAGAGCTTGTCGCCCTCGAGGTTGAGGAACTCGTTGGCGGGCACGTTGTCCGGGAGGATGTAGCCGTCGCCGTAGGCCTTGAGCATGCAGGGGAAGACGATGCAGTGGAAGACGATGTTGTCCTTGCCGATGAAATGCACCATCTTGGTGTCGGGGCTCTTCCAGTATTTCTCCCAGTCATC
>CALVDH010000029.1 GCA_944326235.1 uncultured Bacteroidales bacterium | reverse complement strand
AAAGGCAGGGTGGACATGGTCATGCGCACCGCCTCTAAACTCTACTTAGTGGAGCTGAAGCTCGACGCCGGCGCGGATGCCGCCATGCAGCAGATAGACCTGAAGCAGTATCCGGAGCGCTTCGCCCTATGCGGCCTGCCCGTCGTCAAGGTCGCGATCGACTTCGACCGGGAGACACACAACATCTCCGGCTGGAAGATTTCACAATAATTTCCTTACTTTTGCACATAGAAAGATTAAGTCAAGACAATATGCACATAGCGGTAGCAGGAAACATAGGCAGCGGCAAGACCACTCTGACGGGTCTGCTGGCCAGGCATTACGGATGGGAGCCGCACTTCGAGTCGGTGGATTTCAACCCCTATCTCGTGGATTTCTACAACGACATGCAGCGGTGGTCGTTCAACCTCCAGGTGTACTTCCTCAACAAGAGGCTCAAGGACATCGTCGAGTTCCAGAACTCGGGGAAGAACGTGATTCAGGACCGCACCATCTACGAGGACGCGATGATATTCGCGCCGAACCTGCACGACATGGGACTGATGGACTCCCGCGACTTCGACAACTACACCTCCCTCTTCGAGCTGATGCAGAAGATGGTGGGCTATCCCGACCTGCTGGTCTACCTGCGCTCGTCGATTCCGAACCTCGTGGAGCAGATCCAGAAGCGCGGCCGCGAGTACGAGAACAGCATCCGCATAGACTACCTCAAGGGTCTCAACGACCGCTACGAGCAGTGGATATCGGAATACAAGGGGGAGCTGCTGATAGTGGACGTGGACACCTGCCGGTTCGAGGACCGCAAGGAGGACTTCAGCCAGGTCTGCGACCAGATAGACGCAAGGCTCTTCGGACTTTTCCAGTAAAACAGCAAATCAGCTGTAAAATTAGAGAGGCCGTCCCCGATCTGCCGGAGACAGCCTCTTTCTGTAAGGTGTGAGCGGGTTATTAATGGTTATCTGTTAGCGTTGACACTGTGGCGGTAACCGGCCTCGAGGGCGGCTATGTTCTTGTCCACGATATCCTGTCCCTTGCGGGAGAACACCTTGGCCACGGCGTCGCGGACAGCCTCATAGCTGAGGTCCATCATGGGGATGGCGGCACCGAGCAGTACCATGTTGGCGGCCTGTGCGGGAGCACCGGCTTCCTTGGCAAGAGCCTCCACATCCAGCATCACCGTATGGGGCAGCTTCTGCAGATGCGCGTATATCTCCTCTTTCTCAGGATAGTTCGGAATATTGACGAAAGGCACCGACGATGTGACGATCCATCCGTCCTTGGACAGCTCCTGCACATAGCGGAGGGCCTCCATGGGCTCGAGGGACATGATGATGTCCACCTTGCCGTAAGGGATCAGGTCGCTGTGGATAGGCTCGGAGGATATGCGCAGATTGCTCTGTACGTCGCCTCCGCGCTGGCTCATTCCGTGAACCTCGGCCTGCTTGATGTGAAGACCGTTGGTGAGTGCGGCCTCCCCGAGGACTGTGGCGATGGAGAGGATTCCCTGTCCTCCCACACCGGCTAATATTATGTCTTTTTTCATATCGGATTCTAAGTTTTTACGGATTTGACATTACTGCTGCTTTTTCTCCCTGGCGTGACGCTTGAAGGTCTGGATGCACTCGCGGCGGGGGATGACCACCGACACTCCTTTATATTCCACCTCCTCGCGGATAACGTTCTTTATCTCCTCCATGTTCTTGGCCAGAGGTACCACCACGCGGATGTGGGCCGGATCGACTCCGACTCCGGCGCAGATGCTCTCTATCCTGCCCGTACCTGCCGAGTCCTGCCCTCCGGTCATGCCGGTGGTGAGGTTGTCGGAGATGATGATGACCACATTGGCCTCCGAGTTGACGCAGTCGAGCAGACCGGTGATACCGGAGTGGGTAAATGTGGAGTCACCTATGACGGCGAACGAGGGGAACTGCCCGGCGTCGGCGGCTCCCTTGGCCATGGTGATCGAAGCGCCCATGTCGACCGTGGTGTGGATAGCCCTGAAAGGAGGCAGGGCCCCGAGGGTATAGCAACCTATATCGCTGAACACGCGGGAGTTCTCATACTCGGCAGCCACCTCATTGAGAGCGGCGTACATGTCCCTGTGACCGCAGCCCTGACAGAGGGCGGGCGGACGGGGCACGACGATATCGTCCTTGGGGAATGTCTTGTGGGGATTGAGATGCAGGGCTGCACGGACGCTGTCGGGACTAAGTTCGCCGGTACGGGGAAGCAGGCCCGTAAGACGTCCTTCCACCTGTATCTCGGAGCCGATCATACCGCGGATCTTGTCCTCCACGAAGGGCTGCCCCTCCTCCATCACGATGACGCGGTGCACACCCGAGGCCACCATCTCGCCCACCAGCTTGCGGGGAATGGGGTAGCGGGTGAGTTTCAGGACACCGCAGGGCACTCCCTTGGGGAAATTCTCCATCAGGTAGTTGTATGCAATACCGCAGGCAACGATGGCCAGTCCCCTGTCCTCTCCTGGTGTGAAGCTGTTGTGAGGGTCCTCCGCAGAATCCAGGCCGAACTGCTTCTTGTCCTTGATGAGCTGTTCGTTGCGGACGCGGGAGTTGGCGGGAAGGAGGATCCACTGCTTGGGATTGTCGGGAAAATGAATCCGGTTCTGGGGGCGGATGTCCTCACTGCCGTCCTTCAGGGTCCAGGTGGACACCTCCGCCCTGGAATGGGCCATACGGGTGGTGATGCGCATCAGCACGGGAATCTTCATCTTCTCGGAGTAGTCAAATGCCTCCCGCACCATGTCGTAGGCTTCCTGCTGGCAGGACGGCTCGTAGTAGGGAATCATAGCGAAACGGCCGTAGAAGCGGGAATCCTGTTCATTCTGAGAGGAATGCATCGAGGGGTCGTCGGCGGCCACCACCACCAGGCCTCCGTTGGCTCCGGTCATGGCGGAGTTGACGAAGGCGTCGGCGGCCACGTTCATGCCGACGTGCTTCATGCAGACCATGGCGCGCTTGCCCATATAGGACATGCCGAGAGCTGCCTCCATGGCGGTCTTCTCGTTGGTGCACCACTTGCAGAAGATACGCTCAGAGGCCGGATCGGCCTTCTGACGGTTCTGGATGTACTCGGTAATCTCCGTAGAGGGAGTTCCGGGATAGGCGTAGACACCGGAAATGCCCGAATGTATAGCCGCCAGTGCTATGGCTTCATCGCCAAGTAATAGTAATTTCATAAAAAAGTATAATTTGCTCTATCAATTTTAAAGGAAAATCAGTGCGTAGGTTCAAATTTATAACGAATTATCCGAAAAGGCAAAATTTTTTCATTCAAATTACATAAAGTCACTGAAAATACGTATGTTTGCCCCCGATTTCCGTAAAGTCATGAACACAGCTAAAACCTTGGCGGACTTCGAGTCCGCCCGCAAGTCTCTAGGAGACAAAACAGTAGGATTCGTCCCCACAATGGGGGCCCTTCACGAGGGGCACGCATCCCTTATCCGCAGGGCAGTCGCCGAGTGCGGCGCCGTAGTGGTATCCGACTTCGTCAACCCTACCCAGTTCAACAATAAGACCGACTTCGAGACTTATCCCCGCATCCTCGACCAGGACAGCGCCTTCGTCGAGGCACTCGGAGCGGCCGTCCTCTTCGCCCCCAGGGTAGAGGACATCTATCCCGCCGGCACGGACTACGATCAGAGAATCTTCGACCTCGGAGGCCTGGACCAGTACGGGGAAGGCCCCAGGCGCCCCGGACATTTCAACGGCATGGCCCAGGTGGTCACCCGCCTCTTCGACATCGTCCGCCCCGACAGGGCCTACTTCGGGGAGAAGGACTTCCAGCAGCTGGCCATCATCGAGTATTTCGTCAAAAATCTCCACTACCCCATAGAGATAGTCCGCTGTCCCATTGCAAGGGCAGAGGACGGACTGGCCCTGAGCTCCCGCAACAAACTCCTGACCCCGGCCCAGAGAGCCGCCGCCCCCCACATCTACGCCTGCATCCGGCAGACAGTGGACATGGTAGGCAAAATGCCGGTGGCCGAGGCGGTAAGGAAGACCACTGAGCTCATTGACGCCGAACCGCAGCTCAGGACGGAGTATGTGGAAATCATAAATTCATTAAATTTGCGTCCTGTCTCCAGCTGGGACGAGGCGGAGCACCTGCGGCTGACCTGTGCGGTCTACGCCGGAGAGGTCCGTCTGATAGACAACATAGCACTCAAGTAGAATGTACATCGAAGTAATAAAATCCAAGATCCACAGAGTCACCGTAACCCGCGCCAATCTCGACTACATCGGCAGCATAACGGTGGACCGTTCCCTGATGGAGGCCGCCGGTCTCTTCGAGGGCGAGAAAGTCTCCGTGGTCAATGTCACCAACGGCAACCGGGTGGAGACCTACGTCATCCCCGGAGAAGAGGGCAGCGGCAGCATCGAGCTCAACGGCGCCGCGGCCCATCTGTTTGCTGCCGGAGACATCGTAATCATCATGTCCTACGCCATAGTTACTCCGGAAGAGGCCGGGACCTTCCGTCCGAAGGTTATCTTCCCCGATACCAGAACCAATAAACTCGTCCTGTAAATGCCGGTACGGAAGCAGATAAAGAAGATACTGCAGTGGACACTCATGCTGCTGCTGGCCTTCGTACTGCTGTATTTCGCGTTCCGGGGAGTAAAATGGGCGGACTTCATGGAAGGAGTCCGCAGCTGCGATTTCCGCTGGATAGCCGTATCGATGGCAGCAAGCATCCTGGCATTCGTCATCAGGGGACTGCGGTGGCGTCTGGTAATGCTGCCCCTCAACCCTTCCATCACCCGCCGCGAGGCATACGACGGGGTGACGGTCGCATATCTTACTAATTTCGCACTGCCCCGCGCCGGAGAACTCGCCCGCTGCGGCATCATCTCGGCCACCGGCAAAGCCACGTTCGAGTCTGTTCTGGGCACAGTCGTCCTCGAAAGAAGCTGGGACATGGTCTCCTACCTGATCATCCTTTTCATAGTGCTGCTGGCTGGAGAGAGTTCATTCGGACAGTTTGTCTCCAACGAAGTATGGCGCCCTGCCGTGGACTCGATGTCCTACGACCTGCTGTGGATCATCGGAATTGCCGCCGCGCTGTGCGTCACCGCCTGCATCCTGATATTCGTCTACCGGAGAAAGCTGAGCCGATACCGCATTTTCGCTAAGATTTTCTCCCTGGCCAAAGGACTGCTCAACGGTCTGGCTGCCGGACTCCGGATGAAGGGCAAATGGAGATTCCTCCTCTACACCCTCCTGCTGTGGCTCTGCTACTGGATCATGAGCTACTCGACCATCCTGGCCATACCGCAGGTCGCCGGCCTCAACTGGGCGGACGCCCTCTTCCTGATGGTCGTCGGCAGCCTCGGCTGGATAGTGCCGGTACAGGGCGGAATAGGCGCATACCATTTTATATTGTCCCTGGCCATGGCCTCGATTTACTCCATACCCCAGACCTCGGGCGTGATTTTTGCTACTATCTCCCATGAAAGCCAGGCCCTGACGATGCTCCTTTGCGGAGCCCTGTCCCTCGGCTCGATATACCTCAAGAAGCGTAAAACTGAAAAACAGTCCAGATTATGAAACATATTCTCACAGCCGCAGCAGCTCTTTTGCTGATATCATCCGCCGCCTTCGCCCAGAAAAACATGGTGAGGGACGTGGATTATTTCCCCCGCAGCGAGATATATCTCCAGTACGGCACGCCTTCCCTTATGGAACTGACCACCATACTGTCGCCCAACTTCCACGACGAGGTGACCAACGGAGAGACCCGCAACCACAAGTTCTCCGGCATCGCGGCCATAGGCTACAACTTCTTCGTCCATCCGAGAGTGTCCATAGGCCTGGATTTCGGCTACGGTTACGGAAGTTCCGACATGTACATCTCCGATGTGGATGAGTTCGGCCCCGCCGGAGAGCCGGAGTTCATGTGCAGGGCTGTCGTCATGAACTACTCCTGCCACCTGTCCGGGGCATTCACCTACTGGCAGCAGGGTCCCATGGAGTGCTCCGGCGCCCTCTATCTGGGTGTCAACTATATGGACGAATCGGTAAGGGATGCCGTCAGCGATGAGCTGGAGCCCAACGACCATCTGAATTTCTCGTTCCATATCACCGCCGTCAAGTTCCGCTACGGGGATATGGTCGGAGGCTTCGCCGAGCTCGGCTTCGGCTACCGCGGGCTGCTCAACGTAGGCCTCTCCATCAAGATCTGATCTCCTGCCCCTACTCCGGCACGTAGATAATCTCTCCGTTCTCCAGCTCGTAGGCTATGCCCACGCGCTTGCCCCTCTGACCGGACTTGGACTGGTCCTCGGAAGGGGTGTAGCGGTCGATGTTCTCTCCCTGCTTGACGATGATCTCCATGTCCTCCTTGCCGGGGTTCTTGACCATCGTGAAGTCCTCGGGCGAAAGCATCTCGGTCATGTTGTAACGGGTCACGAGGGCGACCATAAGGGCCACGGCAAATACCATGGCCACGTCAAATAGGTTGCCCACCACGCTCATCGGGTCGTTCTCCTCGTCCCCTCCCAGCAGTCTTCTCCTCTTCATCGCACTTCCTCCCCTGTCCTGGTTTCCACTTCCTGCACACCGGCGCATCCGTCCAGCACCTCCGACACGAACTCCAGCCGGTTCAGGTCGCGGGTGTACCAGCGCTGCTTGACCTGCTGGGTGATGAAGCCTATCGCGGCCGAGAACAGGCCCACGACGGTCGTGGCGAAGGCCACCTGCATGTTGTAGGCCATCGAGCCGATATCGCCGGTGGACAGGCCCACTAGAGCCGGACCCATAGGAATCAGGGTACCCATCAGACCGAGCATAGGGCCCATCTTCGAGAGAGTCTTGGAGGTGCCCAGGTCCTTGTCAGCGGCTATCTCGTAGTCGGAGAGCAGCAGCTGGCGGTGCGCCCGGTCCTTGGTGGTGTCCAGCATACCGGCCAGGCAATTCAGCAGCGGGGACTTGGTATTGGCAGGCAGGGAAGCCCTCAGTTCCCCGATGGTAGCCGGAGTCAGCGCCTCGACCTTGGTCATGAACAGGCGGTCCACCTTGCGTATCTGAAGGTACTGTCCGAAGAAATTGCCGATCAGCAGCAGCGACCGGAGGAAAAACAGGATCAGCAGGACCACTACCGGTACGAGCAGTCCGTTGGAAATCCAGAAGAGAACATCAGATATGTAGTTCATACGTTTTTATATTTTATTACTTTTTTAAATTATTGTTCGTTTTTAAAAATCTCCGGAAAGGCCGGGCCGTCCTCACGAAGGAGCCGGCCAGCACCCCGGCGGCAATAAGTCCCAGCACCCCGGCAAGAGCCCTCCAGTCCACCTCGCTCACCCCGGCCACGGCCGTCTGTCCGTTGACGGTGGCTATCACCGCCACTATCCCGGTCAGGGCATTGGTCAGGAAGAACATCTCCAGGCGGCTCTCCTTGTCGGGGAAAATCCAGCGCATCAGCCAGGCCCCTCCGGCTATCACCACGAAGACCACGGCGGCGGCACTCCAGGCAACTAAAGGGAAGGATACACCCGGGAAAGCAAATATCAGATAGACCAGGAAACTGAACAGCACCCCGAATATCAGCACACCCGGGAACCAGCGCAGGATGCGGTAGCCCCAGACGGTGGAGGACTTCAGTTTCCCGGAACTGAGCAGATGCACCGACAGCAGGCAGAAGGAGATCTGGAGGATAACCTCGAGGGTGATGACCACCGAAGTGTCGAGCATCAGGTCCGGGTTGGCTAGCCAGGCCTCGATCTGGGAGCGGGACTGGCGCACTGCCACCGGCCACATCAGACCGGTGAAGAGGGCGGCCGAGGCGGCATGGGCCAGGACCGACCACCATTTGTGCCAGGACTGCTTCAGCACGAAGTTGAAGCAGACCAGCACCATGAGTATAACGACTAGACTGTACATAGGCAGAGTCCGGATGATTTAGATGCCGCTGGACTTCCTGCGGCGGCGTATCAGCAGTCCGCCTCCGATGAACAGGGCGATGATCAGCACCGCCACGGCTATGTTGCTTACCAGCGTGGTTTCCTTCTCCGTCTCACTCTGCAGCCGGTCCTTGCGGAGCACCATGCCGTCCGAAGCATCGCTTACCGAAGCCTCCCGGATCTGCCGGATAGCCCCCCGGTACTCTGAGGCGGAGGCCTCGGGCAGGGCGGAGGCGATGTAGTCCTGCAGGGCCGGATTGTCACAGACGAAACCGGAGCAAGATGGAGCGAACTCCTCTATCAGACCGGTGTGCATCTCCGCGATATCGGCCACCTGCTCCGGCGTTGCGTCCCAGAGCCCTTTGCGGACCGACTCGAGCATGACGGCCGTCACCTCCTCGAGGGCCGCAGGATTGACCTCCTTGAAATGCTCATGTACTCCGAGGTCAAATTTATCTTGCACGTACACCTCGTATATCTCGTCCCACACCCGATCATCGACGGCCTCCGGCTTCATCACGTTCCAGCCGAAGGTGTTGGTGACAGTTTCCGCTATGGCTGCCGCATCTCCCGCTCCGCCATTGAGCTTCTCGGCGATGTAAGAGGGGTTGAATATCGTCGTGCGGCTCTCCACCCCTATCGCCTCCTTGAGTTCCTGCATCCTCACGCGGTTGCGGTTGCGGTAATCGCTCAGATAGGCGTCGGGGTCCTTGCCGGTCACCTCCTTCACGGAAAGATTGAGTCCGCCCATGAACTCGTACACATGGTCAAGGCTGAGGGCTCCCCAGGTATTGCTCTGGCGGGGCTGCACCACGGCGTCAGTGCGGGAGAGGGCCGCCTCGAAGGCATACCGGGAGAACTCCTCCCAGCCCTCCTCGCTGCCGTAGTAGGCTCCCATATTGTTCATGTAGACCTGGGCTATCTCCGAGCTGGAGGTCCAGCGGTCGGAGGCGGTCACCATACCTTGAATGCCGGTGCCGTAGTTGCCGTTCACCCCGCCGAAGACCCTGTAGGAGGACATCCTGCGGGCATCGGCCGGAGTCACGCCCTTCTCGGTGAGGATCCGCTCGGTCTCGCGGATACCCTCGGCCACATTGTTGACATACTCCCCGTCCTGAGCCTCCGCCGCCATGCGCACAGCCCTGTCTATCAGGAAGAGACGCGAAGCCGCAATATCCCGGAGCTGGCCGCTGGTCTGCACCACCACGTCTATCCTCGGACGGCCGAGCTTCTCCGACGGTATCAGGCGGATATCGGTCACGCGGCCGAAGCTGTCGTAGACCGGCTCGACACCCAGCATGTAGAATATCTGGGCTATCGTCGCGCCCTCCGTCTCGATGAACTCACTGCTCCACAGGGTGTAGCTGACCTTGCGGGGCAGGGAGTCGCAGTGCCGCTGACGGTAGAGCCGCAGGGTATTCTCGGCCAATGCTACTCCCTTCTCCCATGCGCTGCGGGTCGGGGTGGCCTCGGCGTTCACGGCGAAGAGGTTGCGGCCCGTAGGCAGGGTATTGGGATTGGCCACGGGATCACCTCCGGGCGAGGGCGAGGTATAGCCGCCGTCCAGAGCGTTGAGCATACTGCCTATCTCGGCGGAAGGGCTTTCCAACAGGGCCTTGCGGTAGTTGTACACATTGAGCACGGCCTGTTCCATCTCAGTCACCGCCCGGGCAAAATCCTTCTCCGCCTGCGTCGGCTGCGCTTTCCGTCCGCCCATCATCTGCCGTCCGACCGCCGACATCATCTCACTCATTCCCCGGCCGGCAGCCGAATCCTTCCTCAGCTGCTGCATCCCGGCCATCTGAGCCATCATCGACATCATATCGGGCGGGGCCTGCAGCGAAGCGGCCACCTCCCGGGCACGGGCAAGTTCCTCCGGCGTGATACCGGCTATCGAGCAAAGCTGCCTGTCATCCGCCGGACGGCCCTGGGCCAGCAGCCGGGCCACTATCTGCTTTGCCGGGGCCACATATCTGCGGTTGAACACCGACAGCTGTTTCTCCACACCGTCCACGTCCTTGCCCTTAGCCCTGTCGATACCCAGCAGGCCGTAGGCCACCGGCTCGGTGCTCATGGCATAGACCGTGGACTCGATCTGCGCCGGCAGGTAGGGCTCGCCCATCACGTAGAGCCGGCCCGTCACCTTCTCGGAGGCCAGTTCCTCGGCAAAATTCCCGATGCGCAGGACCTCCTCCTCAGTGTAGGGCACACCCTTATCCAGAGTATCCAGCCCGAGGTCGGAGGCAATGCCCATCTCTATGGTCAGTTCCTTGATTCTGAGTGCAATGTCCTCAGCGCGGGCAGCATCCGGACTCTCTCCGTAAAGAGCGTCCTCATAGTGCGAAAGCTCGTCGGAGAGGTCGCGGTACAGCCCCCTGACATTGCTCTCCATAAAAGGAGCGGTGAGGTAGGACTGGAGCGTAGCGTAGGCGCGGCGCTTGGCCATCACCCCCTCCCCGACATTGGAAATGGTGTACAGGTAAAAATGCGGCACGGTACCCACTAAGCGGTCCGGCCAGTCGTACTGACTCAGGGCCACCTGCTTTTTCGGAGTGAACTCGAGGCTGCCGTGGGTTCCGAAGTGGACCATGGCATCGGCCCCGAAGCCATAGCGGGCGTAGAGATAGGCCGCAATATAGTTGTAGGGCGGAGCGGCGTGCGTGCCGTGCACCATCTGGAAGTCGTTCTGTCCGCCGCCGGCCGCAGGCTGCGGCAGCAGCACCACATTGCCCAGCTCGATCCTGGCCAAAGCCAGACGGCCGTCCCTCGACATATAGGGCCCCGGGAATTCCCCGTTCAGGGCCTCGACCTCGTCGCGCAGCCTCTGAGGCAGGGCATCCTGAGCCCAGCGGGCAAATGTCGGAGCGTCCACCCACTCGGGAGCGCCCCCGTCCATGAAGCGGGAGGCTGCCCCCTCGGCGTAGGAGCCGAAGACCGCGCCGCGGCTCTGAATCAGGGCGGCCAGGGCCTCGGGAGAGGACGGCAGCCCATCTACATTGTACCCTGCATCGCGCAGCGCGACGAGAAAATTGTACAGCGAGGGCACCACCTCCATACCGGCGGCCGTCAGGGCATTCTGCCCCGCCCCCTTGTAGTAGAATATGGCTATCTTCTTCTGACTCTCGGGCTTGCGCCTGAGTTCCAGGTAGCGGTTGACCGTCTCGGTAAATTCCTGCAGACGCTCCGGGATGGCCTCGAGCCGCTGCAGCCCGTCCTCATCCTCGTAGTGCCCGAAGAGCACGTATGGGCGGATGGCTCCGTCTATCTCGGGAGTCACCACGCTCTGAGAGAGGAAGCCCCCGGCCATACCCATCTCATCGGCCTCCCAGTCGGAGACGAGGGAATTGACATTCAGGGGAGAGATGAGGGGAATGTTGTATTTTTCCAGAAACCTGACCATTCCGTCGCCCAGGCGGCCGTGCGCCATGTTGATCACCGCCGAAGGGGCGATGGAGTCGAGCTGCCCGGTGCGGAGCATGGGCATGGTGCTGCGGATCGGATAGACGACGTTGCCAGTGGCCTCAAGGGAGGCTATCAGGTCGGTGGGGTCGCCCATCTGGCCGGTGACGATGATGCGGGGAGCATCCTCCTTCCAGAGGCCATTGTCCCTGAGCCACTGATTATAGGCCGCGATGGAGCGGAAGCCCTCCTCCTCCCCTCCGCTGCCGTCCGGCGAGGGGTGGTAGATATTCTCCACCGTGTATTCCTCGGCGGGAACGGGCTGCGGGGCTGCGATGACCTTGCGGTCTATCCTGCGGCGGATGAAGGCGAGCATGTTGCGGTAGTTCGCCGGACCGCCGTTGGAGAGGTAGGCCTGAAGCTCCGGGGCGAGGGTGGAGTCCACGGTGTTGATGTCGTTGGCCGGGTTGGTGACCATGGTCGAAAGCACGGGCAGACCCCGGTCGGCGGCCTTCTGAATCTGTGCCCGCTGCTCCTCGGTGATTCTCAGGCCCATGCCGTTGATCAGGAGGATGTCGTAGTGTCCGGCCTTGGAGGCTTCCTCTGGGGTGAGCTCGTAGAGGCGGACCATGCGGCTGTCATTGGCCTTGGAGATCTGGCCGAGGGTGATGACCTGGTAGTTCAGGAAGGCCACCCGCGTAGGAGCCGCCATAAACGCCCAGAGTCCCCACAGGATGAGGACTGCCAGGATAGATACCACTATGAATGTTATGAGTTTTGCCGTTTTTTGAATCATGCTGCGTTTTTATATTTTCTATTTTTTATTGAAAAACTCCTCGATATTCATCGAAAGGGAGACTGCGGCCGTAGTGCCGACGGTGCTCGGAGTGCTGCTGTAATAATAGTCGGGCCGGTAGTTGAAGAGGTTGTCCACTATCACGTTGAGCTGTATGCCCCGCCAGATGTCCTGGGAGACGGTCAGCTTCCATATCGTGTATGCCGGATAGGTCTGGGTCTCGGTCTCCTCGTAGTTGGTGGCGGAGGTGTAGACCTCGGTGGTCACGGCAGAGAGGACGCGGCCGCTGAGAGCCACATTGAAGCCGTAGTTCTTCCAGGACCTGCCGTACTCTATGCGGGCTGTGGCCGAATGAGGGCGGGTCTGCGAGAGCAGGGGCTCGCCGGCGCGTATAGCCTCGTCGGTAAAGGTGTAGGCCAGCCGGGCACCTAGACCGAAGGGCAGGCGGGTCGAGACGGATACGTCCACTCCGCGCACCTGCAGGGGACTCATATTGGTGTACATCATGCCGCTGAGTTCTTCGTTCCAGACGGTGGTGATACGGTTGTCCACGAAGTTGTAGAAGCCGGAGACAGAGGCGGAAAGGTATTTCCAGTTGTACTCTGCCGAGACATTGAGGTTCTCGCTGGATTCAGGCTCAAGGTCCGGGTTGCCGTAGATCATGAAGATGCTGGCCATGTCGAATGACATGTACATCTCCTTAAGGGTCGGGGCCCGGAAGCCGCCGGAATAGGAACCTCGGAAGGACCAGCCTCCGGTGCGGTACATCACACTGAGCTTGGGGGAGAAATGGCTGAGCCGCTTCTGGGAGAAGAAGTCGTAGCGCATGCCTCCGATGAGGTTCCAGTGCTCGTTGATATTGGTCTCCACCTGGGCGAAGACGTCCGCGGTGTGCTGGATGTAGTAGCCGCCTTCCTCGAACTGGTAGGACATCAGGTAGTCGCGCATGTAGTCGCCTCCGACTATCATGGTGCTCCGGCCGTCGGCGGTCAGGTCGTAGGTGTAGATGCCGCGGACGGTGTGCTGAACGTTGCTGTAGTCGCGCACATCGGTGCTGTTGAAGAGCAGGTAATCGCTCTTGTCGTACTGGTCGAAGCCGTAGGAGAGTTCCACGCGGTTGCGGTCATCCACGTTCCACTCCCCGCGAAGGCCGCCGCTGAAGTCGCGGTAGCGGTCGCGGGTATCGCTCTGCAGGTCCCTCTCGCGGAAGAAGTAGCCGGCGCGGGCGGTGAATTTTAGGCCGTCTAACGGCTCGTACTGCAGACGTTCCTTGACGCTCCAGTTGTAACCGCCGTAGAAGGTGCTGTAGTCGCCCTCCGAGGGCATGGCGTAGGAGTCTATGCTGGTGTACTGGGCGTTGGTCATGCTGTTCAGCTTCCCGGCCTGGAAGCCCACCGAGCCGCCGTAGCGCTGTTCGTTGTGGGCGCCGTAGCGGGCGTTGACGTTTACGGACCAGGGCTCCGTGGCCCCGGCGCTGATGAGATTGACCACCCCGCCCACGGCATTGGAGCCGTAGAGGGAGGATGCCGCGCCCTTGATTATCTCCACGCGCTGAACATTGTCCAGGTTCAGGCGGTTGTAATCGATATTGTCCAGGGTCTCGCCGGCTATGCGCTCCCCGTCCACAAGGAAGAGGACCGAGTTACCGCCGAAGCCCTGCATGTTCAGGGTCACCTGCTGGTCCATCGCGTAGGAGAACTCGATACCGGGGAGCTCCGCCTCGAGCAGGTCCCCGATGTTGAGGGCGTCCACCCTCTCTATGTCCTGCACTGTGATGACACGGGTGAGTATCGGGCTGTTCTTGAGCAGGCGCGGGGTGCGGGTGCCGGTGACCACCACCGTCTCGAGGTTCATGTAGTCCTCCTCGAGCACCACGTCCACACTGCCTTCGGGATGCTCCGAGAGGGATATGTCCTGCGACAGGAAGCCTAAAAGATAAAAATGCAGCACCGCCTTCCCTCCGTCAGGGACTGTGATGCTGTAGCGGCCATCCTCTCCGGTGGTCGTGTAGAGTGTGGAGCTGCCCTCCACGGTGATTTCCACGCCGGCCAGAGGGCTGCCCTTGACATCCGAGACAGTGCCTGCGACCGTGCGCTGCTGAGCGTGCAGGGCCGCGGCCGCCAGCAGGAGGACCGTCATCAGAAGTATTTTCCTTTTCATTGTCAGAATTCTAAGGGATATACGTAGTCAATGGTCATGAAGCCCTTGACCTTGCTGTCGTTCATATAGTTGGTAAGCTGTATGGCCGCCGCTTTGCCCTCCGCTGTTATCAGGACATAGACTTTGCCGGACATCGTGTATACGGGAGGCATGGTGGAGGTATCGACATTGAGCCATTTGGACAGTTCCGGATTGTACCAGGACGGGGCGTAGACAATGATACCGTCCATCATTCTGGACATGTCGATCGTGACGCGGTCCTCTGTCCAGATGTCCTCGACGTATGTCCCTGCAGGCAGGGAGCCGGATGCAAGGAGTTCATCGATGGAGGTGAAGGAGGTCTCGATGACCCGGCCGCCGTTGGTCTTGACATCGTAGCGGTGTACGGCGAAATCCCAGCCTTCAGCCACCTCTCCTGTCTCGGAACCGTCCTCCGCTATGGCTGTGGTATCCAGGGTGAATGTATCGAAGTCGATGTAGTTCCACCGGGTGTAGGAGGTCGCGTCGAGGTATATCGTACCGGAGGACGTAGCCTGCTCCACCTTCGTAAAGCCGAAGTCCGCGGTTACCGCCGGCTGGTCGTAGATGCCCTCGAAGATACCGTTGCACGAGGGGAGCGACACGGCCGTCAGGAGTGCCGCCCCCGCCTGCAACATTATCAGTAATGGCTTTGGGATTCTTTTCATTTACTTGGTACCTTCAAATTCTACGTTGATGGTCATAGGCATGGCTCCGGGCTTGATATCTGCGCTGACTGTCAGCTTGCTGCCGTCTGCCGTCACTGTTCCGGACAGGCTGCCGGTCACGTTTATGTCTCCGGCCACAGTATCGATGTTCTCAGCCGCAAAAGCATAGGTGCCGTCAGCAGACTCTGTGAGTGTCACGTCCACTGTGATATCCTCGAGAGTCATCATGCCCATGCCGAAGCTGGAGATGGTGAGGGATGTCTTGCCGTCGTCCGCTACATCGAGCACTACTGTCGCATTCTCCACCGGATCCATGGCGCTGCCCATGACGGACATGTTCAGAGTACCGGTATATGTGCCGCTGAGTACCAGACTGGCAGGAGCCTCGCCGGGCTGCACGGTAATCTTCAGGCCGCCCATCACGGCTGGGATGTCGAATGTAAAGGTGAAGTCATCAGCACTCTTTATGGTCGCCGAGAGGGTGCAGTCGTACTCGCTCTGAGAGTCAGCAGACATGCCCATGACGGTCTTCCCGCTGCCGGTCACTGTGTAGGTGCCGTCAGATTCGGTAACCGCTGCGCCTGTGACGGTGAATGTGCCCCACGTGTCGGAGGTATAGCTGACTGCCACAGTCTCGCCGTTTTCCTCTACGGTGATGGTAATGGTCTGGGTCTCACTTACCATGGGTGTGGGAGAATACTGGAACTCGGCCTTCGACCAGCCGGAGTAGGTGCCGGCCACCTCTGTTGCGGGTTTAATCTCTTCTACGGGGTTGCAGCTCATGGCTGCGAGGGCCATCATAACGGCCACGGGAATGAATTTTGTCAGTCTCATTTTATTTATCTTTTATAATTCTTTCAAATGACACTGCAAAATTACCGTCCGCGCCCTCCCCGGACAATCGCCAAAAATAGGGATTCCGCCATCCCCGCATAATCATCTGTTGCGAGAATGACGGAATCCGTCTGCAATCTTCTATAGGCCGTGTCCTATCTCAGGAGGCACTCGGGGGCCTCCTTTCCTAGGAGCCAGCGGTACCAGAAGATCAGGTCGGAGTTGGAGGAGTGAATGGCCTGATAGCCTCTGTATCCGTGGTATCCGCCGGGATAGATCATCAGCTCAAACTGCTTGTCGGCCTTCTGAAGGGCGTCGATGAGCTGGAGGGTGTTCTGCATGTGGACATTGTCATCGGCAGTTCCATGGGTGATGCGGAGCATCGAGCCCTTGCCGCCGCGGTACTTGTCGGCACGCTCCCATACGCGGGTGAAGGCATAGCCCTCGGGATTGTCCTCGGGAGTATCCATGTACCTCTCGGTATAATGGGTGTCGTAGAGCTGCCAGTCGTACACTCCGCCGCCGGCAATACCGTACTGGAAGTAGTCGGCGCCGTCGGTCAGGGCCAGGACGGTCATCGTGCCGCCGAAGGAGAATCCGGTGATGCCGATCTTCTCAGCGTCCACGTAGGGGAAGGTCCTCAGGTACTTCACCCACTCGATGTAGTCGGCCAGCTCGATCTGTCCGAGGGAGCGGTAGACGTAGTTGACGCCCTCCTTGCCGCAGTGGCCGGAGGCGCGGTGGTCGATAGATATCTGGATGACGCCCTCGATGGCCCAGAGCTGGTTGCCGCGGGAAGGTGCGCTCCAGCGGTCCATCACCGTACCGGAGTTGGGGCCGCCGTACATAGAGACAATGACGGGATATTTCTTATTGGTATCCAGGTCTATCGGGAGACGGATCGAGGCCGGGAGGGTATAGCCGTCCACCTCGATGAAGAGCATCTGCGCCTCTGCCAGCTTATAGTTGTCGTACTCAGGGCCCTTGGAATCGCCGAGGACGGTGTACTGAGCCTTCTTGCCGCTTCCTATCTTCACCAAAACGGTCTTGGTAGGGGTGGAGACATTGGATATCTGGGCAGCGTAGTACTTGTTGTCGGGCGAAATCTGAACTGCCGAGAAGTTGTAGTCGCCGAAGGATATGCGCTCGGTGGTGCGCTTCTTCAGATCCAGCCTGTAGACGTCATAACGGGTGGATATCTCGGCCCTCGAGGTGAAAAAGAGCACACCCCTGTCCTCGTCTAACTTGAGGATGCGGGTGCCCCAGTTGCGGCCCTCGGTGAGCTTGATGTACTCCGAGCCGTCGAAGGGCTGGAAATAGATCTGCTCCCATCCGTCGAAATCGCGGGTCATGTAGAAGCCGTCCTCGGTGAAGACCATATCGTCGATCCAGTCGATCCAGGTCTTCTGATGCTCCTCGTACAGAGGCTTCTTGGAGCCGTCGAAAGGAGACACCTCATAGAGTATCAGATGGTTCTGGTCCCTCGGCATCCAGGGCACCATGAACTTGTCCGACTCAGCGCTCCAGAACGGAGTACCGAAATACTGGTCGTCCTCGCGGTCGAAGTCAGCCCAGACGGTCTCGCCCGTGGTCAGGTCGATCATGCCTATCTCCACCTTGGGATTCTCGTCCCCGGCCTTAGGGTAGCGGGTCTCGTTCAGGGTTCCGTGCTTGCCCTTGGCATCGTAGATAGGGAACATCGGCACGTTCGTGTCATCGAACTTGTAGTAAGCCAAGCGCTTGCTGTCCGGCGACCACCAGAACGCCTTGTAGCGGGTGGCCCGGCCGAGAATCTCCTCGTAGTACACCCAGGAGGACCAGCCGTTCAGGATCAGGTCCGAACCGTCGGTGGTCAGGGCGGTGTGCTCCCCGGTGGCCACGTCCATCACATAGAGGTTGTTGTCCTTGGTGTAGGCGATCTTCGTGGAGTCCGGCGAGAACATGGGATTGTCCACGGTCTTGCTCAATTCCTCGAGGATGACCGGCCGGACCTTAGGCTCCGGCATCTGATATGGCACGGTCTCCCCTGTCCTGAGGTTATACAGACCGAGCTCGCGGTCCTGCGACACTATAAGATTTCCCTTGTCATACCAGCCGACAGGCATCGGAATAGAATTGACTATGCCCTCGGGCATTCCCTGTGCCACCTGCTCTAAGGTGAGCGTCTTCTTCTCCTGCTCCTGCTCCCGCGCATATCCCACAGCAGCAGAAAACAGGGCGGCTGCAACTAAAAATATCCTTTTCATTTGATTAAATCTATTGGGTTAAATAATCGATTTTGCAGTCCAAATTTAATTATTTTTCCACAAATTCCAATTCCCCGTTCAAAATGAAAACCACACCCGCTCCCGACGGCATCATTCCGAGGAAATCGAGTCCACCGGATTACGCAACGCTGCCCGCCGGCTCTGGAGCGTGACAGTAACGGCCGTAATCAGGGACACCAGCACCAGTGCCACGAGGAATATCCACACCGGCACGGGACTCTGGTAGGGAAATGAGGAGACCCACCGGCGGATGATGAACCAGGCTACGGGCACCGCCACGACAAAGCACACCGCGGTAATCCTCAGGTAATAACGGTTGAGCATCAGCAGTATCTCCCCCACGGAGGCTCCGTGCACGCGGCGGACCGCTATCTCCTTGCGGCGGAACTGCGTCTCGAAGTACACCAGGCCGAGAATACCGATAACGGAAATCAGCAGTGAAATCCAGGAGGCAGTGGTAATCATGCGGACCAGCCTGTCCTCCTGGGCATAGAGGCCGGCGACCGCATCGTCGAGGAAGCGCACGTCCATGCTCCCGGTGTTGAAGGAGGGATCCAGCCCGCTGAGCGTCTTCCGGATGAAGCTGAACGTGGCCGGGATATCCCCGGTCATGACCTTGGCGTATCCCACCTGGAGGGGCCACCACGGAGTGCTGCCGAAATTGTACAGGCAGAACGGGCTGATACCGTACTGCAGCGGCTTGAAGTTGAAGTCCCGGACGGCCCCGATTATCTGCGCCTCCACGTCCGACCTGTGCCCGGGATACCCCGCTCCTACCCTCAGGAAGGGATACGAATTCAAGAAGTTCTGATTGACTATCATCGTTCCTCCCGGACTGTTGTCATCAGAAGGCAGAAAGTCCCGGCCCTCCGTCAGCTCAAGGCCGAAGAAGGAGGCGAAGTTGCGGTCCACCGGAAGGCACTCGACCGGCGCGGACTCTCCGTTGATGACGCGGCCCCACGGCATCTTGGTCTCCTGCGCCATGGAAAAGCCGGAGAACGTGACATCCGTGATATTCGGATTCTCCAGAAGCATCTCCTTGAGCGTCTCCCGCTTCTGTCCGATGCTGTAGGAGAGGCGGAACTCCACCACCTGTTCCCGGTCATACCCCATGTCGAAACCCTTCATGTACCGGACCTGCACCGAGATGAACAGGGCGCAGATGACCAGGACAAACGAAACGAGATACTGAATCCCGACCAAGGAGGTGCGCAGACTGCGCCCTTTGGCCGAGAGGGAGAAAGACCCTTTGAGCACCATCGCCGGGTTGAAGGACGTGCTGTAGCGGGCCGGGAAAATACCCGCGGCCAGGGCGGTAAGCACTGCTGCGGCAAGGGTTATGAGCAGCACGCCCCAATTGTCCTGCACCCGCAGCGAGCCGGAGACGTACGAGGCGAGGTCAGAGGTCGCGGCCACGGACATCACGCCTATGCTCAGGACAAATGCCGGCAGCATCAGCGCAAGGGCCGACCCGAGCTGACGCAGGACCAGAGATCCCCTCGTCGCCCCGAGCACCCTCCGGGTATTGAGCGCCTTGATGCGGAAGGGTACGGAAGCCATGGAAAAATTGATGAAATTGATAGCCGCTATCAGCAGTATGAGGATAGAAATGGAGAAGAGCGTTACCGTAATCGGGCGGTTGCCCTTGGCTGTGTTGTCGGGAGACACATCATGGATGTAGTAGGCATCGTGCAGGCCGGTAAGACGGACCATGACGTCATTGCCTCCTGTCGTAAAGTTTTCCATGTAGTCCTTCAGCACCGGCAGGGCCTGCTGAGGCGCGGCCGTCCGGATATAACAGCCGTATGCCCACGTGCTGCCATTGTTCAAGTCGTAATTGCCGAGATTGATGAGCAGCTCCTTGTCCACACTGGAGTTCTGGGGAAAATCCCTGTAAACCCCTACAATAGTGAAGCGCGTCGCAGCTCCGTACCGCTGCACGTCCGACGAGGCGAACTCCACGTATTTCCCGACCGGAGACTCTCCGCCGAAAAGCCTGGCCGCTCCCCTCTCGGAAATGACCGCCGTATTGGGAGTCCGGAAAAGGGAGGTATCCCCCTCGGTAAATTCAAAGGGGAAGACCCGCAGCAGACCGTAGTCGCAGTCCGCAAAGGAAACGGATACCCCGGAGCCGTTGCTCCCCACTTCCCTCATCGGTTCACTTCTGTCCTTATAGTAGAGGTAAGTGCCCACAGCCTCAGCCTGGGGCAGGGATGTTCTGATTTCCTCTATCATCGGCCTGGAAAAACTCGCCAGGTAGTTACCTGCCCTTTCACCTGCCATGCCGCTGCATTCCAGCCTGTAAATATCCTCATGCCCCGCATAGCATCTGTCATATCTCCAGTCGTACATCACCTGCACCGTCAGTATCAGGAACACGGACAGGGCGAGGGTCAGTCCTATGACGTTGAGCACTGAGGAGAATACGGTATGTCGGTTAAAGCGTATGTGTCTCATGATTTGTTATGTTTAAAAGTTAGATGTTCTACTTCCTCCGAAAGTGCCTGCAGCCGTTCCGCCAGAGCCAGGAGATCTGCCTCATCATGGCCCTTCCGCAGCAGTGAGCGGACCAGGCCGCTGCATTCGGCCAGCCCGTCTGCAATGCCGCGGAGCTCCTGAGCAGAGGCCTCCCCCATCCTCCCGCCACACCTCATCGGAGCCGTCTCTAAATCCTTCGAGATACCGTAAAAGATGGATGTCTTCCTCCGCTCCCGGCTCAGCCTGACGGCACAGACAAACAGCGCCGCCATACTCGCAGAAAGGCACAGGGCCAGCACTATCATTATAATTGAATTACCTTCCATATCGGGCACAATTATTTACATCTCGCGTATAATTTCCATCTGAGCGGATGCCGCTATGGCTGTCACCGCAGCACCCTCCATATATTGTGAGCTGCGCTCGGTTTGCAGACTTTCATCACTGTAGTACAGAAAAACATAGTAGTACATGCGCCCGCCGGCGGAGGGCCTGTACTGAAGCACTAAGGAGCACGAGCGGCCGCCTTCATCGGTAAAGGTGACCGACTCCAGCATCTCCCTCTCCCATTCGTCCGTCACCGTCCGCTCAAAGCCGGAGTCCTCCGGATACCTCGCGTCCAGATTTTTCAGGACGGTCCTATAGCGGGCCCGCGCATGTTCCTCGTAGGAGAAATTGGCGTAGAAACGGACCTTATACAGAAGGCCCGCGTCGGAGAAATAATAACGGCACTCGCTCCACGTCTGGCCCCCGAAAACGACATTCGGGTTCAGACCGGTGTTCACGGCGAAGTATCCGTCACACCGCGAGGATGTAGTGTTGAAGCCCCGGCATTCCCATCTTTCAGGGTTGCTCACCGACCGGAAGTCCTCTCCCAACCGGCAGCCGAGGAAAGTCCCCTGCACCCTGTCCTGCACCGGTGCGGCCAGGGCGGAGCTGACAGAATAAAAAACTGTCAGAATAACGATCAGAAATGTTGTTCTCATGATGCACTCGGTTTTATCGGTTCGAGTGCAAATTTAGATGCGTGGACAGCGCGGTGCAAGGAAAAAAAACTTCCCTAAAATGAGGGTAATTTTATGATATTCAACACATTACGTTTGTTACAAAACTTCCACCAAAATGCAAATCACTGATTTTCAACACACTGCATTTTACGCCCATGGAAGTTTTTTAAAACAGTCAAATCGCTATGAATCAATCGATTGAACACTGATATCGGGAAGTTTTTTCTTCTAAAGAAAAACACCGCCAATACGACAAATCCGCACAACTTTTCCTATTGCAAGGATAGGAATTCATTTTCCAATCACAGCAAATAATTACTGTTTCTTTCCTTCTCATAAGGAAATAGATTGCATATTTTTTCCTTTTTACAAGGAAACACTGTAATCGAGAAGTTTTTCATTGAGGAACTTGGACAGGCGCACCGGGCTACCCATCTTCTTGGCCAGCTGGGTCTTCCATTTGCTGAGCCGGTTCATGTCCATTCCCATGATGACGCTGACCGCATTCGGGGAGATGCCGCAGCACATAAGGGCCACGAGTTGCCGGTCCTGGTCGGTCATCCACGGATATTCGGAGTAAAGCCCCTTCAGGAAGCCGGGATATGAGGCCTCCATCAGCGAGTCCACCTGCCCGAACGTACCCCTGTCCGCGATGGTCGAGTCCAGCACCTCCCTGACCCTACGGCCCAGCGTCTGGGGATGCGCTGCACTCTCGAGATAGACATTGGCCAGCTCGTCCGTAACCAGCAGGAGCTTCTCGGTGAAAGCGATAAGTTCCCCGCTGCCCTTGGGCCTCTGCCGCAGCATCCGCGCCATCGCCTTGCTCTCCCGGACCTCCGCCGCTAAGCTCTCGATCTCCTCCCGCTGCCCCTGGATCGTGTCCTTCTGCCTCCACGTATCCCCCTCCAGGTCCCTGGACAGCCCGTAGAACACGGAATTCATCTTCCGCTCCCGTCTCAGATTCTCCCTGCACAGGAAATACGCATAAGAGACGAGGGCCAAGGCCACCGTCAGTACCGCTATCACTATAATCGCGACAATATTCATACTTATCTTTTTCTTCCAAATTTCAAAGATAGTGAATTTCCCCATAATCCTACTGTCTGTAATCCACATTTCAGCATAAGCCGCTATAGCTCTGACAATTGTTCAATTTCGCCAAAAACAGACTGAAGGGCACTCCGGGGCATCTGTCTCCCCTCACCTGCCACAGAAGGTGCTGTAGCGCGTGTCCGGAACGGCCTGAGCATTTAATCTCCCGCGAGTCTGTTTCTGTCTATTTTAAATAAAGCGCTAAAACTTAACGCCTTACATTGGCCACCGGTACTACAGACTGGGGACAACACCTCACAGTCTGTAATTCCCTCAGTCAGCATAATGCACTAAACTGATGTCGTTTACCGGCAAAAAAACAAAACAGACTCATAAAAGATGAAAAAAGCCGCCTATTAACTAAAAATTAATTATTTTTGTAACAATATTCAAAATTCATACCCTATGAAATGTTACAACCTGCTAAAAATCATACTTCTGGCCGGAGCGCTCACAGCCGGAATCGGATCAGTCCCGGCAGCGGGGCAAGTCACGGCCACTCCTCAGGGCAATGACATATTCGCGGAAATAGACAGAATGATGGGACGCTACGACTACATCGGGGCATTGGCAGCGATGGACAGTCTCATAACGGTGGACGTGCAGGACTCCGTGGCGGTGGCAGCCATGCCGGAGCGGGAGCGGATGGTGCAGAAGGGGCTGCAGAGCCGCAGGGCGCAGTGCCTGAGGAAGATGTACCGCTACGACGAGGCGGTGGAGGCTCTCGGGGCGGTGGTAGCACTGGACCGGAGGGCCAATCCGGTGCCGGTGATGGCCGAGATAGCCGACTGCCGGATCCAGCAGGGAGACCTGACCGAGGCCCTGAACCTCTACGGGATAATCACCATGATCGACCCCGTGAACCTGTATTTCAGGGTGCAGCAGACAATGCTTTACTATTACTGCGGCCTGTACGAGGACTGTATCGCAAATGCAGAGATGGTGATGGCCGTGGACAGCATTCCCGTGATAATCTCCCTCGCCGGAGACAGCTGGAACATGCTCGGGCAGCCGGACTCGGCCCTGGTCTGCTATCGGGAAGCCCTGCGGCTCAATCCTTACAACGAAAAGGTCATCGACAAGGCATCCAGCATCCTGCTGCGCCGGAAGGAATACGGGGAAATAATGTACATGACCGACAGATTCCTTAAGCGGGATACCTCCCTCAACGTACTTGGAATACGCGGCATGACATTCTATCTCCAAAAGGCCTACCCGGAGTCCCTCAGACTCTTCGAGCGGATGCGGGCCCTCGGAGACTCCACCTACAGCACGAATTTCTACTTGGGACTGAACTACCTGGAGACCGACCCGGTAAAAGCCCTCTACGCCTTTGAGGACGCCTACCGTGCCGATACCACGAACATCGAGGGCGTCTACTACTATGCCTACACCCTGGGCCGCGTGACCATCAGGGACTCCCTCACTCAGAGCATGTTCGACAAAGGCATAGAACTGCTGCAGCCCGACCCGGACGCAATGTACCGGTTCTACTCAGCCTACGGAGACTGGCTGGTCAAGAAGGAACGTTTCGATGAGGCCCGCGACAAGTACATCGCCGCCCGCAGCTACGACCCGGAGCGCCTGACAGTCCTTCCCTCCCTCGGCTACTGCTATGAGCGTCTCAAGGACTGGAAGAACGCCGCCATATATTATAAGGAGTTCATGGACCGTGCTGAAAACAAGGAGAGCGACGTCTACAACTTCACTAAAGAAGCCCTCGACTACGTGAATGGGAAACTCTTCATGGAAGAGAAGTAAAGAATAAACGAAATAATTTGTTTATAACGAAATTTTCATCCATATTTGTAACGTGTTTTTTTAGTTGCAAATATGCGTGCACCTCTTCAAATACTCAGCCCCTTTATCATCCTGGCAGCATTCTCCGTCGCCGCTCAGGCCCAGGTAGCACGTAAGGACCTCGACTCAGTAATCTGGAACCTGAACCTCGAGGAGGTCGTGGTCACCGCCAGGAAAGTCGAGCGCGCGGCGGACACCGTCTCATTCTACGCCTCCACATACGCCGGCAAGGAGGACATCGTCCTTGAGGACGTTCTGAGGAAAATGCCGGGGATAGAGATAACCGGAGACGGACAGATAATCTACAACGGGCAGTGGATAAAGGACTTCTACGTCGAGGGCATGGACATGCTCGGCGGCAATTACGGAGTGGCCACCCGGAATCTCGACGCGCAGGACATCAGTGCCGTGCAGGTAATCGAGGACCATCAGGGCATCAAGCTGCTGCAGGGCCGGAAAAGAGGGGACGCACCGGCGATAAACATCAAGCTCAAGAGCACGGCCAAGGGGGCGTGGGCATCTTCCGTGTCAGCAGCCCTCGGCAGCCAGCCGCACTTGGCCAGGGACATATCCGCCAACCTGATGACCTTCCGGCAGAAGATGCAGCACATCACAGTCCTCAAGACCAACGACATCGGCACCGACCTGCGCAAGGAGATACAGGCCCCTTCCTCCCTCGGCTCCTCCGTCCTCGGTACCGGACTGATCCTGCCCGGCAGCATCTCCATATCCGACACCTATTCCTACCGGAACGACTCCTACAGCGCCTCGGTCAACCAGCTTCACAAACTCGGTGAGGACGCAACCCTCAGCTTCAACGTCAACTATCTCTATGACGACGAGGCCCAGGATGCCGCCGACGTGACCACCTACCTCTCGGACAACGACAGCCTCCCCGCACACGTCGTCAGCGAGTCCAACCACGCCTCCGTCCGCCAGCACTACATCGGAGGGCACCTCGTCTACAAGCTCAACAGCGGGCAGAAATACCTCAACAACAACCTGTCCTTCAGCGCCTCCCTGCCTGCAGCCGACGGGCTGGTAAACGGAGCCGTGGACCAGCGCCTGTCCGGGCACAACATCTCGGTGGACAATACCCTGGCTGCCAACTACAAGCGCAGGAACGGCGCCGTGGCGGACGTCAACTGGCATCTGTCCTACGATGACAGGAAGGGCTCGCTCGGAGTTACGGACACAGCGGACGGCACCCTCTCACAGACAGTAAGGCAGCAGGTCTTAATGACAGACGGCTCCGCCTCGATACTCGCAATTACGGCTCCCCACGTGATGTTCAACCTGGATGCGGGATTCGACGCACGGTGGCAGAGAGCCGCGACAGCACTGAGCTCTGCCGGCGGAAACAGCTCCGGTACCCAGCAGATTCTCCAGCTCGGAGCCGCCGTCAGCCCGAGGCTGCTGCTGCACTGGAACAAGTTCCAATGGACGGTCTCCGCGCCCATTGGGGTCACATACTTCCATTCGACAGACGGAGAGTGGCGGTACGACAAGCCGCTGCTCTCACTCAAGCCCTACACGGCCCTGAGCTACAAGCCATCATCCCGTGTATCCATAGACCTGACTGCGATATGCGGCGAGAGCATGCCGCAGCCCCTGTCCCTCATGGCGCAGCAGCGCTACACCAACTACCGCACCACCATGTCCAATCCCCACCGCGTGGAGGCAGTCCTGAACCGTACTCTCAGCACCTCCCTCTCCGCAGCCTACAACGACGTTTTCAGCATGTTCTTCGGCAACCTCGCCCTGGTCTACGCCTGGTACCGCAACGGCATCAGCACAGCCTACAGTTTCACGGACGACATCATCAACTACGTCCTACTGCCCCGGACCGCGGACCAGCGCACATGGCAGGTCTCCCAGAGCGCATCGAAGGGATTCTTCCTCTGGAGCTCCAAGATAAGCGAGTCCCTCAGCATCGGCACCACGAAAGGCGACTACTATGTCGGAGACGCAGTGCACGAGGGACGCAGCGACTACCTCCAGGCCTCCCTCTCGTACTCCGCCTCATTCGCCCGCTGGATATCCTTCGAGACCGGGAACAGCTATTCCATCTCGAAACCCTACACCGACGGGCAGGCGGGCGGCGTCACATACCATACCTTCTCCAGCACCGCCTCCCTCGGCATCTGGCCCCTCAGGCAGCTCCGCATAGCCCCCTCCGTGCAGTACTATTTCAACAACTACTACGACGACGGACGTCACAACGTATTCCTCGACTGCTCCCTCGAATACTACTGGGGCCGCGCCGTCATCTTCCTGCGGTGTGCCAACCTGCTCGACAACGACACCTTCCGCCGCGTCACCGACAACGGCATCACCCGCTATTCCAGCGAATACCGCCTCCGGGGCAGGACCCTCATGCTCGGATTGCGCATCAAGATTATATAACAACAATAAAAACCATACCTATATGAAACTCAGACACAGACTCATCACAGCCGTATCCGTCCTGGTTCTCGCCGGAGGCGGAATGAGCGCAGACGCGCAGATTACCATGACCTATGCGGTAGACTCCCCCCAGCTCGCATTTATATGGCAGAATACGGACAAGTTCGAGGTCCTTGACTCCGCATACCTCACCGTCACCTACAGCCTGCACTACCGCAGCTCGGAGACAGACGACTCCCTGAGCTACGAAGACCTGATGGACCTCCAGATGGGACGCAAGTACAACGCCTTCTTCAGCCGTAACCTGCGTGAGACCGACACCAAGAACACCGAGTCCATCAATACCCACATGTACTTCGCTGCCGGATATGAATGGTCATTCATCGGATTCGACCTCCTGCTCGGCCACGAGGACGGCATCCTGACGGAGACGAACCGTCTCCCGTATACCACGGAGGTAATCGAATATGACGAGGCCATCCCAGCGATCTCCTGGGAGTATCTTCCCGAGGACACCCTCACGGTGATGGGATACCTCTGCCAGGCGGCCACATGCAGCTACGGAGGCCGGGACTGGAAAGTGTACTATACCGACAGGATTCCCCTGCCCTACGGTCCGTGGAAACTGGGCGGCGCCCCCGGACTCATTCTCAAGGCCATGGACACCGAGAACAACTTCGTCTTCGAGTCAGTGGGCCTGACGCAGAAGTCCGCCCCCATCATCCGCTACGACTGGGACCGCAGGAAAATGAAAAAGGACGAATGGAGGAAATTCGAGAGACGTGTCTACGAGCAGGCCGGAGTGTTCGCCCGCAGCACAGGCACCCGAATCCTGATAGTCAGCGACCAGGGCAACCGCCTCCTCAACGAGAACGACAACTGGTCGGAATACCACATCACCCTCGAGCGATAACCAGCCTCCGCAACGGCACCAAATCACGGAAAACGCTGCCGTTGCGGCCACACATATAAAGGCACCATACACGGACCCAGCCGCGAGGCGCCAGCCAGCGGCCGCCCGCAACAGCGCACCCAAAACGTGCCCCAGAATCCACCACCGCCCGAACAAAAGAACCCATCCCGAACCACACGCCCCTTCGGAGCTTCGGCACGAAGCGACCAAGCCTTCCCCCAGGGGAAGGTTTGGATGGGGGTAGGAAAAGAAAATGCTGCGCATTTTCCTCCCTTGCTCTCCACAAAAAAAGGGACCATCAAAGATGATCCCTTTTTTTGTGGAGAGCAAGGGAGTCGAACCCTTGACCTCCTGCTTGCAAGGCAGGCGCTCTAGCCAACTGAGCTAGCCCCCCAAAATGTTCAAAAAAAAATTCAGTCCAACGCAAGGCACTGAATGTAGTCCCGAGCGGACTTGAACCGCTGACCCCTACATTATCAGTGTAGTGCTCTAACCAACTGAGCTACGGGACTGAATAATATACATAAAAAATAATAGCATCCGGGTGAAAAAGGAGAGCAATAATCTCTAACCGATCGGAAAGCTCCAAAAAGGAGGTGTTCCAGCCACACCTTCCGGTACGGCTACCTTGTTACGACTTAGCCCCAGTTA
>CALVDH010000028.1 GCA_944326235.1 uncultured Bacteroidales bacterium | reverse complement strand
TTTAAATTTAATACTTTTGCCGCTATTTTCCAAATAATTAATGACTTAGATTTAACTTTATTTCGAACTCACGTTAAACAACCAAATTCAGGGAAGGCCAGTTTTTCTTTATCAAGTAAGGAAGAAAACCTGTATATTTGCAAAAAATTAGCAAATAGCGAAGTTAAATATATGATTCTGGAATTTTGTGTCAGTAATTTCCTCTCCATAAAGGACAACCTTAAGCTGTCTTTTGTAGCCACCACGCTAAAGGAATCCCTCTCGGAGCCCAACGATGTCATCCGGATCTCCGACATGGGTCTGGCTCTGGTCCGTAGTGCGGTAATCTACGGAGCAAACGCATCGGGTAAAACGAATGTGCTGAAAGCCATCGCTTTTTACAGGCATTTCATCATGGATTCATTCAAGAACAGCCAGGCTGGAGAAAGTATTGACGTGGAGAATTTCCGCCTGAATGCTTCCACTGTTCATGAACCGACCACGATGGAGGCCACCTTCGCCGTTGGAGAATACCTTTACCGTTATGGATTTGAGGTGGACCAAAAAGCCATACATGCCGAATGGCTTTATCGCCGCATGAACAGGAAGCGGGCTAAGGAAGTAGAGATATTCTATCGGGAAGAGAAAACAACCACTGTACATGCCAAAAGTCCGTTGATGCAGGATTTGGTCAATAAAAAAATGGTACGTGGCAATGCGCTCCTTCTCTCCACTGCAGCCCAGTTCAACGAATCGACAGCTGTCGATATCCTGCATTGGCTAAGTGACACGCAAATCCTGTTCTGTAGCGAGGACGAAAAAATGTGGTCGCAGGCTGTCAGGAATCTGGACGATGAGAAGATTCGTGAGCGTATAGTCCGTTTCGCCAAGTATGCGGATTTGGGCATAGAAAGCATTGCCAGGATCGACAACCGTATCGTGAGCAGCCACCGCCAGTATGACGATGAAGGGCGGGAGACGAACAGTGTGGCGTTTTCATTCAACGGAAATGAGTCTGAAGGAACCATCAAATACTTCTCCTTGGCTTTCCCTATCATAGACGCGCTGGACAACGGCAAACGTCTGGTTGTGGATGAACTTGACTCCAAACTCCATCCGTTGCTCGTGCGCAAGATTGTCACGCTCTTCAACTCAGCGGAAACGAACCCAAAGGGAGCGCAGCTGCTGTTTACCACCCATGACACGTTCCTGCTCAGTGCGGGCCTGTTCCGCAGAGATCAGGTGTGGTTCACCCAAAAGGATAATTTTGGGGCGACAGAGGCTTATTCGCTGGCCGAGTACAAGGTGCGCGGCAGTTCTCCTTTCGAACGGGATTACCTGCAAGGGAAGTTCGGAGCTACGCCCATTATAGGCGATATGGAAACCATCTTTAAGGCGGAGGGCTGATCATGGGAAAGATAGACAGAAAAGACCATCGCTCTGCTTCCTTGGCGCGTCGCCAAAGTACAAGGGAGGTGAAACAATCATTCCTCATCGTATGCGAGGGTGTCCGTACGGAGCCGGATTATTTCAAGGCTTTTAGGATGACCGCGGCCACGGTGAAGGCGACGGGGCAAGCTATGAATACTACCAGCCTTGTGAACAAGGCCATCAGCATCCGTGACGCTGACCAAAAGAAAAAGAGGACTTATGACCAATGCTGGGTAGTGTTCGACAAAGATGATTTTCCGGCAAAGGATTTCAACGAAGCCATCGCCTTGGCTGAAAGGAACGGCTTCAAAGTGGCTTACAGCAACCAAGCGTTCGAATATTGGTTCCTGCTGCACTTTAACCTCTACAAAGGGACATTGCATAGAAGCAACTATCCTGACATGCTGTCAAAACTTACAGGAATACCATATTCTAAGACGGAAGCGTTCGGTGCAATCATGTACAACAGACTGCTTCACCTTCAACCGCAGGCCATCAAGAATGCCGCAGCTGTCCTCTCGGAAATATCACATGGCAATCCTGCTCTGGAAGAATCTTCTACCACCGTGCATCTGCTGGTAGAGGAATTGAATAAGTATATCTGAAATCGCCGGATAACAGATATGTTCTGATATTGATTGCGAATATGCGGAATTACCGTGAGGCAGTCTTATTAACCTCCATCATTATCTCTCATGTTTACCTTTTCTCCGAAGATGTTATAAACTCAGAAAGAAAGGAGAAGTCCGGCGGGTAAAATAAATTACCTCAATACCCCACATTGAACGGAAAACTTTCCTATCTTTGTAAGGTCGTCCGGCAGTGGACGGCAATTACATATTGGATGAAAGTGTTTGGCTTTCCTTGCTTCGGAATCTCGCAAATTCACAACAGCACAAAGGAAGACAGATACCGTTCATCACTTGCTCTGTCATATACCGCTCGAGTATATACAGTCAAGTGTGGGGTATTGTTTTATTTGTGCAAGGTTTTGCGAGAACCTCGAGGCGGTAAGACAACGGCTCCACACTTTCTTTATGTGTTAATTAAATGCCACCTCAGAGCTGGATGGACCAGATTAAACTAAAAGACAATGAAAAAGTATCACGACATGCTGTTATAATGGGCCTCATCTATAATGAATGGCTTTAATTGTTTATTTCGAGATGCTTTCAAGGACGATTAAATTAATACTAATATGAACTACAACATTTTTATTCCAAAAGGAAGATTGGCAGAGGATGATGCCGCACTAAAGGCCAAACGAGAGGCTCTGAAAAAGAAATTGCTTGAAGGGGGCAAGATTACCCTTAAGAACAATGGGTCTGTAACTGATGATAAAGGAGCAGACTCTAGTATAAGCATTCCCAAAGGGAAGCTAGCAGAGGACGATGCCGCATTAAAGGCTAAGCGGGAGGCCCTGAAGAAAAAATTGCTTGAAGGGGGCAGGATTACCCTTAAGAACAATGGGTCTGTAACTGATGATAAAGGCACAGACTCTGCTATAAGTATACCAAAAGGAAAGTTGGCATCAAAACAGTGGTATGAAAGAGATCCAGAATTGCTGGAGATGGAAAAAATAGCGATGGCAAAGGCTTTTCCTCATTTCACACTTGACAAACTTGATGATGGCCGCTTATATTGGATTGGTGAGTTGACACCGGGTATATATGAAACTAAGTTCAAGGAGCGTCTTACATATACAGTAATGGCTGTATATAACAATAACCATCCTCAACAAGTGATGGGGTCGTCTGTGCGTGTTTATCCTGTCCTTCCAGATGTCGAAGATCTTATAAACAGATGTGGTTTTAGACCATTTCATTTGTTGAGGGATTCGTCAAATAACTTATATCTCTGCACAAATGAGGCTGATAATGTGTCAACTGGTTCTAGAGTAACAAGTGCTGCTTCTGTTCTGGGTTGGGCTGTAAAATGGTTTATGTCTTATGAACTTGTTCTTACAGGGGATCTTTCAAAAGAAATTTTTAATATGCACGGCGGTATTTAGTTATGAGAAACATATGTCAGATGGTTGTTTTCTCTAATAAGGCATATAATGCAATTATTAGAGAAAGTTTCGATAAGGATCCGGTCGAGACTGGTGGAATCTTATTAGGACACATCCTTGATAATGGTGTTTGGATTGTTATGGAGGTATTGCCTCCAGGTTTCAAAAGCATATTTGAAACAGCGTATTTTGAATATGATGATGCTTTTGTGAATTATTTGGCACAATCAGTGGCAAACCAATACAAAATACCTCTAGAATTGTTAGGACTATGGCATAGGCATCCTGGCTCAATGGATGTGTTTTCATCTACAGATGATCACACAAATTCCACTTTTGCTTCACAAAACCCTAGTGGAGTGATTTCAGGATTGGTCAATATTGATCCACGATTCAGATTAACCATGTATCATATGGAAAATTCAAGGTATGCGGCACATCAATATGCCCGACCGAATTATGAGCGTGTGGATGTAGAGGTTGGAGATGACATTATTCCTAAAAAATATTTCCGATTAAAATATTTTGATGGAGATGGTGGCAATCTTAATCCTTTGGTTGAGCCTTCCTATACAAGAATGTCTCGCAGTGTAAGAACAGAAGGAACAGGCCGTCGTATAATAAACGAAGAACCACTTGATATCCGTAGCTCAATGCAAAAGAATATCAATCGTGAAGGCGAGAATTCTGCTGAACCTCAAGCTGTAGATCATTCATGGATTAATGATTATAAGAAAATTTGGGGGCTTTTAAAAAGAAATAAGATTGTAAGCCTGACGACCTTGATTTTGGTAATTGTCTCTATACTTTCTATAAAAGCGGTTATTGATTATAGTAAGTCGGCAATTGAGTGTGTGGCTTCATGGTTTAACGATGATAAAAAAGAAAAACCTAAAATATCTGAAACGGAATTGATGTTAACAGTTGGGGAATTTGAGGCATTATGGGTTGAAGACTTGCAAGAAGACGAGAATATTACGTGGGAATCATCGGATAGCCTGGTTGCAACAGTTAACGAAAATGGCAAAGTCAAAGCTGTGAAAGAAGGCACAGCAGAGATTACTGCCATAAATGATAATGTAGAATTGAAATGTTCTATTCAAGTGTTGCCCAATTCTGATAATGTAGATAACGCGGACGTTACATGCAAATATGCAGACACATGTATTGTCGCAGTTGACAACGCCAATAAAATCAATGCTAAAAAAGAAGGACCCGTTGATACCGCTGATATTAGTGCCTTTACAAAAGCTAATCAAGACTCTTTAAATGTAAAATAAAAAATGTATGATTGACGCAAATAAATTCATGAAGGGAAAGCGTCGTGTCCCAACGGTCTGTTTCCCGAACAACATTGCCCGTGAAAATCTTCCTTTGTGGGGATACTATCATGAGGAAAGTAATTATTACAATGTAATTGATACTCAAGAGCCATCAAAAGATATGGGTGGCACAAAACCCATATTATTAGGTCATTTCTATGCTGAAAAACCAGAAATTGCAGCAGCAGAGGATAAACTCATTGGGTATTATGAGGATGATAGCATTGTTTTTAGAACTCGTGAAGATATTTTGTGCGAACTTACTCCCGTAGAACTTAAAATAGACATCTTCTCTCGTAATACAGGTATTCTTGAATCTGACATTATGTTAAAAAAAGGAGCCATTATTATAGGCTGTGGTTCTGTGGGTAGTTTAGTCGCATTGGAACTAGCACGCGCAGGTGTTGGTCGCTTCTTCTTAATAGATATGGATATCATGGGCTACCACAATATCTGTCGTCATCAATGCGGTATACAGGATGTCGGTAAGTATAAGGTTAATGCAGTAAAAGAGCGAATTCTGCAAATCAACCCAAGCGCAGAAGTAATAACTTCAACTAAGATGATTCAAGAAGTTGCATTGGATGTTATTGGGCCATTCTGCGGCCCGGATACAATTATTGTGGGTTGTGCGGATAATCGGGAAGGAGATTTGTATGCAGACTCGATGCTTGCCAAGCCATATAAAATGCCGTTTGTTTCTATCGGTTTTTGGGAAAGAGCATTTGCGGGTGAAATTTTCTATTGCCTGCCGGAAGGAATGCCCGCATACTCGGACTTTGTTGCCGCACTGGGGGATACATCAGGTCGTGTAAATGCGAATACTCATTTGTATATGGGTGAAGTCGGATCATTTGAGCCAGGTATATCAGCGGATATTAACTTCGTGACAACGGTTGGTGTTAAGATGATTCTCGACCTATTGAACAGGGATAATAAGAACTATACTCAGCGCTTAATCCATCACCTTTCTCAGTATACATTAATATGTAATACTAATAATCCTAAAATTGGCGGTGAAATGGCGGAGATTTTCTCATATCCACTTCAAGTGACAACAAGTATTGAGGTTGAATATGCAAATCCATCTTAGGAGATAAATGGGCAAATACTGCACTTGTATAATAAACAATGAATTATGGAGTATAAATTTTATGTAAAAATGGATGGGGAGACTTTTGGCCCTTATTCCGCAAAAGAAGTGAGAGATCTTCAATTAATAGATGATGTTCTTGTTACCGAAGAAAGCATGGATGGCGAATGGCTACCTGCCGGTCATTTTGATTTTGACGATATGGTAATAAAGGAACTTGGTGCATCTGTGAATGAAGATGGCACTATCACCAGGCAACATAGATACAATACTTCCGTAAGTTCAACAAGAACGACAACATCTTCTCAACAATCTATGCAGCAGTCCTCATATACTTCAGCACACACGGATTGTGTTCCTGAAGAGATAAAACAATGGAATTGGGGTGCCTTCTTCTTTAACTGGATTTGGGGAATATGTAATGGTGTATATTGGCCATTAGCACTTATTGTCGTGAATTTTATACCATATGTAGGCCCTCTTATCTCATTAGGATGTTGCATAGCATTAGGTATTAATGGTAATGAATGGGCCTGGAAAGCAAAATCATGGTCAAGTGTAACTGAATTCAAAAGAGTACAACGCAAATGGGCAATTGCCATTTTGTGGGTCCTTGGAATTGGACTTGGTTTAGTTGTATTAGGTTCAATATTAACATTCTAAACATATCGAATGATGAAACTATCTTTACAATAAAAAATACGATCCCATTTTAAAATCACAAAACTGATGACAATGGAGCAATATGAGGTAATGAAAGAGGATACTATTTTAGGCCCTTTTAATATAGATGAGATAGCGGAATTTGTTCATTCTGGACTGATTCTTAAGCGAGATTATGCTTATGACATTGGGCGTCCAGATAGTTTTAGAACAGTGGATTTCTTCTTGAAGAAGCATGGAAAGAAGGTGTCTGTGGAGCATAAGGGCAATCTGTTCTCTCAAATTAAGGAGATTGGGCATGAGTTAATACTCCCATCTACTATTTTTACAAAGGAACCATGGAAGAAGGATAAACAATTATTTATATTATCATTGGTCGGCCTAACGTTGTCTGGCTTGATGATGGTTGCTCCGCTTTTAAATGCGTACATTCTTTTCTATTTTATTGCATTGTATTTCTCGGTTGTTTGGGGCCTGTTCTTTTATTATCTGTTTAAAACTGAACAGGTAAACTTGAAGACTACTGTGTTTTTGTTTTTTGCCACTCAAGTTTTGACAACACTTATATTTTATGTATTTAATATAAGTGCTATTAACCCATTTGAAGGATTGTACTATACGGGTAACGTGTTTATATCATTAATATCGTGTATTTTGGGAATTGGAGTAATTGAGGAAATTGTAAAAGTACTACCTGTATTTTTAATTCTTTATTTTTCAAAAAATGTAATAAAGCCTCAAACAGCGGTATTTTATGGACTAATGTCAGGTATTGCTTTCGGTGTATATGAAGGAGTTGTTTATCAACTTGGACCAAATTTCCAAATGCTTTTAGAAAATGAAGTTTCTCAGGCATATGTTTTCTCCTATCTTTCAAATATTGCCCGTTTAACAAGTTTGCCATTCTTACATGCAATATGGTGTGGCATTGCCTCATACTTTGTGGCATTTGCGTTTTTATATCCAAGATTTAGAGTTGCACTATATTTTTTGGCAATATTGGTCCCGGCAACAATTCATGGATTATACGATTATTTGTGCTTTAATGTACCATTTGCATTGGCAACAATGCCTGTTGTGATTATAGGAGTCATTCTTCTTATGGTATATCTAAATATAAGATATGATTTTCATTCAAAATTAGCAGATTAATCTTAGCGTATGACAATCCCAAATAATCTTGAGGGGAGTAATAAGACACAATCTGGTATTACGTTCAGAATAAACGAAGATGGTTCTATTACCAGAATAGGCGATTTTGTCGTATCTCCAAAGTTGGCAAACAAAGCAAATGATGCAGATAATATAGAGGTAGAGTTAAAGTTATGGAATTATGCCGAAAAGGAAAATACGATTAGTAGCTATAACCTTTATTTGAAAAAATATCCTGATGGAAAACACAAGGATGAGGCAAATAGGAGAATAAAATCTATGGCAGAGCGATTGGGAAGACGAAAGAGGGTAAGGCTGGCGGTAGTTTCGGTTCTTTCTTGTAGTCTGCTTATATTGTTTTTAGTAATAGGATATCGTTTTTTACCCAATAAAGCTGATAGAAATCTTAAAACTCCTAATGAACTCGATCAACTGTTTGAAGTGTCAGAGCTGGAGAGGAGGACAGAGAAAGTGATTGCAGCCATGGAAGCGACTAAAAGATTGGGATATGCAGTGGATACCGATAGTAAAAAGAAAGCGGAGGAATTATTGTTCGAATTGAAAGAGATGAATAGTATAAAATATAACGAATTGAATAGAAGATACAATAACTTGTAGATGAAAAGGATTGTTATAATTATTTTATATTTGATAGTGCCTTTTGTATGTGGGGCTCAGGATATTAACATTGTGCGCGACTTGATGAACAAAGGCCGCTATGAGGATGCTTTAACTATAATTGAAGGCTTGAATGTTGTGCAAAACGACAGATATTCTGATGATATAACAAAAATACGTAAAATTAAAAATCTTTACACCAATGCTCTGTCGTACTATAAAATAGATTATTATAATTACGCAATCACAAATTACGAACAGATTATCAAAATATGCAGCAGTCTGTCATTTTATGTAGATCAATCATTCATTAATGGAAAAATATCAATATGTAAAAGAGCAAGGGCGGAATATCTACAAAAACAGCAGGAGAAATTATTGGCAGAACAGGAACAGAAACGAAGGGAAGAATTGGAACGACAGGCTCAAATTGAGGAGAATTTATGGAATAAAGCGATAAAGGATAATCTTAAAGCAGGATATACAAATTATCTCAATAAGTATCCTTCAGGGAAATATCGCGGCATGGCAAAGATGAAATTGCAGGCATTGTATCTTGAAGATGCTCAAAGAAATTATTCGTCGGGCAATTATAGAGAAGCAATTAATAATTTCGATATCGCATCTAGATATCTACCATTATCCTCAGCCTCTGAATATACTTATCGACTCGCATCGGAAAAATTAGCACAGCAGCGGGAGAACAGCAGGTACGAGGAGTTGATGAAAAGTGCATACCCGTCAGCGGTATTGTTGGAGTCTTTTCTGAGAGACTTTCCTCAGAATCCGAAATGTCCTTTAATAAGAGGAAAACTTCTTAACAGATATTGTATCAATGGTAAGTTTGACTTGGCGAGACAACTAGTTGTGGACAATCCTGACGGCATTGCCTTGACAGAGAATTTTACTCCGGATGAGAAATGGTTTATGAAGTATATTAAACAGCGGGAGAGAGACTTTAACAAAAAAGCAAAAAGGCGAGTTAGCGCACCTAAGCAACATGGTAAAACTTCATTTACAGCATTTGATGGTGTTGGAATAATGTTTGGCGTAGGTGGATCGTTGTCTTATATGCATGCTGGGACAGAGGTTGTTACCATAGAGTCTCAAGGAGCGACTTGGGAAGAAGAGAATGTGATTCAAGGAGGATTTCTAGGTCCTAAAATAGCATTTTCTTTAGGAGATTTTTATCACAGATTTAACCTTGAACTAGGTTTTCAGTATGCATACTCCGGGGATTTTGGATCGCATATACCTCTTTCTGTTGCGCCAAGATGGAATATTATAGCAGACGATTTTCACTTGTTCGTGCAACCGGAAGTTGCATACGATTTTGGATCGGGTGGTTTTTCTTACGGAGGCAGATTTGGATTCGGATGGTATGGGGCTTTTTCTATTGGAGCGTCTTATAATTCAGGATTTGGCCATATGATATGGCAGATGTCTTATGTTTATTATTGGAGTTGGTAGTGTTAAATGATTTATTGATGAATAGATTTAAAATTCCAGGAGTGTCGTTTTCCCTCAGCCGTGCTTTGGGAATAGATAAAATAAAACGGCGGATAGCTCGAGAGACAGGAGTCCCGACCACGAAGTCCGGGCTTGAAAAGAAAATCGGCCGAACGGTTATCAACATGCTATTACGTAAAAGATAAAACGGATATAAACAAACAAAATTTAATAAATTATGATGTATCGAGCCCCAGACGGAAAGACATTCAGCTCTTATACCGCTTTTTGTGACTATATGTCCATGCTCGCGAGTTTTCATGGAGACTTTAAGACCGCAGAGTATTATAAGAAGAAGAAAGTGAAGATGATAGAAAAACAGAAGAGGTCGTTTCCTTGGTTTGTCGCGTTTATAATCCTGGGTGTGGTTGCGGCGATAATAAGTTCCATAGGAAGTTGATGGAGAAACAAGTTGACAAATGAGTTCACGTAAAACCATAATGAGAACAGTGAGACTGATCCGGTACATAGCTGAAGAACGCAGCGGTAGTATCGTGAAAGGAGGATTTGTCGGTGGAGAAGTGTATCGATACGATGCTGGCGGATATGTGCTTTGCCGGGAGGATATTGATGTGAATGGAACGGTTGTAGAGTGTCCTGACAGGAAGGTCCTTTATGATTCTGCGGGCAGGGTTTTGGAGGAGCAGTTTGTCAGGAACGGGGGCATATATCGGAAGATTGTGTATAGAGGTAATGTCTGTATTTTAGATGAGTCCATGTTGTCAGAGGGGATCAGTGTTCTGACGGTCAGACGGTCGGATCTGTATCCGGGGTTCTTAATGAAGTATGCGTCCAATGAAAAAGGGCAGACGCTGGAGTTTGTGGAGGTAAACAATTCACTGAGTCCCGAAAGTATCCATTTTTTCCACGAATATGAGAATGCAGAAGATCACGTTAGAGAGTATTTGTTCCTTGAGAATGGCTGCCTTCTAAGGGTGAGCCACATATTTGGCAACGGTCACCGGAAGACTGTCGCCATGTATGACTGGGATGGCAATGAAACATATCATAGTACGTTGTACGATAAAGAGTCAGCAAGACATGTCGTCTGTAGAAAGAGGTATCTGCTGGAAAGCACTAAACTCAGGCAGTTGGACGGGAAATCGGATAAATGGAATTCCGCTCTGCTTGAATATTTCGACGGAAGGACCAGCCGTTTGGAGATGCTTGAAATAGTCAGGCAATAATCCCTTGTCCAGAGATGCGAAACGACCATTTCCGAAATGACCGTTTCTCCCAAAGACGGTTTACCTTTTTCGCAAACGCGTTATAAATGATATGATTATTTTTAGCAAAGAGAATCATGAAACCAAAACTTAAGACATGTCTGCTGACGATTCTGCTTCTGGGCGTAATGCAGGCCGCCCGGGCCCAGACCATCAGCCGCCCCGACACCTACAACTACACCATGGGCGTTGAGGCCCTCCGGAACAACAACCCCGAAGAGGCCCTGGAATATCTGAACAAGGAGCTGGAGGACAATCCGGACAACGGATATGCCCTGGCATGGATTGCGTTTGTGCGGAATTATCACGGAGAATACGGCCGCGCATTGACTGCTGCGGACTTGGCTGTCAGAAAGATACCGGCGGAAGACAAGGAATACCGGGCATTTGCGTACGAGGTGAGGGCTGAAGCCCATGTCGCTCTGGGTGAGAACGAAAAGGCTCTTGCCGACCTGACATCGGCTGCCGGGGAAACTCCGGATGACGTTGAGGTTTATGGAAAGCGGGCGGATCTGTACTGCTATATGGGAAAGTATGACCTGGCTGAGAAGGACTACCGGAAGATTATATCCATTGACCCTGACAACGTATTGGGCTATATGGGCATAGGCCTGATAGCCAATGTGGAGAAAAGGTATGAGGATGCCATTGAGCTGTTTGATTATGTGACAGAGCTGGCTCCAGAGTATTCTTCCGGATATTCTTTCAGGGCGGAGAGTTATATCGGGCTGCGGAGATACGAAGAGGCCGTAGAGGATATTGCCCGGGCACTGGCTGTCGGTTATGATGACAAGGCGTTTTCACTGATGCAGGAGGTTCCTGATTCTGCGATGGCGCCGCTGGTCGAGAAGCTGAGGATGCAGTCCGCTGAGAATCCCGGAGATGGTTACTGGCCCTACTGTCTGGGCGCGGTATATGAGGCGCAGGGCGCATATAGAACGGCGATTGCCTGTTATATGGACAGCCAGAAGAATGCCCCTTCACCTGTGACCGCCTACAGGATTTCAAATTGTTATAGTGAGACGGGGGACTTTACGTCGGCATTGAAACATATAGATTTTGCGATAGCGCTGGATTCCACTGACTATGGCTATGTCATGGCGAAGGCGGACCTTCTGTATGAATCCGGCGATGTGGAAGCGGCGATATCGGAGCTGGATAGATATGTCGCGCATTATCCGGAGTTCTACGGAGGATACTACCGGCGCGGCTTTTACAAGGACAACAGCAGGGATGTCGACGGGGCGATAGAGGATTACACGATGTCCATAACTCTGGAGCCTATGTGGGCCTATGCGTATCTGGGAAGAGGGGATATGTACAGCTTGAAAGGAGATTCCGTGGCGGCTGCCGAAGACTATAGAAAAGTCGTTGAGCTGGATACAATCCCTGGGAACGGCTCATGTGCGCAGTATGCCTGGTTGGGGCTGGGGCAGAAGGACAAGGCCGTCGATTTCATGAACAAGGTGATAGAAAATGATCCTGACAATGCCGGGAATTATTATGACGCTGCCTGTCTGTATTCAAGAATGGGTGAGTCAGACAAGGCTCTGGGATTTCTGAAGACGGCATTTGAGAAGGGCTACCGGCGTTTTGCCCATATCGAAATGGATGATGACCTCGGCGAAATAAAGCAAAGGCCGGAGTATAAGGATCTTATTCTCCAATACAGGAAGGTGCTTGAGTCGGAGATAGAGGAGATGAAGACCCGGGATGGACTCTCGTTCATAACCGGACGGCCCTCTTTTGCCGGGGCTATGGTTGGGAATATTCCTGGTAGTAAAATTGTTCGGTTAGTGTTATGAGTAAGGCAATTGTCGGATTGGCAGGATTGGTCTGTGCCGTGCTTGCCGTAAGATTCGTGCTGGTGTGCAGGGAACCGGAGGTCATCCCGATAGAGATCGGTGAGGTTCATTTTACCGATAAGTACAATCCGGAAGCCCGCCTGCTGATACCGGCTGCATATACCGGAGAGGACGGGGCGATAGAGGGCGAATACAGGATAGCCGGGAAAACATACGGTACGCCTGTGCGCAAGGAGCGCATATCGCTTCATCCGACCAAAGGGCTGGTAATCTCCGGTAAATGGCATTCGGATTATGGGTTTCAGCAGACGGTGCTTGTGAAGAATGGCAGAGTCCGCACCCACGAAGATCCTCGCAAAACTTTCCGGCGCGCTCTCGGGACAGTGGACGGACAGTTCTACATTTTTCAGTCCAGGATTCCTATGACCCTTAATCGGTTCTCGGAATCCATACATAAGTACTGCAGCAATGCCGTGAATCTCGATATGGGGGACTACGGGTACGGCTGGTACGGAAAGAGGAAGTTCTCCCGGATATTCCGGTACAACCGTGATAAGCAGACCAACTGGCTATGTATTGAGTGAGATACAAACAAGGACTATGAAAAACGATGAGGTGTATGGAATCCGGTTTGACCTGCGGAGACATACATGCCGGCCGACCGGGATTATTCCCGGCCGGTTATTTAAAAAGGGTGTAATTGAACAAAATAAAGAGTTTATGAAAAATATTTACTTTATAATGACATGACTCCGCTCCGGGACCTGCCGGAGTTCCAGTCGCTCATCTCCGAATATAATGAAAAGGCATAATGTATTTGACGGTTACAGGCGCGTCATCATAGAGACGGCATACAGCGGGCAAGTGGTGATATGACGGACAGCCCCGCCGGCTTCTTTGTCGGTGTAGTCGAATGTCCCGAAATTCTCCAGCGAGCAGCGCACAGCCTCGTAAAGATTCTTCTCATGCATCAGGCTCCACAGGCTTTTCATCCCTCCCTGAGTCCCGGACTTCACCTCCACCGGCAGTATGTTCATGTTGTGGACTGTGAGATAATCGACCTCGGCCTGGGAGTTCCGTGCCTGACGTGTCCAATAGAACAGCTCGTGGCGGAGATTCGGACTTTGGTAACGGAGCATCTCTAGTCCGGCAAGCAGTTCGGCCATCGGTCCCCTGTTTACCAGATCGGCCGCACTTGAAGTCAGAATATGACTCGTTATCTGAGAGATGTCGCCCATGGACATATTCAGCAGACGCAGCATAAGCCCGGGGTCCAGGACCAAAATCTTCCGGAACGAGCTGTCCGCTCCGGAACCTAAAGGAAGCCCGTCCGCATTGGTCCTGGTCACGGGAATGAGCAATCCGGCCCGTATCAGCATCTCAAGCGCCTTCTTTACTTCAGCAGCCTTGTAATCGCTGCCGACTTGGGTGTAAACGAATTTTTTAGCGACCTGTGCAGCTGCGCTCCGCAGTGTCAGCCTCAGCAGTACTGGGTCAGCTTTCTTCTTGTATTTCGCAAAATCGTCCTCATAACTGACAAGGATGTCGTCCTGAATCTCCTGACACTTAATAAAATCGCGTGTAGCGTTCCATTCCCTGACCGCTTCCGGCATGCCGCCGACCAGCATGTAAGTACGTATCAGCTGTATCATCCGATGGTGAAGCGGGTCGGGTAACGGTCTTGTGATAGAGGCCTTATTCCGCTCACATAAAAGAAGTTTCTCTCCACAGGCCTCTATAAACTCATCAAATGTCATGGGATGCATGAACATGGAATGTATGCGTCCGACTCCGAATGTGGGCAATTCCTCCAATGCCAGTTCCAGCAGTGAACCGGCGGCAATGACATGCAGTCCTGGCATGTCCTCTTTGAAAAATCTCAGCGACATGATGGCCTCCGTACAATCCTGCACCTCATCCAGAAAAAGCAGCGTATTGTCGGCCTCAATCGGTTTGCCGCTCATGGCAGACATAAGCGGGACTATCCGTCCTACATCTAGATTTTCCTGAAACAGTGCCTTATACTCAGGATATTTCTCGAAATTTACCTCCACATAGTATTTGAATTTCTCTCCGAGATGGCGGACAGCAGTTGATTTTCCTACCTGTCTTGCACCTCGCAGCAGGAGGGGTTTGTGCTCCTGTCTTGAAGCCCATTCTGTCAGACAATCATCTATGATGCGTTTGTAGTACATGCTAAAGTTCTGTTGTTTTGGGGCAAAGATAGTGATTGTGATAAAATCCAAAGAAATAATCTGCTATTTTTGGATAAAATCCAAAGAAATAACCGCTAAATGGAGAGAATCCCGGCTATCTGAGAAGGCCTGTCTACGATGTGGGCCGGGGAGTAGGAGACGAGTTCCTCCCGGGTGCGGCAGCCCCAGGTGACGGCGACGGCCTCGAGGCCGGCGTTGGCGGCGGTCTGCATGTCCACGCCGGAGTCTCCGATGTACAGGACGGACGGGCGTTCGTCGGGGAAATTCCGTCCTGGACCGTCTGCAGCGGGGCAATGTATTCCTGCTTCACGGAGAATGTCCCATACTATCACCGGCTCCGGCTTGCGGGGTACACCTTCCCTCTCCCCGAATACGGCGCAGAAGGGTATTTCAGGGAAGAAATGCCGCATGAGCCTGACGGTAGCCGGGTGGTATTTGTTCGAGGCGACGGCGACCTTGATGCCCCGGCGGCAGATATCCGACAGGAGTTCCGGTATGCCCTCAAAAGGCCGGGTCATATCGGCGCAATGCTCGCCATAGTAAGGCAGGAACAGGCTCCGGATGCGCAGGACCTCCTCCTGGCTGCGGGCCTCCTCCGGCAGTGCCCTTTCGAAGAGTTTGTTGATGCCGTTGCCGATGTAGGAGGCTATCTCCGTCTCGCTGTGGACGGGGTAGCCGCATGCGGCCAAGGCCTGGTTGGTGGCAGCCGCGATGTCGGGGACGGTGTAGAGCAGGGTGCCGTCGAGGTCGAATATCATTAATTTTTTCTGCATGGTTCCGCAAATGTAGGAAAATTCCCTATATTTGTAGGGGATTAAAAATCTTTAGTTTATGAAAAAGGCTTTTCTGAAGTGGATTATGGCGGTCCTGGGGGTTACCTCAGTGTCGTCATGTTTCCTGTATGCCTCTCCGCACGCTACGTATGAGGCCAAGGGCCGTGTGACGGATGAGGAAGGACGTTCTATAACCGGAATCCAGGTGGGATTCTGTGCGAGCTATGGGGAGACGGACAGCCTGGGCAATAAGATTTACTATCCGGACGGGCAGCCTGTGCTTACCGATACTGACGGAAAGTTCAGTCTCAAAGTCGAGAACTATAGCTTCGGGGGAGGCGAGGGTGTTACCATCGGCTTCATCGATATCGACGGACCGGACGGCGGAGGCAGCTTCCAGTCCAAGTTCGTGGAGCAGCCGCTGGTGCAGAAGAAGAAAGGCAAATGGCATGATTCCTGGGACGAGGGTGACTATGAGGTGCCCGGCATGGTGAACGTCACGCTCGAGCGGGAGCCTCAGGAGTAGAATAACCTCAGGACCATGCAGCCCGTATCGTTCAAGCAGAGGCTGGCCCTGGAGTTCAACAGGTCCCTCAGGGAGCAGATGGCCAGGGAGCATGTCCTCGAGAATCTCTTCTGGGAGTGTACCCTGAGATGCTCTCTGAAATGCCGTCACTGCGGCAGCGACTGTCATACCACCTCCGGGGTCAAGGACATGCCTTTCGAGGACTTCGCCAAGGTACTCCGGAGAATCTCTGAGAAATACGACCCTCACAAGGTTTTCATAATCATCACCGGCGGTGAGCCCCTGATGCGTCCCGACATCGCCTCCTGCGGCAGGGCCATCTATGACATGGGTTTCCCCTGGGGCATGGTCACCAACGGCATGCTGCTGGACCGCCGGCGTTTCGATTCCCTGCTCAAGGCCGGTATCCACAGTGCGACGGTCAGCCTGGACGGGTTCGAGGCCGACCACGAGTGGATGCGCGGAGTCCCCGGCAGTTACGCCAGGGCGCTCAACGCCATCAGGATGTTCATCGGGGTCCCGGACATGGTTTTCGACGTGGTCACCTGCGCCAACCGCCGTAACCTGGCTACTCTCCCCGACCTGCGCGAGTTCCTCATCTCGACAGGCCTCAGGCGCTGGAGGATTTTCACCGTATTTCCGTCCGGCAGGGCTGCCAGTGACCCGGACATGCGGCTGACTGCGGAGGAGTTTGACCGGGTGATGGATTTTATCGCCGAGACCCGTCGGGACGGCCGGATAAAGCTGGATTACGGCTGCGAGGGCTTCCTCGGCGGCTATGAGGGTAAGGTCCGGGACTACCTTTTCCGCTGCGACGCCGGCCTGAGCTGTGCCTCCATCCTCTCCAACGGAGACATCGCCGCCTGTGCGAGTATCCGCAGCGACTACTCCCAGGGCAATATCTACCGAGGGGACGATTTCCTGGATGTCTGGGAAAACCGCTATCAGAAGTTCCGCGACCGCAGCTGGATGAAGGCTCTCGGGGACCCCTGCGGCAGCTGCCGGTATTTCCGCTATTGTCTCGGCGGCTCGATGCACCTGCGGGAGGCCGACGGCACACTCCGTCCCGGCACGTGCAGGATGGCAGAGAGCGGCCTTTGCAAGAAGTAAATAAGTCAAAAACGATAGGATATGAAAAGAAAATCTGTTTACGCCGCCGTGGTTCTGCTGCTGTCGGCGGTGTCTCTGCATGCGCAGCCGGATGCTGTGGAACTTGAAGATCTCGGAGTGGTGATCGCGCCGGGTCAGTCCAGAGAGTACTCCTACAGCGACAAGGAGGCCGGCTTCTACTACGGCCAGACTTCAACTGATGATTTCAGCGACTGGTACGCCGGGTGGAACATCCGGGCCAAGAGGATTTTCGCCGATTACCGGCTCTATGTGGACGGACGGATGCTCAGCCGTAAGGATGCGGCCGTGACCGTGTGGCCCGACCGGCTTGAGAGGGTCCATGACTGCGCCGTGGAGACATTTGCACTGGTGGACAGCCGCAAGGTGCTCTTCGTCGCTCTGGACGGAGTGGCCGGCAGCAAGGTCGGCCTCGAACTTACCGGCACCAATGTCACCCTCCCCCGCAAGGACGGCAACTCCGTGATATACGCGGCCGTGGAGGCTAAGGGCGACTTCGTCCGCATCTCCGCCCTGAATCCGGACGCTCAGCTGAGTTTCGACGGCAAGGTGGTGGAGGCTCCCCGCAATGCGGGCGGTTTCATCATCTCCTACGGCAATGAACAGGAGAGCCGGGAGCTCGCCTCGCAGATCCGCTCCGAGGGGCGGCAGTGGCTGGCTCAGCGGCAGGAGCGGATGCAGTCCCTCCTGCAGGACAATGCCATGCGCACCGACCTCCCCTCTCTGGACCGCGCCCTCGCGTGGATAGAGCTGACGGCCGATGAACTGGTGACCCGCCAGCACGGAGGATGGGGCATGTACGCCGGCTTCCCCTGGTTCACCGATTTCTGGGGCAGGGACATGTTCATCGCCATGCCGGGAGCGGTGCTCTGCACCGGGGAGTTCGGTGTGGCCCGCGACATCCTCCTCTCATTTGCCCGCTATCAGGATACAGACCCTGACTCGGAGACCTACGGCCGCGTGCCCAACCGCCTGAACCTCGACGGTATCCTCTACAACACCACCGACGGTACTCCCCGCTTCGTGATCCAGGCCTACGAGTACCTGAAATACACCGGCGACGTGGATTTCATCAAGCAGATATACCCGGCCGTCAAGACTGCTACGGACGCCTCCGCACAGCTTTTTACAGATGATAAGGGCTATCTGACCCACGCCGACGCCGATACCTGGATGGACGCCAAGCGCCAGAGCAAGTACCCGTGCTCGCCCCGCGGGGACAGGGCCGTGGACATCCAGGCCCTCTGGTATCAGCAGCTGACATGTGCGGCTGAGATGGCCCGCTACATGGGCGAGGACCGCAAGGCCCGGCAGTGGGAGGCCCTGGCCGGGAAGGTCCGCGCCAATTTCGAGCACGATTTCACCGACCCCGGGTCGGGCCTGATCTACGACCACCTCAACTCCGACGGCACCCCTGACCTCCAGCTCCGTCCCAACACCGTCTACGCCCATGAGCTGGTGTCCGACACCCTGCTGAGGATGCGGGATACCCGCCGGATGTGGGAGCACCTGGTCTATCCCTGGGGCGTGTCGAGCCTCGACCAGAATGACGGGCAGTTCCATCCCTGGCACGAGATGTGGCACCGCTACCACAAGGACGACGCCTACCACAACGGCACCGTCTGGCTCTGGCTCAACGGCCAGGCCATGCAGCGGATGGTGGAGTATGGTCAGCAGGACCTGGCCTTCAGACTATTTTCCAATATGAACCGGCAGGCTCTCGACGAGGGAGCGGTCGGCAGCCTGTCCGAGTGCGCGGATCCCTGGCCCCGTCCCGGCAGCACCTGGGTAAGGCGCTCGGGCACCTTCCTCCAGGCCTGGAGCAACGGAGAGCACATCCGCGTATGGAGTCAGTACTTCCTGGGGGTGCGTCCCGATATGCTCAGCCGCCGTATAGACGTTCAGCCCCGCATCCCCTCGGCCATTTCCTCCCTGGACCAGCGCGTGAGCATAGCCGACGGCGCCCTGGAATGTACCTACCGCAGGGCCTCCGGCGCTCAGGAGCAGTACCGTTACTGCTGGACCGGTACGGGCGAGGTGACCCTCGGCATTTCCATAGGAGCATTTGCCCCGCTTGAAGTGACTGTATCCCAGGGCAGCATGCTGACTCTTTCCTGCACTCCCGAACATCTCACAGCCCGGCTTTATGCAGCTGACGGCACGGTCCTGTATGAGACAGAAGCAGCGGTGGACGAGCGCATCGCCGGCCTTCACGAAGAGTGGGACCGCTTCTTCGGGGGCACCGACTTCGCCGCTCCCAACTACCGCGAGAACATCAAGGCCCTTTCCCGCTACTTCGATCCTCCCCTCGACTATCAGAGCATCGAATAATTTATTGCAGGAAGGCCGTGGCGACAGCATGCCGTATGATGGCGGGGGCGTCTGCGAAGGGGTCCTCGCCGGGGGCGGCGGAGGCTGAGAGCTCGATGACGCGGGTGATGCCGAGCATCGGAAGCTGGTCGGCGGGGACGCGGCAGGTGCCGGTGACTACCCACAGGGGTTTTCCGTAGCGGCGGCAGAGGGTGGCGATGCCGGCGGGGAGCTTCCCGGTCAGGGAGGACTTGTCGAAGCGGCCCTCGCCGGTGATGACCAGGTCGGCCGAGGCAATCTCCTCTTCCAGGTGCAGCATCGAGGCAAATACCTTCCATCCGGCTGTAAGTTCGGCTCCCAGGGCGGCCTGCAGGGCATATCCCGTACCTCCGGCGGCTCCGGCTCCGGGGAAATCGGGAACTCCGATGACCCTTTGCCAATTTTCCAGAGCACTCTCAAATACCGGAATGTCCTGTTTGCGGCATCCCTTCTGCGGGCCGTATACCGCTGTGGCTCCGACCGGGCCGAGCAGCGGGCTGGTCACGTCGGTGGCCACCTTGATGTGGGTCTGCCGCAGATGAGGGCAGATGTCCGCCACTGAGCGGTCGGAGGCTGAGCCGATGCCGTTGATAAATGAGGGTATGTCGCGGTTGCGGAAGGGGCTGGAGTTGGAGAAGGACCAGCCGAGGGCGGACAGCAGTCCGAAGCCGCCGTCGTTGGTGCCGCTGCCGCCGATAGCCAGGAGTATCTCCCGCACCCCGTGGCTCTCGATACATTCGCGCAGGACGGTGCCGAGGCCGTAGGTAGTCGAGCGAAGCAGGTTGCGCTTCTCCCGCGGAATCATGTTGAGGCCGCAGACCGAAGCCATCTCCACGAATGCGCATCGGGTGCCGTCCTCCGCACTGTACAGCAGCACCGGAGCGAGGATCTGCGAGCCCAGGTGATTGACCGTCGGAATGAATTCCTTCCTATAGCCTCTGCCGCTTTCCCGAAGAGCTCTCTCCATTACTCCCATGCTGCCTTCCCCTCCGTCCGCCATGGGGCGCAGGAGAATCTGCGGCATTGTCCTTCCTGCCTCCTTGCATCCCTCCGTGATACCGTCCCGGACGGCCTCCGAAGCCTGCACCGCTGTCATTGAGCCCTTGAATTTGTCAGTTGCTATTACTATTTTGCCAAAACCGCTCATAATTTTTATATTTGTGTTTCAAATTTAAAAAATTTCAGAAAAATGAGAAAATCTACATTGCTTGGATTGATGCTGCTGCTTATGCCCATGGCTCCGGTGAAGGCCGACGAGGGTATGTGGCTGCTCCCCCTGCTGGAAAAGATGAACAGCGGGAAGATGACTGAGTTGGGATTCGAAATCACACCTCAGCAGATATATGACATCAACAATTCTTCGCTGAAGGACGCTATCGTGATCTTCGGCGGCGGATGTACCGGTGAGATCGTGTCCGACCAGGGACTGCTCTTCACCAACCACCACTGCGGCTTCGGTACCATTCAGAGCCTCAGCTCCGTGGAACACAACTATCTCCGTGACGGCTACTGGGCTCTCAGCCTCGACGAGGAGCTGCCCGCACCGGGCCTCAGCGTGAGGTTCCTCGAGAGCTTCACCGACGTGACGGCCGATGTAAACAAGGCTCTGGCCAAGGCCAAGACCCCCGAGGACAAGGAGAAGGCCATGACCAAGCTCGAGAACAAGCTTGCCAAGAAGGCCGGCTGCGACGGTAAGTTCGTGGTCGGAGGCATCAACTCGTTCTACGGCGGAAACACCTACTATTTCATCGTGTACAAGGTGTTCAGGGACGTGCGCTTCGTGGGTGCTCCCCCTCAGTCCATCGGTAAGTTCGGTGCCGACACCGACAACTGGATGTGGCCCCGTCACACCGGAGACTTCTCCATCTTCCGTGTGTACGCAGACCAGAACAACAATCCCGCCGAGTACTCCGAGGACAACGTGCCCTATACCCCGAAACAGTATCTGAAGGTGTCCATCGCCGGTTACGAGGAGGGCTCTCCTGCCATGATTATGGGATATCCCGGCTCGACCAACCGTTTCATGACCGCTTCCGAGCTGCGTGAGACCACCGAGAAGAACGAGGCCGCCATCAAGGTGCGCACCCTCCGTCAGGATGTGCTGATGGCCGACATGGAGGCTGATCCCAAGATCATGCTCCAGTACGCCAGCAAGTACGCCGGCTCGTCCAACGGCTGGAAGAAGTGGATCGGCATGAACGAGACCTTCGCAAAGCTCGGAGTCGAGGCACGCCGCGCCGCTGAGGAACAGGCATTCACCGAGTGGGTCAATGCAGGCGGCGAGGAGCGTATCGCCCGCTACGGCAAGGCTCTCGAGAACATCAACGCTGCTGTCGAGGGACGTAAGGCCGACTATATCCTGATGACCTACATCAACGAGAGCGTGGGCCGTATCGAGCTCGTGAGCGCCGCTGCCAACGCCAAGAGGATTACCGATGCCCTTGCAACCGGGGATCCCGCTGAGAAAGAGGAACAGCTCGCAGCCGTGAGCAGCCGTCTCGAGTCCTTCTACGGAGACTACTCCCTGCCCACCGACAAGAAGGTGGCTGTGGCCATGATTCAGCTGCTCAAGGAGAGCATCCCTGCAGACCAGCTGCCTTCGTTCTATCAGGACATTGACGGCCAGTTCGGCGGTGACATCAATGCGTACGTGGAGGACCTGTACGGCAAGTCCGTGTTCACATCCCTCGATAAGGTCAATGAAGCCATAGCTTCCGGTAATGTGGAGGCTCTGAACAATGATCCCGCGGTGAAGGTGCGCGAGTCCTATCTTGCGGCCGCCAAGCCTCACGCTGACAAGTATGCCTCATACGCAGAGCAGTTTGCCCAGGGCAAGAAAGACTACATCGCAGGTACCCTCGAGATGAGGGAGGGCGAGGCCATCTATCCCGATGCCAACTTCACCATGCGTCTTACCTACGGAACCGTTATGCCCTACTATCCCCGCGACGCCGTCTTCTACAACTACTACACCACCCTCAAGGGCGTGATGGAGAAGGAAGACCCGAACAACTGGGAGTTCGTAGTGCCCGAGAAGCTGAAAGAGCTGTACGAGGCCAAGGATTACGGCCGCTATGCCAACGAGAAGGGCGAGATGCCCGTAGCCTTCATCGGCAACCTCGACATCACCGGCGGTAACTCCGGCTCTCCTATCATGAACGGCCGCGGTGAGCTCATCGGCCTGGCCTTCGACGGCAACTGGGAGTCCATGAGCGGTGACATCATCTTCGAGCCCGAGCTCCAGAGATGCATCAGCGTGGACATCCGCTACGTCCTCTTCATCATCGAGAAGCTGGGCGGAGCCACCAATCTGATCGACGAGCTGGATATCGTTGAATAATTAACCTGTACACGGAAATGATTTTAGAAACCCTTTCAAAGATCATTCATCCGGCGGCTGACAAGGACATCGTCTCCCTCGGTCTCGTCGAGGACATCAAGCTCTTCGACGGGAACGGGGCTGCCGTCGAACCCACGGATCCGCAGGCCGGAGAGAAGGCCGTGCTGGTCCGTTTCAAGCTGGTCGTGCCTTCCCCGGACCCCCTTCTGTCTTCTATCAAGAAGGAGTGTGAGCAGGCTATGGCCGCGGAGTTCCCCCACGCCAAGATCTCCATTATCGAGCTGGTGCGGGAACGCAAGCCTACCAAGAAGACGGTCAATGACCTGGACGACACCCAGCTGCAGGGCATCGGCAAGATTATCGCCGTGGCCTCCGGCAAGGGCGGCGTGGGCAAGTCCACTGTCTCGGTCAATCTGGCCGTGGCTCTGTCCCTGAAGGGATACCGCGTAGGTCTGGTGGATGCCGATGTCTACGGCCCCTCCATTCCCAAGATGACCGGCACAGAGGGGCAGGTACCCTACATGGATGAGGAGAAGGACCTGATAGTCCCCCTCGAGAAGTGGGGCATCAAGTTGCTCTCCATAGGTCACCTCGTGGCTCCCGAACAGGCCCTGATATGGCGCGGTCCCATGGCCAGCAACGCCATGAAACAGATCGTCATGCAGGTGGACTGGGGCGAGCTCGACTACCTGCTCATCGACCTGCCTCCCGGAACGGGCGACATCCACATCTCGATGGTCCACGACATCCCCCTGACCGGAGCTGTCATCGTCACCACTCCCCAGCAGGTGGCTATAGCCGACGTGATAAAGAGCATCAACATGTTCCGCCACAAGGATGTGAACGTACCCATCCTCGGCCTGGTCGAGAACATGGCCTGGTTCACCCCCGCGGAGCATCCTGAAGAGAAATACTACATCTTCGGCAAGGACGGCGGCAGGAAGATGGCCGAAGAGCTGAACATCCCGCTTCTGGGCAGCATCCCCATCTACATGTCAGTGGAGGAGGGCGGAGACGCCGGCAGGCCCGCCGCATTCTCCGACGGTCCGGATGCCGCTGCCTTCGCTGCTGTTGCCGACAGGCTGTAAACTGCGGATCAGCTTATGGCCAATATCGCAGAAGACATACGGAATGGAGACGAGAAGGCGTTCGAGATGTTCTACCGCCTGGAATACAACAATCTCGTACACTTCATTACAAGTTATATCTGCGACAGCGAGAAGGCCCGCGACCTGGCCCAGGACGTCCTGTGCACGGTATGGGAGAAGCGCTGTTCCATACGGCCTGATTCGAATCTCCGCGCATGGGTCTTTACCATAGCCAGGAACCGGACCCTGAATTTTCTGAAGGAGAAGAAACTGTTTTCCGACCCTTCCCTTACTAGTGTTTTAGAAGAAAGGACAGCTGCCCTCGAGGACCCGTCAGTGGAACATCTGATAGACTCGCTGGAGCTGTCCTCTTTAATTAGGAAGACATTCGACTCCCTGCCTGACACCGCCAGGGACACCTTCCACATGAGCCGGCTCGACGGCATGACGAACCGGGAGATATCCACGAAAAAGGGAGTCAGCGTCAAGGCCGTGGAATATCATATCAAGATCTCCCTGCGGCATTTCCGCAACAGGCTGAAAGAATATCTGTAGTGAAAAATTTTGAAAAATTTTTAGGATAGGGCAGGAGTTGATTGTATTATATAGACAAGGAAAAGATTAGAGACCCGATTATGGAAGAAAAGCTGGATAAGGAAAAACTGAGTAAATTCAATGCCGAGGTGTTCTCGACCATGCCGGACGAGCCCTATCTGGGGCCTGTCCCGTCATTCGGCGGCAGGAGGCGGAAAACCCCTGCCTTGGACTGGTGTTTCCGTGCGGCGGCGGTTGTCCTGGCCGGTCTTTTCTGCTGGTCGCTGCTGAGGCCGGAGCCTCCCGTCGATCCGACTGTATTCACAGCCAGGGCGGCCGATGTATATACGGTGTCCAATGGTGTCAGGAGCCGTGTCGTCCTTCCAGATTCCTCCGTCGTCTGGCTCAACTGCGGCAGCGAGCTGCTCGTGGCCGATGATTATGAGAACGGCAACAGAGAGGTTGCCTTGCGCGGAGAAGGCTATTTTGACGTAAATTCCGACCCTTCGGACCCGTTCTATGTCCGCACCCCGGGAGGTCCTGCGGTCAGAGTCACCGGCACAGCCTTCAACCTTTCCTGCTATTCTCCGGACAGAGAGGTCAGGCTCACCCTGCTGAGGGGGTCTGTCCAGATGCTGACGGACGAAAACAGCACCCTTGCAGTGGAGGAAGGTTCCAGGATTACTGTCAAGGACGGACACGCCTATATCAACAGGACTCCTGACATAGAAGGGGATATTGCCTGGACGAAGGGCACCCTGCATTTCGACAACACTCCGATGCCGGAGGTCCTGGAATCGCTGGAACGCTGGTACGGGGTGGAGATAACTGTCAGTGACAGTTCCATATACAACAATTTCTTCACTGCAGATTTCCGCTCCGAGTCCATCACCCGCGTTCTGGAGCTCCTGGCCATCACCTGCGACATAGTCTATGCCGTGGACGGAAATATGATAACCCTCGGTTAAATTTTCTTTAGGGTAGTCCGGTGAAATATTGTAATTATTGTAGTCAGATGACTATAATAACCAATATTAACCGAGATGAAATCTACACCAGTTAAGTTTTTGCCGGCGCTTTTAATTACGCTGATGCTGTCACTGGCATCGGCCTCGGCGCAGCAGACCTATGAGGTGAACTGCAGTAACCTCAGACTTTCAGAAGTCCTCAAGGAAGTTACCCGGGAGACCGGTTACAACTTCGTTTACAGCAACAGTTCTGTGGATGTCTCCCAGACAGTTACAGTTAACGTCAGCAGCCAGGACATCAATGAGGTCCTCGAAGCGGTCTTCGAGGGGACCGGTATTACCTGGACGCTGATGGATAAGCAGGTAGCCCTGCATCAGGAACCTTCTCCTCAGGCTCAGGAGGCCTCACCTCAGAAGGACGACACCCGGCAGGGTGTCCGGATAATCCGCGGTCAGGTCCTGGAAGGCGAGGACCTGCCGCTGCCCGGAGCGGATGTCATAGTGAAAGGTACATCCACGGGAGTATATACCGATGCTGACGGTTACTATGAGATAGAGGTGCCGGACAATCCGGAGGTGACTCTGGTGTTCAACTTCTTCGGCATGAACTCCAAGGAAGAGCAGATAGGCTCACGGGAGAGGATAGACGTGCTTCTTCTTCCGGATGTCGAGATGCTGGATGCGGTAGTGGTTACCGGTTATCAGACCATCTCCAAGGAGAGGACTACCGGAGCCTTCGCCAAAGTCAATTCCGAACAGTTCGAGACCCAGCGTATATCAAATGTCAGCACCATGCTGGAAGGACGTGTCGCGGGTCTGACCGACGGGCAGATAAGGGGTGTCACATCCATGAACGGTCTGACCACCCCGCTCTACGTTATCGACGGCTTCCCGGTAGAGAAGACCACCAATGACGGCTACGGCAACTGGGTGGAGAGCGTGCCCGATATCAACCCGGAGGACATCCAGAGCATTACTGTCCTGAAGGATGCCGCCGCCGCTTCCATCTACGGAGCCCGTGCGGCGAACGGAGTGGTGGTCATCACTACCAAGAGGGCGCAGAAAGACCAGATGAATGTGTCCTTCTCAGCTACATTGTCACTTCAGCCCTATTCCACATACGCTGATAAATATCTGGCAGATGCCGCCACTATGGTGGAACTCGAGCGCGAGTGGGCTGCCCAGAACCCTAGCCTGCAGGGAGCCGGAGCAGCGGCATACGCCCAGGGACTGCTGGATGACAATACCTTTACCACACAGGGTATCCGCGCCCTGCTCCGCGGTTATGCAGGACAGATGACTCAGTCGGAAGTGGATGCACAGCTCGCTGCTCTTGCGGCCATGGGATACAGTTACTATGACGATATCGAGCGTTACGGCGCCCGCAACCCTTTCAGCCAGCAGTACAACCTCTCGTTCGGAAGGGGCAGCGAGAAGAATACGTTCAATGCCTCCATCACCTACCGCAACAACCTGGGAAGCGACAAATACACCGATAATGACGATATCGGCATCAACATTCAGAATACCACTCAGATAACCAAGTGGCTCACCCTGGATGTGGGTACCTATCTCAATTACGGCAGCGGCAGTACCCAGAGTTTCAGCCTCTTCTCGCCCGGATATACCTACATGCCCTACGACCGCCTTGTGAACGGGGACGGCTCGTACTATACCAACCGTCAGGAAGACAGGTACTCGGCATACAATATGAGTATCCTGAACTCGAACGGTCTGTATAACCTCGACATCACTCCCCTCGACGAGACAGGCATGAACTTGACGAAGCAGAAGAATTTCAGCAACCGTACATACGCCCGCCTGTCGATTAAGTTCACCGACTGGCTGAAGTACACCGCCTCGTTCCAGTATGAGTATGCCAATTACGCTACGGAGCAGCTGCGCAGCAAGGACTCCTACGATGTCCGCAATACGGTCAATACATACGCTTCCTCCAATGGAGACGGAACGGCAACCTTCAACATTCCTTACGGAAACATTTACTTCACTTCAAACAATATTACCAGAGCGTACAACTTCCGTCAGCAGCTGGATTTCAACAAGACTTTCGCCGATAAGCACGAGGTGACAGTGCTGGTCGGAACCGAGACCAGGGAGAACAAGAACAATTACGAGAACCGCACCCTCTACAACTACGACCCGGACCTCATGACCTATTCCCTGATTGACCAGGTCGCTCTGAGCTCCATGGGCAGTATCTGGGGCTGGGGCAGTTTCACCAACCAGAATGTCGCCTATCTTCTGGAACTGGTTAACCGCTACGTGTCGTTCTACGGCAATGCGGCCTACACCTACGACGGCCGGTACACCGTGAGCGGAAGTATCCGCTGGGACAAGACCAACCTCTTCTCCACAGGCTCCAAATACCAGAAACGTCCTATCTGGTCCGTGGGTGCCGGCTGGAACATCGACCGCGAGGAATTCATGCAGGGTGCCGACTGGGTCGATATGCTCAAGCTGCGTTTCAGCTACGGTATCGGCGGTAACATCGCGAAGAACTCCGCACCGTATATGACGGCCTATTTCGGCAGCAACCAGCATGTAGGCGGTATCTCCGGAACCATTCAGAGCCGTCCGAATCCCAATCTGAGATGGGAGAAGACAGCCACCACCAACGTCGGAGTGGACTTTGCCCTGTTCGCCGGCAGACTGAGCGGTACGGTGGAATATTACTACAAGTACGGTTCTGACCTGCTGGCCAATACCAACGGTGTCCCGACCGAAGGATGGGGCTACAGCACCTATACTATCAACAACGGAGAGATGGTCAATGAGGGCTTCGAACTCTCTCTGAACGGTACGGCAGTCAATACTTCCGACTGGACCTTTGACATAGGGGCGATCTTCAGTTATAACAGAAATGAAGTGACTTACGTCAATGTTGAGGCCCCGGTGTCCTTTCTGCTGATAGATTATCCTACTGCCTATCCCCGTATCGGCAATCCCTACAACGCCATTTACGGCTACCAGTGGGCAGGTCTGAGTGAGCAGGGGACCCCTCAGCTCTACGACCGTAACGGAGAGCTGTACGACGACATGACACCTTCGGAGATAGATGACCTCCTCTATTTCGGAACTACGGTGCCTGTGTACAGCGGAGCTCTTAATCTTAATCTCAGGTGGCGTAACTGGGAACTGGCAGCCCAGTTTCTCTTCGAGGGCGGGCACAAGATGCGCAATACCAGCATTCCGTTCATCAACGGCAGCATAGCCCCTGTAAGCAACCGTATATCCGACCGCTGGCAGCAGCCAGGTGACGAGGCCCACACAGACGTGCCCCGCTACATCTCTTCCGAGAGCCCGCTGTACAACTACAACTACTACACCATGTATGCCCAGTCCTCCATCAATATCATAGATGCCTCAAACCTCTCCCTGAACAACCTGTCGCTTACCTACAGGCTCCCTTCCAGTGCCTGCAGCAAGATGGCCATGAAAAACGCCCGTATCATGCTGGCTGCGGAGAACCTGTTCATGGTAGCGGCAAGTCCCGAGGCCAAGTACCTGCTGGGAGGATATAACAAACCGACTTTTATCCTCGGCCTTTATTTGAATTTCTAACGTAGATAAAAATGATACTTATGAAAAAGTTTCTGTACATATTCATTATAGCGTGCCTTCCGGTCTTTTCCTCATGCGATGATTACCTGAACATCGTTCCGAAAGGAGAGAAGATACCTGCCACCCTCGCAGATTTCGAGTCACTGCTGCGTAACGAGTACACTATCGGCCAGACTCCGATATACAATGTGCTCTATCTGCTCAACGACAACTATGTGACTGTCGCCAATCTCAACAGTCCCACCCTTACCCGGGCCAACTATATGTGGGATGAGTCGGCAGACCGTATTATGCTCAACAACGCAGATGAGAATGCGTACTACACTCTGTATTCTGCCATTTCTTCATGTAACCTTATAATAGAAAATGCGCCCACTGCCACGGAGGCTACGGATCAGGAGCGGGCCGAAGTGACAGCTTACGCCAAAGTGATACGCTCCCTCTGCTACTACGTGCTGGTCAATTACTATGCCGATACCTACGAGGCCGCTTCGGCAGGAGAGAAACTGAGCGTGCCCCTCATTACCAGCTCCGTAATCGATGCCCCCAGCGAGCAGGTGACGATACAGGAGATGTATGACTTCATCATCCAGGGAGTGGAGGAAGCCATAGACGGAGGTCTGCCCGAGGAGTCCATGACGGTGATCCATCCCAACCTGGGCGCCGCCTATGCCCTCCTGGCCCGCGTCTACCTCCAGATGCAGGACTACACCAAAGCTCTGGAGTATGCGGAGCTGGCATTGGACCAGAACAGCGCTCTTTACGACTGGAACGCCTATTATGACGAGCATATAACGACGATAGAGGATCCGGACGACTATACTACTCTGCCGACTCCTACAGACTACTCCTATGTGGAGAACTACTACTTCCGCTGCGGCAACGGCTCTCCCAATTATACCACCAATGAACTCGATATTCCCGTCTGGAGGGCGGAGCGCTTCGAGGAGGGTGACGCCAAATTCATGTCCCGCTGGAAATACCGCTCCCAGAACCAGGATACCTACTATGACGGTATCGGCAACGGATATTTCAACTGGGGCGGCCTTACCACCGTGGAAGTGTATCTGATCAAGGCCGAGTGCCTGGCCCGTGGCGGAGACATCTCCGGTGCCATGGACGTACTCAACACCGTGCGTCAGACCCGTATCCGTCCGGATGTGTACGCGCCCCTGACCGCAGCAGACCGTGAGGAGGCCATTGACCTTATCCGCCGGACCAAGGACAACGAGCTGATTTTCTCCATCGTGCCCTTCGCCGACGCCCGCCGCTTCAACGCCGAGGGTACCTACGCCCGTACCCTGACCAAGGAATACGACGGCCGGACCTATACCCTCAGCCCCGGCTCTCATTTATGGACCATGCCATTCCCGGCCGGAGCCATCAACAACCCCGGAAACGGCACCATTACGCAAAATGTAGACAGATAACATAAAATCAATGTAAAATGAAAAGTAATCTTTTTAAACTGGTTCTCCTCTTCGCATCTGTCGCAGCTGTCTCGGCATGCGGCCCGAAGGCGCCCAAGGGCGGTTACATCATCAAAGGCTCAGTCGAGGGTATCCCCGACAATGCGGTCGTTCAGCTTATACCTGTCGCTCACGAGGAGATGGATCCTCTGGCGGAAGCAACCGTAACGGACGGTAAGTTTACTTTCACCGGTATCGTGGAGCAGCCTACGGCCGTGTCGCTGATAGTGAAGGATGCCTACGGCTACCGCAATCTCATGGTGGAAAATACCAAAATGGAGATATCGGGCTCAGTGTCATCCTCTGCCGGCGCTGACGGCACGGCAAGTTATGGACTGGGAACTCTCAAGGTGACCGGCTCTCCTATGAGTGACCGTTACTATGAGCTCATGCAGGTCCGCTACGGCATGGATTCGGTTTTCAGTGCCAATCAGCGCAGGCATGCAGAGATAATCGCTGCCATCGGAGAGGCAAAGGGAAAGGGCGATACCAGGAAGGTCGAGGAACTCATGAACAGCAAGGCAGGAAAAGCAATGCTGGCAGACGAGCATAAGTTCTTCAGCACCTTGGATTCCTTGTACAACAAGACTTTCATGGACAACAAGGACTCTTTCTGGGCACCCCTGATGATGATATCCCTGACTACATATCTGTCCGAGGACATGCGTCCCGTATATGAGGCGTTCAGTCAGGAGGCAAAGGATTCCTATTATGGAAAACTGGTGCGTGCCGAACTGTATCCCGCCGGAATGATAGGTGAGAAGGTGCCCGACTTCACCGTCAAGGACGCTTCCGGAAAGGAATATTCCCTTGCGCAGCTCAGTGAGGGCAAGAAATACATCCTGATCGATTTCTGGGCATCGTGGTGCGCCCCCTGCCGCAGGGAGATACCCAACCTCAAGAATCTCTATGCCAAGTACGACTCCAAAGGCTTCCAGATTATAAGCATCTCCAGAGACAAAAATGCGGAGGACTGGAAGAAAGCCATCGAGGATGAGCAGCTTACATGGCCTAACTTCCTCGATGAGTCCGACATCGCCAAACTCTACAAGGTGAGGGCCATCCCTACGATGTACCTCGTGGATGCCGACGGCCGCATCGTGGCTGAGAATGTCCGCGGAGAGGCTCTGGCGGAGAAAGTAGCCGAACTGTTCAAATAAATTGACTATGAACTTCAAGAGAACTGTCATAGCCGTCTTAGCCGGCCTTATAGCCTTGTGCTCCAGCGCCCAGGGAGTAATCTCAGTAGACTCGAAAGCCTCCGTCCTGCCCGACGGCAACGTCGAGCTGCTGCTGACCGTCAGCCTCGAGCCGGGCTGGTACATGTACAGCACCGTTCCGGTGAGCGGCGGCCCGATGGCCACCTCATTCACCGCCGACGAAAGCTCCGCCTTCACCCTCTCCGGAGGGCTGCAGGACGTTGAGGAGGCCCACGTCAAACTAGACGAGGGCTTCGGCATCGACGTCAAGTACTTCGAGGGCACTGCGCAATTCCGCCAGGTCATCGTCCCCGCCTCGCAGGAGACCTTCACGGTGACCGGATACCTCGAGTACCAGACCTGCAACGGGGCAGAGTGCACCCTCAACGAGAGCGAGGTGTCCGTCAAGGTGGACCCTTCGGCGGCGCCGGGAGAGGCGTCCGCGGCCCCCTCGAAGGGCGGTAAGGCGGCCGGCCAGGGCTTCTGGAGCTTCCTGCTCATAGCCTTCCTCGCCGGACTCGCCGGGGTCAT
>CALVDH010000027.1 GCA_944326235.1 uncultured Bacteroidales bacterium | reverse complement strand
TGCAGCTTGAGGTGTCCGTACCATGCGAAAGTCATGAATACGTTGGACACCATCAGCAGCAGTACAGTATAGAATCCAGTCATATCGTAAACTGAATCAGAAGAAAGTTAATCCACGAACTGAATCTTTGAGGCATCGCGGTCCTTGGCTGCAGGACTCTCGGCGGGATAACCGAATCCGATGCAGTAGAGCAGCTCATAGCCCTCGGAGAAGCCCAGGCGCTTCAGGTAATCAGCGGCCTCGGGCGACTTCATGAACCTTACAGGTCCGCCTAAGCAGCACGAGCCGATACCCATGGACCAGGCCGAGAGAATCATGTTCTCACCGAGCAGGCCGCAGTCGATGGACGACATGTCGTAGGAGGGGTCGTGGGCAATGAAGACCACTGTGGGCGCATTGCGGAACATGTTCTTGAACGAAGGGTCCTCGGCTGCGCGGGGATTGGCCTTGACATAAAGCTCGGTCAGTCCGTTGATGAACTCGGGGGAATCCACCACGCGGATCTCCCAGGACTGGCGGTTCATCCCGTTGGGCGCGTTGATGCCGCACTCGAGAATCGTCTTCATGGTATCGCGTCCCACAGCCACAGGCTGATACTGACGCACACTGCGGCGGGTCATAATGTTCTCAATCACAATGTCGGAGACACTCTTTTCAGAAGCAGTGCTCCCGGTTCCGGAACCATTCCCGCAGGAGGTCAGGGCCACGGCGCATACCAGGGCCGCGGCAGATATTCTAAAAAGTTTCATAATCGGTTTATACTTAAAATTAAACACTAAGCAAACAGTTTCTCTATCTCCCTCACGATCCTGTCCTTGTCCTCCGAAGGCGAGATGACCAACGAGGGCTTGAGCCAGTGCACCTTGCAGTCCTTCTTGAAGTGCTGCTCGCCACCGCCTGTGATATTGAGCATTATCACGTCGTCGCGGCCCACGGCACCGGCCTTCACGGCCTGCTCCAGACCGGCCAGCGCAGCACCTGAGGCGGAGTATATGTCCACTCCCTCCAGTTCCTTGAACATGGCGGCGCAATGGCGTATCTCGGCGTTGGTCACGGCGTACACATCTCCATGCGTGTCGCACAGACAGTCGTACACTCCTCCGGCAAGCGAATAGGGCGGGCGTCTGTTGGAAAGTACCTTGGCATCGATCATCGCGGCCTTCTGACGGGCCTCGTCGTCATCGAAGGGCAGCAGGTCCCTCTGACCGGCCTTCCATGCGTCGTACATCGGCAGGAAAGGCACGTTCTGCACCGTATGCAGCTTCATCTGAGCCGTACCGAAGCGGCCGTCCTCCAGCAGACGGAGATTGGCCTCACGGGCCGCAATGGCTCCTGTACCGCTGCCTATGGCCTGGAAGTATGCGTCTGGTATCCGGCCGATCTCCACAGTGGCCGAGAGCACTGTCGTACCCATGCCGTCGCGGCGGGCCACATTCTTGGCGCCTCCCTCGTCGATGAACATTCCCGAGCTGCAGGCAGCCTGCGACAGGGCGATGGCGTCGAAATAGTCGCTGCCTTTGGGAGCGCAGACGAGCCTGACGCAGTCCTTGATGGGCTTCTCGAACCAGAGAGCGTCGATATTGTCCTCAGGCACGCAGAGCAGCAGGGGGATGTCATTCTCCGAGCAGACCTTGGCAAAGGCCCTGGCCGTATTTCCAGCCGAAGCCACCGTCAGTATCTGCCTGCAGTCCTTGGGCAGACGGCCGCAGACGGAATAGGCCTCGGTCTCCTTGAACGAGCAGGTCTTCATCAGCGCCCCCCGCTCAGGCCAGTAGCCGGAAAATGCAATATAAAGGTTGCCCAGACCGAGGTGACGGGCCAGTCCCTCGCTCCTGTATGTCACGGTAGTTGCTGAGTCCTGCAGCAAGCGGTGTACCGGCAGCCAGTCGGCGAAGCGGTAGAATCCCCAGTCGCTGCCCTTGACGTCTATCTGCTTCTTCTGATAGACCGTGCGCACCAGCGAGGGCTTAGGCGATTCGGGGTCAGCCAGCATCCAGCCGCTGTCAGGAAATATCCGTCCGGTAGCCACATTCATCAGTGAGTACACTGTAGGAGTAAAATTCTTCATGGCGTGTATATCGTTAAGTTGTTATTAATTCATATTCTGAGCCACTACCTCGGCGAAGTCGCTCACCTTCTTAGGCGAATAGGGGGAGAATGTCTTCAGGCACAGGGGGCAGGCGGTGACAATCCTCTCGGGCGAGGCGTACATCAGGTTGTCCAGGGCCTTCAGGGTAATGTCCTTGCGGTCCTCGTAGGACAATGTCAGGGAGCCCAGCGACCCTCCGCAGCAGATGCTCTCGTCGTGGTGCTTCTCCGCCTCCACCAGCTCTCCGGCAGCGCTCAGCACCCTCCGGGGCTGACGGTACACCTTGCAGCCGCGTCCCAGCTCGCAGGGGTCGTGGTAAACTATCTTCTCACCTGAGTTCCTAAGAGTTATGCGTCCGAGCCGCACGAGCTCATCGAAGTATTCGGTATAATGCACGATGCGGATGCCCTTTAGGTCGTAGTTCTCGCGGAAGACCTTATAGCAGATCGGACAGGAGAGCAGCAGGGTAGTGGCTCCGCTCTGCCGTATCAGCTCAGTGTTGCGGCGGATCATTTCCTGAGCCCTTTCATCCCTTCCGGCTAATATCAGGGGCCGTCCGCAGCATATACCGCCGTCGCGGTCCATGAAGCTCCAGTCCACTCCGGCATGGTCCAGGACGGCCGCTACGGCCTTGGAAATGACGGGGGTGAGCTGGGTCATGCAGCCGGCGTAGTAGAGGACTTTCTCCTTGGAGTTCTCCACGCCCTCCGGCAGGCTGTAGGAGGTAAAATAACTGTAGTCCGCAGGGGCGGGAGCGGCCCTGAGTCCTCTCAGGCTCCGCTTGATGTTGCAGGAATCCACGCCTACGGGGCAGACGGCGACGCACTTGCCGCACATCAGGCATTTGTCCGCGCTCTCCTCGCAGCGGGCCCAGTTACGGCGTCTGAGCAGACGGTTGAAATATACCGTGGCGAAGCGCAGGTTCTTCTTCTGGCCCATCATCGGACATGCGTCGATGCACATTCCGCAGTTGGAGCAGGAGTATATCTGGGCGATGGAGTAGCCTTTGCGGGGATGGGAGACCTTGATGCCGGCATTGCGCAGCACTATCAGGAAGGCCTCCGTCGGGATGTGCATGTACCGGGTGAAGGGCAGCAGCACGAAGAAGGTGCCGAGAAGGGTGGAGTAGGCCCACCAGGTCGGCAGGATGTGGTAGGTGTTGGTCAGGAAGTTGCTGAACAGCCAGTACATCGGGCGGGTGAGGAAGCTGCCTCCGGCTATACCGGCGGTGAAGCTCTCGGCGAGGAGTCTGACGGGGAAAATGGCCCACAGGCAGTACATGGCCAGGCGGTCCGGTATCTGATTCTTAGTGGTCCTGCGCATGCCGAACATCATCGAGCGGATGCGCTTGAACATGGCCAGGAAGACTCCGCTGAGCACCACGAGCAGGAAGAAGTCCATCAGGAAGAAGAAGAACGAGCCCTTGAGGGTGTGGTCGGTCTCCATCACGAAGAATCTGAAGAACACGGGGTAGTAGAATGTCGATAGACGGTCGGGCACGAATAGCCAGGTCTCGATATGCCCTAAGACTATCAGCATGAACCATCCGAAGGCGATGCTCGAGTGCATGTAGCCTAAGAGGGGCTTGCGCTTCCATATCTTGGTATGCAGGAGGACGTCGCAGATGATGTCCTTAAGATTTATGACCCAGAGTCTGGGATTGATCAGGGAGAGGAAGAACTTCTTTCGGTCCGCGGCCGGCAGCTGTACGATGATCCGGATAATCCCTATGACGAGATAGGTGAGAATGAAAATCATGCCTATCACGAAGGGGAGGACGAAATCGTTGTATCCTGATATGAACCTGTCTTTCACTTCTTTTGGTAGATTTTAGTTACACTTAGTATCAGATGCCTGGTGTTGATGCCGCGGGGGCAGACTATCAGGCATTTGCCGCAGAGCATACAGTGGGAGACCATCCTGAGGGCCTCGTCCTCGCGCCCGCGTCCGAGCAGCAGGATCACCTTCCTTAGATTCATGTCGCTGTGTCCGGCGGTCGGACAGGAGGCCGCACATGAACCGCAGGCCATGCACTTCAGCACGTCCGGCTCCTCGCGGGCAAGTTCCTCGAACCTGGTCCTGTCGAACTTGTCCAGATTGATTGCCGAACTGGGTGATATGCCGTATCCAAAGTCTATCATTGTTCCTGCAGGTATTCGTGAATATTTGTAGCGGCGGCCCGGGCCTCGGCCATGGTCTCAGGCAGTGTCTTGGGGCCGGTACATGCACCGGCGTAGAATACTCCCGTGCAGTAGGACGCCTGTGCGGCTGTGAGTGAGTCCTTGGGCTTGAGGAAACCGTCCTCCATGGTGGAGAGCGCGAGGGTACGCGCTATCGGATCCACAGCCCTGTTGTGGGACATCCCGGCCATGAGGACCAGCAGGTCCAGGGTCACTCTGAGCGGCTTGCCGGAGAGCGTGTCCTCAGCCTTGACGAAGAGGTGGCCGTCCTTGTCCTCGGAGACTTCCGAGACACGGCCCCTGACGAAGATCACGCCGTATTTCTTCTGGGCTTCGAGATACATGTCCTCGTATCCGCGTCCGAACATACGGAGGTCCATATAGAAACAGTACACTACCGCTTCCGGGAACTGCTGCTTGATCTCGCAGGCCTGCTTGACGGCCGTGGCGCAGCATACCTTGGAGCAGTAGCGGTTGCCTACCTTCTCGTCACGGGAGCCCACGCAGTGTACGAATCCTATGCGGCGCGGATTGCCTACAGCCGGGACAGGGATCCCTGAGAAATAATCTTCCAGGTCGGCGTTTGTTATCACCTTGTCGTATATGCCGTAGCCGTATTCCTCTTTCTTTGATGCATTGAAAAGGGTGAATCCGGTAGTCAGAAGCAGTGCATCAGCCAGGACTGACAGACCGTTGGACAGGATAACATTGTAGCCCCGCTCCAGTTTATTGAGCTGAGTAACTTCAGTGGAGGTGAACCACTTGACTCTGCCCATAGAGGCTGTCATCTGTCCCAGGACATCATCTGCCGGAGTTCCGTATGGAAAGAGACGGTCCCAGCGGCCCAGATGTCCGCCCAGACGGTTCTCTCTCTCGATAAGGAAAACCGTATATCCGAGGGCATCCAGGGCTTTGGAAGCCTCTATTCCGGCCGGTCCTCCGCCGATTATCACTACATTTCTCTGTTGATTGGTCAGTTCCATATATTGTCGGTGTATGAGGCTTAGAATATTCTGATGTTGGCGGGGCTGGCCGGGATTCCGAGATCCTTGCCGCCCACACCCTTGTATTTACGGGATTTGTCGTACTGCACTCCCATCTTGTCCAGCAGCGGCTCCACGGCCACCTGGTGCATCTGCAGGCCGAGGTCCCAGGGGTCATAGCCCATGACCAGCGCGGACACTTCTTCGGATGAGAGCACCGGTATGCCGTAGCCGGGAGTATCTCCGTATGTCTTGCCGGATGTCTCTGCGATGACATACTGCCAGCGGTCCAGGAAGTAGTTGCAGCCCGGGCAGTTGGTGATGATCAGGTCGGGGTGGAACGGTTCCATGGACTCGAACTTCTTGTAGGTATTGGTCAGGGAATAGCCTCTGTTGGCCTTGACCAGATACTGCCGGAAACCGAAGCCGCAGCAGTGTCTGCGTTCCGGATAGTCCACCACGCTGCCTCCCAGGGCCTCTACAAGCCCGGCCAGGACACGCGGGTATTCGGCACCGCCGACAGACTTGGAGGGGAAGATCTTGGAGTAGTGGCAGCCTATGTGCTCGACTACTTTCAGAGGCTCCCCGGTATGTACGTTTATCAGCGGATACCTGGCCTGCTCCGATATCAGGAAGCGGTAGTGGTACATCATGTCGCTGGAGTGCATCAGGAAGTCCGGCTTGGTAAACTCCCGTTTACAGGCTTTCCAGAGCAGTTCGTGTATTTTGGCCTCAATCTCCGGATGCTCCTCCCATGTCTGGAGAATCTCGGTATGCAGACCGAAGGAGGTGACGCAGGATACCACGAAATTCCTGTAGCCGGCCTGGTTCATCAGCGAGAACTGGCGGGCGATGATAGTCATCGACGTCTCTTCAGGAGTGGTGTCGCTGTGGTATGCTATGCCTCCGCAGGTAGTGTGGAGTGGATCCTCGTAGAAATCCTTTCCGAAACGGTTGCGCACTATGTCCAGAAAGGCCTGCTCCGCACCCGGATTGAAGTTCTGGCGGATACAGCTGCGGGCGTAGAAATACTTGTCGTCAGGTATCTCCTTCTGGAATTCGGACCATATTCTTTTCTTTCCTTCGTAATTCATGCAGTGCTAAAGGTTCTATTGGTTAAGGTGCTCACCGTGAGTCTCGTTGAACACTTCGTTGAAATACTCCTCCTCGCTCAGGCCCATCTCTTCGGCCTTCTTGCGCGAGAGAGCCTTGATCTTTTCTACCCTGGCCGAGCCGCCGGTCACGTCGAATATCTTCCGCAGGTCTTCGAGAGACTCAGGGGCGATCTTCCGCAGAGGGCCCGGACCGCTCTTTCCGTAATTTGCGCCCACGCGGTCGTACACGTCCTGCAGGTGGTCCTCAATCCATTTGCCCACTGTCCCGTATTCGGGATGGGCGGCATACTTGAAGGTCTCGGGATGGACGCAGTAGCCGTAATTGAGGATATTGCCGCAGAGCACCTTGGCGAGGGCATACTGCTGCCGTCCCTTCTCCGACTCGACAAAATATCCGAGCTCTACGGAGAGGGTGCGCAGGGCAATGATTACCTGCCCCGGAGCATTGGTCCTCGGACAGCGTGTCACGCAGGACATGCACTCGCCGCAGTACCATATCGTATCGCTCTTGAGCAGCTTGATGATCTCCTCGTCGTCCTGGGTCTGGACGATGTTTACGATGTTCTTGGGATTGTAGCGGTAGAATTCGGCAGCCGGGCACACGGCGGTGCAGGTCCCGCAGTTGATGCAGGCCTTCAGTCCCTCCTGGAGCCGGACGTCGCTCATCAGCCGTTCGTATATCTTACCCATAATGATTGCGGTCTATCTGTATTCGTCCCAGGACTTGATCTGGATATTGTCGAGGGGCATGTTGCAGAATGCCGTGATGAAAGCCGATGCAAGCCTGGTGTTGGTTATAATCGGAATGTTGAAGTCCACGGCGGAGCGGCGGATGCGGTAACCGTTGTCCAGTTCTTCCTTGGTGAGATTCTTAGGGATATTGACCACCAGGTCTATCTTGCGCTCGTGAAGCATCTCCAGGGCCTGAGGCTCTCCGGTTTCCGACGGCCAGTATACCAGAGTGGCAGGGACTCCGTTGTCCACCAGGAACTTGTAGCTTCCGCCCGTAGCGTATATCGAATAGTTGTGTTTGGCAAGCAACTTACATGCACCCAGAAGCTCGACCTTCTGCTTGGCATCGCCAGAGGATACCAGGATATTCTTGCCTGGCACGGTATAGCCTACTGAGAGCATGGCCTTGAGCACGGCCTCGTTGGTGTCGTCACCGATGCAGCCCACCTCTCCGGTGGAGGCCATGTCCACGCCGAGGACGGGGTCGGCCTTCTGCAGGCGGGAGAAGGAGAACTGCGAGGCTTTCACGCCCACGTAGTCCAGGTCGAAGGCACTCTTCTCGGGAGGAGTGACCTTTTCTCCGGTCATGACTTTGGTAGCCAGCTCGATAAGGTTGATCTTAAGCACTTTTGACACGAAGGGGAAACTCCTCGAAGCCCTGAGGTTGCATTCGATGACCTTGATATCGTTCTCCTTGGCCAGGAACTGTATGTTGAACGGGCCGGAAATCTTCAGGGCCTCGGCGATCTTGCGAGCTATCTTCTTGATTCTGCGGGCTGTCTCCACGTACAGCTTCTGGGGAGGGAACTGTATCGTCGCATCGCCCGAGTGCACTCCTGCAAACTCTATGTGCTCCGAGATGGCATAGGCGATGACGGTACCATGGTCGGCCACTGCATCGAACTCTATCTCCTTGGCATGCTGTATGAATTCTGAGACCACAACAGGGTGTTTCTTCGATACTTCCGCGGCCAATTTAAGGAACTGCTCGAGCTCAGTGTCGTTGGAGCAGACGTTCATGGCCGCACCGGAAAGCACGTATGAGGGACGCACCAGAACGGGGAATCCCACATCGCGGATGAAGCTGTGGATGTCGTTCATCGAGGTCAGCTCCCTCCATCTGGGCTGGTCTATGCCGAGGCGGTCGAGCATGGCTGAGAAGCGGTTGCGGTCCTCGGCGTTGTCGATGCTGTCGGCGGTGGTGCCGAGGATGGGGACCTTGGCGGCATCCAGGCGGGTAGCCAGGTTGTTGGGAATCTGGCCTCCCATGGATATGATCACTCCGTGCGGCTCCTCCAGGTCGCAGATATCGAGCACCCTCTCGTAGGTCAGCTCGTCGAAGTAGAGGCGGTCGCACATATCGTAGTCAGTGGATACGGTCTCCGGGTTGTAGTTGATCATGATTCCGCGCCAGCCGCTCTTGCGGATGGTCTGCAGGGCATTGACGCTGCACCAGTCGAACTCCACGGAGCTGCCGATGCGGTAGGCCCCTGAACCGAGTACGACAATCGACTTGCCGTCATGCTCATAGGCTATGTCAGATGCAGTACCGTTGTAGGTGAGATAGAGGTAGTTGGTCTGGGCCGGGAATTCGGCTGCAAGTGTGTCGATCTGCTTTACGACAGGCAGCACCCCGAGCTTCTTGCGGTATTCGCGGACCTTGATTACCATCTCCTCGGAATCAATGCGGTCTTTCAGTATGTGGCGTCCGATCTGGAAATCGGAAAAACCCTGGCATTTGGCCTTGCGCAGCAGAGCCTTGTCCAGCTCCTCGAGGGAGTTCAGGGCCTTGAGCTCCGCAGCCGTGTTGATGATGTTCATCAGCTTGTCGATGAACCAGCGGTCTATCTTGGTGAGCTCGTGTATCTTCTCAGGGGTATAACCATGGATAAGGGCCTTGGAGATGACGAAGATGCGGTTGTCGGTAGGCTCCCGCAGGGCCTTGTCGATGTTCTCTATCGGTATTTCCTTATTGCCTGTGAAGCCGTGCGCTCCCTGGCCGATCATTCTCAGACCCTTCTGCAGGGCCTCCTCGAAGGTGCGTCCGATGGCCATGACCTCGCCGACGCTCTTCATGCTGCTGCCGATCTCGCGGGAGACTCCGTGGAACTTGGAGAGGTCCCAGCGGGGAATCTTGCAGACTACGTAGTCCAGGGCGGGCTCGAAGAATGCCGGAGTGGTCTTGGTGATGGAGTTCTTCAGTTCGAACAGGCCGTAGCCCAAGCCGAGCTTGGCGGCCACGAAGGCCAGGGGATAACCGGTCGCTTTCGATGCCAGTGCCGATGAACGGCTCAGACGGGCGTTGACCTCGATGACGCGGTAGTCCTCGGAATTGGGGTCGAAGGCGAACTGCACGTTGCACTCGCCGACGATGCCCACGTGGCGGACGATTCTTATCGAAAGCTCGCGGAGCAGGTTGTACTCATGGTTGGTGAGGGTCTGCGAGGGAGCGACCACGATACTCTCGCCGGTATGGATGCCGAGCGGGTCGAAGTTCTCCATGTTGCAGACCGTGATGCAGTTGTCGAAACGGTCGCGCACCACCTCGTACTCTATCTCCTTCCAGCCCTTGAGGGATTTCTCTACCAGTACTTGAGGTGAGTAGGAGAAGGCTTTCTCTCCCAACTTGATAAGTTCTTCAGGATTGTCGCAGAATCCGCTGCCGAGACCGCCGAGAGCATAGGCGGCGCGGAGAATCACCGGATATCCGAGCTCGGAGGCTGCCGCGAGGGCGTCCTCAATGTTGTTCACGGCATGACTCTTGATCGACTTGACGTGAATCTCGTCGAGCTTCTTGACGAAGAGCTCGCGGTCCTCGGTGTCCATAATCGCCTGGACGGGGGTGCCGAGCACTTTCAGGCCGTATTTTTCCAGGATGCCGTCACGGTAAAGGGCCACTCCGCAGTTCAGCGCGGTCTGGCCTCCGAATGCCAGGAGAATGCCCTGAGGCTGCTCCTTCTTGATAACTGCCTCCACGAAGAAGGGAGTTACCGGAAGAAAATATATCTTGTCGGCGATACCCTCCGATGTCTGGACAGTCGCAATGTTGGGATTGATCAGGATAGTCTCTATGCCTTCCTCGCGCATGGCCTTGAGAGCCTGGGAGCCGGAGTAGTCGAATTCGCCGGCCTCACCGATTTTAAGGGCTCCAGAACCCAGGAGCAGGACTTTTTTTATACTGGTGTCGATCATGGTGTCTACAGCATTTTAATGAATTTGTCAAAGAGGAATTCGGTATCGGTAGGACCGCTGGAGGCCTCGGGGTGGAACTGTACCGAGAAGAAACGGCCGCTCTTGTGCCGCAGGCCCTCGTTGGTGCCGTCGTTCATGTTGATGAATAGGGGCTCCCAGTCAGCGCCGAGAGTATCTCCGTCCACCGCATAGCCGTGGTTCTGGGAGGTGACGTAGCAACGGTCAGTGCCTACGAGGCGCACGGGCTGGTTGTGGCTGCGGTGGCCGTATTTGAGCTTGAAGGTAGATGCGCCTCCGGCCTTGGCCAGCAGCTGGTTGCCCATGCAGATGCCGAAAATCGGCTTCCCGGCGGCCATGGCGGCCTGAATGTGACGGACGGCCTCGCCGCAGTACTCGGGGTTGCCGGGGCCGTTGGAGATGAACAGGCCGTCGTAGTCCATGGTATTGAAATCATAGTCCCAGGGTACGCGGATGACCTCGATGTCGCCGGAGCGGAGGAGGCAGCGGAGGATGTTGTTCTTGACTCCGCAGTCGAGCAGCACTACTTTCTTCCCCTCAGGGTTGCCGTAACGGATCACCTCCTTGCAGCTGACTATGGCCACCTGGTTTTCCGAGCCCGGGTCGTAAAGTGTCTCCGGTACCTCGAAACCTTCCGGCACGATGCAGCCGGGCATGGAGCCCTGCTCACGGAGAATCTTGGTGATCTCCCTGGTATCCACTCCGAAGATGCCGGGGATGCGGTACTCCTTGAGCCATTCGTCCAGGCTCTTGACCGCGCTCCAGTGGCTGTACTTGAAGGAATAGTCGGAGATGATCAGGCCCCGGACGTGAATCCGGTCGGACTCGAAGTTGACTGAGATACCGTCTGCCGTCTTCTCTTCAGGAACTCCGTAGTTGCCTACAAGAGGGTAGGTTACACATAATATCTGACCCGAATAGGAGGGGTCGGTGAGGGACTCGGGATAGCCGACCATAGCGGTGTTGAATACCACCTCTCCGTCGGCACGGTCCTCATAACCGAAGGAAAATCCTTTGACTGCAAAGTCTTTTCCGAGATGTAATACTGCTTCTTTCATATCTAAGAATGCAAAATTAGAAAAATTTGCCGTTTCTGCCTTATCTTTGTGGTACAAAAAGTCCGCAGATGAAAAAAATACTTGTCACATTAGTCGCCATAGGGGCATTTATCAGCTATTTCTCAGCCGCTTCGGCATATTCCCAGGAGACGCCTGGAAAGGACACGGTCTACGTCATAGAGATCAGGCAGAATATCGACAACTCCTCCATGCGCAAGCTCAGCCTAGGACTGGAGGACGCGCAGGCCAAAGGTGCGGACTACATCATCCTGCATCTGGATACTTACGGCGGGGCAGTAGATGCCGCCGACAGCATGCGCAAGGCCATCCTTCATGCGCCTGTACCGGTAGTGGCCTTCGTGGACCTGCAGGCCGCTTCCGCAGGTGCCCTGATCTCCATAGCCTGTGACTCGATATATATGAGGCCGGGAGCCTCGATAGGGGCTGCCACCGTAGTCAACCAGAACGGGGAGGTGATGCCGGACAAATACCAGTCCTTCATGCGGGGAATGATGCGTGCCACCGCGGAGGCCCACGGCCGAAGATCTGACGGCTCCTGGTTCAGGGACCCTGCCATAGCCGAGAAAATGGTGGATACGGCGGGTGTGCTGAGCTTCACCCCGGACGAGGCCATGGAGGCCCGCTACTGCGAGGGCAAGGCTGAGTCAATAGATGAGGTGGTAGAGCATATAGGGCTGGAAGAATGTGAGATAGTCCATCAGGAACTGTCCCCTTTAGAGAAGTTCATTCTCCTTATGATGTCCCCTCTGCTGCAGGGCATCTTCCTGATGATGATAGTCGGAGGCATCTATTTCGAGGTGCAGTCTCCCGGGCTGGGCCTGCCGTCCATCATAGCGGTATTGGGGGCGGTGCTGTATTTTTCGCCCCTGTACATCCACGGTCTGGCCATGAACTGGGAGATAGTTATGTTCATTATCGGACTGATTCTGCTGGGAGTGGAGATATTCGTCACGCCCGGTTTCGGGGTGGCCGGCATCATCGGAGCGATACTTTCCCTCGGGGCCCTTATCTTCGCGATGGTGGACAATGACCTGCTGTACTTCGAAGGACACCTCAATCTTCAGGTAATCCTGACCCCCTGCGCAGTAGTCCTGGTTTCTACCGTACTGGCTCTGGTTCTGTCCATCTGGGGAGCTTCGAAACTCTTCCCTAAGAAATCATTTTCCTACATCGCCCAGAAAACCGAGCTCAAGGGAGACGAGGGCTGGGTAGGAGTAGAGACTGATTCACTTGCAGCATGTGTAGGACAAGTAGTTACGGCCGCTACCGAAATGTGTCCTTCAGGTAAGGTGGAATATGGAGAACGGCAGTATGAGGCCGTTATGGAGTACGGCTCCGCAAACGCCGGGGACAGCCTGAGGGTTATCCGCGCCGAGGGAGGGCGTCTGTACTGCGTCCGTCTTTCTCAATAATCTCCAGCAGTACGTCGATTGCCTTTTCCTGGGGCACTGAGCGGACTACGGCCTCGCGTCCCCTGTAAATAGACACTTTGCCTCGCCCCTCGCCGATGTATCCGTAGTCGGCATCGGCCATCTCGCCTGGACCGTTGACGATGCAGCCCATGACTGCTATGGTCAGGCCGCGGAGATGGGAGGTGCGCCGCTTGACCTCGTTGAATGTGGACTCTATGTCGTAAAGAGTACGGCCGCAGCTGGGGCAAGCGATGTATTCGCACTGGGTGATACGGCGGCGCGTAGCCTGCATTATATCACTCTTAAACTGCTCTATCTCAGACTTATCGGCCTCCTTATCTCCATAAATGCAGCGTATTTCGAAATCATCGGCCTCCTTGTTGACGAGCATAGGGCCGAGGATGCATGAGGCCTTGACGATAAACTCCTCATGGGAGCCGCAGCGGAGCTCGAAGGAGGGCACTCCGTCCTTCACTCCGGTCTGATAGTCCGATGGCCTCCGGGCCGTATCGAAGAACTCAGCAATAAGTCTTGCGGGAAATATCTCGTTGACCGGAGGCTCGGTGAGGGATACCCTGACAGTGTCACCGATGCCTCGGGAGAGCAGGGTAGCCAGACCGGCCGCCGACTTGATGCGGCCCATGTCCCCGTTGCCGGCCTCGGTGACTCCGAGATGCAGGGGGAAGATGATGCCGCGCTCCTCCATCCACTGCTGAAGGAGGATATAGGCCTGGGTCATGACCGGGACGTTGCTGGCCTTGAGCGAGAGCACCACATTGTAGAAATCCTCGTCGATGCACATCTGTACCCACTCCGACATGGCCTCCTGCATTCCTTTAGGTGTATTGCCGTAGAGCTCTGTTATACGGGAGCCTAAGGAGCCGTGATTGATGCCTATGCGGACGGCCGTCCCGTGCCTGCGGCATTCTTCCAGGAACCTGCGGAACTGGCTGCACGCCACCTCGTGGTCCTTGGCGAAATTGCCGGGATTGATGCGGACCTTGTCGGCCACTGCGGCTGCGGCGATGGCCACCTCCGAGGAGAAGTGGACGTCGGCCACCAGGGGAACGGGAACGCCCATTGCCCTGAGACGGGTCTTTATCTTCCCGAGAGACTCCACCTCGCGGAGGCCCTGGGTGGTGAGCCTGACCAGCTGCGAGCCGGCCTCATACAGGCCGAGACACTGCTGTACGGCAGCATCCAGGTCATTGGTGTCGCAGTTGCACATACTCTGGACGACGGTCCTGCCTGCATCGTGTCCGATGAGCAGATTATCTCCTATATTTGCAGTGATGTAGCGCATATCTATTTGAGTTTTACATGAAATCCCAGACTTATGCTGGCCTGCCACGGATAACTGTAGAGCCAGGACACGCTGCTCATCTTCTCCGGATGGTAGAGCATGGAGAGAGAGTAATGGAAGGTGCCCTCCAGATGCAGTTCGAACCTTTTTCCTATGATGTAGGCCAGACCGGCTCCGCCCTGGATACCATAGTCGAAACGGTTATCGAAACAGTCGAAGCCGTTGTCCTTGGTCGTTGCGAAACGGTAGCCCACGAAGGGGCCTATGCTGATCAGTATCCGGAAATGCTCTCCCAGGTCTATATGGAAAGCCGACAGAAAAGGCAGCTCGATAATCGACACCGTCTGCTCGAAGTGTTCGAAAAGATACTCGTCGTTTACGAAACCATAGCGGCTGTAACGGAAGCCTGTCTGGAGTCCGAAAAGGTCTATCACGTTCCAAAGCGGGTGATAGTAGGTGTAAAGAACCGCCACATTGACCGGAGAGTTGACGGACTTTATACCCATATCGGGGGTCATGGTAACACCGGTAAAGGAATAGTCGTACCGCACTCCGATCAGGTGCTCGGGATAGCGGATGGGCTTGACCACGATGGCGGTATCCCACTGCACACCCGGTTTTATCTTTGCGGTGTCCGTCTGTCCGTACAGCGACAACGCCGTAAACATCAAGACGGTAACTGTTATTATCCTACGTAACTGTCTCATTTGAACATCTCTCCGATATCTATGGTCTGAATGAGTTCTGTCCTTTCAGGTATCTCCAGGATATAGGCATTGTTTCCCAGCACGTCATTGAACCGGAACATCATCACTTTCTCCGGCTGACGGTGCTCCAGCAGGTCGCCGGTGTCTATCTGCCCGTTTCCGTTCTTGTCCTCGGTGATACGCAGCGAATACCGTCCGGCCTTGAGATAGGGGAAGCTGAGGACGGCCGCGGAGTCGATATGATAGGTACGGTACACGTTCGTACGCTTCTCGTCCACCAGTTCCACCATATACTTCTCATGGACGTTCGAAGTCTCCACCGTCAGAGAACTCAGGTTCTCGTCCTGGGGAAGGCTGAATGTCTTGACCAGGCTGTCGCAGTATATGCCGTCTATGTCCAGGAAAAGACTGTCAGGTATACGGAGAGTGTATTCGTAACCGGAGATAAGCCTGTCCTTCATACGCAGGACATAACGGCGGATATTGGCCGTGTCCCTCTCCACCGTAAAAGAAGCCTGGGCCGTCTGCTCCCTCGTATTCTTGGACATAATGGTTATGGAGTCAAACGGAGTCTGTATCATGGGCGACTCGAACTCGATGATGATTCCCTCCTGGTCTATCTTCTCAGGGCTGGCATCCACCTCGTATGCGGCCAGAGTATCGGCTTCCTCGACCATCTCTCCCCAGCGGTTCTCTACCATCTTCCCCTTGGGCCTGATCATCTTTATAGTATCGGTCACCGGTACCAGGATATTCAGGGTGTCGTCGGTACGCATATAGGAAAGCCTCATCTGCAGAGTGTCTGGAACAGGCCCCTGGTCATTGATCCATATAGTAATACTGTCGCGGTAGAAGTTGCGCTCCAGTATCAGCCTGTCCTGAGGTATGCCGTCCAGTATCATCGAGTCTATCTGAGGGTAGGGCGCCGCAAACTTGAGGTACATCTGCCGGCGGGATACCCTCTCGCGGGCACGGAGCAGCTGACGCTGCGACACTTCCTTGAACATGGACAGGGATATCTGGGCCGGACGTGCCTGACAGGCGGCCGTATCCGTCATCTCCACTGTCACCAGTTCGGGCATGCCGGGGCGCATCACGCTTGAAGGTATGACAAGGGTATCCAGAAATGCGACCATCTCCTGGTCCGGATCGTATATGCTGTTGTTGTTCAGGTCCTGAATGGCATAAACCCTGTAAACCGAATCCACAGGGAGATTGCGGACGGTAAAATATCCCCACAGGTCGCTTTTGGCAGCTGCCCGCGGCCTTACCTTATAGACCGCCGAATCCGACAGGTCAGTATGGAACAGCACTGTCATGTTGGACATGGGCAGCATGGTGGAGGCCTCCACTATATTGCCCGACACGAAAAGGGAGTCCACATAACTTCCGGTCGAGAAACTGTGGGTATAGGGAGGGAAGGGATTGCCCTCGTTATTGTCCTTGATTGCCTCGCCCAGAGACAGGGAATACGTCTGACTGGAATCCAGGGGCTCTGTGAAGGAGACCACGACCTTCTTGCCCTTTATCTTGGCTGTGGGGGGCTTGGCCTGAGGCGGCGACAGGAAAATAAAGGAATTGGGGTTGTTGAGCACCACATACTCGTCAAACTCGAACGATACGGAACTGTGCCGTATATCTGTAGGATGATGCACCGAGTTGAGAGGTGGAACCACCTCCACGAGAACGGGTGCAAGGGTGTCCTTGGGTCCTCCTTCGGGAGGGGTGGAAGTATTGGCGCAGGAGGGCGGGAATATCAGGATTGCGGCGATTCCCGTTACTATTGCAGTGTTCAGCAGGTTCTTGACTTTCATCTTCACTATTTATCCTCTTTGATGTCTATGCGGCTGACATTCTCCACTCCCTTGATTTTCTTGATATGGTCCATCAGCGTGTCCAGATCCTCAGTGCTCCTTACATAGCAGTCGATATAGCCCTCGAAGATACTGTCGTGTGTAGCAATATAGACCTTGCGTATATTGATGTTGAGCACCAGGGTAGTAACCTTCGTCAGCTCGTTGAGTATGCCCATGCGGTCCGTTCCGAAAATCTTGATACGGGCCAGGAAGGAGGCCACTGTGTTCTTGCTCCATTTCGCGTTGACTATCCTGTCTCCGTGAATCGATGCCAGGTTCACAGCCTCGGGGCAGGTCTTCTTGTGCACGACTACCTCACCGTTGTCATTGATGAAACCTACTATCGTGTCACCAGGGATAGGGTAGCAGCAGTCTGCTATGCGGTACGTGATGGGACTGTCGGGATCCTTGCCCTGTGCCTCCTTGCCGGCCAGGATGAGATCCCTGTTCTTATCCAGTTTGTTCTTGATGAGGCGGTCGCGTATCTCGGCATTGGTCATCTCGTCTCCGGAATCACCGTCATCCGCCCCGCCGTCGTCCTCACTGTCTTTCTTACCGCTGCGGAACAGACGCAGGGTCCAGTATATCACATTCTTGTTCTCGGTATTCTTCCGCAGGATCTTTTCCAGGTCCTTGAGCGATATGATGCCGGTGGATATCTTGTTGTACAGTTCCTCCTTGGTGTTCAGTCCGTATTCGCGGAGAAGCTTCTTGAGCACATTGCCCTGCAGCTTGACTCCGTACGAAGCCAGTTCCTTCTCGAGCATCTCCCTGCCGCTCTTGATACTGTCGTCTATATCGTCCTTCAGCGCCTCGTAGACGTAGTTGCGGGCCTTGCCTGTGCGGAGAAAGTCCAGCCATTCGGGCTGAGGCTTCTGGGACTCCGCCGTGATGATCTCCACCTGGTCTCCGTTGCGGAGTATGCTGGAAAGGGGAGAGAGCTTGAAGTTGATCTTGGCCGCTATGGCCTTGTTGCCTATCTTGGAGTGAATGCTGTAGGCAAAATCCAGGGCAGTGGAGCCGTTGGGCAGCGCCTTTGACTCACCCTTGGGGGTGAACACGTAGATTTCCTGGTCCAGCAGGGAGTCGTGGAACTTGTCCAGAAACTCGAGGGCATTGACATCAGGATTCTCCAGCACGTCGCGCACCATGTCCAGCCAGCGGTCCATCTCTTTCTCGGAACTGGTTTCCTCGCCCTTCTGCTTGTAGCTCCAGTGCGCGGCGATACCTTTCTCCGCGATCTCGTTCATCCTCTCGCTGCGGATCTGAACCTCCACCCAGCCGCCGCCGTTGCTCATGACGGTGCAGTGCAGGGCCTCGTAGCCGTTGCTCTTGGGCCTGGTCACCCAGTCCCTGATGCGGTCAGTCTTGGAGGCATAGATGCCGGACACGAGAGAATAGATATACCAGCACTGGGTACGCTCGTCCTCGTCCGGCTTGGGAGTGAAGATGATACGGATACCGTAGATATCGTAGATGTCCTCGAACTCCACGTGTTTCTGCTGCATCTTGTGCCAGACGGAGTAGGGGGTCTTGGTCCGCTTGGTTATCTCGAACTGATAGCCGGCGTTCTCCAGCGCATCGGCCACGGGCTTGATGAACTTGTCCATAGCCTCGCCCTTCTCCTTGATGACTCCGTCTATGCGGGACACGATATCATTGTAGAGTTTGGGATCACGGGTACGCAGCCAGATATTCTCCATCTCCGACTTGATGTTGTACAGTCCCAGGCGGTGGGCCAGCGGCACGAAGATGTACATGGTCTCGCTCAGGATCTTGTCCTTCTTGTAGTCGGGCATGGAGTCGATGGTGCGGATGTTGTGCAGGCGGTCCGCCAGCTTGATGAGCACTACCCGGACATCGTCGTTGAGAGTCAGGATGATGCGCTTGAAATTCTCGGCCTGAAGATTCCCCCCGCCGTCGGTATCCATGGCCGCCTTGATCTTGGTCAGGCCGTCGACCAGGGAGGCTATCTTCTCACCGAAAAGCCGCTTGATGTCGTCCACGGTATAGTCCGTATCCTCCACCACGTCGTGCAGAAGGGCGGCTACGATCGACTTGTAGCCCAGGCCTATCTCGTTCACCACGATCTTGGCCACGGCTATAGGATGGAGGATGTACGGCTCTCCGGACCGGCGCCGGACACCCTTGTGAGCCTCGTTTGCAAACTCAAATGCCTTGAGGACACCGTCGTATTCCTCCTGCGAGGCACACCGCTTGAGAGCAGCCAGGCGGAGCTCCTCGAATTCCTTATTAATCAGGTCGTAGTCGCTTTTTGTAAAATCCATTCTGCAAAATTAATCAAAAAACTAATACAAGATGTCCCGGGTACCGTCTTTGCGGATTTTTTGGAGACGCTCTTTCAGCGAATTCTTCTCGTCTCCCTCCGGCATCTTAGCCAGCTCCCTGTCAATGAGCTTGTATCCCTCCTCCTTAGTAAGGTCGGAAGAATAGTCCTCAAGATACTCCGCCAGGGTCAGAAGGGCGTTGCGGGTGCAGAAGCGCTTGATGAATCCCGGTATGGCGAACTCCATGAAATGCTCTCCGGTACGGCCGACACGGTAGCAGGCCGTACAGAAACTGGGTATGTAGTCGCGGGTAAGCAGCCAGCGGATCACCTCGTCCAGACTGCGGGTATCGCCCACCTGGAACTGCTCCTCGTCGATGGCCTGCTCGACGCCCTTGCGCTCCTTGTTGTAGCCTCCTATCTCCAGCTTGGTGCCGGCATCGATCTGGGATACGCCGAACTCCATCACCTCGTCGCGGATGGCCTTGGACTCGCGGGCGGTCATGATAAGGCCGGTATAAGGCACTGCAAGCCTGAGGATTGCCACCAGTTTCTTAAAGTCCTGGTCAGATACTTTATACGGCAGATCGAGCTCAAGTCCGTTGGCCGGCTGTATCCTCGGGAAACTGATGGTATGGGGGCCGACACCGTATGTCTCCTGCAGATGTATTGCATGGGACACCAGTCCGAGCACCTCGAATCTCCAGTCGTACAGTCCGAACAGGGCACCGATACCCATGTCGTCGATACCGCCCTCGAAGGCACGGTCCATGGCGTTCAGCCTCCAGAGATAGTTGCTCTTCTGGGTATTGTACGGATGATATTTGGCGTATGTTTCCTTATGATAGGTCTCCTGGAATACCTGGAATGTACCGATGCCGGCGGCCTTTACCACCTTGTAGCCCTCGATGTCCAGAGGGGCGGCATTGATATTCACCCTGCGGATTTCCCCATTGCCGGATTTTGTAGCGTATGTCATTTTTACAGTATGCGCTATGAACTCCGGAGTGTACTTGGCGTGCTCGCCGTAAACGAGAATCAGCCTCTTGTGGCCCTCGTCCTCCAGGGACTTCACCTCGCGTACCAGTTCCTCGTCCGAGAGGGTGTGGCGCACGGTGGTGCGCAGGGAGCGGCGGAATCCGCAGTACTGGCAGTCATTGGTGCAGTAGTTGCCGATGTAAAGGGGGGCGAAGAGCACGATACGGTTGCCGTAGACCGAGCGCTTGAGCTCCCTGGCGGTCTCGAAGATTTCGTGCAGGCCCTCGGGAGAGTTCACTGCTATAAGCGCGGCTGTTTCCTCAACAGTCAGGGGTTGTTTGGAAAGGGACTTCTTAAGGATTTCCCGATAGACTGCAGGGTCTTCCTTGGTATCGTGTATCAGGGACTGCAGCCTGTTGTCGTCGATAAAGTCGACAAAGCCTTTAGTCAGTTCTGTATTCATTGTATATCAATCTTTTAAAAGTTATCAACTCATGTCTTCCAGCGGGTAGTTGTCCACATTCTGGAACACGTATGACAGCTCAGAGCCCAACAGGACAATGAACCATCCTATGTTCAGCCACACCATGAAAAGGGGTATGGCTGCAAAAACGCCGTAAACCGCATTCATCCGGGATACAAACATCTGGGTCTCCAGATAAAGGTACTGCACAATGGTAAAAGCCAAGGACGAGATGGCGGCGGCGGACAGGGCCGGCAGCAGCCTCACCCTGGCGTTGGGAATAAGGACATACATCACGCCCAGGACTATCACCATGAACACATAGAAGGCCAGCCATATCAGGAAAGTGCTGAAGGTACTCAGGAAGGGAATCTCCAGCCCCAGGGTATTGATGCCGTCGGTAATGGTCAGCGAGACCGACAGGAACACGATGATGATGAACGGCGAGGCCGTCATCGTAAGGATATATGCCAGCACTCTCTTCCACAGTATCCGGTTGCGGTCCACCTTCCATATCCGGTTGAAGGACCACTCGACCCTCGAGAGCAGCCAGATCACCATCCAGAGGAAAATCAGGGATGAGATGATTCCGTAGATGTCCTGCTGCGACGCGGCGATGATGTTGTCCGCGAACGAGAGTATCTGGTCTACGATCATGTCATGCCCGAAATTGTCGTATATCAGCTCACGCAGGTATTCTCCCAGTCCTGCATAATTGGATATGGCGAAGGCTACGGCCAGGAAGGGGACGAAGGCCATGGTAGTGAAAAAACTCAGGGCCACCGCCTGCTGGCCTACGTTCTGACGGCTGAAATTCTTGGCTGTGAGTATGACTATCCTGATATACCTGACGACCTTGGCCTTTACCCGGCCAAGGTCGGAGGTATTGATGTCCCAGATTCCGTCACGGAAAAAATCCCGGATCCGTCTTATGTTATCCGCGCATCGCATCCACGAGGGTCTTGGCGAAGGCGGCAGTCTTCTCTAAGTCTGATGCAAACGGGCGTCCGAGGAACTCGGCGGGATCGCCGGTCACAGGCATCTTGGCCTTCTCCGCGAACTCCTTCAGGGCCTTCACTCCGGCACCGTTCCAGCTCGAGCCTCCGAAGAGACCGAGGATCTTGTTCTGAGGCGCCGATATACTGATCTCGTGGGTCAGCAGGGCCATCATCGGGTGCATGCCGGTGTTGTAGGCGCAGCTGCCGAGCACAAGGCCCCTGTATTTCCAGATGGCCGTCAGCAGATAGGAGACATGGGTCTTGGAGACGTCATATACGCGGATATCCCTGACGCCGAGGGCCGATATCTGACGGGCTATCCCGTCGGCGAACTTCTCCGTGTTGCCGTACATCGAGGCGTAGGCGATTACGAAACCGTCCTCAGCCTCATACTTGCTCCACTTGTCGTAGAGAGCCAGCACCTTGCCCGGGTCCTTGCGCCATATAAGGCCGTGAGAGGGGCAGATAATCCTGACAGGCACACCCTCCAGCTTCTTGAATGCCTTCTGCACCATGCCGCTCCACTTGCCCACGATGTTGGAATAGTAGCGGAGCATGTCTTCCTCGTAGAAATCGAAGTTGGCCGTATCGTCGAAGATGCCTCCGTCCAGAGTTCCGAACGAACCGAAGGCGTCGCAGGAGAAGAGAATCTGGTCCACAGTGTCGTATGTAACCATAGTCTCAGGCCAGTGCACCCAGGGCACCATCACGAAAGTGAGCTTGTGGTAGCCCAGCTCGAGGATATCGCCCTCCTTGATCTCATAGACGTTCTCCGCAGGCAGGGGATAGTAGGACTCGAGTATCTTGAAGGTCTTGCAGTTCGCCACCACCTTCACCCTGGGGTAGCGGCGGAGAATCTCTCCGATCATGCTGGAATGGTCTGGCTCCATGTGATTGACCACCAGATACTCCAGGTCGCGTCCGCCGAGGGCGGTATCGATATTGGAGAGGTAGTCGGGATCCGAGCCGTACTCGAGCGTGTCCACCAGTGCGGGATGCTCGTCGGCGATGATGTATGAGTTGTAGGCCACTCCGTTGGGCAGAGGCCAGTTGTTCTCGAACAGGTGTTTCTTTCTGTCATTGGTTCCGATGTAGAACACTTTGTTGCTGATCTGAATCATACTGTGTAGGTTTATGAGTTTATAATACTGTAAAATTCTTCTTCGGTGATAACTTTCACTCCCAGTTTCTGAGCCTTCGCCAGTTTCTCGGGTCCGGCCTTCTCTCCGGCCAGCAGATAAGTGGTCTTGCCGCTTACCGAGCCGGTGTTCTTGCCTCCGTGGGCGGCTATCAGGGCCTTCATCTCGTCCCTGGGACGGGAGAAATTGCCCGAAACCACGACCGTACTGCCGGCGAGACGGTCCGACAGGCGGGAGGCAGCGGAGTTGTCTGCAAATTGCAGGCCGAAATCCCGGAGTTCCTGTATAATTCTTCTATGACCCTCATTTTCAAAATACTCCACCAGAGAGTCCGCTATCACATCCCCGATGTCCTCCACATCCAGGAACTCCTCCCGCGAGGCTTTCTCCATCGCCCCGATATCCCTGAAACGGGCTGCGAGGGTCTTGGCGGTAGTCTCGCCTATATGCCTGATGCCCAAGGCAAACAGCATCCTACCGAAGGGCACCCGCTTGGAAGCCTCTATGCTGTCCAGGAAGTTGCCGGCGGATTTTTCCTTCCAGCCGTCCAGGGTCAGGAGCTTTTCCATGTCCAGCCGGTAGAGGTCCGGCAGTTCCCGGATATACCCCTTGTCGTAGAGCTGGTCGATGGTAGCCTCACCGGCATTGATATTCATGGCCTTACGGGAGATAAAATGCAGGAAGGCACCCTTGACCCTCGTCGGGCATGCCTCGTTGAGACAGTAGTGCCGGGCCTCGCTCTCGTCCTTGACCAGAAGGGAGCCGCAGTCGGGACAATGGGTGGGGAAATGGGGCAGGGGAGCGCCCTCTGGCCGCTTCGAAAGCTCCACTCCGGTAATCTTGGGGATGATCTCCCCGCCTTTCTCCACATAGACCCAGTCTCCGATATGGATGTCCAGCTGCTCCAGCTGGTCGGCGTTGTGGAGGGATGCCCGCTTGACGGTGGTGCCGGAGAGGGCGACCGGCTCCAGATTGGCCACCGGGGTTATGGCTCCGGTACGTCCGACCTGATAGTCAATGGAAAGGAGGGGGGTGAGGGCCTGCTCGGGCTTGAACTTATAGGCCGTGGCCCAGCGGGGGGACTTGGCCGTATAGCCCAGACGGGCCTGCAGGGCCAGGTCGTCCACTTTTATGACGATGCCGTCCGTTGCGAACGGCAGGTCCTTGCGGCGGGTGTCCCATTCCCGGATATACTCCCGCACCTGGTCCATGTCTAAGCAGAGTCTGGAATACTCCGATATGGGAAAATGGTGAGCGGCAGCCCACTGCAGGGCCTCCGAATGGTATTTGAAAGGAAGATTGTCTCCTATGATATGATAAAGGACGCACTCCAGGCCGCGGCGGCGCACCTCCTCCGGGTCGAGGGTCTTGAGGGAGCCGGCGGCGGCGTTGCGGGGGTTGGCAAATGGAGTGTCCCCGATATCCGCGCGTTCCTCGTTCAGGGAGTTGAAGGATGCGAAGGGCATGTAGATCTCGCCCCTTATCTCAAAGTCCCACGGCACGTCCCCGATATCGGTCGGAATGGAAGGGATGGTCCGGACATTCTCGGTAACGTCGTCTCCTACGGTTCCGTCCCCCCGCGTGAGGGCTCTAACGAGCTGTCCCCTGGAATAACTGAGGCAGATGGCAGTGCCGTCGAACTTCAGCTCGCAGCTGTAGGCGAACTTCTCACCGGCGGCCTCCCGGACCCTCCGGTCGAAGTCCTGCAGTTCCTCTATATTATAGGTGTTTCCCAGCGAAAGCATGGGCCAGCGGTGGCGGTACTGACGGAACTCCCTGGCACCCGGCGTCCTGCCGGCTATGTCGCTGCCTACTTTCATGGTGGGAGAGTCAGGCGTGGTCAGCTCCGGATACATCTTCTCGATGGAGGCCAGCTCCATCATCATGACGTCGTATTCGAAATCCGATATCTCGGGATCGTTGAGCACGTAATACCTGTAGTTGTGCCGGTTGAGCTCCTGGCGGAGGAATTCGGCTCTTTCCTGGGCCTGTTTTTTCGTTATCTCTTTATTTCCCATAGATCCGGATATTAATAGGGACAAATATACTAAAATGTTGGCCTGTTTCAATAATAAATTGTAAATTTGCACGGATATATAAAAATCAATTCATACTGATATGAAAGCGTCAATAGTAATTTTAGCAGGAGGTGGTCCTGCTCCCGGAATCAACACAGTAATAGGAACTATCGCCAAGACTTTCCTGGCCAAGGGGTACAGGGTCATCGGTCTGCATGAGGGCTACAAGGGCCTTTTCAGCGAGAACCCCAGCCATATCGACATCGACTTCTTCCTGGCCGACAACATCTACAACCGCGGCGGTTCCTATCTGATGATGAGCCGTTTCAAGCCTACTGATGACGACCTCGAGCATCATTTCAACCTCAAGTTCTTCACTGACAACAACATCAAGCTTCTGGTCACCATCGGCGGAGATGACACCGCCTCCACCGCAAACAGACTGACCAAGTATCTGCTCTCCCACGATATCCACATCCAGAACATCCACGTACCCAAGACCATCGACAATGACCTTCCGCTGCCCGACAACCAGCCCACTTTCGGCTACGAGTCGGCCAAGTCCGAGGGCACCCGCGTGGCCACCATCGTCTATGAGGACGCCCGCACCAGCGGCACCTGGTTCCTCGTATCGGCCATGGGACGCTCCGCAGGCCATCTTGCCCTGGGTATCGCATCCTCATGCCACTATCCCATGCTGGTCATCCCCGAGATGTTCAACAAGACCAACGCCACCATCGACAAGATCGTCCGCCTGGCAGTATCCGCCATCATCAAGCGCAAGATCATGGGCATCACCTACGGCGGCGTGATCGTATCGGAGGGTATCTTCTACGAACTCAGTGCCGAGGATCTCAAGGCCACCGGAGTGACTTTCTCCTATGACGAGCACGGTCATCCTGAACTCGGCAAGGTATCCAAGGCACAGATTTTCTGCACTGTCCTCGAGAAGAAACTCGAAGAACTCGGGCTCAAGGCCAAGATACGTCCCATTGAGATCGGCTACGACGTACGCTGCAACAACCCCGTATCCTACGACATCACCTACTGCTCCCAGATGGCCTACGGCGTATGGAAGCTCTTCGAGTCCGGCGAGACCGGGTGCATGGTGTACGTGGACCGCGCAGGCGACATCACCCCCCTGTATCTCAAGGACCTCCAGGATCCCGCCACTGGCAAGATTCCTCCCCGCTGCGTGGACATCTCACGCGAGCAGGTACAGAACATAGTGAAATACATGCTCCACTATATCGGACCCGAGGACTATGAGGCCGCCCGCAAGTATGTGGCCAATCCCGAGGAGTACGATTTCTACAGGATACTGAACTGGGAACGCCCTGAGAAATAATGAAGGGTAAGTTCATAGTATATCAGATGCTGCTCAGGGTATTCGCCAATGCCCACAGCGTCAACAGGCCGGGAGGCAGCCTCCAGGAAAACGGTTCCGGGAAGTTCAAGGACATCACGGTATCGGTCCTGGAGGAGCTCCGCAGGCTCAATGTCACTCATGTATGGTACACGGGAATCATCCGTCACGCCACCGCCGGAGGCACCGGAGTCAAGGGCGGAGCCGGCTCCCCGTTCGCCATAACCGACTACTATGATGTCAATCCGTATCTGGCATCGAGGGAAGCCGGCCGCATGAAAGAGTTCGAGGCGATGATCGCCCGCACAGTGGATTCCGGCCTGACCCCCATAATCGACTTTGTGCCCAACCACGTTTCACCCGATTATCACAGCGCAGTAGAAGACTTCGGGGAGCAGAACTACTGCCCCGGAAGGATTCACGACTGGGACTGGAGCGACACGGTCAAGCTGGACTACAGCTGCCGTGACACCTGGGAGAAGATGAGGAATATCCTGCTGTTCTGGGCTTCCAAAGGGGTAGGGGGATTCCGCTGCGACATGGTGGAGCTGGTTCCCGTCGAGTTCTGGAAATGGTGTATCGCATCTGTCAAGAAACAGTATCCCAAACTCATATTCATCGGAGAGGCATATCAGCCGGAAAATTACTCCGCGCTCTTCGACGAGGGCGGTTTCGACTACCTCTACGACAAGACCGGTTTCTACGACACTCTCAAGAAGATAGTAAGGGGAGAAGCACCGGCATCCAGTCTGACGGCCGAATGGCAGAAACAGGGCAGGTACCAGGACCGCATGCTCAAGTTCCTGGAAAACCACGACGAGGACCGGATAAGTTCGCCGGATTTCGCAGGCGATCCTTTCAGAGGCCTGGCAGCCCTGTTCGTATCCCTGTATTTCAACACGGCTCCGTTCATGCTCTACTTCGGGCAGGAACTGGGTGAGGGACCTGAGAAGACTTCGATCTTCGATTTCTGCTCGCTGCCCAGGATGAGGTCCTGGCTGCGCGGACTCAGGGCCGGAGACGCAGGCAAGTTCCTCGACCACGAGGCATCCGCACTGCGGGACATCTACATGGAATTCTTGAGCAAGACCACTGAACCGGCTATCCGGAGGGGAGATACCTTCGACCTGGAGTATGCCAACCCCGGGTCAGAATATTTCAACCCCGACCGTCATTTCGTATTCCTCAGACGCTACGGCCGCAAGATATTCCTGTGCGCCGCCAACTTCTCGGACGAGAAAGCCGTCATAAAGGTCAATATACCCGGGCACGCATTTGAATACTTCGGAATAGACGAGACCGAATACCTCAATTCAACCACTCCTGTAGAGGTGGCCATCGCCCCCAACGCAGGAACTTTACTGAGACTACAGAATTAAAAGACATATTCAACAACCATGGCAAAAACAGGTGAGCAGCTGCTGGAGATTGCCCGGCAATTCCAGCTTGAAGGCGTTCCGGCTCAGGTCAGGACCCTCGGAGACGGATTTATCAACGACACATTCACCATCGAGACCGAAGGTGATGCGCCGAGGTACATTCTTCAAAGGAAGAACACCAACATTTTCAAGGACATACCTGGAATGATGAGCAATATCCAGGCTATCACCTCACACCTCAAGAAGAAAATCGCAGCCGCCGGAGGTGATCCCATGAGGGAGTCCCTTACAGTAGTTCCGGCAGTCGACGGGAAACTCTACCACGTACACGACGGAGAGTATTGGTGCGTTACCGTATTCATCGAAGACTCCGTAAGTTACGATAAAGCAGACACGCCTTTGCTGGCTGAGTGCGGCGGCCGCGGCATAGGCCGGTTCCAGGCCATGCTCTCGGATTTTGACCAGCCGCTGGTGGACACACTGCCCGGATTCCACAACATCAGGTTCCGTTACGGACAGTGGGACGAGACCCTGGCCAGGGATCCTGAGCACAGGGCTGAGTCCGTACGGGAACTCATAGCGGAAATAGAGTCCCGCAGGTCTGAGATGCTGGATTTCTACAAGCTGATAGAGACCGGAGAGATACCGCTGAGAGTCACTCACAATGACACCAAGATAGCCAACATGCTGTTCGACCATGACGGCAACGTGCTGTGCGTACTGGACCTGGACACTGTGCTCAAGGCCCCGTGCCTGTATGACTTCGGAGACTCGATCCGCTCGTACACCAACACCGGCGCCGAGGATGATCCGGACCTGAGCCGCGTATCCATGAGCCGGGAGATGTACGATGCCTTCGAGCGCGGATATCTGTCCGAGGCCGGAAGTTTCCTGACTGACATTGAGCGGAAATATCTGCCGTTCTCTGCAAGGTACATCACATACGAGCAGGCGCTGAGATTCCTGATGGACTACATAGACGGCGACCATTACTACAAGATCAAATACCCGGAGCACAACCTGGTGCGCACGCGGGCACAGCTCAAGCTGCTGCAGTCCATAGAGCAGCAACTGTTCTAACACAATTTATATTATGTTAAATAGGTCCTCCGCCGCAGTCCAGTCCGCTCCCACAATTCCACTTCCCGAGCGCATGCGCCCGAATTCCCTCGCGGAGTTCGTCGGCCAGGAACATCTGGTGGGTCCCGGAGCCGTGCTGCGGAAGATGATCGAGTCAGGCAACATCTCCTCCTTCATCCTCTGGGGACCTCCCGGCGTCGGCAAGACTACCCTGGCGCACATCGTCTCGCGGGAACTGCACCGGGATTTCTACACACTGTCGGCCATAAACTCAGGCGTCAAGGACCTGCGCGACGTGTTCGCCCGGGCCAAGGACAACTCCATCTTCGCCAAAGGCTCCCCGATACTCTTCATCGACGAGATCCACCGTTTCTCCAAATCCCAGCAGGATGCGCTCCTGGGCGCTGTGGAAACCGGTACCGTAACCCTCATCGGAGCCACTACGGAGAATCCCTCCTTCGAGGTCATCACCCCGCTGCTCTCCCGATGTCAGGTCTTCGTGATGAAATCACTGGAAGTCAAGGACCTGGAACAACTGCTGGACAGAGCCCTGACCCAGGACGCCTACTTGAGTTCGCGCAGTATCGAGGTCCGCGAGCGGACAGCCCTGTTCCGCTTCTCCGGCGGTGATGCCCGTAAGCTGCTTAATATCTTCGAGATAGTCGTCAATTCATTTCCTCCTGACACACCTGTAATCATCGACGACGCCACAGTGGCCGACCGCCTGCAGGAGAACATCACCGTCTACGACAAGAACGGAGAGATGCACTACGACATCATCTCAGCCTTCATCAAGAGCATACGCGGCTCGGACCCGAACGGAGCCGTCTACTGGATGGCCCGTATGCTGGCCGGAGGCGAGGATCCCCTCTTCATTGCCCGGAGAATGGTCATACTGGCCTCCGAGGACATAGGCCTGGCCAACCCCAACGCCCTGCTCCTCGCCCAGTCCACCTTCGACGCCGTCCACAAGATAGGCATGCCCGAGGCCCGCATCATCCTCTCGGAGTGCGCCATATACCTGGCCACCTGCTCCAAGAGCAACTCTGCCTACATGGCCATAGACGCCGCCCTGGGCCTGGTCAACAGCGGTGACAACTCCCCCGTCCCCCTGCACCTGCGGAATGCCCCCACCAAACTGATGAAGGACCTGGGCTACCACGAGGGATACCGCTACGCCCACGACTACGAGGGCAACTTCACCGACCAGGAATTTCTCCCTGAGAACTTGAGCGGAACAAAATTCTACGAACCTGGCAACAACGCCAGGGAGAATGAGATACGAGCCCGTATGGACCGCCTCTGGCCAAAATACAACCACTAGAAAGGATAGCCGATACCGAACTGGAAGGCATACCCTCCCCTGCGGAACCAAGTCCTGATATTGGGCCACTGCTGAGCCGCAGGATCATACAGCTTGATTCCGACATCGAACCTCACCACTACGAAATTGAGGTCCAGGCGCAGGCCGGCTCCGGCGCTGAATGCTGAGGTCCGCAGCATATTTTTCCAGGAAAAATAAGACAGCTCCTCGGCCGTCTGATCCTCCGTGCTGCCGCCCTCCATGGACTCATGGTCGCCGGTGCGCGAGAGGTTCCAGACATTGCCCCAGTCCGCGAAGACCGCTCCCCGGAATATGGAGAAAAGGGGAAATCTGTACTCTATATTGGCCTCCAGTCGCATATCACCCGTCTGGTTGGGAATGGAGAATGTCTCGTCCATCTGAGAGGATCCCGGTCCCACACTACGGGCCGTCCAGCCCCTGAGACTGTTCGAGCCGCCGGCCCAGAACAGACGCTCGAAAGGCATCTTGGCCGAGTTGCCGTATGCGTAGCCCAGACCTCCCAGGCCCCTTACAGCCACGGCCTGCTTATTGTCCCGGCCGAACTTCCAGGTATAGGCCAGTGACAGCTCAGCCCTTGCGAACTGCGAATAGGGAGAATTCCAGATGGTCCGGAATCCGGAACTGTCCACCGGCATGAAGCGGTTGAACGCCGAGAGCAGGTTGCCGGCTACGTCTACCTGGAGGTCTGCCTTGAAGAAGGAGTTGGCGGGATTGACATTGGGGTCGCTGCTGTACTGCACGTCGAAACCGAGACCGAACTCGAAGTGGTTCTTGTAGGCCTCGCGGACAAACGGGTTGGTGAGCGACTCCATGAATGCGTTGCTGTACACAGGCAGATTGACTATATTGATCTGCAGGGGCACTACCCTGAAATAATACTTGTTCGACTGACTGCTCCAGCTCCATCCGAAATTGGCTCCGATCATGTTGCGGGTGTACTCGGGACGGCGCTGGTAGTTGTAGGACAGCTCCACGTCGGTGCGGGGAATGATGTTCTTGAACATCCTGTCAGGCAGAAATACGAAGGTAGGGAAGCTCAGGCCGGCATTCGTTCCGAACTCGGTGGCCCTGGTATCGTCGCGGACGGAGAACTGGAAATTGCCGGAGACCGAAAGGGACAGCCACTCCCCTCCCTTGAATATGTTGCGGTTGTAATACGAGACTGTGGGAGATATACCTATCAGGCCGGTGGAGTTGGTGGACGCCTCCAGGTTCACCTTATAGCCGTGGGCCTTGGAGGGAATCAGACGGATGCTGCAGTCCACGACATTGGTGTCGGTCTTGGTAAGTTCCACGCTTACACTGCTGTAGATACGCAGGTTGGACATCCTCTGGTAGGTGCTGTTGACTATGCTGGAGCTGTAGACATCACCCGGTTCTATACGGTTCATCTTGTAGAGAATGGACGGCCGGATCTTCCGCTTCCTGTCGTAGAGAATAGTGAGGTTCTCATACTTGACGGTATCAAGAATCTGGGGTATCTTCTTGGATATCGAGGCCCTGTAACGGATATTGTCCGATACCGGATACACCGACACCTTGCCGAAATAGAACCTGCGGTGCCGGACCGCGTCCTCCGGACGGCCTCCCCTGGGATAATTCCTCACCGATACCCTCAGCAGGGCCGAACCCGGAACAGAGACCGTATCGGCGGCAAAGAAATAGAAATTCTTGGAGAACTCGTAATACCCCCTGTCCCTCAGATACGCCTCGGATCTCTCCGACTCCCTCTCCAGAAGGGATTCCGACAGGGGGACACCCACCTTTATCAACGAATTGACGGTGTCCCTGTATATCTCCTCAGCCAGAACAGGATCATCCACCTCGTAGGATATCTCCCTGATGGGATACTGCCGTCCCAGCCTCACGCGGTAGTCCACGGTGGTCTGCTGGTTGCGTATCTCGGCCAGTGTCTGCACGGTCGAGCCGTAGTAGCCGATATACTTGAGGTGGGTTATGATATTGTCCCGGCTGTCCAGCATGAGCGCCGGATCGAATACCACGGGCGCCTGCCCCAGCTTTGTAACGAACTTGTCCCAGCCTTTGCCCTTGCCGTTGGTCCAGTTGGCGACATACAGGAAAGGGTTCCATCCTCCGCGGCGGGTCTTTATAAAATAGGTATTGGCTTTCTGACGGACGTAGTTGTCAAGAGTCGGGTCCTGAAAATCCGGATAGTCCTTGCGGTTGACCACTGTTACGACATTGCTCTTGAGCCTCGTCTGGTCCTCCGACAGAATCCGGGTAGTGCTGCATGAGGCCAGAAGGCTGACCAGTAACACCGTAATGCAGGCAAGGCGGATATATCGGATTCTTTCGGGACGCATTAAAATTAATTTATGCAAATTTATAATTTTTATATGTAAATCAAAATACTTGGATATATTTGCATCCGGAAAAAATCCGGGTGAGCCGGATGCCTCCGAAGAACAACAATGTAACTTAATTGGATTACCGAGTATGAAGAACAAGTACATCGATCTGGTCGAGCAGTCCTTCGAGTTTCCGCAGGACGAATTCCGCGTAGAAGACGGGGCTCTTTATTTTCACGACATCCCTATGATGGACGTCATCGAGCAGTACGGCACCCCGCTGAAGATATCGTATCTGCCCAAAATATCCTCCCAGATACAGCGGGCCAAGAGAATGTTCAACGTGGCCATGGCAAAGGTCGACTACCAGGGCGACTACCACTACTGCTACTGTACCAAGAGCTCGCACTTCTCTTTCGTGCTCGAGGAGGCCCTGAAGAACGACATCCACATCGAGACCTCATCGGCCTTCGACTTCAATCTGATCGAGTCGCTGTATGACAGTAAAATCGTGGACAAGGACCTCTACATCATCTGCAACGGTTACAAGAAAGACACCTACATCGCCAACATAGCCCAGTTCATCAACGACGGCTGGCACAACACCATACCCATCCTGGACAATATGCCCGAGCTCGACCAGCTCGACGCCGTGATCAACGAGCCCACCCGCATCGGTATCCGCATCGCGGCCGAGGAGGAGCCCAAGTTCGAGTTCTACACCTCCCGCCTGGGCATCCGCTACAAGGACATCATGCCCTTCTACCAGGAAAAGCTCAGCCAGAACAAGAAATTCAGCCTCAAGATGCTGCACTTCTTCATCAACACCGGCATCAGGGACAACGCCTACTACTGGAACGAGCTGGGCAAGTGCGTCAACGTCTACTGCAACCTCAAGGCCGTCTGCCCTACCCTCGACTCCCTGAACATCGGAGGCGGACTGCCGATCAAGAACTCCCTCGGCATGGACTATGACTACGAGTACATGATAGAGGAGGTAGTGGCCCAGATCAAGAGCATCTGCAACTCCCGCGGAGTCACCGAGCCCAACATCTTCACCGAGTTCGGTTCCTACACCGTCGGCGAGAGCGGAGCCACCATATTCTCCATCCTCGGAGTCAAGCAGCAGAACGACAGGGAGAAATGGTACATGGTCGACAGTTCCTTCATGACCACCCTCCCCGACATCTGGGGCATCAAGCAGAAATTCATCCT
>CALVDH010000026.1 GCA_944326235.1 uncultured Bacteroidales bacterium | reverse complement strand
AAAAAGCCATCGGTGGACGTCACTTTTATCAATGACGGACAACTGGTCCTATTCTAAATTATCTCGAACTCACGTTACATTACAAATAATATCCCCCCCATTAACCAAATATTTAAAATAAAAAAGACACAAAAGTATTTTTCATCAGGCCTTAGTCAATTACACACTAAAGTGTCGAAATCACATACACTCAACACATAAACACTTTTGTGTCTTGCCTGCGCCGCCGGCAGTGGCGACCTTTGCACCAAAAGAAAAACAGAAATGAGAAAACTCATACAAGCGTTTGCTATACTGGCTTGCATAATGTCATTGGATTCATGTATTGTATATAAGGGAATCAAATACGGTAATGCGGCAGTCGATGATTACACGGTGTTTGAACAAGATACAGTGTACAGAGGTCCTCGGACTTTCACTTTTCCCGAACTGCCTGAAACGGAAAGGGTGCTGGACACAATGAAACTGAATTTTTATCTGGCCCGTCTGGATTCCGTATGCAGGATGAGTATCCCGGAATCAATGGAGAGTTGCGGTAAGCCGGCAGCTGCACTTATCATCAGAAATGATACGATAGTTTTCGAGCACTATTACGGTGGCTGGAACAAGGATAGCCAATCATGTATCTTCTCTGTAACCAAGACCATAACATCAATGCTTTGCGGCATTGCGCTCAAAGAAGGATATATCAAGAGTCTGAACGATCCGGTCACTGATTATATACCTGAACTTCAAAAGAAAGACCCTTTATTTGATTCGTTAAGGATAGAGCACCTTCTTGATATGACAGCCGGCTTGAAGTTTAAAGAGAACTACAGCTGGAATCCTTTTTCAAAAATGGCACATCTGTATATGGGCAACGATGCGATGAAAGTTGTCAAGAACATGAAGTTCTCCCATAAACCCGGTGAATACTACCATTATGATTCAATGACAGCCCAGATTTTGGGAATCATAATAGAAAGGGCTACAGGCATGCCGTATGCACAATATCTTTCCGAAAAGGTATGGCAACCGTTAGGGATGGAGAAAAATGCACTTATCGGACTGGACAGCAGAAAACATGGGGTGGCAAAAAGCTATGCCGGCCTTACAAGCAATGTGAGGGATTTGGCAAAAATCGGACGTCTGTATCTGAATGCTGGCAATTGGAACGGAACGCAAATTATTGATTCTGCTTTCACGGCACGTTCATTAAGCACACATGTCAGCGGTGAAAAGCGTAGATATACTTATTCATATTCCTGGTATTGGGGTATTATGGGAGAGAAGAGCTTCTCAGATACAGATAGTCTTAAGGCTTACTATCAGGACCCGCACAATCTGCCTGAGAATGTAACCTATTGTGGCTGGCAACGGCAGGAAGATGACAGGGCGAGAGCTATTCTTCACCAAGGCGGCCATTGGGCTTTCGGGCTATACGGGCAGGTTCTATACGTCAATCCATGTAAAAATATCATAGGTGTTTATCTCGGAGCCGACAGGACGGAGGATTTCCAGAATGTTTTCGAAAAAGCGATAAATGCGCTTTAATAATTTTTTATTTCTCCCCTTTATCATTCGTGCCATATCACATGACCGGGAACTGCTTGAAAAGATTCTCCGGCTACCTGCAGGCCTCTGCGGGCGCCAACATGAGATGATACGGAGACAGAAAACTCATTGTTCCTCACTGGCGAACTCGTTCCTTTTTTCGCTGTTCAATGCCTGATACCTTCTCTTAAAAGCAACTGAGATATTCTTCCGCGCAAAGTCATTCAGCCCGCGAAAAGTCGTCTTTTTCTTCAATTCCTCCAACGGCATGATAAGCAACAGTTTTGCAAGACATTCATCTGCAAATGAATTGGACACGACATTCACCCCCTCAAAATCCAGAACTACCTGCCCTTCGCCGAGAAGCAGAGGCAGCAGTTTATTTCTTGTCTCCTCGCCTAACTTGCGGGTTCCAAGATTCTCTCCGACAGTTATAAATCTGAATGTTTTACGCAGAATCTCGCCATAGTACCAGGCACGCGCCTTTCCGTCAAACTCATCCCTTGACTCAGTCCCTTTTCTGCCATACTTTTTATCCAGCAGTTCACTCGCTGTATGCAGCCCTTCCAATTTATTTATGTCAAATTCTGTCATTATCTTATCCGGTTTAATATCGTATATGCCTTTTCTATCTGTTTCTTATAATCCTGTTTGGACTTCTTTTTGAAAGCATTGAGCACGTATATTCTCGTTGACAGGATAATATTTTCATTATCCACAGCGAACAACACCGTTCTATACTCATTATTCCCCACTGAACCCCGCATTTCATAGAAATCCGTTTCCACGAATGTAACTATTAAGATACAATCATGCAAATATTTTTCACACTAAAGTGTCGAAATCACTCTTAATCAGCACATAGACACTTTTGTGTCTTGCCCGCACCTCCGGCAGTGGCGACCTTTGCACCAGAAGAAAAACAGAAAGCCATGAAAACGTTCATCACATCCATCGCCCTCATGATACTCCTGACCGCAATACCCGCCGCAGCTCAGAACATCACCGTCACCGGAAAGGTGACCGACACCCGCCAGGAACCCGTGCCGTTCGCATCGGTAGTGCTCCGCAGCCTGCCCGACTCGGCCGTCGTGGCCGGAAGCATGACAGGAGACGACGGAGGCTTCTCTCTCAGCGCTCCCGAGGGCAGCAGCTACCTGCTCACGGTATCATTCATCGGCTACCTGCCACACGAGCAAGTTTGCGGAACGTCCACCGACCTCGGGGACATCGTCCTCGCAGACGACGTGCAGATGCTTGAGGAGGCCGTAGTCGTGGCGCACAGGGTCGAGCACAGGCCCAACGGCTACCACATCAACCTCCGCAACGACCCCATCGCCAAAGGACGCCAGGCCACCGAGATGCTCTCGTTCCTCCCCGGAGTCAGCACCGATGACGAGTCCGTACAGATACTCTCGCGCACCACACACGCCATATATATCGACGGCATCAAGATCCAGGACTACTCCGAACTCAAGGCCCTCCAGGCCTCGCAGATAGAGTCCGTCGACATCGATTACATGAGCGGAGTGGAGGAGGCCGCCGACGCCCAGGGAGGAGTCATACGGATAAAGCTGAAAAAACAGGCCGACGGAGGATTCTCCGGCTACCTGCAGGCCTCAGCGGGCGCCAACATGTACGGCTACGGAGGTGAGTCCGCCCGCAACATCTTCAGGGCCAGGACCGGCAACCTCAGCATCTACAACACCCTCGCATACGTAAGGCAACGCTACTTCAGCGACAATGAGAGCGAATACCTCTTCAAGGAAACCGGCTCCGACATCCTCTCCAGGGAGGAGTACCGCAGCTGGGGAGGATACCTCTCCGACAGGCTCAATCTCTCATACGAGATAAACCCTAGCCACTCCCTCGGAGTCTCCGGCTACATCCACACCTATCGCAACAGCCCATATACCAATACTTTCTACACCGACTCCGACAGCACCTCGCAGCTCTACGCCCCCTCCCGCACCGATAAGTATCAGGGAGTGTTCAACTACACCTGGAACATCAACGACAAGGGCGGCAAGCTGGCCGTCACCGCCGACTACCTCCGCACCAACAACACCGTGGACCAGTTCCTCACCCCTGAAGGAGGGCCTGAGGAAGACCACGGCCACACCTTCCAGACCACGGACATGGTGCGCGTGCGCCCTACCCTCAACTATCCCGCAGGCAAGGGCATGATCTCCGCAGGAGCCGACGTCCAGTACGTCCATTTCCGCGACCTCTCCACCACACAGATGCAACCCGCAGGACTGCACACGGTCATGACCGGATGGCAGCCGGCCGTATTCGCCGAGTACTCCGGTTCCGTCAAGAACTTCAGCTACGAGGCCGGACTCCGGGCCCAGATCAACTGGATGGACGTGACGGCGGAATCCGTGCACAACCGCAACCTGCAATGGGGCATCCTGCCCATGGCCAGCCTCATGTACCTGATCAATCCTCAGAAAGGGCATACGATAGCCCTCCAGTACAAGCGCACGATGAACGACCTGCCGTACAGCGCCATATCCTCATTCAGGCAGTATTCCTCCCCCCACTCCTACGTGGTCGGAAATCCCGAGCTCGTGCCCGAGACACAGGACGAGGTCATGCTCATGGCCGGATTCTTCAACAAACTGACCGTCATGGCCGGATACATCCACCTCAGCAACCCCATCATCTACATGACATACGTAGACCCGGAACAGCCCGACGTCAGCTACAACATGCCGGAGAACGGAAAATACAACTCCCTCGCAGTATTCGGAGTAGAGGGCAACCTCAAGCCCTTCAAGTGGTGGACCGTCAAGCCCATGGTGAGCCTGCTGCTGCAGTACGCCAAGACCAGCCGGTACACGGTCAGCAACCAGGCCATGTGGAAATTCTCCCTCAGCAACAACTTCTCCTTCTCCCCCACCTTCGGAGGCACCCTCAACGCCTACTACGAGCCCGAGAGCCGCATGCTCGACGCCCTCTGGAAACCAGTAGCCCAGGTCAACGGCTCCCTCTACAAGACATTCCTCGACGACCGCCTCGAGCTGCGCCTTGACTTCACCCTATGGCGCTACGGACGCAGGACCATCATAGAGACACCCGTCTACATGCAGTCCGTATGGAACAGGACCAAGGAGACACGCGCCGAACTCACGATCACATGGAACTTCTCCGGAGGAAAGAAAGTCAACGTCCGCCGCAGCGCCGACAGCATCCAGGATTACAAGCAGATTACAGACCAAAGATAATATACTATTCAAACAATGCACTCAAATCCCAGGACAGGAACTCCTCAAGCGGCACTCCTCCGGTACCTACGACGAGCGAATGAACAGGGTGGAAGGCGGCAGTAAACTTCGAGAGGCCGCGGCCGGCAGTCCGGCTGCCGCTCTTTACCTCTACCGCGACACAACGGCGGCGGCTGTCGATGACAAAGTCGACTTCGTCATCCCGCTCCCGCCAATAATAAACCTTATAGTCCTGTTCCTCGGCGGCATTGAGGATATGCGCCCCTACGGCACTCTCTACCCAGCGTCCCCATAGAGCAGGAGACGTGTACACTTTCTCAAAGCTCATCCCGGCAAGGGCACTCAGCAGTGCAGTGTTGTAGACCATCAGCTTCGGCACGGAATTGTACTTTCTCGCACTGTCACTGGCATACTTTTGCAGACCCGCCAGCATCTGAGCCTCCGAGAGAGTGGTAAGATAACTGGCCAAAGTGGTCACATTGCCGGCGTCCTGAAGCTGCCCGAGCAGTTTGGTCAGTGAAATCTCCTCACCGGAATAAGTGCATCCAAGTTCGAAAAGCTGCTTCATCAGTTCCGGCTTATAGACAGTCCTGGTCATCAGTACATCCTGTTCTATGGCCGGAGCGATGATACTGTCCTTGATATACCGGCGCCAACGGGACTCGTCTCCGATGAACTTGGCCGCTCCAGGATATCCGCCGAAGTAGATATACTGAGACATATTCAGCCCGAATGCCCCGTGCATCTCCTTCCAGCTCCAGTGCGGCATCCTGATCAGCTCATAACGTCCGGCCAGGGACTCCGTCAGCCCGTCTTTCAGCAGCAGACGGGAAGAGCCGAGAATCACCACCTTCAGATTGACATCATTGAAGGTATCCGCATCCCACTGTTTCTTCACTTCCTCGCTCCAGTTTTCTATCTTATGCACCTCGTCTATCACTAACAGATATTCCCTGTGTCCGCCCAGCCGCATCCTGGCCCTCGCCGTATCCCACACCTCTCCTATCCACGCGGTATTTTCCTTCGGGATACCGTCTGCCGACACCATCATGTTGGGGACTTCGGTCTCCTGAAGTACCTGCTTGACCAGAGTGGATTTACCCACCTGGCGCGGACCCACCATGGCCTGAAGCTTGTTGCGGTCTTCCGATATGCGGGATGCAAGTTCTTTGAATTGCGGTCTTTTGAACATAACTGCCTGTGTATTTTGAGACAAAGATATACAAAATACTCAAATCTTTATTACAAAATGTTCAATTTTCGCTGACAAAATGTTCAAATCTTACCCATTGATGGCTCGGATTGGCCCTCTGCTAAGAAGCGGACATTCAGTTTTTAAGACATCCGAGCGGAATTACTTTTACCCCGTCCGGCCTGGTATAGGCCATACGGCCGCCCGTTAAGATTATCAACAGATCCGGTTCACGCAGAGGGACTTGTTTTTCCCCTTCATTATGTTGCCGTATAAGACGCTGCAACTCTGTTAAATGCTGTGCACCTGACTCTATTTGCATTTTTGCGATTCCCATTCGGTATTCCTGATTTTCGTTGACTGGCAGGTGCCGGGGAAAGCGGCCTTTTGCCACCACCTTCTCGATTTCGTTATAAACCGACCCGCCTCAGAGACCTCTCTCGCCGGACATGCCTCGATTTCCCCTCCGGAAGGTGCCGGGGAAAGCGGCATATCTCCACCACCTTCTCGATTTCGTTATGAGCGGACCAGCCTCAGTGCCATCTCCTGCAGGCCTTATCGGGAAAGTCATCACGGTAAGCTGCTTAAAAGGTATTTTTACGGATAATCATTATTTTAAATAATCATTGCCGGCAAATTGCTGATTATATGTACAACTATGCTGAATAACATTCCGTGTTTTATTCTTGCATATCCATATAATATGGAGCCGGGAATCTTGGCACAAGCATAACAAACAACATACAGCCACTGTGACACATCTAAAGTCTGATGGCTGTAATTAACTATATGCAACATAGCGAAAAGGATTGCTGTTGAATAGAAGAAATACTTGAATCGTACTTGCAGAAGCCATTTGCCCCAAATGAGGTTTATGACAGCTGATGAAATTATTGCAAATACTATCCGGAATAATAGATGTTCCGAATAGAGTCCTCCTGAGAAAATTACCTTAGAAAAGATAAAGGCTATTACGGCTACCGATATGTAGAGATTGAATCTGCTTCTTTTCAATGGTAATCTGAATCCAAGTTCTTCAATTATTGGGGGTATAATAATCAGAAAGCATAGAGGCAAAACAGATTTATCAGATGTCATTGCAGGCAAATCAACTCCTGCAATGACAAATACGGATGCAGTCAGAACTTCAAAGAACAGTGGTACTAACAGACACAGCATAACCGACAACAGCATCACCCTTACGCTGAAATCATAAGGACAATTCTCCTGAGGATTCTTGATGTATTGCCACAACTGCTTCATGAAACAACATCTAAAGATTCTACAAAAGTAAATCTTTTGTTGAATTTGCTATTCTATCTCGTTACCCAATTTTCAAGCAATCCGACCAATCGATTTATTCTAAGCACGTTATCTTTTCCTGCAAAATTCACTTTAAACTTTTGCGGCGTTTTGCTTTAAGCTTTTGCGGTATTTTACTTTAAACTTTTGCGGTATAATCTCACCCATTGATGGCGCGGACAGGATCGACCGTAGCGGCCTTCCAGGCGGGGATGAGTCCGGAGAGGATGCCGAGGACGACGGCTATGAGCATGCCGGCAAGGGCATTGTCGGGGGAGAGGGTGATGGTGAAGTATTCCGAGACGGCATTGACCGGAATGGAAATCAGGAAGACTAAGAGAATGCCCACCAGGCCGCCGGCCAGGGAGAGGAAGGAGGCCTCCACCATGAACTGGGTCAGGATCACGTAGCGCTTGGCTCCGAGGGCCTTCTGAATGCCGATCTGGCTCATGCGCTCCTGGACGGAGACGAACATGATGTTGGCGATGCCGAAGCCGCCGATGATCAGGGAGAAGGCTCCGATGATCCAGCCCGCCTTGCTGATGCCGCGGAAGACAGAGTCGAGCATGTCGAGCAAGAAGGTCATCTCGTTGATGGCGAAGTCATCCCGCTCCGAGGGGGAGAGGCCGCGGCAGGAGCGCAGCAGCAGGCGCAGCTCGTCCAGGAAAGCCTCGCGGGAGACACCCTCCGCAGGAGCCGCCATCATCATCCCCGAGCCCCACGCCGAAGCCAGCACCGTCTTGCCGAACTGCAGCGGGAGGACCACCGCATCGTCCGTATTGACGATGGAAGCCATGCTCTCGCCCTGCTTTTCCAGGACGCCGATGACTATTGCGCTGCCGCCCTTGACCTTGACCTTCTTGCCTATGGGGTAGGAGTCCCCGAAGAGCTCCCGGGCGACATTGTACCCGAGGATAGCTACATTGGACCCTCCGCGGATCTCCATCTGGGAGAAGTCGCGGCCCTCGGCGAGGGAGTAGCTCATCACATTCTCCAGCCCGTCGGTGGTGATGACCAGGAAGGCGTTGGAATAATTGTTGCGGCGGTAGGAGGCATTGCCGTTGCCGAGGATTACATAGACCACGCTCTCGGCCAGAGTGGCGTTGCGGGCGACATATTCGAAATTCTCCTCAGTAATCTCCGGCCGCTGAAGATAGTCCCACCACTGCAGCGGCTCTCCGTCCTCCCCCTCTTCCTGAGTCATGGGGAAACGGTCGATGTAGACGATGTCGCTCCCGAAGGACCGGACACCCTCCATGATATTGGACTTGAGCGAGTCCACGGCGCAGAACACCGCCACTATTGAGAAGATGCCGACAGTGACTCCGAACAGCGAGAGAAAAGTCCTGAGCTTGTCAGACTTGATGGAGAAAAAAGCGAAAGAGGCGCTCTCCGCAATCAACCCCACAACTATCCTCAGCTCTTTCACGAATTTTTTCATAAGACGTCTGAACTATAGTTATTTGTTTATACCTACCTTGCGCTGGAGCTCCCGCAGCGTGTCGAATGCGTCCATCGGCGTCATCGAGTTGAGGTCCATCGCCTTGAGAGTGTCCCGGATGCTCACCAGGAGAGGGTCGTCGAGCTGGAAAATGGAAAGCTGCACTTCCTCCTGGGCGGCGCTGCGGTCCCGTTTCTTCTGCCTAAGGGACTGGACCCGGCCCTTGATGGACGAGTCCCCGGCCCCTGATGCCCCGGCCTCGAGCTTCTTGAGCACCTTCTCGGCCGAGAGAACCACTTCCGGCGGCACCCCGGCCAGCCTTGCCACATGGATACCGAAGCTGTGGGCTACCCCGCCTTCGCAAAGTTTCCTCAAAAATAGGATTTTTCCGTCAGATTCCTTCACTGCGATGTGAAAGTTTTTTACCCTTTTGTAATTTTCCTCCAGCTCGTTCAGCTCGTGGTAGTGCGTCGCGAAGAGGGTCTTGGCCCCGCCACCCCGCTCGTGGATGTACTCTACGATGGCCCAGGCTATCGACATGCCGTCGAATGTGCTGGTGCCGCGGCCGATCTCGTCGAGCAGAATCAGGGAGCGCGGAGTCATGTTGTTGAGGATGGCGGCGGTCTCGAGCATCTCGACCATGAAGGTAGACTCGCCGCGGGAGATGTTGTCGGAGGCGCCGACGCGGGTAAATATCTTGTCGAACAGGCTGATGTGCGCGGACTTGGCGGGCACGAACGAGCCTATCTGGGCCATCACCGCTATCAGGGCGGTCTGCCTCAGAAGGGCGGACTTACCGGACATGTTCGGGCCGGTGAGGATAATGATCTGCTGCTTCTCGCTGTCGAGGTACAGGTCGTTGGCCACGTACTCCTCTCCGGCGGGCATCATCCGCTCGATGACCGGGTGGCGACCCTGCTCTATCTTCAGGATCTCGCCCTCGTCCACCAGCGGGCGGCAGTAGCCGTAGTCGGCGGCGGCCTGGGCAAATGACAGGAGGCAGTCGAGGCGGGCTATCAGGGCGGCGTCCTTCTGCACGGCAGGGATGGCGGTCTGGATGCTGGTAATCAACTCGTTGAATATGCGGGACTCGATGGCGTATATCTTCTCCTCGGCCCCGCCTATCTTCTCCTCGTACTCCTTCAGCTCGGGGGTGATGTAGCGCTCGGCCGAGACGAGAGTCTGCTTGCGGATCCACTCTGGGGGCACCTTGTCCTTGTGGGCGTTGCGCACCTCGAGGTAGTAGCCGAAGACGTTGTTGTAGCTGATTCTTAAAGACGTGATGCCGGTACGCTCTATCTCGCGCTGCTGGATGCCGGCGATGATGTCCTTGCCGTGGGTCACGATGCCGCGCAGCTCGTCCAGTTCCGCGTCGACCCCCTGGGCTATCACCTCGCCCTTGCCAATCTGGGCGGCCGGGTCCTTGCTCAGCGTCCGCGTCAGCTCGGCCTTCAGCTCCGGACAGTCGTCTATCTCCTTAGCCATACGGGCGAGCGGGCCTTTCTTATCGGTCTTCTCCGTGAGCAATACCTTAAGCGGCAGGAACTGGTCAATGCCCCGCCGCAGCTGCATCACCTCGCGGGGAGAGACGCGGCCCGAGGCGGCGCGGGAGAGGATGCGCTCGAGGTCGCCCATCGCGGCTATCCTCTGCGAGAGTTCCGAGGACAATTCCCTGTCGTTCAGCAGGACCTCCACGCTGTCCTGCCGTGTGGATATCTCCGCTAAGTCCCTCGACGGCATGGTCAGCCACGAACGCAGCAGGCGGGCGCCCATCGGGGAGGAGGTCTTGTCAATCACGTCCAGCAGGGTCACGCCCCCCGGAGCAGCCGGCTCCACTAACTCGAGGTTACGGACGGTGAAGCGGTCCAGCCAGACAAAGCCCCCCTCGTCAATGCGGGATATGGTGCTTATCTGGGCCAATGTCCGGCCCGGTATGTATTCGGTGTCCTCCAGGCGGTTCGACTCTAAGTAGAACAGCAGGGCTCCGGCGGCAGTCACGCCCAGTCTCAGGCTCTCCACCCCGAACCCCTTCAGGGAGTCCGTCTTGAAATGCTTGATCAGCTTGCGGTAGCCCGACTCGAAAACGAAGGCCCAGCCCTCCATCGTGGAGATGTAGATATTCGAGGCCGGGTTGGTGAACCTCTCCTTTACACCCTTCTCGAAACCCTTCTGCACCAGCAGTTCCTTGGGCGCGAAATCGGCTATCAGCAGGTCGAGGTAGTCCAGGTCACCCTCGGCCACCTTGAACTCTCCGGTGGACACGTCCAGGAATGCGATACCGCCCCGGTCCTTCGAGAAACACAGCGCGGCGATATAGTTGTTCTCCTTCTGTGTCAGCACCTGGTCGCTGTAGACCACGCCCGGCGTGACAATCTCGGTGACCCCCCTCTTGACCAGCTTCTTGGCCAGCTTCGGATCCTCCAGCTGGTCGCACACAGCCACCTTATAGCCGGCCCTCACCAGCTTGGGCATGTAGCTCGGAAGCGAATGGTGCGGAAACCCCGCCAGTTCGATATAGCCCTGGTCCCCGTTCGACTTGCGGGTCTGCACGATGCCCAGCACCTTGCTGGTAGTCACCGCATCCTCCCCGTACGTCTCATAGAAGTCCCCCACCCGCATCAGCAGCAGGGCCTCCGGACAAGCCGCCTTGAACTTGTAGTACTGCTTTATCAGCGGCGTATCCTCCTTTTCCTTTTTTTCCTTGTTTGCCATTTCGAGTCACTTCCGATTTAAGAGAGGCAAAAATACTAAAATCCGCGTAATCGCGATAGATGTTTTACGACAAAGCGCATCCGGCCTTTTCATTTTGAAACTGCACACCTTCGGAAAGTGAGACGAAAATGAGGAAAATCTGCACACCTTTGGAAGGTGGAAGGAGGATTAGGTGTATGATGGGAAGTGAAAGATATGGTATGACGAAAGGGAATCTGATGTACAATGCAATTTAGAGAGCTTGTGGCAAGGGGCCAAGCGGAATGCGATTCCGCAACGGCACTGAATCGCGGAATTTGCTGCCGTTGTGGAAACGAGACGGAAGGACAAGGCTGCGCAGAAGGCCTGTAGAAAGGATGCCGCGATGAAAGCCATACCGCAACGGCACCGAATCACGGAATTTGCTGCCGTTGTGGGAACGGGACGGAAGGACAAGGCCGCACAGAAGGCCTGCAGAAAGGACGCGGCGATGAAAGTCATACCGCAACGGCACCGAATCGCGGAATTTGCTGCCGTTGTGGAAACGGGACGGAAAACTTTTATTATTTTTACGAACGGGACGGAAAACTTTTATTATTTTTACGAACAAAAATACGAATATGATGAAAAAACTTCTTTTGCTCGCATCAGCTCTTATCGCAGTCATCGGCTGCGGACAGAATCAGAACGGAAAGGGATACACAGTGGTGAAGGAATTCCCTGTGGAAGAGACCCTTGAGCCGGTCCGGGTCATCCACTACGACCCGGTCAAGAGCAATATCCTCGCGCTGTTCAGGGCCGGGGACTGGTGGATATCGCAGAACATACAGAACTACAGCGGGGAGTCGGGCAAATGCTTTTCGCTGCTGGACGGGGACTTCCGGACTGTGGTGCAGTTCGGCACATGGGGACGCGGACCGCAGGAGTTCATCGACCCATCGTACCACGGATATGAAGGCATGAAGGGCGACTCGATAGTCATCATGGTGAGGGACTGGACCATGGGACGGCTGATACGGGTGACGGCCCACACTGGAGACGGAGGATACCGCACTGAGCTCATCCAGGACTTCCACAAGAGCATGAGGGCCATCCATCCGCTCGGCCATGGACGCTGGCTCTGCAATGCAGACAACAACCGCTACTACACGACCGACTCCCAAGGAACCGCCAAGACCTACCTCGAAGGCTGGGGCGAAGGCGTCAACGAAACCCTCGAAGCCGAGATCACCTATCAACCTCCGCAGCTCACAAGCGAGACTGTCTCCCCCGACCGCTCCCGCCTGCTGGTCTACAGCCTCACATGGCCGGTCCTCTACCTGCACTCCCTCGACACCGGAGAGCGTCTGGCTGAAGTGTACGTAGACTACGGCCCCGACGACATCCATTCCAGCAACTATTCAGCCGACCTTTCCTACAACCCTGCTGAATATCTGGGCCACCATATCGTGGGCATGATCAACGACGAAGGCGGATACAGCCCCGTGCCCTCGCGTATCGTCATATTCGACCTGGACCTGAAGCCCGAAGCATCCTACAGCATCGCCCCGGCCAATTATTCCGCCATCGACCCCGCCACCGGCATCCTCGCCACCATCTCCTACAACGAGGAGACCATCAGCCTCTACGACCTCTCCGAGTGGCTGCACTAATCCTTCACGTATCCGATTCTCCGCCGCTGCACAGGCTCATCCTCTGCCCTTCCGGCAAGTTCCGACAAAGCTGCATACACATTGTCCAGCTCCTGCCGCAGCTCTTTTGACATCTCATCGATATGCTCTGCATTCTCTTCTCCAACTTTCTGCAACAGATCCATCCTGGCTCGCAACTCCGCAAGCTCAACCGACAGCCGGCCTGTCGCAGCAAGATGATTCCTTATCTCGACAAAAGCACGCATAATCTCTATGCTGACATTCACCGCCACAGGACTTCTCAATACGGCTGACAGCATGGCTACCCCCTCTTCTGTAAAAGCAAAAACCTGCCCTGGCCCAGGATTATAGCCAGGGGATATCACATTCTGTGATATCCCTATCAATATCAATTCGTTAGCCTCATCCTTAGTCAATTTGAGCATAAAATCCCCAGGAAATCTGTCCATATTCCTGCGCACCGCCTGTTTCAAAGTCCTGTTCTCCACCTGATAAAGCCTTGCCAGGTCGAAATCCAGCATGACACGCACTCCGCGCACCTCATAAATCATACTCCTGATAGTTTCCAGTTCCATAGTAACTCCGATTTGTATCAAAGGTATGAAAATACCGGACGCTCCCAGGAAAAATTAAGATATAATCACTACTTTTGAAGATTTTAAATTTTTCGGAAAATATAAAATGAGCAAACGGGTACTGATCATAACCTACTACTGGCCGCCGACAGCCGGCTCGGGCGTGCAGCGGTGGCTGAAGATGTCGAAATATCTGCCGCAGTACGGGTGGCAGCCGGTCATCTACACACCTGAGAATCCGGAGGCGGGCATGACGGATGAATCCCTGCTGAGGGACATCGCTCCGGAGGTGGAGGTCATCAAGCGGCCCATCCTCGAACCGTATGCCGTATTCAACGCTCTGACAGGCAATAAGGGGAAAAATTCCTGGAAAGCTTCTGCCGGCTCGGGCGCCGTCAACCCCATCAACGCCGTCGGCCACAAGTCTCCCCTGATGCGCCTCTCCCTCTGGCTCAGGGCCAATGTCTTCGTCCCCGACCCCCGCTTCCTGTGGATCCGGCCCTCCGTCAGGTTCCTGAAACAATACCTCCGCGAGCACCCCGTCGACGCCATCGTCAGCACCGGTCCGCCCCATTCGATGCACCTGATAGCAAGGGCGCTGCACCGCTCGATGGGCATCCCTTGGACAGCCGATTTCCGCGACCCGTGGACTCGGATATTCTACTTCAAGCACCTCCCGCTGACCCGCCGCAGCCGGAAGAAGTACGCCGCCATGGAGCTCTCGGTACTGCGCGAGGCGGACCATGTGGTGGCCGTCACGGACAATATGGTACGGGACTTCCTGGAGGAACTCGGCCCCGGACAACAGGACAAAGGCAAATTCCACGTCATCGAGAACGGCTACGACGAGGCGGACTTCACCGGCATCACGGCCGCGGAGCTTCCGGCAGGATTCAACCTCGTGCACACCGGCCTCTTCTCCGCGGAGGGCAATCCCCGCAGGCTCTGGAAGGTCCTTGCGGAGCTCAGCCGCGACCTCCCGGGCTTCGGCCGCGACCTGCATCTGACATTTGCCGGAAAGACTGACCCGGAGATCCTCGCCGCAGTGCGTGAGGCCGGTCTGGGCGACCGCCTGACCGACCGGGGCTACATCCCCCACCACGAGGCCAACCGCCTGCAGAAGGCCGCCGACCTGCTCCTGCTGCCCCTGCGCGAGGAGCCCGAGGCCGCCGGCATTCTCACAGGAAAATACTTCGAATACCTCGCCGCCGGCCGCCCCATTGCCGCATTCGGTCCCCACGGAAGCGTCCTCGAGCGTTCCCTCGCCGCCACCCGCACCGGACGGATATTCGACTGGGAGGAGGAGGCCCCGCTGAAGGAGTACCTGACGGCCCTGTACACCCGCACCCTCCCATTTGCCCCCGATGCCGGAGCCATCTCCGCCTACACCCGCCGCTCCCTCGCCGGCCGCTACGCAGAGATTCTGCTGTAGGAATGGAGTCTTTTTCGTCCCGCGTGACTATGCAAAAGCAAAGTTATTTGTAACATATTTTGTATATTAGCGTCATATATAGTAAGCATCACCATCACACAAAACCTGTAAACCTGTAAACCTGTAACAATGAATAAACATCTGCCCATCATCCTGCTGGCGGCCGCAATGCTTGCCGCTTCCTGCGACAGAAATGCCGTAAGGACAGTAAACCTCGAAAACATTCCCACTACGGAGCCCTATACTGCCGGCCTTGAGAGCATAGTGCAGAAAGTAGAAACAGTGGAGCTCAAGTGCGACAGCCTCTACGACATCAGAATCTTCGCGGACTATGACGGACGGCTGTTCGGCAGGACCGCTGACAACAAGCTGGTGATCTTCTCCGAGGACGGGACCCTGCTGCACGCCTACAACAAGGTCGGACGGGGACCGGGCGAGTACGTCTGGCCGGTATTCTCCTACGACCCTTACAATCATGAGATACTGGTCTATGACGGACAGAACAAAGTCATACGTATGGACAGCGACGGCCGGTTCATAGACGAGGTGCGCAACAGCCTCACCGGCGTGCTGGGTTACATCATCGCCGTGTCCAAAGACCGCTACGCAGCCACAAAGATGTCAAACACTGAGCGGGACAGCAGCATCATATACCTGGACCGGAACCTGAACATCACAGGCAAGGCCCTGCCCATATACAACAAGGGCCAGCTCTCGACCAAAGGCATCATCGCCATGGAGCCCGTCCTGCTCTACAACTCCACTCCGATGTTCAAGCCCATTGGCGGATTCACCTACTACACCTTAGACGGTGCACCCTACCTGCACGTCGAGCTGGGCCGGTACGCGCAGCCTGAGGATGAGGCCACAGTCGTTGGCGTAGATGAATCAAATTACCTTATCCAGGGCCTCGAGGACATCTGCGGAGACTGGTACCTCGCAGAATTCTACTACGAAAAGGGGATGTGCGTCTTCTACGAAGCCGTCAACACGCGCACGGGCGAACACGCCGTCCACGACATATACACCGAACAGAACATGGAGAACGGGGAGAACGAGGGCTTCCTCTTCCGCCACGACGGAGAGACCATGCGCGTCTACCCCCAGTACGTCAAGGACAACGTCCTCTACTGGTCCCGTTTCTCCGGCGACGGCTCCACCACCCTTTACAAACTGACTCTGAAATAGCAACCCCTCATTATGAGAAATACAGGACTTTACTTGCTCTTGCTGACCCTGTGCTGCGCCTGCAGCCGGGAGCCGCTGGACGGAGAATTCATCGACATGTCAGGATATGACGTGCCGTGCATAGAGGCCGTGGAAGTAAAGCACCGGGTTACGGAAGAAGAGTGCTACGGCATCTTCGATGTAAGGACGGCTGAGGGGAAGGTCATCATCACGAAGGAGTTCAGCGACAATCTCATCCACGTCATCGACCCGGAGAGCGGAGCTGTAGCTGCCACCGTACTGCATCTCGGCCGCGGACCGGGAGAGGCCGTCAACTCCTACTACATCGGTATGTCGGAGGACCGCAGCCGTTTCTGGGCCAAGGACCTTGCTCTCAATCAGATCAATATCTTCGACACCCGCTCCGTGCTGCAGGGCAGCCGCCAGCCGCTCAGGACAGTCCGGCTCAACCGCTACAGCGGAACCGAAATGGACATCATGCCCGTCGGGGACTCAATCTACACCTGCTCACAACTCGGAGGCACCGTCATGAGGTTCAACGTCTACGACAGTACCGGAACCTACATCCGCTCATTCGGCACCTTCCCCCGGCTAAGGGGCACAGCCGGCCTGAAGGATTATGCCCGCCCCTCAGTCTTCGGCGGCCATGCCGTATACATGGAAGACTGCTCCCGCTTCGCCGTGGCCAACGACTGCATTTCCCTCATTTCCATATATTCGCCCGAGGGGACAATAATCTCCAACGCATGGGGTCCGGAGGAAGTCCTGCCGATGTATGAGGTGAAGGAGGGCGGCAGCACCGGTACAGGTGGAGTCAGCATCTCGGGAGAGAGCGTCGGCTGGGACGAGGAGCAGATACCGGCCTACTACTGCCTCCGCAGCTACGGAGGCAAGCTCTATGCCCTGTTCGGCGGCACTGCCGGCAAAGAAGGCTCCGGCTCTACGGTAGTGGTCACCGACAGCAACGGCATCCCGCAGATGTACATCCGCCTTGACCGCACGCTCATCCGGTTCGACATCGACCCGGAACGCGGAACCATCTGGGGAGTGGACTCTGACAACACTCTAAGACAATACAGAATATGAAACGTTTACTTCTCCTGGGCCTCGCCCTGCTTGTCTCTGCGGCCCTGAATGCGCAGATAGTCACCTCAAGCGCCGCACTCGACCCTGAAACCGTCATCACCGACCTCTCGGAACCGGAGGGCAGCGGCACCATGCTGATAAGCGTGTCGATAGATTACTCCGACGGTACGGACAGCACCATGTACTTCGTAGGCAACTCCCCTGAAGCCGCGTTCAAGGCCGCCGGTGTCAGCGTGCCGCAGATTACCAACATGACCAACATCACCAATGAGGACTACATACGGCGGATGCTGGTCCACTTCAAAGACCGTTTCTCGAAAGTATCCCTGTGGGTCTCTGTATCGGCAACTGAATAAATTACTGAATTTCAAAGCCGAAATTGCGCTGTCTAACTATTTTTTTTTATCTTTGCGGAGAACATGGCAGACCTATGAATATCCTAAAGAAAATATTTGCTGCGGCAGCGCTGATGCTGACGGCTGGTGCAGTAGCGGGAAATCTGTCGGCGCAGGACAGCACGGCGGCAGTGCGGGAGGCAGCACCGCGTCACTGGGACTTCACCCTCGAGGACGTAATCGTGATGGCTCAGAGCAAGTCGCTGCCGGCGCTGGTGGCCCGGTACTCGTTCATCAGCAGCTACTGGCAGTTCCGGTCGTACAGGGCGCAGTTCCTCCCCTCGCTGAACCTCGGGGCCGACATCGGACAGTACAACCGCTCCATCGTGGCCCTGCAGGACGCCGAGACCGGCGAGACCCACTACGTCCAGAACGACAACATGAACAACTCCCTGCAGCTGTCCATCGACCAGAACATCCCGTTCACCGGAGGTACCGTATCCCTGAACACCTACCTCAACCGATTCGACCAGTTCTCCCCCTTCGGGGACATGACCTACAACTCCAACCCCGTAAACATCGCCTACTACCAGCCCATCTTCCAGTACAACCGCCTCAAGTGGGAGAAGAAGACTGAGCCCAAGCGCTACGAGATGTCCAAGCGCGTGTACCTCGAGGACATGGAAAGCATCGCCGTCACGGCCACGACCTATTTCTTCAACGTACTCCGCTCCCAGAAGAGCCTCGAGATGGCCCGCAGCCGCTACGAGAGCACACAGCAGCTCTACGCCATAGCCCAGGAGAGATTCGGCATCGGCACCTATACGAAGGATGAGCTCCTGCAGATGGAGCTTCAGCTGCTCAACGCCGACATCGCCGTGGCCAGCGCCGAGGTGGAGCTGCGCCAGGCCATGCTCAGCCTCCGGTCCTACCTCGGACTGACCGACGACACAGAATTTTCCCTCATCACCCCGACCCACCACTCCGACATCACCATAGACGAGGAGGACGCCGTCACCCGCAGCCTGCAGAACACCTCCTTCAGCCTCAACAACGAGATCAACCTCATCGAGGCCGAGGCCGCCATAGCCCAGGCCAAGGCCGAACGCGGATTCAGCGCCACGCTCACCGCCCAGTTCGGACTGACCCAGACCGGCAACGACTTCGTCTCCTCCTACCGCAACCCCATCGACCAGGAGATCGTCGGCCTGAGCCTCAGCGTCCCGATTGTGGACTGGGGCCTCGGAAAGGGCAAGGTGCAGATGGCCAAGACCCAGCAGGAAATCATCCTGACCCAGGTCGAGCAGGAGATCATGGACCGCCGGCAGGACATCTACATCCGCGTAGTACAGTTCAACGCCCAGTCCAAGCAGTGCGACGTATCGCAGAAAGCCGACGGGATAGCCGCCGAGCGTTTCGAGCTGGCACTCCAGCGCTTCCGCAACGGCAGCATCAGCATCCTCGACATCAACACGGCCCAGAACGAGAGGGACGAGGCCTCCGCCCAGTACATCGAGGAGCTGGCCAACTACTGGAACTACTACTACAGCCTGCGCAAGGACACCCTCTACGACTATATCTACGGCAAGGACCTCGACGCCGAATTTGACAAACTCATAGAAGACTAGCAAACCTGTGGAAATATGAAGAAACTGATGATACTGCCGCTGCTTCTGCTCGCAGCCGCCTGCGGCCGGAACAAGAATGAGATGGAAGACGACACCCTCACCCGCCTGTCCCAGGCAGTGGAGGGCAACTACGTGGATACCATGACCCTCCGCCTCCAGGACTTCACCCGCCAGACCATAAGCAACGGAAAACTGGCGGCCGTCCGCAAGAGCACACTGCGCTTCGGCACCACGGGGACCATCGAGCAGGTCAATTTCATCAACGGCCAGAAGGTCGGTGAAGGAGAGCTGATAGCCTCCCTCGACCAGGAAAATGCCTCCATCGCCCTGGCTCAGGCCGAGAACGCCCTCAGCAAGGCCCGCATCGACATGAACGACGTGCTGATAGGCTTCGGCTACGGGGATGCGGACACGGCTCAGGTACCTCCCGCCACCATGGCCATCGCCCGCACCCGCTCGGGCTACAACGACGCGGAGCAGACCTATCGCAAGGCCCTGAGCGACCTGCGCGGCACGAAGATAACCGCCCCGTTCAGCGGCAAGGTGGCCGGCATCAAGGCCCGGGTCTACGAGAACGCCCCTTCGGAGGAATTCTGCACCCTGATCGACGACAGCAGCTTCGAGGTGACATTTCCCCTCCTGGAGTCGGAGATACCCTCCGTCAGGACGGGCATGCCCGTGAAGATATCCCCCTTCAACAACCCTGACAAGACCTACACCGGCCGCATCACCGCCATCAACCCCATGGTGGACGAGAAGGGCCAGATCCAGATAACCGCCTCCGTGGGCAACTCCGACGGCAACATGATGGACGGCATGAACGTCCGTGTGACCGTCGAGGAGATAATCCCCCGCCAGCAGGTGGTGCCCAAGAGCGCAGTGGTCATGCGCGACAACCAGGATGTGCTCTTCGTATACCAGAGCGCCGACAGCTCCGCCCGCTGGGTCTATGTGGACATCCTCATGTCCAACAGCGAGAGCCATGTGGTGCGGGTCAATCAGGAGCGCAACGCCCAGCTGGAGCTCGGTGACGCCGTCATCACCTCCGGCAACCTCAACCTCGCCCACGAATCCAAAGTCATCGTAAGACAATGATCCGCAAGCTCATCAAACGGCCTGTAGCGGTCTCCATGGTGCTCTTCGCCGTGGCAGTCCTCGGAGCGGTGTCCATCAAGCTGATACCGGTCTCCCTCATGCCCGATGTGGACATCCCCCAGATCACCGTGCAGGTCAAGGTAGAGGGCAGCTCCGCCCGCGAGATGGACGAATACCTCCAGCCCCTGCGCCGCCAGCTCATGCAGATACCCTCGCTGACCGACATCCGCTCCCAGTCCGAGAGCGGGGTGGGCATCATCCGCCTGAGCTTCGACTACGGAGCCGACATCGACTTCATCTTCGTGGAGGTCAACGAGCGGATAGACCGGGCCCTGTCCTCCCTGCCGGAAGGAGCCGAGCGGCCCAAGGCCCTCAAGTCCAGCGCCACCGATATCCCTGCCTTCTTCGTAAACATGACAGTCCGGGACACCTCCCGCACCATGGAACTGAGCCGGCTGGCCTCCAGCGTCATCTCCAAGCGTATCGAGCAGATACCCGAGGTGGCGATGGTGGACCTCAGTGGACTTGTCTTCCCCGAGATACTCATCATCCCTGACATCGAACGGCTCACGGCCATAGGAGTCACCCCCGAAAGGCTCTCCGAGGCCATCGAGGCCAACAACATCCGCCTGGGCAACCTCTCGATACGCGACGGCCAGTACCACTGGAACATCCGCTTCAACTCCGAGATCAACTCCAAGGACGACATAGAGAACATCCGCCTCAACATCGGCGGCCGAGTCTACCTCTTCAGCGACCTTGCCGAAGTCATCGAGCAGCCCGCCTCCGAGGACTGCCTCATCCGCTCCGACGGCAGCCGGGCGGTCAGCATGGCCATCATCAAGCAGAGCGACGCGAGGATGAACACCCTCCAGGACGAGCTCAACGGCCGCATAGAGGAGTTCCGCGAGGACTACCCCGGAGTGGAGTTCACCGTCACCCGCGACCAGACAGAGCTGCTGCGCTACACCATAGAGAACCTGGAGCAGAACCTCTACGCCGGCATCATCCTCGCCAGCATCGTGATTCTGCTCTTCATGCGCAACTTCCGCTTCTCCCTGCTCATCATCCCCACCATCATTGTCTCTCTCCTCACCTCGATGCTGGCCCTCTTCCTCATGGGCATCAGCATCAACATCATCTCCCTCGCCGGACTTATCCTGAGCGTCGGCATGATGGTGGACAACTCGATCATCGTCATTGACAATATCACCCAGCGGTGGGAGCGCGGCGACAACTTAGAGGACGCCGTGGCGATAGGCTCCGGGGAGGTATTTGCCCCGATGCTCAGTTCCATCCTGACCAACTGCGCCGTCTTCGTGCCCCTGGTCTTCCTCAGCGGCATTGCCGGAGAGATATTCTTCGACCAGGCCGTGGCCATCACCGTGGGTCTCTTCTCCTCCCTCCTCTTCGCCGTCCTCGTGGTGCCGGTCTACTACTACGCCATGTACCGCCGCCGCGGCCGGAAGGTAGACAACAAGTACCTTGCCCGCATCGACCGATTCCTGGAGCTGGGCCCCTCCTACGAGAAGGCACTCAAATGGACCTTCCGCCACCAGGGTACCGTCCTGACCCTCATGGCCGTGTCCATCCCCCTGTCCGTACTGCTGTTCATGGAGCTGGACAAGAGCACCTTCCCTCCCGTGACCAAGAGCGACATCATCCTCAACGTGGACTGGAACCGGCCCGTGACCATCGCGGAGAACGACCGCCGCAGCACCGCCCTCGTCGAGGCCGTACAGCCCCATACCGCCCAGGTAACCCAGATGTGCGGCACCCAGCAGTTCCTCATGCCGCATACCCGGGACATGAGCCAGAGCGAGGCGCAGATCTACTTCAAGGCCCGCACCGCAGAAGGACTCGACAGCCTGATGAACGGGGCCGCCGCCTTCCTCCGGGAGCATTATCCCGACGCCTCCTTCAATTTCACCGATGCCGGCAACCTCTTTACCCTCATGTTCTCCAGTGACGGCTCCAAACTCACCGTCCAGATAAGCGGCCGCGACGGACGCACTCCTGAGCCCGACCGGCTCAACTCCATCCTTGCCGACATCGGCGAAGCGGCTCCGGACGTGTACATCTCCCCCATCAGCTGGCAGGAACAGATAATGCTTGTTCTGGACATTGAGAAAATGTCCCTGTACGGCATCTCCTACTCCGATGTCCTCAGCACCCTGCGCAAGCGCACAAGGGAGGACAATATTTTCTCCATCACCACCGGCGACTACTCCATCCCCGTAGTGGTCGGCGACCGCGACCGCAGCCCTGACCTTCTCAACGGAAGCGTCCGCAACCGGGACGGGGCCGACATCCCTCTGAGCGCCTTCATCACGGAAGGCCGCAGCAGGGACCTGAAGACCATTGTCTCCGGAATGTCGGGCAATTTCTATCCCCTGGAGCTGGACATTCCCGACTCGGAGGTCCCCGGGGTAATGGCCACTGCGCGGGAACTCTCCGTCGAGGACGGCACCTGGGATGTAGCCTTCAGCGGCTCGTATTTCTCCAGCAGGGAGACCATCCGGGAGCTGATGATGATAGCGGTGGTGGCCATTCTGCTGCTGTATCTGATACTCGCGGCGCAGTTCGAGTCCATCATCCAGCCCCTGATCATCCTCTCGGAGATAGTGGTGGACATCTTCGGCGCCCTCCTGCTGCTGTGGATATGCGGGGGCGGCATCAACGCCATGTCCATGATCGGTATAGTCGTCATGAGCGGTATCGTCATCAACGACTCTATCCTCAAGGTGGACACCATCAACCGCCTGCGCAAGGAGAACGGCTACGGCCTGCTGCGGGCCATCATGACCGGCGGCTCGCGGAGGCTCAACCCTATCCTGATGACCACCCTGACCACCGTGCTCGCGATGGTGCCCTTCCTCACCCGCGGAGACATGGGCTCCGACCTGCAGTACCCGATGTCGATAGTGATGATCGGCGGCATGATAGTCGGACTGATAGTCAGCATCTTCGGCATACCTCTGATATACTACCGGATCTATAGGAAGAAGAGCAGATGAAAGGAGGTCTAAGGATACCGTCATTCTCAGTGCTGCTGATCTTCGCGGTGCTTACGGTCATCGGCGCGGCCATGCTGCCGTCGCTAAACCTGCAGTACCTGCCGAGGGACAAGCAGCAGACCATGTCCGTCACATTCTACTGGCAGGATGCGTCGGCAAGGGTCATCGAGAGTGAGGTCACCTCCAAGATAGAGGGCTACATCTCCTCCATCAAAGGCATCAGCCGCATCTCGTCGATGAGCCGCAAGGAGGAGGGCTCGATAAACATCACCCTGAAGAAGAAAGAGGACGTGGACGCTATCCGTTTCGAGATATCCTCCGCGCTCCGCTCCCTCTACGACCAGTTGCCGGACGGGGTGTCCTATCCCGAGCTGTCCGTCTCCACCGGAGGCGCAAACGTAGACCCGATACTCACCTACACCGTCAACGCCGACCTGCCCACCAACCAGATAGAGCAGTATATCAACGACCACATCCTCAAGGACCTCTCCATCATCGAGGGAGTCAGTTCGGTAAGGCTCTCCGGGGCTACGCCCAACTACATGGAGATAGCCTTCAATCCTGAGAAGATGAAGGCCGCGGGAGTCAGCACATCGGAACTCTACAGCGCCGTCTCGTCATACCTGCAGGGCACCAGCGTGGTCGGCAGCGCTCCGGCCTACAACCCTGACGAGGAGCCGGACATCATCCTGCGCAACGCCCCGGTTGAACTGAGCAGCGTACCCGTAGCCAACAAGGAAGGCCGCATCATCCGGCTCAGCGACGTGGCCTCCATCACCCTCAAGGAGAGGCAGCCGGACTCCTACTACCGCATCAACGGTCTCAACACCATCAACATCACCGTCTACCCGGAAGAGTCCATCAACACCGTCCAGGTCTGCCACACCGTGGAGGAGACCATGTCACGGCTCGAGGCCGGTTTCCCGGAGTCATTCTCAGCCCTCAAGGCCTACGACGTGTCCACCGAGATAAGCGAGGAGGTGGGCAAGCTCATACGCAGGACCCTGCTCTGCGTGGTCATCCTGCTGGCCTTCATCCTGGCAACCACATTCAGCCTCCGGTACACCTTCCTGATAGGCCTGACCCTGCTGGTCAACCTCATAGTAGCCTGCATCTTCTACGTCCTGCTGGACATCGACATACACATCTACTCCCTGGCCGGCATATCGATATCGCTGAGCATCATCATCGACAACTCCATCATCATGGTCTCGCACTACTCCTATTACCGGGACCGCAAGGTGTTCCTCGCGATACTCGCCGCCCTGCTCACTACCATAGGCTCGCTGGCCGTGATATTCTTCCTGCCGGAGGAGCAGAAGCGCATACTGGCGGATTTCTCCACTGTCATCATCATCAATCTGAGCGTATCGATGGTCACAGCCCTGTTCTTCGTGCCGGCCCTGCTCGACTACCTGCCGGTGAAGTCCGAGAGCATCGCGTTCTCCATCCGGCGCCGCAGGAAGATAGTGCGCTTCTCCCAGAGCTACGCACGGTTCATCTTCTATGTAAAGAAATTCAACTGGGCCGTCATCCTCTTCTTCCTCCTTGCCTTCGGAGGCTCCTTCATGCTCTTCCGCAAGAGCCTGGACGGCTTCGCATCGATGTTCCGCCAGCCCGAACGGCCCGTGCTGTACATCAGCGCCGGCATGCCCGAGGGCTGCTCCGTCCAGCAGCTCAATGAGATAATTGTCTACATGGAGAACTTCCTGGCCGGGTTCGATGAGATCAAGCTGTTCCGCACCTCGATTACATCCTACGACAGGGGCAGCATCTCCGTGGAGTTCCACGATGACGTCAACCGTACCTCCTTCCCGGCCGTACTCAAGCAGCAGGTCATCCGCAAGGCCATAGACTACGGCGGAGCCAACTGGAGCGTCTACGGCATCAACGACCAGAACTTCTCCAACTACATAGGCGGAGCGACCTACCGCAACGGCAACATCATCCTCTCGGGATACAACTACGACATCCTCTACGGCTTCTGCGAGGACCTGGTGGAGCGCCTGTCCGCCAACCCGAGGGTAACGGACCTGAGTATCGAGGGGCCAGAGAGCCACTACTATTCCTCCTCCGAAGGCAGCCGCGAGTACCTGATAACCTACGACTACGACAACCTCTCACTCTACGGCATCAGCCCCGTATCCGCATTCAGCGCCCTGAGCGAAAGGCTCTTCTCCCAGTACGTAGGCAGCACGCCGGGCGATTACGGGACGAGGATGGACGTCCGTCTGATATCGGACGACACCGAGAACTTCGACGTATGGCACCTGGCCAACGAATACATCCGGATAGACAGCACGGACATCCGTTTCGCCGAGATAGGCTCTATAGACAGCCGCAACTCCGGCAACAATATCTTCCGCCAGGACCAGGAGTACATCCTCTGCGTCCGCTACAACTTCATCGGCTCATACAAGCTGGAGGAACGCCTCATGGAGTCCGAAATCGAGCGGCTCAACTCCTCCGTCCTCCCGATAGGCTTCAAGGCCTCCTCCCCCCAGTACGACTGGATGCAGAAGGCCAAGAACCAGTGGATACTGCTCGTGCTGATAGTGGTGATCATCTACATGATATGCGCCGTGCTCTTCGAGTCCCTGCTGCAGCCGCTGGCCATAATCTCGCTCATACCCGTTTCGTTCATAGGCATCTTCCTGGCCTTCCGCCTCACTGAGACGACTTTCGACCAGGGCGGATTCGCGTCCATGATCATGCTCGCGGGCATCGTGGTCAACGCCGGCATCTACATCGTCAACGAGTACAACCGCATGCCGGCCCACCGCCGCAGTTTCATCCGGGCCTACAACCACAAGATCATCCCGATATCACTGACCATCCTCTCCACAGTGCTGGGTCTCGTGCCCTTCCTGCTCGACGGTAAGGAAGAGGTCTTCTGGTTCGCCTTCGCCATCGGCACCATGGGCGGCATGCTCTTCTCCTACGTCGCGCTGGTCATCTTCCTGCCGATGATCATGCCCGGAGGGAACGTCACTCCACCCGGTTGCGGTGGAAATGGGGAGCCGCGTAGAAGACGAAGCCGAGAAGGGAAACGAGGCTCAGGAAGGCTCCTGTCAGGTAGGCGTAGGAGAAAGACAGACGCTCCCCTATAATTCCGCCCAGCACCAGACCGATACCGATGCCTATGTCCCACGAGGTGAGATAGGTTGACGTCGCCGTGCCGCGCTGGTCGTGCCGGCCGAGGTTGACGAACATGGTGTTGAAGGCCGGGAACATCGTCCCGAAGCCGGCTCCGAGCACCAGTGCCGTGGTATAGAGCATTATCTCCGCCGCCCTTATCGAATGGGGCGCCACCCTCTCGCACAGGAAGAGGCTCAGGAAGCACAGTATCACCGGATAGAACGCGATGTGTATCACCTCCGTGATATGTCCGCGGTCCACCTGCTTGCCCGAGAACAGACGGGACACGGCCAGGCCGACGGCCATGCAGGTGAAGAACAGGCCCGTACCACCTGTGATACCCATGTGCTTGGCGTACATCGCCACGTAGGTAGTGGTCATGCCGTAGGGTATAGAGAGCAGCAGCAGGTCTATGCCCAGGGGGATGCCCTTGAGCAGTATGAAACGGTCCAGGGAAATGGCCGTGCGCGGAACCGGCTGCTTCCTGGGCGTTCTGATGCAGCAGGCGCAGATAAGGCCGGCCATACAGCAGCCCAGGGCGGTGATGAAGATGATGTCAAACGACACGTGGTCGTGCATGAACAGACCGGTCATCGGGCCGAGGGACATGGCTATGTTGTTGGCCAGTCCGTAGTAGCCCACGGCTTCCCCGCGCCGGGACGAGGGCGTGATGTCGATGACTATCGTGTTGCCCGCCACCGTCACGGTCCCGAACGAGAATCCGTGCACTATGCGCAGGACGATGAACATCAGCACCGTCCCGGTGACGATATAGCCTCCGAAAATCAGGGTAAATACCAGAAATGCTATCAGGTACAGCGGCTTGCGGGCAAATGTGTCCAGCAGGTAGCCCGAGAACGGACGGACGGCCAGAGCGGCCACCGTGTAGCAGGCGAGAATCGCTCCCACAGCCCCCTCGGTGACTCCGAACTCTTCAACTAAATAAAACGGGAAAATCGGCATCAGCAGATAAAAGCCGAAATACAGCAGGAAGTTAGCTGCGAGGATGAAGCAGTAGCCGGGAGAGACCAGCCTGTCTTTATGCGGGGTCATCGGGGTTGTCTTTTCTTATGTCCGTAGAAAAATGAATAAAGAATGCATCCGGCCAGGGCCAGGATGATGGCAAGGGAGGAGGCAAGGGAAATGTTCTTTCCGAGAGTGAAGGAACCGGGGTCATAGACAAATTCCACCTCGTGGTCCCCCTCGTCTATCAGCAGGGCCCGGAGGGTGTAGTCGGCGCGGAGGACGGGCACTTCCTCCCCGTCGATATAGGCCTTCCATCCGGCAGGGTAGTAAATCTCGCTGAATACGGCCAGTCCGCGGGCAGCGGCCGACACATCGTAACTCAGGCGGTTCGGGCTGTACTCTTTCAGGACAATGCTTCCTTCAGCGGCACCGGGATATTCTGCGGCAGTACCCTCAGCGGCCTGCGCGTCGAAGATGACGGCCTCCCGCCCGGGGTCAATCTCCCCGAGAGCGGCCATCTCCGCATCGGCGGTCGGAGCGGTGCGGGAGCGCTCCACGAACCAGGCATTGCCGAGGCGCTGCCCGTAGGTCAGGGGATAGCTGTTGCCGTCTATGACGATATACTTGGTGTTGAGCATGGCCAGGACAGGATAGTATTGCAGGCCTTCCTCCAAATCGGCGATTGTGGAGGCCGTGGGGATGACGGCATTGATATCCGAAGCCAGGCGGCTCATCTCCGGAGCGATATGGAAATCTATCAGATCCTGATACCGCTGGAGCTTGGCAGGGCTGTATCCGCCTACGGTCTTGTGGTGGTAGCTGACGATAGCGTCGTTGAAGGTATTGACACTCAAGTCCAGGACACGGTACGAGATGTCGCTGTCCTGATGTATGGCGTTGTCCACCGGACGGGGATTGAACTGGGCGTCGAAATTGCGCACGGTGACAAAATGCTCCTTGTTCAGATACCGCTTGTCCACTCCCCACAGGTCCGCGAGAAGCAGGACTCCTATAACTGCCACGGCCGGCAGAGCCTTCAGCTTCCTCTTCCATGCGGCGAAGAACACACCTGCCGCAAGGACAATGAATATCAGAGAGCGGAAGGCATCGGCCCGCAGAAGACTGCGGCGGTCGTCCTGGAGAGCACTGATGAGCAGGTCATTGGCCCCGAATACGGCTGCATCGCTCGCCGAGGAGAAATCCCCCGCCAGACCAGGGAAGAGGGCGAACAGCAGGGATATGCCGCCCGTCACGCCGAGGGCGGTCAGCAGCCCGCTCTTTATCTTCTTCTCCGGGAGAGGTTCCTTGCCGAAAAGGGCGGCATTGACCCCGAGAATACCCATCAGCGGGACGGTCACCTGAAGTATGACCAGAATCATGGAGACGGTGCGGAACTTATTGTACATAGGGGCATACTTGAAGAACAGCTCGGAAAACCACATGAAGTGCGAGCCCCAGGCCAGCAGCAGGGCCAGGACCGAAACTCCGGCTATCCACCATTTGTAGCGGCCGCGGATAACGCAGAGGCCGAATACGAAGAGGAAAAGAGACACGGCACCGAGATACATCGGGCCGGCGGTAAAAGGCTGCGGTCCCCAGTAAAGGGGCATGCCCTTGCGAAGGGACTCTATATTGGATGCGCCCATTGACTGCAGGGCCTTGTAGGTAGCCGACCCGCGGGAAAGCTCACCGGAAGATGCACCGCCGTTGAAGTTTGGGATAAGCAGATTGGGCACCTCATTGATGCCGTATGACCAGGCCGTCGCATAATCCAGCTTGAGGCCGTCCCCGGTCTGCTTGTGCTCGTCGTGAGTCAGTTCCGAGCCCCCGCGCATGGTGTACTCCGCGTATTCGTAGGTGGGCAGCAGCTTGTTGGCGTTGGTGGCGATGCCGAGCAGACCGCCGGCCAGCACCAGGACAGAGGCCATGAGCCAGCGGCCTACCGGAGTGCTCAGGAACGGAGCCCGCTCCATTTTCCTCTGAGCAGCCACTGCCCCGCAGAACTCCGCGATAGCGTAGCCGAGTACGATGAACGCCAGATAGTATGTAATCTGAGGATGATTGGCCTTTATCTGAAAACTCAGGGCGAGGGCGAAGAATACCGCACCGAGGAGGGCCTTGCGTCTGTAGGCATAGACCAGAGCCGCCAGCACCCAGGGCATGAAGGCTATGGCCACCATCTTGGTGTTGTGGCCGACCTGGATGATCTGCATGTTGTAGGAACAGAAAGTCACCGCAATGGCCCCGACCGCTGAAAGCCAGGGATTGACCCCGAAGGCCAGGAACAGCAGGAAGCCCCCGAGCAGCGAGATGATCAGATAGCTGGGCGGACGCTGCCCCCAGAACAGCAGGTCGTAGAGCGGCGTGGTCGCATCCCCCTTGTACTGCACCGATATCTGCGTGGCCGGCATACCGCCGAACATCGACCCGGTCCAAAGCGCCGGATCGTCCGGATGCCCCTCATTCCACTCCACAATCTCGTGCGACATCCCCTTCCAGGAGGATATATCCGCCTGATTCACCACCTTGCCCTGCAGCACCTGAGGCGCATAGGCATACGCAATCACTACAAACCCCACCACGATAAGCACATACGGCAGGGCCTTCCTGAGTATTTCATTTATCTTCATCGTATTCCGTTTTTCCGTCGAAAGTTATTGCAACTTGCAAATATACTCTTTTTCCATATAAACGCGCATATTCTCAACCACCAGTATTGCCCTTCACTCCACTGTCACCCCCACCATCACCCACTTCCCACTCCTTCGGTACACGCCAACGTCTACAAATAGCCGAAAAATTTTCCGATAAATAACCGAAAATTTTTCCGATAAATAACCGAATTTGCTATCTTTGCTGCAGTAAAACTCTGATATTCATTATGTATTATAGAAAAAGAGCGGCAGACGCACTTCTTGCAAGGAAACTGGCAGGTAAAGGGGCTGTATTGATAGAAGGCCCAAAATGGTGCGGGAAAACGACCACTGCGGAACAGCAAGCGGCCAGCATCATCTATATGGATGACCCTCAGCATATTGAGCAGAATAAAATACGGGCGGATATCAATCCGTCACTGTTACTGCAAGGCAAGACTCCAAGGTTGATCGATGAATGGCAGATTGCTCCCAAGTTATGGGATGCTGTAAGATATGAGGCTGATCATAGAGACGGAACAGGCCACTTTATATTGACCGGTTCATCCCTTCCCGTTGACAACAAGGATATTCAGCATTCCGGAACAGGACGTTTCGCTTGGCTCAGAATGCGCCCTATGGCATTGTACGAGTCTGGAGAATCTTCCGGAGAGATAAGTCTGGAAGACCTGTTCTCAGCCCCCGGAAGCATCTATGCTGAAAATCGTCTTTCAATGGAAGACATAGCGTTTCTGATATGCCGTGGCGGATGGCCGAAAGCCATTGACCAAAATAAAGACATCGCACTGGACCAGTCATTTGATTACTGCGATGCCATTACCAACAGGGATATATCCAAGGTAGACAACATCAACCGCAACCCAGAGCGTGTGAAAAGGCTTATGCGCTCATACGCACGCCTTCAAGGCTCACAGGCGTCTTACGAGACCATTTGCGCCGATATCAAATCCAATGACACAACCACATTGGACTCTGATACAGTTGCCGCATATATCACCGCTCTCGGCAGACTGTTTGTAATAGAGGAGGCGCAGGCATGGAATCCCAATCTAAGGTCAAAAACTGCAATACGTACTTCTGCCACAAGATACTATATTGATCCGTCAATAGGTACGGCAATACTTCAGACAGGCCCGGAGGAACTTCTGGCAGACATCAAGACCATGGGACTTTTTTTCGAGACTTTATGTATGCGTGACCTGCGTACCTACGCAGAGGCACTTATGGGAACTGTATACCATTACCGTGACTCATCCGGGCTGGAATGTGATGCGGTGGTGCATCTGCGCAACGGCTCCTACGGTCTGGTAGAGATAAAGCTGGGCGGCACACATCTTATATCCGAAGGATGCAGGACTCTTAAAACCCTAAGTGAGCGCATAGACACTGACAGAATGAAAGCCCCCTCATTCCTGATGGTTCTTACCGGAATCGGGGATATAGCTTACAGACGGAAAGAGGACGGCATCTACATTGTCCCCATCGGTTGCCTGAAGCAATAGCGGAACTATCTGGAACGAAGACGGAGAAAGGAGAAGAAGGCGGCGCAGACGACCAGTATGCCGGCAAGGAGCATCGCGTCATGCGGAGCCTTGTCTCCGAAGAGGTGGAAGAATAGGGCGACGAGAGCTGCGCCGGTGGCCTGGCCTGTCAGGCGGGCGGTGGAGAGCATGCCGCTTGCACTGCCGGCCCGGTGGTTGGGCGCGGAGCTCAGGAGCAGATGGTTGTTTGGCGACTGGAAGAATCCGAAACCGGCGCCGCAGAGGGCGAGTCTCCAGCCGAGGGCAAAGGGAGAGGCATCCGCCGGCATCTGCGAGAGCAGGAAGCAGCCGGCACTCATAAGCAGCAGACCGAAACCACCTAACAGGCCCGGGTGGATCTTGCCGCTCAGCGAGCCGGACAAAGGTGCCACGAACATGACAATGAACGGCCAGGAGGTCATCACTGCACCAGTTTCGACGGGATTCATCCCGTAGGTATGCAGCAGCATGAAAGGCATGCCTACCAGCACCATCATCTGGGCAGTATATGAAACCACACTGGTTATCACGGACATGGAGAAGGCCGGAATACGGAGCAGGTCAAAGGGCAGCATCGGATATCTGCGGCGGAGCTGACTGCGGATATACAGGAAACCCAGTACGAGCAGCACGGCAGCTGCCACAGCTACGACCGCAGGACTGACATCGTGCGAATACATCTCGATACAGCCTATGAGAAGACCGAACACGGCGGCGTTGAGAAGGGCGTCCCCGATATGGAAACGGCGTCCGACGATATGAGTGGGATTGTCAGGGAGGAAACGCCACCCCATCAGGAATGTCACTATCCCCATCGGGATATTGATGGCGAACAGCCAGGGCCAGGAGGCGAAAGACAGTATGGCGGCCGCTATCGACGGACCGGACACGGCCGACAGGGCCACTACGGTGGCATTGATTCCCACCCCCTTGCCGAAATGCCGCCTGGGAAACACCAGTTTGGCCACGGAGGTATTGACACTCATCATCATCGCCGCCCCAAGCCCCTGGAATGCCCTGGATGCCACGAGCATAAGCAGACTGTGGGAAACCGTACAGAAAACGGATGCCACCGTGAACACGGCCACTCCCGACAGATACACTTTTTTATAGCTGTACAGTTCCCCGAGCGTCGAGAAGGGCAGCAGGGCCATCATCACCACGAGCTGGAAAGCATTGACCACCCATATCGAATCAGCAGGCGAGACACCGAGTTCCTGCGCTATCACCGGCAGGGCCACATTGCAGATATTGCCGTCCACCACCGACAGGAAGATACCGCACCAGATCGAGATCATGGCGTAGAATATCGCCGGGCGGCCCAGACCGTCCCACTGCGTATTGCCGGTGATGCGTTCCTTTTCCATTTGACTGCTTGACTGAACAAATGTACGGAAAATTAGGGAACGGTAAGCAGGGGAGCAGGGTCTTTTTACAATCTCTCAGTAATCAATAACTTAGCAATACGGTGTGTTCTTTTGGGGATGTTCGAACTGCTCCGAAAGCACACCACTGTCCGGCAACACACTGATCAGCGAGTGATTACATTTTCGTGGCGTTGCTGTACCTACCGTTCATTCACCGGCGGACGGAGGCCGAGACGGATGACGGAGGAGAGGGCGCCGCAGATGGTCAGTGCTCCGGCCAGAAGCATGGCGTCGTGGGGTGCGCCGTCCCCGAATAGGTGGAAGAAGAGGGCGACGAGGGCCGCGCCGGTGGACTGACCGACAAGACGGGCTGTGGCGAGCATGCCTCCCGCGCTTCCGGCCCGGTGGTTGGGGGCCGAACTCAGGAGCATGTGATTGTTGGGCGACTGGAAGAAACCGAAGCCGGTACCGCAGAGGGCCAGCCTCCAGGCTATGTCCGGATGCGAGGCATCGGCGGGAATGTACGAGAGCAGGAAGCAGCCGGTACTCATCAGCAGCAGGCCGAAGCAGCCGAGTATGCCTGGGTGCACCTTGCCTATCAGCGAGCCGGCCAGCGGGGCCACGAACACGATGACCAGCGGCCAGGAAGTCATCAGCAGTCCGGTCTCCACGGCATTCATCCCGAAAGTATGCAGGAGCATGAACGGTATGGCCACCATTGCCGTCATCTGGGCCGTGAAAGAGATGATACTGGTGAGCACCGACATTGAGAATACGGGGATACGGAGCAGGTCGAACGGCAGCATGGGCCAGCGGCGGCGGAGCTGGGTCCGCACGTAGATACTGCCCAGGACAACCAGCAGGGCGACCCCGACAAGCACCGTAACGGACTTCGCCCCGTGCGAATACATCTCGATGCAGCCTATCAGCAGGCCGAATACGGCGGCATTGAGCAGGCCGTCCCGGATATTGAAATGCCGTCCCTCAATGTGGGTAGGATTGTCCGGCAGATGCTTGAATGCCATGAAGAACGTCACTATTCCCACCGGAATGTTGATTGCGAAGAGCCAGGGCCAGGAGGCGAACGAAAGAATACCTGCCGCAACCGTAGGACCGGCCACCGAGGCAAGGGCCACCACCGTAGCGTTAAGCCCCACTCCCCTGCCCAGGTACTTTTTGGGATAGGTGATTTTCACAAGAGTGGTATTGACACTCATCATCATCGCCGCACCCAGCCCCTGAAACGCCCTTGAGGCGACCAGAAGCGGCAGCGTATGCGACAGGGCGCAGAACAGCGAGCCGACGGTGAACAGTACCGTCCCCGAGACATACACCCGCTTGTAGCTCAGCAGCTCTCCGATGGAGGAAAACGACAGCAGGGTCATCATAATCACCAGCTGGAACGAGTTGACCACCCAGATGGAGTCCGCAGACGACACCCCAAGCTCCTGCGAGATGGTAGGCAGGGCCACATTGCAGATATTGCCGTCCATCACCGAGAGAAAAATCCCGCACCACAGCGAGGCCACCGCATAGTAAATCTTCGGGCGGGACAGACCGTCCCACTCCAGATTGCCGGTGATGTG
>CALVDH010000025.1 GCA_944326235.1 uncultured Bacteroidales bacterium | reverse complement strand
TTGAGGATGACCATGTCGTGTACGCCTTTGTTCAGTTCGGCGACGAGGGCCTCGGTCACTTCGGGAGCGGACATCTCCGGCTTCAGGTCGTAGGTAGCCACTTTGGGGGAGTTGATCAGTATCCTGGACTCGCCTTCGAAAGGTTCCTCGCGTCCGCCTGAGAAGAAGAAGGTCACGTGGGCGTATTTCTCTGTCTCGGCTATGCGGAGCTGCCTGCGTCCGGCCTTGGAGACTACCTCGCCGATGGTGTCGGGCACGTTCTCCTTGTCGAAGAGGATGTGCAGTCCGGTGAACTTGTCGTCGTAGGGGGTCAGGCAGCAGTAGTACAGGGGGATGGTCTTCATGCCCTGTTCCGGCATGTCCTGCTGGGTGAGCACTGCGGTAATCTCGCGGGCGCGGTCGTTGCGGAAGTTGTAGAAGATGACGGCGTCGCCCTCGGAGATGAGTCCCAGGGGCTTGCCGGCGGCATCCACGCCGCAGTGGGGCTTTACGAACTCGTCGGTCACGCCCTCGTCGTAGGAGCTCTGCATGGCGGCTACGGGGTCGGTGAACTTCTCGCCCTCTCCGTTGACCACTAGGTCGTAGGCCATCTTGACACGGTCCCACCTCTTGTCGCGGTCCATGGCGTAGTAGCGTCCGATGATGCTGGCGATGACGGGACCCTGCGAGGGATCGGGGTATTTGGCACGGAGCTCAGCGCACTTGGCCTGCAGCTCCTCTATGAAGCCCTTGCCGCTGCGGGGGTCGCAGTCGCGGCCGTCCATGAAGCAGTGGACATATACCTTGGGCAGCTTATACTGTGCGGCCACCTCGAGGAACTCGTAGAGGTGTGCCAGGGAGCTGTGGACTCCGCCGTGGGAGCACAGTCCGAAGAAGTGCAGGGCCTTACCGCTGGAGGCCACATAGTCGTATGCTGCTTTGATTTCCTTGTTTTCTAAAAGTTTGTGCTGGCTGCAGGCCATGTTGATCTTGACCAGGTCCTGATAAACGATGCGGCCCGCGCCGATGTTGAGGTGTCCCACCTCGGAGTTGCCCATCTGTCCGGCGGGAAGACCCACATCCTCACCGCAGGCTTTCAGAAACGATACGGGATATTGTGCCCTGAGCTTGTCGAGATTGGGAGTTCCCTGAGTGTAGATGGCGTTGGAGCGGTCATGCTTGCCCTCGCCCCATCCGTCGAGGATCATAAGTAATACTTTCTTGTCCATAATCCTGATTCCTTTTCTTAATACTTTCTATCTGTTTTCGGGCGCAAAAGTATGAAAAAATCGGAAATACACGGATAATCATTTTTGGTTAAATTTGCACAGACAAAACTTACTGGATATGAAAACACTTGCCTGTCTGATGCTGTGCTGCGGCCTGATGTCCTGGCCGCTCTGCGGACAACCCCGCTACAAGGACGCCTCGCTTCCGGTGGAGGAGCGCGTCGAGGACCTGCTGGAATGCATGACCCTGGAGGAGAAGATACTCCAGCTCAACCAGTATACGCTGGGAGCCAGCGACAACGCGAACAATATCGAGGAGGTGACGGCCCGGATTCCGGCCGGCATCGGCTCCTTGATCTATTACGAGGAGAACCCTGAACTGCGCAACGGAATGCAGCGGCGGGCGATGGAGCAGACCCGTCTCGGTATCCCGATACTCTTCGGGTACGACGTGATCCACGGTTTCCGCACAGTCTATCCGATATCGCTGGCCCAGGCCTGCTCCTGGAACACGGATTTGGTCCGGGAGGCCTGTGACATGGCTGCCGCCGAGGCCCGCCGCTCGGGTGTGGACTGGACTTTCTCGCCCATGATAGACGTGGCCCGGGACGGCCGATGGGGCCGGATATCCGAGGGCTACGGCGAGGATCCCTATACCAACGCGGCTTTCTGCACGGCCTCCGTCGAGGGCTATCAGGGCTCCGACCTGAGCAGCAGTACCCAGGTGGCGGCCTGCCTGAAACACTATGTCGGCTACGGCGCCTCCGAGGCCGGCCGGGACTATGTCTACACCGAGATATCCCGCCAGACCCTCTGGGACACCTACCTGCCGCCGTACGAGGCCGGGGTCCGGGCCGGAGCGGCTACGGTGATGAGCTCGTTCAACGACATCAGCGGCACTCCGGCGACCTGCAACGCCTACACCCTGAGCAAGGTTCTGAAGGGACAATGGGGTTTCGGAGGGCTCGTGGTCTCGGACTGGGCGGCGGTGCCTCAGCTGATACCGCAGGGAGCCGCCGCTGACCGCAAGGAGGCGGCCCGTCTTGCCGTGAATGCCGGTCTGGACATGGACATGGTGGGACATTGCTATGACAATTATCTGGATTCGCTCGTCCGCGAGGGAGCGGTCTCCGAAGAGCGGATAGACGATGCCGTGCGGCGCGTTCTGACCCTCAAGTTCCGTCTTGGACTCTTCGAGCGGCCTTATACCGGGGAGGTTCCTGCTGATCAGCGCCTGCTTCTGCCTCAGAACCGGGAGCTGGCGGAGCGTCTGGCCGAGGAGAGCATTGTCCTGCTGAAAAATGAGGGAGGGCTCCTTCCCCTTCAGGGACAGCGCACGATAGCGGTGCTCGGGCCGATAGTGGATGCGCCGGGAGAACTTCTGGGCAGCTGGAGCGGGCATGGACGGGGAGAGGAGGTGTGTCCCGTGCGGGATGCCCTGACAGAGGAATTCGGGGGGACGTCGCAGGTGCTCTTCCACGCGGGCTGCCCCTTCGACGGGGATGACCGGAGCGGCTTCGCCTCTGCCCTTGAGACGGCCCGGGAGGCGGATGTGGTGGTGCTCTTCATGGGCGAGCGGCGCGGATGGAGCGGTGAGAACGGATCGCGCTCCTGCATTGAACTGCCGGAGATTCAGGAGGAATTTATCGTGGAAATGCAGAAGGCCGGGAAGCCGATGGTGCTGGTGCTGTCGAGCGGACGGCCTTTGGCGCTGCAGCGGGTGGAGCCTCTTTGCGACGCCATCGTGGAGATGTGGCAGCCGGGTGTGCCGGGGGGACGTCCTGTAGCCGGGGTATTGTCCGGAAGGGTCAACCCTTCGGGTAAGCTGAGCGTCACTTTCCCGCGCACTACCGGGCAGATACCGGTGTACTACAACCGGCGTCAGAGTTCGCGTCCCCGGCAGGGACTGTATCAGGACATTCCGTCCACGCCCCTGTATGAGTTCGGACACGGCCTGAGCTATACGTCTTTCGAATATGGGGACCTGAAACTTTCCCGAGAGTCGGTAACCGGGGGCGAGACCCTGACCGCCGAGATATCCGTGACCAATACCGGAGAGCGGGACGGAGCCGAGACCGTGCACTGGTTCATTTCCGACCCTGCATGCCGGATTACCCGTCCGCTCCGCGAGCTGAAGCATTTCGAGAAGCAGGTGATACCGGCGGGAGAGACCCGCGTCTTCCGCTTCGGGATCGACCCGGCGCGGGACCTGAGCTTCGTCGACAGTGACGGCAACCGCTTCCTGGAGCCCGGGGATTACTACATCATGGTCAAGGATCGGAAGGTGCGTCTGCAGGTTTATTGAAACTTCCGCAGAATCAGTCTGTAATGGGCTTCCGGCTCATCCGGAAGGAAGGTGGATATCAGCCAGCCGTCCCGGTAGTCGAGGATGCCGCTCATGCCCTCCTCTGAACTGTCGGAACTGCTCCAGTAGACAGTTCTGGTGTCCAGGTCGGCCAGAAAATACGGGTATTCCCCTTTCCTCATAGCCTGTCCGAGGATGTAACGGTCCGTGACAGTGAATATCCTGTACAGATAGGAGCTGCTGCACAGGATTTCGATATAGCGTTCGTCATTGTCTCCAAGGCTGCTTATATCATTGTGAGTGAGTGCATCCGGGCCGAAATCCACGCGGTAGTGGCGGAGAATCTCTCCTGTGCCGTCGTCTATCAGATAGATGTCCGGGTCGATGGGATGACAGTGCAGATATCCGTCCTGAGTCCGTATCAGGGACCCGTCCCCGAATGCGTAGACGTAGCCGGTGCGCTGGCTGTTGCTGTAACGGAGCAGTTCCCTGCGGCCGTCATGGCGGAACATGGTGTCGGTCATGGCGATTTCTATCTGAGTGGAGTCCCATTGGGAGACATTGACCAGCACCTCGCCGTTTTCGAGAAACTCCATGTTGTCTATGTCGTACGGCATCGGATAGGTGTCGATGTATTCGAGGCTGCTGCTGTAGTGGAGCATGTTGTCCATGCCGGCGTCATTGATCCACAGACTTCCATCCGGGGCCACCGCAAAGTCCGTGAGTACAAAATACTCCCCCGGTCCGCGTCCCGGCCCGCCGATTTTCTTTATCAGCTTTCCGTCGCTGTCGAACGCCAGCATCTGGAATGTGCGTATTCCGGGATTGTCCAGAACGTAGATCCGGCCATCGGCTGTGCCTTCACCTCCGCCTGTATTCCGTGCCGGACCGTCAGTACCAGTGACATCGCCTGCAATCTTGATTCTCACCGGATTGGCCGGTATGGTCAGGTCGCCGTCCGCCACGAGCCCGATGACCCTGGTCTCTGTTGCGAGACTGTCCAGCATGGCATCCGTCAGTACTCCTCCGTCCTCATATCTGTACAGGTCGATTACCTCTATGCCGCCCCGGCTATTTTCCCCGGTGCATCCGCCGAGCAGTGCTGTTGCGGCGATGAGCAGTGCGGCGGCTGGTAGTATGTGTTTTTTCATCATCTCTTCTTGTTTAAAGAATTTAGTTTGTAAAGATAATAAAAGTTTCGGTTTTGTTTCCGCAACGGCAGCAAATCCCGGGATTCGGTGCCGTTGCGGAGGCCCTGTTTCGCTGCATCCCTCGTCACGGCGCCTGTGAACGGCATTGCCATTTCGTCCCCTTTCCACAATGGCACCGAATCCCACGATTCACTGCCGTTGCGGCATTCCTCCTCTTTCGTTTTCTTAGTTGTGGCATTTTCCCCTCTTTCCACCTTCCGAAGGTGTGCAGTTTCTCCGCGTTTCTGTCTCACCTTCCGGAGGTGCGCACCTTCCGAAGGTGCGCACTGGAATGGGATGCCGGATCACCGGCTGCATGTATGATTTTTATACAATTTTCAAAAAATTAGACACTTGTCGTATGAATTTTATACAATTGAGTGTTTTTGAGAATTGCTTAAGTAATTGTTATACAGCGATATGCTTGATAAGGCATAATTTTTGCAACGAATAATTGCAGTAACCTATTTAGTGACAAGACAATATGAAATCCTTTCTCCGATTCGTATCCCGCAACAGGCTCTATACGGTAATAGAGGTGGCCGGTATGGCCATCGCCCTGGCATTCATTATCTTCATAGGCACGTACGTGACTCAGGAGCGCAGCTACGACACGTTTGTCGGTGAAGATATCTATGTCGGCTCGGATGCGGAGCTCTTCAGTCTCAGCGGTACTGTCAAGGGGGCTGTGGAGGGCCGCTATCCGAATATCGAGGCTGTCTGCAGGACAGTCGGCACCATGTCCGTCGACGGGTGGGACCTGAGTGTGTCGGTCGGGGACAGGACCATGGTGCAGAATGCCCTCTGCGTGGACTCCAATTTCCTGTCGCTCATCCCGCTTCCTATGACGGCCGGTGACCGGAAAGGGGCTCTGGAGGCTGTGGGCTCGGTCATCGTCTCGCAGTCCTTTGCGAATACATATTTCCCCGGGGGCAATGCGGTGGGCAACGGCATCGACATAACGGCCGGGGACGGGAAGACTACGCTGACCATAACGGGAGTGTTCGAGGATATGGAGCGGACCGTGCTGCCCGCGTGCGACATGATCTACCGCCTGGATATGCTGGAGAGAATCCTGCCTCATCTGACGCGCAACGGCTACGGCTCTACGGTGACCTTCTACAAGGTCCGGGAAGGTGCTGACGTGAGCTGGCTGGGCCGGGAAATCCTCGGCATCCTGAAGGAGAGCGACGAGATGTACATCTCAGGCGTCTGTACGGAGTACAATCTCGTGCCGTTCAAGAAGATACACTACGGGGCAGGAGCCACCTCCCGCGCCTTTTTCGAGAATATCGTCAACCGGGACATGCTGCGGCTGGTCACTGCCGCCGGAGTGCTGCTGCTGGTATTCGCCCTGCTCAACTACATCTCGCTGACCACTGCCCAGGTGGGGTTCAGAGTCAAGGAGATGGCGACGCGCAGGCTGATAGGCTCTTCCCGCGGGGGTGTCATCCTCCGCTACATCGGGGAGTCATTTGTCGTGACGGCCGTATCGTTCGTCCTCGGATTTGTCCTGGCCGAGGCCGCCGCCCCTATGTTCAGCGCCCTTATCGGGAAAAACTACAGTCCGCTGTCGTCCCTGACCTGGGGTACCGTCGCTCTATGGGCCGGAGTCATCGTGCTGCTGTCCGTCATTGCCGGTATCATACCGGCAATGATGGTGTCCCGCTACAGGCCGATAGACATCGTCAGGGGCGAGTTCACGCGGGCAAGCAGGATGGTGCTCGGAAGGATTTTCCTCGTTGTCCAGAATACAGCAGCCATCGGGGCCGTCGCGATAGCCATTGCCATGTTCCTGCAGCTGCGCCACATGGTGGAGAGGCCCATGGGCTATACCCGGGATTACCTGGTGGATGTGACCATCTCCAACACTCAGGACCCGGACGATTTTCTCAAGGACCGGCTCAAATCCCTGCCGTGCGTGGCGGATGCCGGATGGGTGCAGGGCTGTCCGGCCGGGAACCGGAGGGCTTACTGGGGAGTGCAGATTGACGGGAACCGCTACAACATAGTGATGTATGGCGGCGATACTACGGCGCTGCGTCTCTTGGGAGTGAATGTTATCAGTCAGAACTCCGACCCTCTGCCGAATACCAGTTATTTTACCCGCAGGGCTGCCGCTGCTTTAGGATATGGTCTGGACATGACTCAGTTCGAGTTTGACAACGGGGCAATCAGGGTATGCGGCATTATCGACGACCTCTTGCTGGGCAATGCCAATTCCACTGGCAATGACCTGCTGATATGGACAGTGCAGCCCAATCAGTCGGAATACATCGGGAATCTCATGTCCCTGGTGGTGAAGGTCAACGGCGACCCGGCCGACGCGGTGCGTGCGATACAGAAGTTTTACGCTGAGGAGAAGCCGGAACTGGATGTTACTGTGAGGACATACGAGGATATCTGTAGCCGGGCCTACGCTTCGGAGGACCGCAGCCTCAGGCTCACCGGCCTTTTCGCCCTGCTGACCATTGTCCTGACGGTCATGGCCATGGTCGCCATGAGCACATACTACGCCCGTCAGAGGGCCAAGAGCACCGCCATCCGCAAGATCATGGGCTGCCCCCGGCTGGAAATCTACACCCATACGCTCGCCAGCTTCCTGTCCGCCTCGCTGATTGCCGCAGTCATTGCCATACCTGTGATTTACACCTATACCGGACGCTGGCTGCAGACCTACTCCTACCGCATCGACAACCACTGGTGGATGTACCTGCTGGCCCTGCTCATCGTGGGTGTGGTCGCAACCCTCTCCATCTCATACAGGGCAGTGCAGCTGATGAACACCAATCCGGCGCTGGCTTTGAGAAAGGACTGAGCGGACGGAGTGTGGATGTATCTATTTGTCATAAAAGGCTCAAACATGCACGATTCTTCTTATCTTTGCCTCTGATAACAGAATAGAGTATATGACAAGAAAGAAAAGACCCTCTTCCCGTCCGCGTGGAAAGCACGGGAAGAATCAGACGCCTGACCAGAAGGCAATGCAGAAGGAGCTGAATCTCAAGAGGAAGGAGCGTTCGGGCGGAAAGAAGAAATCCAAAGGAAAGAAGGAGCATTTCAACAAGGAGGAGCTGACCGGTACGGTGAGCATGACCCGCGAGGGCTACGGCTTCGTGGAGGTGCCGGACAGGGACAATGATGTGTTCGTGCCTCAGCACAAGATGCGCGGGGCTCTCAACGGCGATATAGTCAAGGTGCTGACGACCAAGGCCAAGGGTGTCGGTGCAGACGGCAAGCCCAAGCGTATCGAGGGCGAGATAATCACAGTGCTCGAGCGCTCTTCCAAGCCTCATATCGGGGTTCTGCAGATATCCCGCGGTGAGGCCTGGCTGATCATGGAGAGCCGCAGCATGCCCTACGATATCAGCATACCACTCAAGGAGATAGACAGATGTTTCGGGGAGAACGGCCAGCGGACTTGGAAACCCGGCGAGGTGTCGGGCCTGAAGGCCGCCGTCATCGTGACCGACTGGCCGAGAAAGGCTCCGGCTCCGACAGGCCGCATCATAGACGTGCTGGGCGAGCCGGGTGCCAACGACACCGAGATGCACGCCATCCTGGCCGAGTACGGCCTGCCGTACCGCTTCGAGCCCGAGGTGGAAGCCGCAGCCGAGGCCGTGCCTGACAAGATAACCCCCAAGGACATTGCCGAGCGCAGGGACTTCCGCAAGGTGACCACATTCACTATTGACCCTGCCGACGCAAAGGACTTTGACGACGCCCTCTCGTACCGCGAGCTCGAGGACGGCAACATAGAGGTAGGAGTGCATATCGCCGATGTGACCCACTATGTGACCCCCGGATCCATCATTGACAAGTGCGCCTACGAACGCGGTACCTCGGTCTACTTAGTGGACCGCACAGTGCCCATGCTCCCCGAGAAGCTCTCGAACAACCTGTGCTCCTTGAGACCGGGCGAGGAAAAGCTCTGCTTCTCAGCAGTATTTGACATCACACCTACAGGAGTGGTCAAGAAGAGCTGGTTCGGCCGCACCGTCATCAAGTCCGACTACCGCTTCAACTACGACGAGGCCCAGGCCGTCATCGAGACCGGCAACGGCCCGCTCGCCAAGGAGATTACCGCCCTGCACAAGATAGCCTCAGTCCTGAGGAAGAAACGCTTCGCCGCCGGTGCCATCGCCTTCGAGCGTCCCGAGATGAAGGTCGAGGTCGATGAGACGGGCAAGCCGGTAAGGGTCTACGAGAAGATATCCAAGGAGGCCAACTGGCTTATCGAGGAGTTCATGCTGCTGGCCAACCGTGCCGTGGCCGAGTATGTGGGCAAGGTGCCCAAGACGAAGAAGGCCAAGACCTTCGTCTACCGTGTCCACGAGGATCCCAACGAGGAGAAACTCGGAGTACTCCGCAAGTTTGTCCGTCTCTTCGGCTACGACTTCCCGATGGAGCCGGGAGCGATGGAGGACGGCCAGAAAAAAGAGGAGCCCAAGCGGTTCCCCGAAGGTGTGAAGGTAAAGGAGATAAAAGGCAAGAATGTGGCCCAGCGTATCAACAACCTGCTCGGCACCGTTAAGGGCCGTCCCGAGGAGGAGGCCGTGGTGATGATGGCCCTGCGCTCCATGGCCCGTGCCCATTACACAACCGACAATGTAGGCCATTACGGACTGGCATTCAAATACTACACCCACTTCACCTCACCTATCAGAAGATATCCCGACATGATGGTGCACCGTCTGCTGGCCATGTATCTGGCAGGGGTGGAGTCCCAGAACAAGGAATACTACGAGACCTGCTGCCAGTACGCATCCCAGCGCGAGCAGATAGCCACCGAGGCCGAGCGTTCCAGCATCAAGTACAAGCTCTGCGAGTATATGCAGGACAAGGTCGGCCAGATATTCCCCGGCACCGTTTCGGGCCTGACCGAATGGGGTCTCTACGTGGAGACCGAGCCGGACAAGGTGGAGGGTATGGTGCCCGTCAGGGACATCCCCGGCGACTTCTACCAGTTCGACGAGGAGACCTACTCCATCCTGGGCCGTTCCCGCGGTCGCCGCTTCACTATGGGCGACAAGGTCTGGATCCGGGTGGTCCGCGCTTCCCTTGAGCAGAAAATTATCGATTATGAACTTGTTGAGGAACCACAGTCAGCATCTCAGCCCGCTGCAGAGCCTGGACAGCCGACTCCCGCAGAGCCCGCAGCCCGCAGAACCCGCAAACGCAGCAAGTAAGACCGGCGGCATCATCCTCGCCGCCATCTCTTCCCTGACATTCGGCTTCGTGCCGTTTTTCTCGGTCACCCTCATGGATGCGGGCTTCTCGCCGTTCGAGGTGCTCGCCTACCGCTGGGGTGTGGCTACCCTCGTGCTGCTGGCCGTAGGCCTGCTCATGCGCAAGTCCTTCCGCGTCCCGAAGGGTGCCTGGCTTCCGCTGCTGACCGTCAGCTTCTTCTGTGCCCTGACAGCCATCAGCCTGCTGATAGCCTACGAGAATATCGCCAGCGGAGTTGCCTCTACGATTCACTTCATGTACCCGCTCTTTGTGGCCGCCGTCATGATGACGGTCTTCCACGAGCCCCGCTCCTGGGTCAAGATCGGCGCCATCATCCTCTCCCTGGTCGGAGCCGGCTTCCTGGCAGGAGGCGACATCCGGCTCGAGGACGGCAATGTCACCGCCGGCATTCTCTGGGCCGCGCTCTCGGTCATAGCCTACGGTACCTACATCGTCGGCGTGCGTAAGACAGCCGTCCAGAACATGCCGACACTCCCCTTGACCGTCTACGTCATGGGCTTCGGCGCCGTCAGCTTCACCCTCCTCGGCATGCTCTCCGGCGGAGTCCGCTGGGTGCCTCTCTCCGACGGCTTCCTCTGGGCCAATATCCTCGGCATCGCCCTGCTCGGCACCGCCGTCTCCAACATCACCCTCGTAGCGGCCATCAAGCGCATCGGCCCCACCCTCAGCGCCATCCTCGGTGCCCTCGAGCCCCTTACCGCCGTGGTCATAGGCGTCCTGGCCCTCTCCGAGGCCTTCACCCTCCGCACCGCCGCCGGCATCATCCTGATCATCATCGCCGTCACCGCCGTAGTCCTCTCCGAAGGCCGGCATGAAAAGAAAGAATAGGTAAAATCAAGATTAATCAATATCTTTGAGGTAAAATGTATATGTAGATTATGGATAATATCGGGGACAGTGGGATTGTCATATACCAGACAGAAGATGGAGTGACACAGATTGATGTAAGGCTGGAGGATGAGAATCTATGGCTTACTCAGCAACAGATGGCGGATCTTTACCAGACTTCCAGGACGAATGTCGTGGAGCACATCAAGCACATATATGAAGAGCAGGAACTCGATGAAGCTACAACCTGTCGGAATTTCCGACAGGTTCGGCAGGAGGGAATGAGGAAGGTTGAACGGGAGATGCCCTTCTATAATCTTGATATGATTATATCATTGGGATATAGAGTGAAATCGCGTATTGCAACACATTTCCGCCGTTGGGCTTCGGAACGTCTGAAGGAGTATATGATTAAAGGTTTCACGATGGATGACGGGCGGTTGAAACAAATGGGAGGCGGAGGATATTGGCGTGAGTTGCTTGCCCGTATCCGGGATATCCGCTCCTCTGAAAAAGTGATGTACCGTCAGGTTCTGGATTTGTATGCTACAAGTGTTGATTATGATCCCAAGTCGGCAGAATCAATTCAATTTTTTAAGATCGTTCAGAATAAACTGCATTATGCTGCGCATGGGCATACGGCCGCTGAAGTTATCTACGAACGGGCTGATGCAGATAAGCCTTTTATGGGATTGACCTCTTTTGCCGGCGGACAGCCTGTAAAGAGCGATGTCGTTAATGCCAAGAATTACTTGTATGAGGATGAACTTAAAGTTCTTAATAACCTAGTTTCCGGATACTTTGATTTTGCCGAAATACAGGCTATACGGCATCAGCCGATGTATATGGCTGACTATATCAGACAATTGGATAATATCTTGACATCTACCGGAGAAAAGTTGCTGTCAGGAGCCGGGCGCGTATCTCATAAACAGGCAGAAGAGAAAGCTGTTGCTGAATTTAGGAAATACCAGGCGAAAACACTTTCCCCGGTAGAAGAAGCTTATTTTGAGACTATCAAAACCTTAACGGCTAAAACTTCCAGGAAAAATAAAGAGGACGGGAACAGTGATAAATCTTGAAAATACAATGGAAATAGTTTTTGCAACGGGCAACCGCCACAAGGTCGAGGAGGCCGCACAGATTCTGGGTTCGGAGTTCCGGTTGAGGACTCCGGCGGAACTTGGTATTAATGAGGATATTCCTGAGACTTCGGATACTCTGGAGGGCAATGCGCTCCAGAAGGCGGAGTACGTCTATAAGAAGACAGGTCTGCCGTGTTTTTCGGATGATACGGGGCTTTTCGTGGACGCTCTCGGAGGGGCGCCCGGGGTGCTCTCGGCCCGCTATGCCGGTCCGGGAAAGAAGGCTGAGGACAATGTCCGCAAGCTCCTCTCCGAATTGAAGGACGTGCCCGCGGAGCAGGACGGCCACAGGATGCGCACCGCCCGTTTCCGCTGCGTGGTGGCATACGTCAGCGGTAGCGGGGAGAAGGTCTTCGAAGGCAGGGTAGAGGGGGAGATTGCCGCCGCTCCCTCCGGAAAGGACGGCTTCGGCTATGACCCGGTCTTCCTTCCGGAGAAATACGGTCTTCAGAAGACTTTCGCCGAGCTCACCCATGAGCAGAAAAATGCCATTTCCCACCGCGGCGAGGCCATGAGGCAGTTCGCGGAGTGGATGCGGAGGGAGCATTTGACCGGCGGCGGGAGATGATGATTGTCCTTCATACCACCCGCTACGGCGACACCTCCCTGATAGTCCACGGCTATACCCGGGAGGAGGGGCGCACCAGCCTCATGCTGCGCGGAGCCTTCCGTACCTCCGGCAAGCGGCGGCCCTCCCATCCGGGGGCGGTCCTCCTGCATCCGCTCAGTATTGTCAATTATGTGGCCTCCAAAAGCCCTAAGGCGGGGATGGCCTACCTGCGGGAGTTCTCCCCGAAGTACCGCCTGCACTCGATCCGGGAGGATTTTGACAAGATATCCATAGCGATGTTCATCAGCGAGCTGCTCTACCGTACCCTCCTGCATTCCGAGCGGGACGAGGACCTCTACGATTTCCTGGAGGACGCGGTGCTGCGGCTGGAGGCTCTGGGGAGCAGCCCAGCGAATTTCCACCTGTGGTTCCTGGACCGGTACGCCGCCTATCTGGGATTTCCCTTCGAGAGCGGTTTTAACCTGGATTACAACCCGTTCACCCCGCAGCAGACTTCCCGGCTGCTCATATTTCACGAGGCCTCCTTCGAGGATGCCCTGGCCGTACCGATGACCGGTGCGGAGCGCAAGGAACTGGTGGAGGCCGTCCTGCGCTGGCTGGAGTACCATACCGGCTCCCGTATCGACCTGCGTTCGGTGGCTGTCCTGCATCAGATTGCGAAAATCCGTTGATTTTTCCCGAATTCTCGCTAACTTCGCCAACGTTTTAAAAACACAGTGCGTCATGTCGGTATTGAACAGAACAGTGATGGCGGCGCTGAGTCCGCTGCTCAGGAGTTTTGACCGCGGGTGCGAGCATCCCGGGGCGGTACAGGAACACGTTTTCAGGCAGTTGCTGGAGGCGGGCCGGGATACGGCTTTCGGCCGGGAGCACGGCTTCGACCGGATACGCGGATATGCGGATTACCGGCGGGCGGTGCCGGTGCGGGAGTACGACGGCTTCGCGCCCTACATCGAGCGTCTGCGCCGCGGCGAAGATTACGTGCTGTGGAATCAGAAGGTGCGCTGGTTCGCCAAGTCCAGCGGCACGAGCTCGGACAAGAGCAAGTACATCCCGGTGACTCCGGCCAATCTCTCCGGCTGTCACTACCGCGGCTTCAAGACCATGCTGGCGACCTATATCCGCCGCTATCCCGATTCGCGTCTGTTCAACGGCAAGGCCCTCACCCTCGGCGGCAGCGTCAAGGTGGACGAGCTCTCGGGCGGAGGCGCCAGGAACGGGGACTTGTCGGCCATCCTGCTGAGCAACAGCCCGTCCGTGGCAGAGATCGTCCGCACCCCGTCGCGGGACATAGCCATGCTGCCGGATTTCAGGCAGAAGATAGAGGGTATCTGCCGGGTGTGCTCGAAGCAGAACGTGACCAATTTCTCCGGTGTCCCGTCCTGGAACCTCATCATGATAGAACGGCTGCTGGAGTATAACCATGCTGAGTATCTGACTGATATATGGCCCAACCTCGAGCTTTTCATGCACGGGGGCATCAGTTTCGGGCCCTACCGCGAGCAGTACCGCCGGCTCATCCCTTCTGACCGGATGCACTATCTGGAGAATTACAATGCCTCAGAGGGCTACTTCGCCCTGCAGGATGACCCGTCGCAGAAGGGCATGGCCCTGACTCTGGACAACGGGGTCTTCTTCGAGTTCATCCCGATGCGTTCCCTGGACAAGGTCCTGGCCGGGGAGTCGGATGATGTCTATACGGTGGACGAGGTACGTACCGGTGTGACATACGCGATGGTGATAACCACCGACAGCGGACTATGGCGGTATCTGATTGGGGACTGTGTGGAGTTCACCACCCTCTGCCCGCACAGGATTATCATCACGGGACGGACACAGCTCTTCATCAACGCTTTCGGCGAGGAACTGATGATTCACAATGCGGAAGAGGCCCTTTCGGAGACCTGCCGCACCTGCGGAATGGAAGTGACCGACTATACTGTGGCGCCTGTCTTCATGGACGGCACTCATGCCAAGGGGGCACATCAGTGGGTGGTGGAGTTCTCGGCCGGAAGCCAGGAGACGGCGCGGGATCCCCGGAGGCTGCAGCAGTTCCGGGATGAACTGGACGCGGCTCTGTGCCGCCACAATTCGGATTATGAGGCCAAGCGCAGCGGGGATGTGACGATGACGGAACTGGAACTGACTCCCGTGCCTCCTGGAACATTCTACCGCTGGATGGAGGGAAGGGGCAAGACCGGAGGGCAGAACAAGGTGCCGCGCCTGAGCAATGACCGCCGATTCGTCGATGGAATTCTCGGAATGGTATAAAGCAACACCCGGAGTGCATGTAATCCCCAAACCTTGCACTCCGGGTGTCAGAAGCTTTTCATCGTAATTTTTTAACTGAAACAAATTTAGAGAACAGATGTGTTTCCACCAAAAAAATAATCTTAGTTTGGCGGGTTGGATAAATCGTTGATAATAAGTGAAGTGTGCTGATTTGCTAAGATTTTTCCATATAGGAAAATATTGCAATTATATCTGTAATTGCCTTAAAATCATAAAAATAATTATTGTTAGTCGGGGAAAGGTCTGTTAAGATGCATTATAGTTTTGCAGGGCTTTCTGTACAAAGTCGGAGAGACTCCCGGTCTCGCCTATCTTGCGGGCAATTCTGGTCTTTTCCACGTAGAGGGAACTCTCTGTTATCCTGCGTAGTGCGCAGATAGTTCCTGTCGAGAAGCCGCAGGCAGTGAGGGCTATGATATAGATATCCTTTTCCTTGAGGGCGGGGTAGGCTGTCTCAAGTCCGGAAAGGAAGCCCGGGTAGGTGGCGTCTACTATCCGGCGGACTTTGGCCATGGTGCCTTCCTCTGGGAAGTGACACTGGAGTATCGCTTTAACTTGTTCGGCTATGGCCTTGGTCCTTCCATATTTGTAGAAGGCCTCCATGAGCTCGTCGGTTACTTTCAGCATCTCCTCTGAGATGAGGGTGCTTTCTTTTCCGTGCACAGTGGAAGTGATTCTGCCGGTTGCATCCTTTTCCTCGTTGAGGCTCCGGATGATATCGGTGCATTTCTCGACTTCCCGTTTAAGCCGTATGTTGCGGACGTATATGAGTGAGCAGATTATGATGATTATACACAGAGTGCCCAGCAGGATTATGTAGGTGGAGAAATACCGGTTCTGCATGGATGCGTAGCGTTCGCTTATCCGGCTGTTCTCGTAGCGTTTCTCGACTCCGCGCAGGTGCAGCCCGTAGCCGGCGGCCAGGGTGCTGTCGCCTATGCGGTGACCGGTGGCCAGGTAGCCCAGGGCGGATTCCGTATCATCCTCGCTGAGCGATATGTCGTAGTACAGGAAGTTCCATGTGGCCTCGTCAAGGGCTTCCCTCGGTATCCGGGACGCTGTGGCCCTGGCTGAGTCCGGGTGCCCTGTACGGGCGTAGGCGGTGCTCATCGCCAGCAGTATGTTGGCGACGGATTTTCCGAACCGGGCCTCTGAATAATATGCCTCGCTGAGTGCGTCCGAGGCCGTCCGGACAGCCTCGGAATACTGCCCTGTTATTAGATAGTAGGCTGTCTCGAGTTCCCTGGCTACCAGAATCATGCTGCTGTCGGAAAGCGTCATGGCCAGGGCGGCTCCTGCGAGAGTGTTCGACAGGGATTCTTCCGGAGATACTGCGAGCAGGGCTCTGGCCAGGGACAGCCGGGCCTGCATGATCAGGTCATCGCGGTCACTCCGCTGGAAGCACTCCAGAGCCTTGCGGTACCGCTCCACAGTCAGTGAGTCGTTGACGAAGGTGAGCTGGTACAGCTCGGCTATCCTGGTGTGCAGCAGGCCTGCGGCGACCGGACCTCCGTCCTTTTCATCGACTATTTTCTCAGCGTCCTTGTAGTCTTCCAGGGCAGAGACGAAGTCTCCCCTTTCGAAGTTGACGGCTCCCCTCATGCTGAGGGCGACTGCATGCCGGGACGCCGGCCCTCTTCTGCTGTAATATTCCACTGCCGTGCTTATGGCCGTGTCCCCGCTTACCGGAAGATAGCATTTGTACCTGGCCTGGGTGCGGAGCAGGATGTACAGGGCTCTGTCCTTATTGTTCATGGACAGAACGGCGGAGGAGTCGATGGACATGATGCTGTAGAGGGCTGCCTGTGGGTCCGTGCCCATGAGGGAGTCGGCTGCGGTGAGCATTGTCCTGGCCTCTCTGGAGCCTGAGGCGCAGGAGAGGATGAGCAGGCATGCGGCGAGGGCTGCCGCCGGTATTCGGAGTATTCGGCTCATGCGGACGGATGCGTATAACTTTCTGCGGACAAATGTACAAAAAGAATGGATAATTAGTTATTTTTGCGTCCGTTGTTTAAAGCATAAGAAGAATATGAACAGACAGGAAATCCCGGTGCTGCTCCTTACCGGATATCTGGGCAGCGGGAAGACAACACTGGTGAACCGTATCCTCTCCAATGAGAAGGGCATCCGGTTCGCCGTCATCGTGAACGATATCGGAGAAGTGAACATAGACGCGGACCTGATACAGCGCGGCGGGGTGGTCGGCACTCAGGACGACAGCCTGGTAGCCCTGCAGAACGGATGTATATGCTGCACCCTCAAGACCGACCTGATGAACCAGATTACTGAGCTGATACAGATGCGGCGCTTCGACTACATAGTCATAGAGGCCAGCGGTATCTGCGAGCCGGAGCCGATAGCCAGGACCATCTGCACCATGCCCGGAATGGACCCGAGGCTGGAGGACTGCGGCATCTTCCCCCGCCTGGACTGCATAGTGACAGTGGTGGACGCTCTGAGGCTTCAGGACGAGTTCGCCTGCGGGGACAGCCTCATGCGGGAGAACCTGGACGAGGAGGATATCGAGAACCTGATTCTCCAGCAGATAGAGTTCTGCAACATAGTCCTGCTCAACAAGGCGTCGGAGGTCACGCCTGACGAGAGGGCCCGCATCCGCCATATCATAGCCAGCGTCCAGCCCTCTGCCCGTATCCTCGAGTGCGATTACGGAGAGATAGACCTGAGCCTGATACTCAACACCCGGATGTTCAGTTTCAACCAGGTAGCTGCATCGGCCGGCTGGGTACGCGGCATAGAGGCCGTTCCCACGGAAGATGAGGAGGCGGAGGCCCGCGGACATGAGCATCACCATGAGCACGGCGACGGGCATCACCACCATCATCACGACCATGACCATGAGGAGGGCGAGGCCGAGGAGTACGGCATAGGCACATTCGTCTATTACCGCCGCCCGGCCTTCGATATAAACAAGTTCGACAACTTCGTCATCAAGCACTGGCCCCGGGAGGTGATCCGCGCCAAGGGCATCTGCTATTTTACCCAGGATCCGGACATGTCCTACATGTTCGAGCAGGCGGGACGGCAGAAGCAGCTCAAGGAGGCGGGTCAGTGGTATGCCACCGCCCCGGAGGACGAGCTGGAGCAGCTCAAGGCCCAGGATCCCGGTTTCGCCCGCGACTGGGACGAGTACTACGGAGACCGCATGCAGAAGATAGTGTTCATAGGCCAGCACATGGACGTGGAACAGATCAAGCGGGATCTGGACTTCTGTCTGGACACTACTGCGGAGATTTCCGGCATATAATTTGTTTTGTCTCCTGATTCAGAAAAATCCAATATCAATGAAGATAGAAATCAATACATTCAGGAAGGCGGCTGTATCGCTGGCGGCAGCGGTTGCGGCCACCTTCACGCTTTCGGCCCAGTCGGAGGATTTCAACACCGGCAAATATCTCGAGATACAGTCAATGGTCCTGAGGACCCTGCAGGCGCAGTATGTGGATTCCGTACAGCTGGATGATCTGCTGCACAAGGGTATAGATGCGATGCTGGCGACCCTCGACCCTTACACGGTATTTATTCCGGAGGAGAACGAGGAGGATCTGGATATCATGACTACGGCGAGTTATGGCGGTGTCGGTGCCCTTATCCAGAAAACGCAGCAGGGTTACATTATCATAGTGGAGCCTTATGACGGGTCTGCGGCCATAAAAGCCGGACTGCATCCGGGTGATACCGTGGTGGCGATAGAGGGGGTCAGTACCAAGGACCTTACCGCTGACCAGTGCAGTGAGAGAATGCGCGGCCGTCCCGGCACTGTCCTCAATATGACCGTAGTTCGTGGCCGCGGAGGCGATACCGCGCAGGTGGCCCTGACCAGGGAGCGGATCCATATCCCTGACGTGGTGTATTATGGTTTTCTCAATGACTCGACCGGATATATTCAGGTCGGCGGCTTTACTGTGGACGGTTCCCGTGATGTCCGCAGGGCCCTGGAGGCACTGAAATCTGACGGCAGGATGCAGCGTCTGGTACTGGACCTGCGCGGCAACGGCGGCGGCCTGATGAATGAGGCGGTGAATATCGTGTCGCTGTTCGTGCCCCAGGGCACGCTGGTGGTATCTGCGAAGGGCAAGCATCCGGCAGCTGATTTTCAGTATAAGACCCAGACGGCTCCGGTGGATACCCTCATGCCGCTGATGGTCATGGTCAACTCGGCCTCCGCATCATCTTCCGAGATTGTCGCCGGTGCTCTTCAGGATATGGACAGGGCTACGATAGCCGGTGTGCGTACATACGGCAAGGGGCTGGTGCAGACTATCCGGCCGGCAGGCTACAGCACCTCGCTCAAGCTGACTACGGCCAAGTACTACACTCCCAGCGGACGCTGCGTGCAGGCCATAGACTACAGCCACCGCAATGAGGACGGCAGTGTGGGATATGTCCCGGATTCCCTGAAGAAGGCGTTCAAGACCCGTTCGGGCCGTACGGTCTATGACGGTGGAGGAATTACACCGGATATCGAGGTGGAGCCCAAATATTACAGTCGTCCGGTTATATCGTTGATATACAGCAATGTCATCAGCGACTATGCCATAAAATACTACAACACCCACGATTCCATCGCTCCGGCCGGTGAGTTCCTCCTGACTGATGAGGAATATGCCGATTTCGTGCAGTTTGCGGCTCAGAAGGAGTTTGATGCCAGAACGGAATCCCAGATAGAGATGGAAAGGGTGCTTGAGGCCGCAGAACGGGAGGGCCTGGACAGTACGCTCGACGGCCTTAAAGAGGAAATGGACGGGCTGTTGGAGCGCATCTCGCTGACAAAGGAGGACTTCCTCGAGGCCAACAAGTCCACTGTTAAGTCTCTTCTCGAGGATGAGATAGCCCTGAAATTCTATCTCCGGGCAGGAGGCTCCGAGTCCGCCCTCCGTCAGGACAGCCAGCTTCAGCAGGCGCTGGAGCAGTGGGACGGTACAATTCCTGTTGAAGTTGAAGAATAATTCCTATATTTGTAGGACAATTACTAACCATTTAAACTTAAAAATTATGAAACATTTCGCATTTAAGGCCGCGGCCATTGCCGCAGCAATGTTTTTATTTTCTTTCATGGCTTCCGCACAGGCTGCTCTGATAACGGACAATGAGAATATGCAGTGCACGGTATTGCGTCTTGTGTCTCCGGAGGGAGAGGTCAATCTGATCTGCTACCTGGAGTGGAGGGGTGATTCTCCCGTCACAGATTTCATCTTCGACACCGCTAATTCCAAAATTGTGGATAATCAGGGTTCAGTGTATTCCGGAGAGGCAGTAAAGATTCACAATGCACTGTCGACTGACAATACTACAATCGACCATATCGGCCCAAAAAGCAGGGTCTTGGTAACAATTAAGGTCGTAGGTGTGGGAAGTGAAGCAACTGCGTTCACTTCTATAGAGCTGCCTTATAAGTGCACTTCGGATTCCGGGACCTTGACAGGAAAGTTCTCCAGGTCCAATGATCTGAGATTCAAGTAGTCTTCTCCTGGCTGATTCTGGAGAAGACCTGCCGGCGGGCGGTGACGGTCATGTAGACGTCGCGGGCGATGAGGTGGGCGAAGTAGGCCATGTACAGGGCCTGGATGCCCATCAGGCCGCGGAAGGCGAAGTAGCAGACGTAGAAGGAGGCACAGGCCCAGATCATTCCGTTGCGGATGGCCCGTGCGGCGGTGGCTCCGATGAAGATGCCGTCCCACATGAAGGCTAAGCAGCTGAATGCGGGCATGATTATCAGCCATATCATATACGGTTTGGAGGCAGCTGTAACGGCTGCCTCTGTCGTCATGAGGCTTACCATCCACTGGCCTCCCACGCCGTAAGCCACGGTCGAGATGACGGCCAGGCCGGCTGTCCAGGTGAAGAGCAGCCGCACGGCCTTGTTCAGGGACGGCCTGTCCTGGGCTCCGATGTAGCGGCCGGTGAGGGCCTCGCCCGCGTATGCAAATCCGTCCAGGATGTAGGAGTAGAGCATCAGCAGCTTCATGATGATGGTGCTTACGGCCAGCTGTACGTCTCCGTAGTGGGCGGCCAGGGAGGTGAATCCGCAGTATATCAGCATGAAGCAGAGCGAGCGCAGGAAGAGGTTGGCGTTGAGGACGTAGAACGACTTCATGTAGCGGAACTTCACGTGCTGCCGGATGTTGACGTGCCGCAGCAGCCTGCCGTAGTGCGTGAGCATCAGGACGGAGGCCAGGATGAGACCGGTGTACTGGGCGATGACCGTGCCGAGGGCCACACCGGCGAAGCCGAGAGGAGTGTGCAGGCCGAGGAAGATGCTCATGCCGAGGTTGACCACGTTGACCGTCATGTCCACAGCCATCGGGAAGACGGTGTTCTGCATACCGATGAACCAGCCTTTGAACACCATGAGCGAGAGAGTCGCCGGAGCGTCCCAGATGCGGATGAAGAAATATTTCCGGGCCAGTTCCTGGACTTCCGCCGAGCAGTCGATGAAGAGGAAGGCCGCTTCGACGAAGAGCCATTGGATCAGTATCAGGAATGAGGCCGAGAGCAGGGCGGTCGCCTCTCCCTGGACGAAGTAGCGCATTGCCCCTGGAAGGTCCTTGCGGCCGTAGGCCTGAGCCGTGAGGCCTCCCGTGCCGACACGGAGGAAGCCGAAGTTCCAGTAGAGCAGGTCGAAGAGCATTGAGCCTACGGCTATTGCCCCGATGGCCGCTACATTGCCCAGACGGCCGGAGACGCCGATGTCCACCATTCCCACGAGGGGGACGGTGATGTTGGCCAGGATGCTGGGTACCGCGAGGTGCAGGATCCGGCTGTTCATGGATCTGGGCGTGGTTTTTTCCGTATGTCTTTTCATGTTGTCGTGCTATCTGTATTTTCCCTCCTCCTCGAGCATTCCGAGGTAGGACATGTAGCGTTCGGGGGAGATGGTGCCGTTCTCCACTGCCTCGAGGACTGCGCAGCCCGGCTCATGGGTGTGGGTGCAGGGCTTGTAGCGGCAGTTGTCGGCGACGCGGAGCATTTCCGGGAAATAGGTGGAGATCTCCTCCGGCTCGATGTCCACCAGGCCGAAGCCCCTGATGCCGGGGGTGTCGATGATGAAGCCGCCGCCGCTTGTGGGGTAGATCTCGTAGAATGTGGTGGTGTGGCGGCCCTGACGGTATTTGTCCGATATCTCCGAGGTCTTGGGGTCGAGGGCGGGGTCGATGGCCTTGATGAGGGAGGACTTGCCCACTCCGGAGACGCCGCTGAAGAGGGAGATGCCGCCGCGGTTGCATTGCTCCCGGAGGGTGTCCACGCCCTGGCCGGTGAGGACCGAGATGTCCATTATGGGGTAGCCGGCGTCGGTGTAGATGCTGTGGAAGAGTCCGCTTTTGGCTTGCAGCTCCTCGGTGACGTAGAGGTCGGTCTTGTTGAGGAGTATCGTGACGGGAACCTTGTAAGCCTCGCAGGTGACCAGGAAGCGGTCGATGAATGGCCATTTGGTCTCGGGGCAGTCGAGGGTGACGATGAGGTAGGCGGTGTCGATGTTGGAGGCGAGGATGTGACACTGGCGGGAGAGGTTGGTGGACTTGCGGATGATGTAGTTCTTCCGCGGGAGGACCTTGGTGATGGTGCCCTCGTCCACGGGATTTCCGTCGGCATCCACCGGCACGGAGTATTCCACGCGGTCGCCTACCGCCACCGGATTGGTGGCCGTAGAGCCGCTCAGACGCAGCTTGCCTCTGACCACTGCGTTCAGCGGTTTCCACTGCGGCAGCTCCGACAGCAGGTAGTGGCTGCCGGTGTTCTTGACCACTGTCGCGGTTCCGGTATGTATTCTGTTCTCGCCCATGTGCTTTGTTTTGCGCCGCGAAGATACAAATTATTTGGCTGTGTAGCTTTCATGGGGTGGCATGCTTTTCAGAGTGTACATAACTGCCTGCGACACGAATTGTATAGGTTATGCCTGCAGCCCGATAAAAAATCCTTGGTGCGATATTGGGGAGATTGTCGTATCTTTGCGCGAAAGGAAAATCCATAGTACCATGTACAGTTTAGCTGAAATCGACAAGATCGTCTCCAACGGGATATGCACCCTCGACCTGAAGGGTGAGCCCGCTGAGCTTTACACACCTATAGAATATATGATGTCCATCGGGGGCAAGCGGATCCGTCCGCGTCTGGCCCTGCTGGCCTGCTCGCTGTTTTCCGACAAGATCGAGCCGCAACAGGTGTATCCGGCTCTCGGTCTGGAGGTATTCCATACCTTTACCCTGATTCATGACGATATCATGGACCGGGCCGATATCCGCCGCGGGCAGCCGACGGTGTACCGCAAGTGGAACGAGAACATCGCGATTCTCTCCGGAGACGTGATGTCGATACAGGCCTACGAGTACGTGTGCAAGGCTCCTGCCGACAAGCTGCAGGCCGTGCTGGCCGTCTTCAGCGATACAGCCCGGAAGGTCTGCGAGGGACAGCAGTACGACATGAACTACGAGACCATGCCGGTGGTGACGATGGATGACTATATCATGATGATAGGTCTGAAGACTTCGGCGCTGATAGCCGGCTCGGCCAAGTTAGGGGCGGTTCTCGGCGGTGCCGATGCGAAGTCAGCAGAAGCCCTGTACCGGTACGGCTACGACCTCGGTCTGGCCTTCCAGATTACCGACGACTATCTGGATACTTTCGGGGATCCGGCCGTGTTCGGAAAGAATATCGGCGGGGACATCGTGAACAATAAGAAGACCTGGCTCTACGTCGAGGCGGCCCGTCTGGCGTCCGGGGAGCAGAAGACCCGTTTCGGGGAGATATTCCGGATGGGGGAGGACCGTGCGGCTGAGAAGATCGCGGCGGCCCAGCAGCTGTTCACTGAGCTGGGAGTCAAGGACAATGCCGAGAAGGCCATAGAGCACTATTTCCATAAGGCAATGGAGACTGTCGAGGCCCTGTCTCTCGGGGCGCAGAAGCTCGCCCTGCTCGAGGAGTTCGCCACCCAGATAACCTACCGCCGCAAATGAGCAGGGGACACAGACTCGAGATAATGGCTCCGGCCGGATGCTTCGAGGCCCTCACCGCCGCGGTGCAGGCCGGAGCCGATTCGGTGTATTTCGGGGTGGAGGACCTGAACATGCGGTCCCACAGCGCGAACAATTTTACCCTGGCCGACCTTCCGGAGATAGTCCGCTACTGCTCGGAGCACGATGTCAAGACCTACCTGGCCCTGAACATTATTCTCTACGATGAGGACGTGCCCAAGGCCTACAACACCCTCAATGCCGCCAAGGCCGCCGGAGTCACGGCTGTCATCGCCTCCGACATAACTACTATAGAATATGCCCGCCGCATCGGTTTAGAGGTGCATATCTCCACCCAGCTCAATATCTCCAACACCGAGGCCCTGCGCTTCTACTCGCAGTATGCCGATGTGGTGGTCCTCGCCCGGGAGCTCAACCTGGAGCAGGTCAGGGCCATCAACGACCGTATCGCCTCGGAGAGCATCACGGGGCCGTCGGGCCGTCCGGTGCAGATCGAGATGTTCTGCCACGGGGCCCTGTGCATGGCCGTCTCGGGCAAATGCTATCTGAGCCTGCACGAGAACGGCAAGTCGGCCAACCGCGGCTCCTGTCTTCAGCTCTGCCGCCGGGGCTACCGCGTCACTGACCTCGAGACAGGCTACGAACTGGAGATAGACAACAAGTACATCATGTCCCCCAAGGACCTGTGCACCATAGAATTTCTGGACAAGATGGCCGCAGCCGGCGTCTCGGTGTTCAAGATCGAGGGCCGCGCCCGTCCGGCGGAGTACGTGCAGAAGGTGGTCAGCGCCTACCGGGCCGCCGCCGATGCCGTGGAGGCCGGTACATTCACACCGGAGTTCGGGGCCTCGTTCCGGGACCAGCTCTCGCAGGTGTTCAACCGCGGCTTCTGGGGCGGCTACTATCAGGGTGCCCGTCTGGGCGAGTGGAGCAGCGTCTACGGCAGCAGCGCGACCATGAAGAAGGTCTATGCCGGCAAGGTCAACAACTACTTCTCCAATCTGGGAGTGGCGGAGATCCTCGTCGAGGCGGCCCCGCTGAAAGTCGGCCAGCATATTCTTGTCATCGGCCCTACTACCGGAGTTGTCGAGATGGATATCCCGGAGATCCGGGTGGACCTGATCCCCTCTGACACAGCGGTCCAGGGCGTCGCATGCTCCATTCCCGTACCTTCCCGCGTCCGCCGCTCGGACAAGGTCTACATCTTCGAGCGCAAGTGAAATTTGTAATTTTGCGCATTCTGAAATAATACCGACACACGATATGGACAACAACGCCCCTATGGTCGTAAAGATTCACGATGTGAATATAGACAAGGACTATATCAACTGGATAGAAGAACTCAAATCCAGATACCGCAGCGCACAGATAAAAGCGGCGGTCAAGGTCAATGCCGAGAAACTGCGTTTCAACTGGGAGCTCGGCCGCGACCTTGTCATCCGCAAAGCCGAAGAAAGATGGGGCTCAGGAGTAGTAGAGCAGGTCAGCCTCGACCTCCAGGCGGCATTCCCTGAATCTAAAGGATTCAGCGCATCGAATTTATGGAGGATGAAACAATGGTATCAATTTTTCTGCGATGATACCGAGAAACTCGCACAAGTTGCGCGAGAATTACAAGCTCCTGATTACCAAAATGCAAGAAAACTCGCACAAGCTGTGCGAGAAAATCTCCACACCGCCAACAATCAGAATGACATAATTGATTTCCCTGAGATTCTTGCCTGTATCCCATGGGGACATCACATTGAGATAATCGCCAAATGTAAAGCTATAGACGAAGCTGTATTCTACATCAATAAGACGATATCAGAGAACTGGAGCCGGGCAGTACTCCAAAGATGCCTGAAAGCAGACCTTTATCACAATAGCGGCAGCGCAGTCACAAGCTTCTCGCAGATGCTGCCCTCTCCTCAGAGTGACCTTGCACAGGCCATTACCAAAGACAACTATGATTTCGGCTTCGTTGAATTGCCGAGGAACTACATTGAGGAACAGCTTGAAGACGAACTGGAAAAGCACCTTACCCGTTTCCTCCTCGAACTCGGTACAGGTTTCGCATTCGTCGGAAGACAGAAAGAAATAGTCATAGCAGGCGTAACCCGTAGAATAGACCTGCTCTTTTTCCACGTACCGCTGAACTGCTATATCGTAGTGGAATTGAAGGTAGTACCGTTCCAGCCCGAATTTGCAGGAAAACTCAATTTCTATGTCAATGCCGTAGACGATCTTATAAAGACCCCGGAACAGAACCCGACAATAGGACTTCTGATATGCAGTGACAAAAACGACACGAATGTCCAATATGCCTTCAAAGGAATCACCACGCCCATCGGGGTAGCATCATACGACAATGTCAGGATTAGGGAAATTCAAGACCAACTGCCTTCGGTTGAAGAACTGACCAGACGCATCAGGCTTTTGGAAGAACAACTGAGCAAGAAGAAATGAGAGCAAAGGAATATATAGCCACTGCAGTACGTCCTGTCTACGAGTGGCTGCTGAGATAAGTGCGGATACCTTTGTTAGAGTTTGTGGCGCCTGATGCGCCGTTTGTCATGACTTCTGTGAGGAAATTGTCGAACCACGTGGTCCATTCTCCCCGCACACCGAAGCCGTGCGGCCAACCTTCCAGCACGTGCGACACCACCAGCACTCCTGTCTGACGGGCGGCCTCCACGTTCTGGTTGAACTGGCGGTAGAAGGGGCCCTCATTGCCGCTGCGGAACATGAAAGCACCTCCCGGGCAGACCATTACCGCCCCTTTCACGGCAGTTCCCTCCGGCACGGGATACCATACGATATTGGGACGGAAGTCCGGGTCCTCCACGCCGGGCTCCTCGCCTATCGGACCGGAAGGGGGCTCTTCCCCATTTGTCCCGCACCCCAACAGCAACGGACTTGCCAGAGTGCACAGTAATAACAGATGCAATGCTTTGTTTATCATAATCCTTTATTTACAACTTTCACCTTGTCAGGTTTTCAAAAACAAAGGAACATCCGGTCCCTGTGGCCTGCCATACACAGATTACTGATAGTCTCACCAATTTTGACTATTCTGTGTGCTTGACCGGTCCGGCCGTGATGAAAATCGTCCGGTTATGAATGGGTGAGAATTGCGGGCTCTTTTTCAGTGGCCTTAGAATCAGTGTGTTGCAGGATGGTCTGCAATTTTCGCTGTCCAAGAAGTCCACAAGAATTGCACCCTCTTTTATAAGTTGCTTTAAACAAGCGCGATACAAATAGCACTGCAATTCTCGTGGTTTCGTGAGGGCTTGAAAAATGCATCTTGTTTTGCAAGTGCGTGATTATCAGTGAGTTCGAAAACGACCTGCATTTTCCGATGATCCGGTTTTATGGTAGCATGCCTCGGAGATCTGCGATGTCGTACCTGACAATGTGATTAACAATATCAGTCTTTCAAGCAAGCCAGCGGTATGACTTTTACCCCGTCTGTTCGGGTATAGGCCATATTGCCACCTGTCATGACAATCAAAAGATCCGGCTCGCGTAATGGAGCTTGCTTTTCTGTCTTGTTGTATTCTTGAATAAGCCGTTTGATTTCAAGGAGATGTTTCGCGCCATCTTCTATTTCCCTGCTGCTCAGTTTGCATTCAATCAGTGCATAACGTTCATCTTCCAAATGCAATACAAGGTCGGCTTCAAGGCCATAACGGTCACGATAGTAGGATATGTGGCTGTTGAAATCCGCTGTGTATGCCTTAATGTCCCGTATAGAAATCTCCCCAGAGGATTCCAACGACTCCCATAGACTCATGGGATACATCTTCATCCGGGTAATCCGGCCTGTACCGGTGTGCCTTATCTTGGTCTTGTCAACGGTATTGCTTCCCGTCAGGATGTATTGCTGGGGAGTCCCGTTGGCATTGTCCACGGCTGTACGCACTGCTTCCCATATGACCGGAGCATCCTGCCATTCATCGATCAGTCTTGGCTTTTCCCCGTTCAATAAAAGTGAAGGTTTGATAGCCGCCGTAGAGATATATTCATTTGCCATGTCCGTGTCTTGCAATTTGATGGCACTCTTGGCGTGTTGCTCGGCTGTGGTCGTTTTACCCGTCCATTTCGGGCCTTCTATCAGGACGGCACCAAATGCTCCAAGTTTTTCTTCTAGAATCTTGTCCGGCTACCCTGTGTAAATACCTCATAATCCTGATTTTTTAATAATGCAAATTATTGTTTATGTTTATCCGCAATGAAAATCGGCATTTCTGCGCAAAATACTTCCAAAATTTGTAGATCAGCAACGAAAACATTTGAAAAAGTGTAATTTTGTGAGCATGTTGGTTTTGAATACGTGGAAAAACGAAATACATACCAAGAATTGTTGACTGCGTACCGCGAGCTTCTAAAGGAGAATGATTCCCTTCGTAAAGAAGTGGGGCGGCTGCGGGCATTGCTGAACGGCAATGGTGTTTCTACGGCACAGCCAGTCATGAAGCAACATTTGTCCTTGGAAGAAAAAGTAGATGTGTTCCGTAATCTATTCAAGGGACGTGAGGATGTGTTCGCACGGAGGTGGTACAGCAGGACAAGCGGGAGGGCGGGTTACCAGCCGGTATGCCGGAACGAATGGGACAGGCTGTTGTGTGACAAGAGAAGGTATAAATGTGCAGAATGTCCCAACAGATTGTTCAAACCGTTGGAGTATGAGGATATATACCGTCATCTTGAAGGGAAAAGTCCGGACGGACAGGATGTAATCGGCGCCTATGCCATTCTTGCGGACAACACTTGCAATTTCCTGTGTGCGGATTTTGATGACAAGTCCTGTCGGCATGGATATGAGAAAGATGTGCTGGCGTATGTCGGGGTTTGTAAAGATTGGGATATTCATTGTTTCATCGAACGTTCCCGCTCCGGAAACGGTGCGCATGTATGGATTTTCTTTGAGCATCCGTTACCTGCTTCCAAGGCGCGAAAACTTGGAAATACGATATTGACGGAAGCAATGGAAAGATACGGACAGATGACTTTTAAATCATATGACCGTTTCTTTCCCAATCAAGACCGATTGCTTGAGGGTGGTTTGGGAAATCTGGTGGCGCTTCCATTACAAGGGAAAGCCCGTAAAGAAGGGAACAGTGTATTTGTGGATGAGAACTTTGTAGCCTGTGAGGATCAGTGGAGCTATCTGCTTCAGATAAAACGGATTTCTGAGATAACGGTTGATGCGGTATTGGCTAAGCATGGAACGGCTTCCGAATTGGGAGAGTTGTCCACAACGAGTGAGTCCAGGCCGTGGGAGACTCCGGCACCTCAAAAGATTACCTGTAATGATTTTCCTGTTAATTCCATCCTTATACGTTCCAACATGCTATACATCCCTTTGTCTGGATTTTCAGCAAGGGCTGTGAATCATCTGAAACGGATTGCCTCGTTCAGGAATCCGGAGTTTTATGCCAAGCAAGGTATGCGCTTGTCTACTTACAACATCCCACGTATTATCTCATGTGCTGATATGGAAGAGGATTATATCGCGTTGCCCCGTGGATGTGAGGATGCTGTCACGGCTCTTCTAAAAGACAACAAAGTAGGTTACCGTGTTGATGACAAAACCAATCATGGAGAGAAGATAACTGTAAAATTTAAAGGCAAGCTCCGTGAGGATCAGAAGGCTGCCATATCTGACTTGGCAGCGCATGACAATGGGGTGTTGAATGCAGCTACCGCATTTGGCAAGACAGTCGCGGCTATAGGTTTGATTGCTGAGCGGAAGGTAAACACACTGGTGCTTGTACATACCAAAGCTTTGCTGGACCAATGGAAATCCCGTTTGGAAGAATTTTTGGAAATAGATTTTACGGAAGAAGATATTTCAAAGAAACGTGGTCGTAAAAAAATTTTCTCACCGTTCGGTACATTGGATTCAAAAGGAAATACATTACATGGGAAAATAGATATTGCCCTGATACAATCTTGCCTGGAGGACGGTGGCGTAAAACCTTTTGTCCGGGATTATGGGATGTTGATAGTGGACGAGTGCCATCACGTGTCGGCGGTGAACTTTGAGAAGATATTGAAATATGCCAATGCCCGTTATGTCTATGGACTGACAGCTACCGTCATCCGTAAGGATGGTCATCAGCCAATTATATTCATGCAATGCGGTCCTATCCGCTATTCGGCGGATGCGAAAGTTCAAATGGCATCTCAGGCATTTACACGTCTGTTAGTTCCCCGTTTCACTTCTTATAGGGAGTTGACGGATGGGAGATCCTCCTATTCCCAGATGGTTCAGAGAATAGCTGGAGACGAAAACAGAAACAGGCTTGTAACGGACGATGTGTGTGCGGTTTTGAAAGAAGGACGCTCTCCCATTGTGTTGACCGGCCTTACAGCTCATGTTGGAGTTTTGGCAAGTGCCTTGACTCTCCATTGCAAACATGTCATCACTCTTATAGGTTCCGAATCAGCGAAGGAGAAGCGTCAGAAGATGGAATATCTGCAGAGCATACCGCCCTCGGAGCCGTTTGTTATAGTGGCAACCGGAAAATATGTGGGTGAGGGTTTTGATTGTCCGCGGCTGGATACTTTGTTTTTAGCTTTGCCTGTTTCTTGGAAAGGCATCATCGCACAATACGCAGGCCGTTTGCATCGGGAATATCCGGGCAAGAAAGAAGTCCGGATTTACGATTACATCGACATTCGCGTGCCGATGTGTGATGCCATGTATAAACGCCGATTACGTGGGTATGCTTCTGTTGGTTATCAGATACGGTCAAACGCGCCGGTGGGTTTGTTCAGCGAAAGTGACAGCGTTATTTTTAACGGACAAACGTACAAAAGTGAGTTCTTCAAGGATTTGTCTCAGACAAAAAACTCTGTGGTTATCTCTGCAACAAAACTTTGGTTCGCCAAGCATTCCTCTGTGCTCGGGAAACTAAAAGAGTTGTCTGCACGGGGTGTGGAAGTTGTCATATTAATTAGAAGTGACTTGGAAAAGGAAGAGAAACTAAAAGAAACAGGGGCCGCTGTCAAGACTGACGGCTCATTGGCTGTAGATGCTGCAATCATTGATAAATCTTTGATATGGTATGGCAGTGTCAACTATCTCGGTTACAATACTGACGAGAATAATGCCATACGCATCTATGATTCAAAATTGGCGGAGAATATCTTGGAGGCTCTTTTCCCCGGCGATTAGCGTAGTGGATTGAAATATTATCGCTAAATTTGCACAATGGGTCAAAGCATAGTATGTTTGTAAAGATTGCAGGACTTTTGAATGTCGGTTGACAATCATCGGCTTATCAATGGTGATAAACAGATTAAGGAAATGTTGCTGGGTTTGAGTCGTAAACAATATGGAACAGTTAAAGAAATACGAGTTGTTGGAAGAAGAAAAGGACGTTTTTATTGTCTGTGAACCTCAAAATAATTGGGGTGGAATGTGGACAGAAGAGAAACTTGACGCTTTTGAGAAATACGTTAAGGCTTATCTGACTATAATGAAAAAATATGCGACAGAAAATGGTTGGGTCTTGTTTTATTTTGATGCTTTTGCGGGAAGTGGATGTCGTGAAGTTATAATAGAAGACGTTAACGATGGTGAGGAATCTCTTTTTGGTGATGAGGAAATAAAAGAGATCGCATGGCAGACATCTTATAAAGGTGCGGCCGAGCGTGTTCTTGGAATAGATATTGACGGCTTTTCATTTGATTATTACTATTTTGTAGACAAAAATGAAAAGTCTTTGAATGCACTGAGAGAAAGATTGACAAGTCGTTTTCCTAATAAAGCCAATTGTATGGCATTCAAACCGGGTGATGCTAACGATAGAATTATGGAGTTAGTCAATTATGCCAAAGGCCATCCGAAATCTGCCGCGTTGGTTCTACTCGATCCATTTGGAATGCAATTGAATTGGGAAACGATTCGGGCACTTAAAGATATTAAACACATAGATTTGTGGATTCTTGTACCAAGTGGAGTTATTATCAATCGCTTACTAACCCGAAGTGGAAAGATTTTATATCCTGAAAGAATGGAGAAGTCATTCGGAATGTCTATTGACAAAATACAGGGATATTTTTATCAGCAGGTTACGGAGCAGAGCCTTTTCGGAGAAATCGCCCGACAACAGAAACGCGATAATACAATCAGCAGAATTGCGCAGCTTTATCTTGATCTGCTCGGTAAAGAATTTGCTTATGTCATCAAAGAACCACTTGTGTTGAGAAACTCTACGAACTGTCCGATATTTCATTTTGTGTTTGCTTCACATAACCGGACAGGGGTGAAAATCGCATCGGAAATTGTTGGAAAGAAAGCCGGAAAGAAATGAAAACTACTAAAATAGAATGGACTGATAAAACTTGGAATCCTATTACTGGATGTACAAAAACGTCTATGGGATGCCAACATTGCTATGCGGAAGTGATGTCTCGTCGTCTCAAAGCGATGGGACTGGAGAAGTATGCTAACGGGTTTACAGTAACTCTCCATGAAAGATGCCTTGATGAGCCGTTAGCTTGGAAGAGTCCGCACAATATCTTCGTCTGCTCAATGAGTGACATCTTCCATGAAGAGGTCCCATTTGAATTTGTTGACAAGATATTCGCTGTAATAAGGAAGACTCCTCAACATCGATATCAGATTCTTACAAAGAGAGCAGAGCGGATGGCTGAATATTTTGCGACACACGATATTCCGGAAAATGTTTGGCTTGGCGTTACGGTAGAAGCAAAGAAATCTCGTTTTAGGATAGATTGTCTGCGTAATTTACAAGCCACTGTCAAATTCCTTTCATGCGAGCCATTGGTAGAAGATCTTGGCGAGCTCGATTTGGATGGAATTGATTGGGTCATTGTTGGTGGAGAAAGTGGTCCACAGGCTCGTCCAATGAAAGAATCGTGGGCACTTAATATTCGTAAACAAGTTGAGGAACAAGGGATACGATTCTTCTTTAAGCAGTGGGGCACATGGGGCGCTGATGGAATTAAGCGCAATAAACATGCGAACGGAAAACTTTTAAAAGGTGAAATGATTCAAGAAATGCCATACGTTAAATAAACTGCAAATGCACTGGCAAAAGTTCAATAATTGACTATTAAAGAAACTGATAGCGGCTGAAGATAACTTTCTGAGTTGTTAGAAGCAGGACTTACATGCTGCCCAAGTATCTTTTTGTCACCGGCGGAAGCACTTTACCGGATGACATATCTGGAAAATTGGGGAAGTGGTGCAAGTCGTGATCCCCCAAGTAGAATTCCTTATACAGAAGATGGGTGATTCTTACATGACAATGAGGGAGATGGCTGATGTGTGCAATATCAACTGACAGAGTGCGCTAAAGAATGGGTAAGGAAAAACTCTTAGTTCGATAAAGTGTCTCTTTGCATATAAGAGAGAAAATAATGCTAACTTTGCAAACCGCAACTTTAAAACCATCCAGAACATGTCATTCGCCCACCTGCACGTACACACCCAGTATTCGATACTTGACGGTCAGTCCAAGATAGGGGACCTGATCGATACTGCTGTGGCGAACGGCCAGCCGGCCCTGGCGATAACTGACCACGGGAACATGTTCGGCGTGAAGGAGTTTCTCGATACAGTGGCTAAGAAGAATGCCCCGCTGAAGCCTATCGTGGGCTGCGAGTTCTATGTGGCAGGTGCAAGCCGTTTCGACCGGAAGGGCCGTGAGGACCAGAGCTCCTACCACCTGATCATGCTGGCCAAGAACATGCAGGGCTACCACAATCTCATCAAGCTCTCCTCGAAGGCCTACATCGAGGGCTTCTACTACAAGCCGCGTATCGACCACGAGCTGATAGAGCAGTACCACGAGGGCATCGTCTGCTGCTCGGCCTGTCTCGGCGGCGAGGTGCCTCAGGCCATCATGGAGGGCGACACGGCCAAGGCGGAGGAGGTGGCGGCCTGGTACAGGTCCATCTTCGGGGAGGACTATTATTTAGAGGTGCAGCGGCATGAGACCGATGTGCCGGGGGCGGAGAAGAGCACCTTCGCCCATCAGCAGCAGGTCAACGAGGTCATTTTCCGGATAGCGGAGAAATTGGGCATCAAGGTGGTGGCCACCAACGACGTGCATTTCGTCCGCAAGGAGGACGGCCCGGCCCACGACCGCCTGATCTGCATCAGCACCAATTCCGATTTCGACGACCCCAAGCGCCTGCGCTACACCCAGCAGGAATACCTGAAATCCACCGAGGAGATGTCGGCTATCTTCGCCGACCATCCTGAGGTGATATCCAACACGCTGGAGGTCGTGGACAAGGTGGAGGTCATCAACCTGAACCACGACCCTATCCTGCCGGTATTCCCTCTGCCGGAGGGCTTTACCGATTCCAACGACTACCTGCACCACCTCACCTACGAGGGCGCCCACATCCGCTACGGGGAGGACATCCCCGAGGCCACGAGGGAGCGTATCGACTTCGAGCTGGCGACCATAAAGAAGATGGGGTTCCCGGACTACTTCCTCATCGTGCAGGACTTCATCAAGGCGGCCCGCAACATGGGCGTATGGGTGGGCCCCGGACGAGGCTCGGCAGCCGGTTCGGTGGTGGCCTATTGTCTTACGATTACCAACATCGACCCCATAAAGTACGACCTTCTGTTCGAGCGTTTCCTCAACCCTGACCGAATCTCGATGCCGGATATCGACATCGACTTCGACGACGAGGGCCGCTACCGGGTGTTCAAGTACGTGGAGGACAAGTACGGCAAGGACCACGTCTCGCACGTGATCACCTTCGGCACGATGGCCACCAAGAGCGTCATCCGCGATGTGGGACGTATCCAGAAGCTTTCCCTGGATACCACCGACAGGCTGGCCAAGCTGGTGCCGCGTAAGATTACAGTGCAGAAGGAGAAAGAGATAGACGATCCCGACCATCCCGGGCAGAAGAAGAAGGTGACTGAGGCCAAGGATGTGGATCCCACCATCAAGCTCTGTCTGGACAAGGTGCCGGAGTTCAAGGAGGCCTTCAACGGCGGAGACCAGCTGGTGCACGATACTCTCCTGTACGCCGAGCGTCTGGAGGGGACGGTGCGCAATACCGGAGTACACGCCTGCGCCACCATCATCGGCCGCGACGACCTGACCAACTTCATCCCTCTGAGCACGGCCAAGGACAAGGAGACCGGCAAGGACATCCTCGTCTCGCAGTTCGAGGGCAGCCTGATCGAGTCGGCCGGTATGCTCAAAATGGACTTCCTGGGTCTGAAGACCCTGACCATACTGAAAGATACTGTGGAAAATATCCGCCAGTCGAGAGGGGAGGAACTGGACATCAATTCCATACCTATCGATGATGCGGAGACTTACGCCCTTTTCTCCCGGGGAGATACCGTGGGCGTGTTCCAGTTCGAGTCCGAGGGTATGCAGAAATGGCTCATCGAGCTGCAGCCTTCGAGGTTCGAGGACCTTATCGCGATGAACGCCCTCTACCGCCCGGGCCCTATGGACTACATCCCCGACTTCGTAGCCCGCAAGCACGGCCGTAGCAAGATCGAGTACGACCTGCCCGACATGGAGGAGTACCTGCACGACACCTACGGCGTGACCGTCTACCAGGAGCAGGTCATGCTGCTGTCCCAGAAACTGGCCGGGTTCACAAAGGGTAAGGCCGACAAGCTGCGTAAGGCGATGGGAAAGAAGCAGATCAAGGTCATGGCCGAGCTCAAGGACGAGTTCTTCGCCGGAGGTCTGGAGCACGGACATCCCGAGGCCATACTCAACAAGATATGGAATGACTGGGAGGCATTCGCGTCCTACGCCTTCAACAAGTCCCACGCTACCTGCTACGCCTGGGTCGGCTATCAGACCGGCTACCTCAAGGCCCACTACCGCGCCGAGTACATGGCCGCCGTCCTGAGCAACAACCTCAACAACATCGACGAGATCACCAAGTTCATGGACGACTGCCGCCGGGGCGGCATGAAGATCCTCGGCCCGGATGTCAACGAGAGCTACACCAAGTTCACCGTCAACAAGGACGGCAACATCCGCTTCGGCATGGCCGGTATCAAGGGCATAGGCATCGGGGCGGTGAACAGCATCATAGAGGAGCGCCGCAACAACGGTCCGTTCAGCGACATCTTCAATTTCATGGAGCGCGTTCCCTCCACCTCCGTCAATAAGAAAGGCGTCGAGGCCCTCGCATACTCCGGAGCATTTGACTCCTTCCCCGAGATCAACCGCGGCTCATTTGCGGTGGAGGCCGGAAAGGGGGAGACCTGCCTGGACCTGCTGATCCGCTACGGCTCATTGTTCCAGAAGTCGGTTGAGTCCATGAAAGGCAGCCTCTTCGGGAGCGCTCCGATAGATACCGCCCGTCCGCCGCTCCCGGTCCTGCCGGAATTGGACCAGATAGAGATCCTCAAGAAGGAGAAGGAACTGGTGGGAATGTACATCTCGGCCCATCCCCTCGACCGCTTCCGCTTTGAAATAGAGCATTTTACTACATTGGACCTGCCTTCCTGGAATGATTACGTGGACAGGGTGAGCGCGAGCCGCAACCGGGAGGATTTCGATAAGGACCAATGGATTGCGGGGCTTGTCAGCAGCGTGGAGGTCAAGCCCAAGGCCAACGGCAACGGGGTGTTCTGCCGCCTGACGATAGAGGACTTCAAGGGGTCAACGACATTTGCCCTCTTCGACAAGGACTATGAGGCGGTCAGCGGCTATCTCCGTCCGCACGAGTTCCTGCTGATGCGGGTCTACGTCACCCCGCGGTTCAGGAATATCGGGGATAAGGACAATAAAGTTCTGGAAATCAACGGCGGCCGCACCAAGGTCCGCGCCGTCTCCCTTCTGGCCAATGTCCGTGAGTCGATGGTCCGGGAACTCATCATCGACCTGCCGGTAGAGAAGATCGACGAGGCTCTGCGCAAGGGGCTCAAGAAGGCCCTCTCCCGCAACAAGGGCCGCTCCCGCGTGACCCTCAACGTCTACGACGCTCAGGACAAGGTCAATGCGGAGTTCGTCTCCCGCAAATACAGTGTCACCGCTACGGACGAGCTTCTGGAGTGGCTGGGCGCGTCCGGACTGCATTACCGTATCAACAAGTAACCCAAACCTTTTATGACAAAAGACGTAAAATATCTGGAGCTGCTCTCCAAGAGCTTTCCTACCATTCAGTCGGCGATTACGGAGATTATCAATCTCGAGGCGATTCTCAACCTTCCCAAGGGTACGGAACATTTCATGACCGACCTGCACGGCGAGTATGACGCGGTGCAGCATGTGCTGCGCAATGCCTCCGGAGCAATCAAGCGCAAGGTGGACGAGCTCTTCGGCTTCCAGCTCAAGGAGGAGGAGAAGAAGGAGCTGTGTACCCTTATCTATTATCCCGAGCGCAAGCTCAAGCTGGTCAAGGCCAAGGAGAAGGATATGGCCGAGTGGTACAGGGTCACTATCGTGAACCTCGTGCGGGTGCTGGTGGCCTCGGCCTCGAAGTACACCCGCTCGAAGGTGAGGAAGGCCCTGCCTCCGGAATTTTCCTACATCATCGAGGAGCTCATACATGAGTCCCTGACCGACAACAACAAGCACGAGTATATCTACGCTATCCTCAATACCATCATCGCCACCGGCTCGGCCGACAACTTCATCAGCGCCATGGCCTACGTCATCCAGCGGCTGACGGTCGACTCGCTGCACATCATCGGCGACATCTACGACCGCGGTCCCGGAGCGCACAAGATCATGGACCTGCTCTGCGAGTACCACAACGTGGACTTTCAGTGGGGCAACCACGACCTGCTCTGGATGGGAGCCGCCGCCGGCAGCGCCGCCTGCATGGCCAATGTCCTGCGCATCAGCCTCCGTTATGCCAACCTTGAGACCCTCGAGGACGGTTACGGAATCAACCTCCTGCCCCTGGCCACCTTCGCCATGGACACCTACGGTGACGACCCCTGCGCCTCTTTCCAGCCGAAGCTGGACTCGGGTGCCACCTTCGACGAGAAGACAGTCCGCCTCATTGCCCAGATGCACAAGGCGATAACCCTTATCCAGTTCAAGCTGGAGGGAGAGATAATCCGTCGGCGCAAGGAGTTCGGGATGACGGACCGCAACCTGCTGGACAAGATAGATTTTGCCTCCGGAACGGTGCGGATAGGGGACAGGGACTATGCGATGAAGGACATGAATTTCCCCACCGTAGATCCGGCCCATCCCTACAAGCTGACGGCCGAGGAGAAAGGGGTGGTCAGCAAGCTTATGGGCAGCTTCACCAACAACGCCCTGCTCGACCGGCATATCCGCTGCCTCTATTCCAAAGGCTCGCTCTATCTCGTGCGCAACTCCAACCTCTTGTTCCACGGCGCCATGCCCCTTAACGAGGACGGTTCCTTCCACGAGATCAACATACTCGGCAAGCCGTACAAGGGCAAGGCCCTCTTCGACATGGTGGACAAGGTGGCGCGTGCCGCCTACTACGAGGACAAGGACGAGAAATACCGCACCTACGCCCGGGACTTCATGTGGTTCCTCTGGTGCGGACCCTACGCTCCTCCTTTCGACAAGAACCGGATGACCACCTTCGAGCGGTATTTCATCGCCGAGAAGGAGACACACAAGGAGAAGCACGGCTGGTACCTGCAGTACCGGGATAACCGGGAGATATGCGAGAGGATTCTGGCCGAGTTCGGACTTACCGGCGAGCACACCCACATCATCAACGGTCATGTGCCGGTCAAGGCCTCCAAGGGCGAGTCTCCTATCAAGGCGGGAGGCAGGCTGCTGGTCATCGACGGCGGCTACTCCAAGGCCTATCAGTCGACTACCGGTATCGCCGGCTATACCCTGATTTTCAACTCCCACGGCCTTACGCTGGCCCAGCATGAGCCCTTTAAGTCCATCGACAGGGCTGTGCGGGACGGGGTGGACATCAAGTCCATGACCACTGTGGTGGACTATCTCGGCAATAGGATGAAAGTCGGTGATACAGACGTGGGTAAGGTGCTCAAGGAGCAGATACGGGACCTGACCGCACTGCTCGAGGCATACAGGGAGGGAGTCGTTTTTGAGAAAAATATTCCGGCAGTTTCTAAATAAGTACTACATTTGCGCTCCATTTTTGAGAATTAGGTATGAACTGGTTGGATTCCCTTCTGTTCTCGGACAGCGTGGCGCACGCTATCCTGATTATTTCCATCGTGATTGCGCTGGGTATTATGCTGGGTAAGATCAAGGTCTTCGGCATATCCCTCGGGGTGACATGGATACTTTTCATAGGTATCATCCTGTCCCATTTCGGTTTTACCATCAATCCGGCTGTACGCAGTTTCGTAAGCGACCTCGGCCTGATTCTCTTCGTCTTCTCCCTCGGTCTGCAGGTCGGACCGGGATTCTTCGCCTCCTTCAAGGAGGGAGGGCTCAAGCTCAACATGCTGGCAGTGCTCATAGTGGTGCTCGGCGTGGGCATTACCGTGGCGATACATTTCATTACCGGAACGCCTATGCCCACCATGGTGGGCGTGATGTCGGGAGCCGTGACCAATACCCCCGGCCTTGGTGCCGCGCAGCAGACGGTGACGGACATTACCGGCTCTCTGGACCAGACCATTGCCATGGGCTATGCGGTGGCCTATCCCCTCGGAGTGGTGGGCGTGATTCTCACCTTACTCGGGGTGCGTGCGTTCTTCCGCATCAACATCAATAAGGAGAAAGAGAAGGTGCATCAGCAGGAAACCAATCCCGACAGCGCCTGCAAGATAGCAGTCGAGGTGCGCAACGAGGCCATCTGCGGCCGGACCATCCGGGAGGTGGACGAGCTGCTGGCCAGGCATTTCGTGGTGTCCAGGCAGTATCATCCGGACGGGCACATGGAGATTCCGACCTCGGATTCGGTCGTCGGGATGGGGGACAAGCTGCTGGTCATAACCTCCGCTGCCAATGCCGAGGTCGTGAGCGCTTTCATAGGCCGTCGTCTTGAAATGGACCAGGCTACATGGGAGAAGCTGGATACCAATCTTGTTTCCCGCCGCCTGGTGGTCACTAACAGTTCTGTTAACGGAAAGAGCCTAGGGGAGTTGAACATCCGGGCCCAGTTCGGTCTGAACATCACCCGCGTCAACCGTGCGGGCATCGACCTGACGGCTTCGCCCGGACTGCATCTGCAGCTCGGTGACCGTATCATGGTCGTGGGTGCCCAGAGCGCCATTGACAAGGTGGCCCGTCTGGTCGGCAACCAGGCCAAGAAGCTCCGTGAGCCCAAGCTCATTCCCATATTCATCGGTATATTCTTCGGCATCATAGTGGGATCCATACCCATCATGCTCCCCGGTCTGGGACAGCCCCTGAAGCTCGGTCTGGCCGGTGGCTCGCTGGTAGTGGCCATTCTGATTGCCCGCTTCGGCCCCAACTTCGGTATGGTGACCTACACCACCGCCAGCTCCAACATGATGCTGCGCGAGGTGGGTATCGCCCTCTTCCTGGCCGCTGTGGGACTCGGTGCCGGTGAGGGATTCGTGGACGCGGTGCTCGGAGGCGGCTACATGTGGATACTCTACGGTTTCCTTATCACGGTGATTCCCCTGATTATCGTCTGCATCCTGGCCCGCGCGGTCTTCAAGTTCGACTACTTCGCCATCTCGGGTCTGGTCTGCGGCTCGCATACCAACCCTACGGCCCTGGCCTTCATGAACACCACCTTCGATGAGTCCAGGATAGCGGTGGCCTACGCGACGGTCTACCCCCTGGCGATGTTCCTGAGGGTGATAGTGGCGCAGCTGATGGTTTTGTAAAATATTAAGTTTGTTATAGATATGTCTCTCAAATGCGGTATAGTAGGACTCCCCAACGTGGGCAAGTCGACTCTCTTCAATTGTATCAGCTCGGGCAAGGCCCAGGCTGCCAACTTCCCTTTCTGCACCATCGAGCCCAATATCGGCTCTACGACGGTGCCGGATCCCCGGCTCCAGGTATTAGAATCGCTGGTGCATCCCAAACGGGTAGTGCCTGCAACGGTGGAGATAGTCGACATCGCCGGCCTCGTCAAGGGGGCCAGCAAGGGTGAGGGTCTCGGCAACCAGTTTCTGGCCAATATCCGCGAGACGGACGCCATCCTGCACGTACTCCGCTGTTTCGATGACCCCAATGTCACCCATGTGGACGGCAGTGTGGACCCGGTGAGGGACAAGGAGATCATCGACCTCGAGCTGCAGCTCAAGGACCTGGAGACCGTCGAGAGCCGTCTGGGCAAGCTCCAGAAACAGGCTACCGGCGGAGACAAGCATGCCAAGAAGGCCTGCGAGATACTGACCCGGTACCGCGAGGCCCTGCTGGCCGGCCGCTCCGCCCGTACCGTGGCACTGGAGAATCCGGAGGAGGAGAAGATAGCCCATGAGTTCTTCCTGCTCACCGCCAAGCCCGTGCTCTACGTCTGCAATGTGGACGAGGCCTCGGCTGCCAGTGGCAACGTCTACGTGGACCGCGTCCGTGAGGCCGTCGCCGGAGAGAACGCCGGAGTCCTGATCATTGCCGCCAAGATCGAGTCCGAGATCGCAGAGCTGGAGAGCTACGAGGAGCGCCAGATGTTCCTCGAGGAGCTGGGTCTGGAGCATTCGGGCATCGAGCGCCTGGTCCGCGCCGCCTACGACCTGCTCGGCCTGCGCACCTACTTCACCGCCGGCGAGCCCGAAGTCCGCGCCTGGACCATCAACAAGGGCGACAAGGCTCCCCGCGCCGCCGGAGTCATCCACTCCGATTTCGAGAAGGGCTTCATCCGCGCCGAAGTCATCAAATACGACGACTTCGTCAAGTACGGCTCCGAAGCCGAATGCCGCGCCGCCGGCAAGCTCGCCGTCCAGGGCAAGGACTACGTCGTCGAGGACGGCGACATCATGCACTTCCTCTTTAACGTGTAGCCACTTCTGTCCCTCCCACTCCTTCCGAAGGAGTAGTCGAAATCCCTGTCCCACCTTCCGAAGGTGTGCAGTTTTCCAGCGTTTTCGCGTCACCTTCCGAAGGTGCGCAATCGCCTGGGGCCCTCTGTAGCGCCTGTACCCGCGTTTCTGTTTCCAACTGCCTCTTTCCACCTTCCGAAGGTGTGTGGTTTCTCCGCGTTTTCTGCTCACCTTCCGAAGGTGTGTAATCGCCCGGGGTCCTCTGTAGCGCCTGTGCCCGCGTTTTCGTTTCCATCCGCCTCTTCCCACCTTCCGAAGGTGTGCAGATTTCCCGCATTTTCGTCTCACCTTCCGAAGGTGCGTAATCGTCCGGGACCCTCTGTAGCGCCTGTACCCGCGTTTCTGTTTCCAACTGCCTCTTCCCACCTTCCGAAGGTGTGCAGATTTCCCGCATTTTCGTCTCACCTTCCGAAGGTGCGCAATCACCTGGGACCCTCTGTAGCGCCAGATCGGAAGAGCCCACGTCTGAACTCCAGTCACTACAATCCGTCGTTTTCCGTCTTT
>CALVDH010000024.1 GCA_944326235.1 uncultured Bacteroidales bacterium | reverse complement strand
CCAACGTTTTTTCGTTACAACCCCCTGTCCTCCATAATAATAATCTCCAAAACCGAAAAACACATCTGTTATAACCCGAGCCGCCATTTCCCCCGAAAACCGGGAATTTTTAACAACTTTTATACACAAAAAGGTAAATCTTACAAATTGATAGAAAATTCACCCTTATTGGTGAATTTTTGTAATTTTCAGACATTTACCCGTTAGTGTGTTTGCCGCATAGGAATCTTGTCATATAATTGCAACCGGATTTAAAACAAAAAGTAATAACATAAGGCTGCAACTCCTAAACCTGCTCACAAGGTATCGGCACACGCCTCCATCTCTCTGTCCCCTCCCCTGATGCCAGTTTTTGAGTAGTAAGTTAAGACTTTTTAAATGCTAAGTGAGAATATTATCCGTCATAATCTCACTTTCTCTGCTGTTCTCTCTGTCCGTAGGTGACATAAGGGCGCAACAGCTTACGAGAAAGGATACTGTCCGGGTATTCTTCTACCAGGGCTGGTCGGACATCAGTCCGGCCCTGAAGGAGAACCGCCGGGCACTGGACAGTATTGCCCATATCGTAAGCGAATATTCCCGCGACCTCCGTTTTCACATGACTGTCAACGGGTGGGCCTCCCCCGAGGGCGCCTCTTATTTCAACGTGGAGCTCTCCGAAGCCCGTGCCGCCGCCATTGCCCTGTATATACAGGAGCGCTCCGGGGTGCGCCTGACCCAACGGTCCACGACCCTTGCCGGCCACGGCATAGACTGGGCCGGACTGGAGAATTCGCTGATGCGCGGGGAAGACTTCGACGGCCGCGATGATGTCCTGCGCATCATCCGCGATGTACCCATCTGGCTGACAGAGGGCAACCGCGTAGTCGGAGGCCGTAAGAAAGCCCTGATGGACCTTGAGGGGGGAGAGGTGTTCGGGCACCTGATGCTCGGGCATTTCCCCAGCCTCCGCAGAGCTGAAATCATATTGGAATACGTACCTTATCCTCCGGTCAAGGCTGTGCCGGCTCTCGTCTCGGAAGTTGCAGCCCTGGATGAAACAATCCTGCCGCCACAGCCTCTTCCAGAGCGTATTCCTTTTCACCGTTTCGCATTGAAGACCAACCTGCTGTCAGACCTGATCCTGACTCCCTCCCTGGGATTCGAGTGGCTGATCAACCGCAGCTGGTCCGTCTCCGCCAACGCCAATGTCGCCTGGTGGAGCAACGACCCCAAGCACAGATATTACCAGATAGCGGCCATCTACCCCGAGGCCCGCTGGTGGTTCTCGACCCGCAGTCCCTGGCACGGCCACTACCTCGGCATTTTCGCCGGCGGCACCTGGTATGACCTCGAGAACGGCGGCCGCGGCTACCAGGGCGAGGGCGGTTTCGCCGGCCTGAGCTACGGCTACATGTTTCCGGTGGGCCGCAGCCTCTCCTTCGAGGTGGAGGTCGGAGCCGGCTACCTCTTCTCGGAATACGAGGAGTACCTGCCCGTTCCCTACGAGGGCGGCACGCACTACGTCTACCAGCAGACCTCGCAGCTCCACTATTTCGGTCCGCTGAAGCTCTCATTTGCCCTGGTGTGGCGTTTCGGAGATATAGGCCTGAGGAACAATAAGAAAGGAGGTGCAAAATGATCCGCAGCCCCCGTCATACCCTCACCCGCATCCTGCTGCTGACCGCCGCGGCCGTCCTGCTGCTGGCCGGCTGCCGCAAGGAACTGTGCTACAATCACTGGGAGCACGGGTACAATGTCCGCGCCCAGGTCATCCCCGAGTGGGAGCTGGAGTGGCGCAGGGACTACGGCTACGGCGGCAGCCTGTTCGACTGGTTCCAGAGTTCTCTCCCGGCATTCACCCTCTCCCCTCTGGAGGAGGACGGCGGTTCTTCCGGGGACGCGGACGAGGATGACGAATGGAGCCTCTTCGACGGCCTGATGCCCTCGCCCGGAGCCGGCATCGCCTCAGTGGCCTACCACGAGTCGGGCATGGTAACCCGCCGCAACATAGACTCGACCGGCGGTCTGCTGCACCTTCAGGAAGGCATGCACGACATCCTGTTCTACAACAACGACACCGAGTACATCCTCTTCGACGCCCTGGACTCCTACGCCGAGGCCACCGCGACCACCCGTACCCGCACCCGCGCCAGCTACAACTCCGTCTTCAAGAACGAGACCACCGTCAACTCCCCCGACATGCTCTACGGCGCCTGGGTCGAGGAATACGAGGGAGTGCTCGCGCCCGTGGCCGACAGCCTGGAGATATGGCTGCGTCCCCTGGTGTACTCCTACCTTATAGTATATCACTTCGACGAGGGCATCGAGCACATCCGCCAGGCACGCGGTTCCCTCTCCGGCATGGCCGGTAAGGTCTACCTGCAGGACGGCCACACCGGCGACGAGACAGTGACGATCCTCTTCGACGAATGTGAGATAGACACCGCACACCGTTCAGTGGTGGCCCGCATCCGCTCCTTCGGCATCCCCAACTTCCACTACGGCCAGGAAGTCACATACGAGCCGGGCGGCTCGGCGGACGGCGGCACCTTCAACCTGGGTCTGGAGGTCCAGCTCAACAACGGAGCCACGAAGGACTTCTACCTGGACATCTCCACCATCATGCGCATCCAGCCCCGCGGCGGTATCCTGGCCATGACCGGCCTGAAGATCACCGATGAGGAGGCGGAAGGCCCGGGAGGAGGCTTCGACGTAGAGGTCGGCGGCTGGGAAGACCCGGACATCATAGAACTGCCGCTGTAGGATGTCCGGCACCGGCGGAAGAATTTAGAAACAAATTAAAATATAAATAATTACAAACTTTTTAAAAATTTACAAATTATGAAAAAATTAATTTTTGCAGCATTCGCAGCCGGGGCAATGGTCCTCGCAGGATGCACCAAGGTCGAGGTCAAGGATGTATCCGAGACTAGAGCTATCGGGTTTGACAATTTTGTGTCGAACGCCGTGAAGTCTATCGGCCAGAACAGTGATCTCACAAATTTCTATGTTTATGGAGGTGTTAATGAAGATTCAGATCTGAAAACACTCTTCGAAAATCAAGAAATGACTGTCTCCTGGAGCAGTGATGATGCGACTGTTGACTATTCTCCCCTCCGCTACTGGACCGCAAACAAAACTTATCAATTTGCAGCATATAGCAATGATAATGATGTATTGAACAGTGGGGTAAATATTAACTACGATGCTTCTAAAAAAGCATACCTTACTATTAACTATACTACAGATGGTACTAAGGATTTAGTGTATGCTCAGAGTGCTAACAATTCTTACACATATACAGCTGGAGATGGAGATATTGTTAATTTCGATTTCTATCATATCCTATCGAATGTGTCGTTTAAATTTTCCAAAGATGCTACTCTTGACGATATCGATGTTGAAATTAAAGAGCTGCAGATTTCTTCAATTAGTACAAACGGAACATTTATTGGCTCTGGAGAAGCAATAAATACTCAGTATGAATATAATACTTGGGAAAATCAAGGCACACCTGATGCACAAATTATTAAATTCACTACGCCTAAGATAGAGATTAATTCAGGCAATACTACTTCAACACCAGTATATTTGATCCCTCAGGCGGCCGGAAATAGCAATGCATCACTGCTGAAAATAACATTTACTCTGACTCCGACGGCTGATGTTCCTACAGGCTTGGTTGAAAAGAAATTTGAGGTTAACTTGCCTGCGACAGCCGATAATCGGTGGAATCCTGGTTACAGTTACATTTATGCTGCAACTATTTCTGCCGAAACATTTGAGGCAAAGCCTATTGTATTTGATGTGACATCTGTCAATACTTGGTCTGAAACAACACCTGATGTCGATATTACAGATGATATCACTATTACAGAATAATCACATAGCCTGATACGGCCTGAATAGCTAACCGGCCGGGCGGGGTTGAACGTCCCCTCCCGGCTCCTAAAGCCCGCCCCAGTCAGCGGGCGTAACCACCAACCCGGGCCCCTGCGCCCACAACGACCACGACAATGAAGCGAACACCCCGACATACCCTCCTCCGGATCGCCGCAGCCCTCACCCTCCTGCTGCCGGCCCTGACCGCCTGCACCATTGTCTCCCAAAGAGAATCCGGACCGGACGAGCCGATAACCTTCGCCTCTTTCCTGCCCGATGTAACCAAAGCCGTGGTGAACAATGAGGAGGACATGGAAGATTTTGCCGTGTGGATGTATATTGACGGAGCTCCTTCTCTCGAACAGGAACGGGTCTACAACGCCGATGCCGCATCCTCATCACCTTTATGGACGTATGACAGTAAACGTTTCTGGACAGAGGGCAACTACAATTTCTATGCTCTGCATCCGAACCCCGCTGACGGCTCCGGAATCACCGCCGCCTGCACCGCATACGGCATCACATCGATAACCCTCAATTCCCCCAATGCCGACATTGACCTGATGACAGCCACTGCCTCCCGTGACTACCCCTTGGGAGGCGACGGAGCCGTAGCATTCACTTTCGAGCACCTGCTCTCCCGCGTGAGTTTTGTCGCGGCGACCGGTTCCGACAACATTATTGTCAATAATCTGACCCTCTCCGGTATTGCCTTCAGCGGGACTTACGCGTCCTCAGGATGGGTCCTTGACGAAACAAGTAGCATCAGCGCAGTAAGCGGCATCGCTGTCAGCACCAGCGGAACGACAGACTTGCTGGACATGCTGCTCATCCCCCAAACCATTAGTGCTGAATGTATTTTGACCCTGGGTTATTCTGCGGATGGTCAGAAAGTAGAAAAAACTTTAATTATCCCTGCCAGTCCAGAGTGGGTTGCCGGGAAAAGTTACGTATACACTCTGATGCTTCATTATACAGATGCTACACTGACAGTCTCTGTAGAACCTTGGGTAGTAGAAGACATTGCAGTACAATGGTAAAGTTTTGATTACAATGAGCGTGAATGTGAAACATATAACTTCTAACGTCATTACAGCGGCCTTGGTGTCGGTAATGTTTCTTGCAGCCGGTTGCTCGGAAAAACATCTGCTGGACGCGCAAGGTACGACGACAGTTACTCTTAACGCTGGCTTAGTATCGCTGTCCTCGCCGTTCACGAAATCAGGAGGAACCGAAGATTCAAATGTCCTTCCGTACGAAGGCCTGCGGACACTCCGCGTGATAATCATTTCCAAGGCCGATACACCGGAAGCCCGCAGGATACTGTACAACGAGAAATTTGATGTTGAAGAATTAAGCCCCGAGGATATAACAGAACCAAAACTGAGCGCATCAGTAACTCTGGAAGATGTCCCGATGGGCCCCGCAAGCGTCTATGTAATAGCCAATGAGGAGAGTATCATCGACGTCGGTGAAGACGGCACCGGCGGATACACTGATGAGATTCTTATGGGAGACACATATAAGGCCGACAATAAGCTGCTGGTGCGTAATACAGAGTCGCAGAAACATTTTCCGAAACGATATGAGGATATCGGCGATTATGGTCTTCCTATGAGCGGGAGGGACGAGAATGTTACGATAACAGAGAATGCCCAGATCGGCATTACCCTCACACGCGCTGTGGTTAAACTCAATCTTCAGGTGGTCAATGCAACTACAGAAACAGTCAATCTGAACAAAGTGGCTTTCGGTCCATTCGTAAGCGACCGGGTGTATATGTTCCGGGCACACAGTCAGAGTCTTGACATACCTACTGGTACGGAATATCAGGGGCTGGTATATGATTCAAATTCTGTCCCGCCGTTATATGTGCCAATCGAACAAAACAAGTCCACTTCCTGGATGCCGGTATATATTTACCCTAATAATGCCCCGCGGCAGACTCCCAGCCGATACTCCATTACTCTTGGAACAGATAACAAAGAAGACGGCTACGAATCTGTTCTGGGAATATCATACATGATACGCAATACACAATTCAATATCACGGCTACTATTACCGCAAGGGCAATGGTTGAAATAACATATTCCCAAGTTCCCTGGAACGGAGAGGACGGAATAGCATGGGAAGACGGTGGAGACAGGGATGTTCCATCATTTAACTGACAGCAGGCAATATGAGAAACATTGTTAGGTATACAATTACATTTACTATTCTGCTCGCGGTTCAGAGCTGCAGCAGGGAAGAGTCCGTATTCCATCTTTTTGAGGAAGGGGTTCATGTCAATGTCTCCCTCGGATATTTCTCATCAGAGAATACGGTTATGACACGTGCCGCCGCATCTTCCGAGAACGAGAACCGCATAGACAACATCTACCTTTTCGTCTTTAATTCTTCGGGACAGAAACAGCCGCTGACAGAGAGCAATGACAGCGACGTTCCGCGTTCAAACTTGTTTTCTGTTGGCAATGGGTTAAACCAGACGAATAATAGAAGCGGATACTTGCGGTTTGGCTGCGGCACTCTTACGAAGGCGACTATTGTCGCCATCGCAAATGTAAATGACGGCGCGGCTGTCAATACTGCGTACGATGTCGATGTTGCGGATCTCGATGCTATAGAAACTCTGGATGATCTTAAGTCCTATGTAATGAACTTGGAACCGAGATCTATAGGCCGCGGAGCACTGTTTATGATGACGGGTTATGCCGAGAATACTGACGGTTCGACATCAATTGATATTGCAGGAACAGAAAGCAGTGACGGAGACATTGACTTAACCTGCAATCTGAACCTGCGCAGGACAGATGCCAAGGTAGAAATAACTGTGACCTCTGATGGTTCCGGCAAGACTAATTTTTCATTCAGGCCCTTGACCTGGAGGGTAGTCCGGGTGCCGTCCAAGTCTCTGATTCTTCCTTCGGATGATGGGACGGATGCACCGGCCGAGGATGAGACATATTTTGACACAGAACCGGAAGAATTCGAAGAGCTGAGCATGGATCAAACAACAGGCGGCGGCAGTGTGGCGTCCAGCTACACAGGGAGCTTTGTATTTTATATGCCCGAGAATCTAAAGAAACCGGATAAATACATAACAGAGGACGGGGGTGAAGGATATAAGTTGAGGGAAAAATGGGTTACATCAGACGATATTCCAGACAGAGATCCATCCAAGCCTGGATATATCCATGACAATTTATCGTTTGAATATGCGCCACTCAATTCTACTTACCTGGAAATTACGGGCCAGCTGAGTTACGAGGAAGGCAGTACATTCGTAAGCTCGACATCCACATATTACGTACATCTTGGAGGTTTCAATGAGGATAATCCCGAAAATTTTGATCCGAACGATTATAAGACCAAGCGCAATCATCACTACAGGTATACCATAACAGTCAAAGGCATAGATGACGTGCATACAGAAGTGACTGTGATAGGACAGGATCCGCGTCCGGGTCACGAAGGAGATATAGTATTCAATGAACGTGGGTTCTACGATCTTAACTGTCACTACGAACAACGCCTGCTCAGTTTTCCCAAGTCCGCATTCGAGCCGGACGAGGATGGGAACTATAATCTGTGGTGGGGAGTAAGTACTGAATTCAGCAATGGTGTACACGAAATAGGAACGGAGATCCCTAGCGAGATGAGGGATTACAGGTGGATAAAGTTTGCTGTCAATAAGCTGTACCGCTGTAGTGATAATGAAATGGTAAGATACCCTGGGGATCAGAATTATAACGATCCGTTTCCTCCGGACGCATCTCAGAATGATGAGAATTCGTATGCTGACGGCGGAGTCAGGCTTATGGATGTAGATCAGCTCATGACGTATCTTAAGGAGGAAGCGGATAAAGGGGACGGAGGTGTTTTTGGAAATTCTGCCGAAATAGGTGTGACGGCATTCATAGATGAGTACCTTTACGTATACGATCCAAAATCTGACAACCCGACTATAGAGCCGGCAAAATGGTGGAAGGAGAGTGTAAACAAGCAGGACAGGATGATGCACATCATCCTCGAAGAAGCCGACTACAGCGCGGACGGTAACTCCAGCGTCGTGAAATCCATGTTCACTTTCAGGCAAAAGTCGATCCGCACAATTTATAATACCGAGTCAACCGTGCCGTCCGGCTGGGGACTGGAGTCTATCATGGACTCGGATTCGGATACCAGACTACCCGTGGCAGAGGACTTTCCTAAAACAGGAGCATATAGTGAGGACAATGGCAGGGCAAATACTATATCATATCTTAACAATAAAAGAGAAAACAATAATGGAGAATTACGCTGGTCTGAAGTGCTGACGACTGATGAAAACGGAGAGATTATTCTTGCCGATGCTTACAACAACCACATGTACGCATGTCTTATGCGCAACAGAGATTTGAATGGAGACGATATAGTTGATGATAACGAAATACGGTGGTACATAGCATCTATCAACCAGCTTACAGACCTGTTCATAGGGGAGTTTGCTCTGGATTATGAATCTCGGTTGTATCCGTATGACCCTGTTCATGGGAACCCGCCTCCAGGGGGGAGCCTTGACAGGCCTTACTGGCATTATGCTTCGAGTACGTATGGGGGCTCATATTCGACTGGTTGGTGGCCATGGAAAGAAACATTCTATTACCCCGTTGTTCTATGGGCCGAGGAAGGAGCGTCGAAAGGTGGTTTTACCGGAGAACTCGGTTCTAAAAATCTCAACGGCAGCAACTATGCCTATCGCTGTGTCCGGAATTTGGGGCTTCCGCTGGACAGTGATGAAATTCCTGAGGATTTTGTTCAGACTTCATCTGATTTCCTCACGTTTGACTTGTCGTACCTTGATCCGAAAGCGCTCAGGGACTATTATGTTCAAGGAGCCGGCGAGATACCTTCTCACGATGAAAAGAGTGCGAACAGCCTTCCTTGGAAGAAATTCAGCATGACTCAAAGTTACAGAGGCATAGGTGGCGGTGCTGCAAATTGGGATGCATATCAAAACCCAGAGAACAATCCTTGGAGACATGATGAGTATCGCCTTCCGAATCTTCGGGAACTGCTGATATTCACTTCCAGACGGGACCTTGAAAAAATTTCTGGCGTACCGCATATAATGTCCTGCACAGGATTCTCAATGCGTGGGAAAGGCCGGTACGCTCCTCCGTATAATGATGAGAATCCTGACCGCAAGGTATACACATATAATACAGACGGAAAAACATTGGGACCTGGAGACAACTCCGGCTGGGTTTATGGAGTACACGATATACTTTAGCGGTTTTCTGCCAATCCTTCTCACCTACCGAAGGTGAGTGCTATTGCGCTTTTAGGAAAGTCCGGAAATGGCCGCACACCCCATCGGTGTAACGGGCTAAAAACCAGTACGTAACAGCACAACGAAGTGCTTTCGTCGCATAAAAAATTGCTGGCGTCCACACGATGATTCAGCAACACGCTGACTATCGCCTAGTTACACCAAGGCGCCGTGCGAACGATTCAAATTCGTTCACTTTTAAGTCAGCAACAGCACGTTCCACGGCATCGCCACCTTCGGAAGGTGAGCAGTTTCCCTGCAATATCACCCCACCTTCCGAAGGTGAGTTTTCATGCCATGCCCTCCAGGGCGTCCGTATCCGCGTTTCCCTTTCATTCTGCCCTTTCCCACCTTTGGAAGGTGGTGGAGAAAGGCCGTTTCACCCGGCACCTTCCGGAGGGGGCTCCGGGGCAAGGCCGGCGAGGGAGTCCTCTGTGGCGGGTCGGCTTTTAACGAATTCGAGAAGGTGGTGGCAATAAGCCGTTTCATCCGGCACCTTCTGAAGGTGAGTGCTCTTGCGTTTTCAGGAGAATCTAGAAGTGGCCGCACACCCCATCAGTGTAGCAGGCTGAAAATCAACCCACAACAGCATAACGAGGTGCTTTCGTCGCTTAAAAAATTGCTGGCGTCCACACAATGGTTCAGTAACGCGCTGACTATCGCCTAGTTGAGCCAAAGCACCGTGCGAACGATTCTGTTTAGTTCGAAAGGCCGCACCAGCGTCACAGGTATTTTTAAAAAGACGTATTTTTTCGCGTGTTTTTTACATTCGGACGATTGCAGGCCGGGGGATTCCTACCTTCGCAAAAGCAAACAGACATTTGCGGATATTAACTAATTGATTAACTTTGCAGGAGGAACAGAATGGATGCTGTCAGGAAAATCAAAGTCTTCAAGTCGTACTATAAGGAGTTTTATATAGCGCAGACTGAGGCTGTCAGGAAAAAGATAGATTATGTGATAGAACTGGTTAAATGTTTGGAAGTTATACCGACGGAGTATTTTCGGAAAATATCTGATGTTCCTGGTCTTTATGAGATTAGGGTCAGCCACAAAGGGAACATATTCCGGATATTCTGCTGTCAGGACAAAGGCAGTCTGGTCATTCTGTTTCAAGGTTTTCAGAAGAAGACTCAGAAAACGCCTCCGTCTGAAATCAGAAAAGCTGTTCAAATAATGAAAGAGTACTATAATTCAACACGATAGATATGACAACAGAAGAGAAGAACAAGGCGATACTTAACTGCGGTGACGACTACGATGATATTCTCGATATCCAGTATGGCAAGACAGGCACACCGGAGCGCGACAGCTTCGACCGTGAAGCCGAGGCGTTCATCCTGGCCGAGCGCTTGAAGACGGAGCGGCGCAATGCGGGGCTGACGCAGGAGCAGCTGGCCGCGAAAATCGGCACGAAGAAGTCGTACATCTCGCGCATTGAGAACGGAAAGACGGACGTACAGCTTTCCACGCTCTTCAAGATTTTCCAGGGGCTCGGCAAGCGGGTCAGCATCACCATCCTGTAATCGGCACGTATCCGCCCTGACCAGCCCACCTTAGAAAGGTGTGCAGTTTTCCCACGATATCGTCCACCTCCGGAAGGTGAGTGCTCTTGCGCTTTCATGAAGGTCCGGAAATGGTCGCACACCCCATCGGTGTAACAGGCTAAAAACCAGCATGCAGCAGCACAACGAGGTGCTTTCGTCGCATAAAAAATTGCTGGTATCCACACGATGATTCAGCAACACGCTGACTATCGCCTAGTTGCACCAAGGCACCGTGCGAACGAGTCTGTTTAGTTCACAAGGCCGCTCCAGCGCCACAGGCATTTTTAAAAATACATATTTCTTCACACGTTTTTTACATTCAGCCGATTGTAGACCGGGAGATTCCTACCTTCGCAAAAGTGAACATGAAGGAAGAGCGGTGTAATGCCGGGCTGATTCAGTAAATTGTATTATATTTGTAAAAATGAAATATCCTTTAACACGCTTTAAAATGCCCAAAGATTATCAGACCATAGTAGATGAAATTATGAAGCATCTCGAAGGAAGTGGGAAAAAATACTACTCGGATTTTTATATAGGCATAACGAATGATGTTGACCGACGTTTGTTCGATGAACACAATGTCTCCAGGGATTATTCTTGGTGGATATACAGAACAGCCAAAGATTCTGCTACAGCCAGGGACGTGGAGAGGCATTTTTTGGAATTAGGAATGCGGGGAGGGGAGTCAGGAGGTAATGACACCAGCAACATAGTTTATTGTTATGCAGTAACTTCTACAACAGTTGAGTAATACGTGATGTTATGATAACGGCTCAGATGATTGCAAAAGCGGCACAGGAAGGTGAAAGTAGGTCTCAGTTACAATCATACGATAATAATACGGCAGACCGGTATGTGGTGTTTCTTGATATTATGGGATTTAAGGACCGCGTTGCACGGACTGGTCATGATGAATTATTGTCTCTCTTGAATAAGTTCAATAATGACATCACGAACTATATCAGAAAATATAAAGGTTCTTTGGAACTTACCCAGTTTTCAGACAGCATCGTGTTGTTCAGCAGTGATGATTCGGAAAGCAGTTTAAAAACACTGGCAGAAATAACATCCGGTATTATGCAGACTGCGCTGATGCAGCCGGTGCCTATACCGATGAAAGGAGCGATCTCGAGGGGAAGAGTAACATGCGACATACCGAAGCAGTTGTTTTTCGGACAGTCTTTGATAGATGCGTACCTGCTGGAAGAGAGCGTTAATTATTACGGCGTATTGGTTCACCATACCGCTGAGCGATCCGTGATAAATTTGAACTGCGATTTGTTTAAGGATGTTTGTGCTCCGCTAAAGTGCGGTCAAGTATCTCATTATGAATTATCATGGTATTTATATTCAGAAGAAAGAGCGGAGCGTGACAAGCAGCTTGATAAAGTCAGGAATGCATTGAAGGGTATAAGGTGTACAGTTTCAGATGCTCCGCGAAAATACATTGATAACACTTTACGGGTAATCAGTGATAACTACATACAAAACTGATGTCCAGGTATGAAAGAAAAGAATAAAGCGATATTGGACTGCGGCAATAATTACGATGATATTCTCGATATCCAGTATGGCAAGACAGGCACACCGGAGCGCGACAGTTTCGACCGTGAAGCCGAGGTGTTTATTCTGGCTGAGCGGCTGAAGGAGGAACGGCGCAATGCGGGGCTGACGCAGGAGCAGCTGGCCGCGAAAATCGGCACGAAGAAGTCGTACATCTCGCGCATTGAGAACGGAAAGACGGACGTACAGCTTTCCACGCTCTTCAAGATTTTCCAGGGGCTCGGCAAGCGGGTCAGCATCACCATCCTGTAATCGGCACGTATCCGCCCTGACCAGCCCACCTTAGAAAGGTGTGCAGTTTCCCCACGATATCGTCCACCTCCCGAAGGTGAGTGATCTTGCGCTTTCATGAAGGTCCGGAAATGGTCGCACACCCCATCGGTGTAACAGGCTAAAAACCAGCACGCAGCAGCGCAACGAGGTGCTTTCGTCGCATAAAAAATTGCTGGTATCCACACGATGATTCAGTAACACGCTGACTATCGCCTAGTTGTACCAAGGCACCGTGCGAACGAGTCTGTTTAGTCTACAAGGCCGCTCCGGCGCCACAGGCATTTTTAAAAATACATATTTCTTCACACGTTTTTTACATTCAGCCGATTGCAGGCCGGGAGATTCCTACCTTCGCAAAAGCAAACAGACATTTGCGGATATTAACTAATTGATTAACTTTGCAGGAGGAGAAGTTGTGAACAGAGACAAACGGGCACGTAGAGTTTTTGCCTACGCGAATTACTTTAAAGACTTCAAGCGGACTTTGTCCAAGGAGACACTGAGTAAAATATATCAGGTTATACTATTGATAATGACTGAGGAAATCATACCGACGAAGTATTTCAGAGTAATAAAAGGCGTGAAGGGACTTTATGAGATACGGATAGAGGAAAGCGGCAACATTTACCGGATTTTCAGCTGCTTCGATGAGGGTAATCTGATTATTCTGCTCAATGGCTTTCAGAAGAAGTCGCAGAAGACTCCCGACCGGGAGATAGAAAAGGCCGAAAGGATTATGAATGAATATTTTAGTAAAAGAAATAAATTACATAATAATGACAGATAAAGAATTGCAAGCACTAGGCTGCACCGATATAGAAGATATAATTTCAGAGGACTTCGGTACTCCCGGCACACCGGAGCGCGACAGCTTCGACCGTGAAGCCGAGGCGTTCATCCTGGCCGAGCGCTTGAAGACGGAGCGGCGCAATGCGGGGCTGACCCAGGAGCAGTTGGCCGCGAAAATCGGCACGAAGAAGTCGTACATCTCGCGCATTGAGAACGGAAAGACCGACGTACAGCTTTCCACGCTCTTCAAGATTTTTCAGGGGCTCGGCAAGCGGGTCAGCATCACCATCCTGTAATCGGCACGCAGGCACGTTTCGGCCTTACCATTCTACCTTCGGAAGGTGAGTGCTCTTGCGCTTTCATGAAGGTCCGGAAATGGCCGCACACCCCGTCGGTGCAACAGGCTAAAAATCAACACATAACAGCGTGACGAGGTGCTTTCGTCGCTTAAAAACAAGCTGTCGTCCACACGATGGTTCCGTAACATATTGACTGTCGTCTAGTTAGATCAAAGCGCCGTGCGAACGATTCAAATTCGTTTGCTTTTAAGTCAGCAACAGCACGCTCCACTGCATCGCCACCTTCCGAAGGTGGGAAATTTCCCCGCGATATCAACACACCTTCCTGACGGGGATCCGGAGCAATGCCTGTGAGAGAGGCTTCTGAGGCAGGTCGGCTTTTAACGAATTCGAGAAGGTGCCGGAGAAAGGCCGCTTCGGTCGGCACCTTCCTGACGGGGATCCGGAGCAATGCCTGTGAGAGAGGCTTCTGAGGCAGGTCGGCTTTTAACGAATTCGAGAAGGTGCCGGAGAAAGGCCGCTTCGGTCGGCACCTTCCTGACGGGGAACCGGGGCAATGCCTGTGAGAGAGGCTTCTGAGGCAGGTCGGCTTTAACGAATTCGAGAAGGTGCCGGAGAAAGGCCGTTTCACCCGGCACCTTCTTGTTATCGTCGGACCGTACGGGGCAGAGGTATTCATCATTGCCGGGCGACAGGCGGAGGATGATATTAGAAAGGAGGAGTAACGGTAAGTGCTGAAGCGGAGGTGTTTCGTAAATGCTCGCTGATCAGTTAGTTAGCGGAGGTGGGTGTGCCTCGCGGGCATAACGGATGCGACGAAAAGAACCCGGTAAGTAGATTCGTCTCTGATTATCAGATGTTTGTAAAAATGAGGTGCGCTTCTGCTTACGGTTGATCTGTCGCCGGGAAGTACAGCGCGAGCCGGCGGGCCTGTGCCGGCGGGAGGATGCGGCTGTCGAGGATGGCCTGGAAGGTGAATTCCGCTTCGGGGAGGGTGCGGCGTAGGCGGTCGATGCCCTTGGCGGCGTAGGGGCCGATGTAGGGATGGGCGGCGAGGGAGTCCAGGGGCATGGAGTAGAGGTCGAGGGGACGGAGGGACTCCGGGGCGATGTAGAGCCGGTCGGCCAGTCGCCGGAGGCGGGCGGTGTCCATGCCGCGGATGTCCAGGAGTTGGGAGATGTCGGCGTAGAAGCCCAGGCGCTCGCGGTAGGCCAGGATCTGGCGGGCGTAGTAGGGGCCGATGCCGGGGAGGGCGTCCAGGGCGGCGCTGTCGGCGGAGTTGAGTTCGACGCGGTCCCAGCTCCAGCCGTCGTGGAGGTATGAGAGGGTGGGGCTGTGGTTGGTGGCCCGGCTGTCCCGGGGACTGTCGGTGTGCGGGGAGCTGTCCGCGGCGGGTGTTGAGGTGGTGGCAGGTACGGGGGAAAATGTCTGTTCTGACGGATGATTGTCCGATGAGCTGCCCGCGCGGGCGGGAGACGGGTGGGCGGCCGGACCTTCCTGAACGGATGCAACTTCTTTAGCAGAAGGGCTTTCCCGCCCTGTAGCATTGTCCTGAGGAGCCGGAACCTTTTCCGTCTGAGGGGCCTGAGCCTCTTCCAGCCGCTGCCCCTCCCGCATTGCCCTGCGGCCGTCTATCAGATATTTGCCGAAGAATACCGCCTGCGCCGCCAGTATCAGGCAGACCAGCACGACGACCCCGTTTGAGAAAAGCCTCTGGCCCTTACTCTTCTTCCGGCTCCTGCTGTCCATGTCTTCCCACATAGTCCTTCCCTTCTACGATGAATACTATCTCGCCCTTGGGCGGGTTGTCGGTGTACCAGGAGGCCAGCTCCGATAGGGTGCCGCGGCGGGTCTCCTCGTGTATCTTGCTGATCTCGCGGGAGACGGAGGCTTTTCTGTCCGGTCCGAAGTACCCGCACATCTGCGTGAGGGTCTTGGCCAGACGGTAGGGGGACTCGTAGAAGACCATGGTCCGTCCTTCTTCCGCCAGTGCGGTCAGTCTGGTCTGCCGTCCCTTCTTTACCGGCAGGAATCCCTCGAAGACGAATCTGTCCAGCGGCAGTCCCGAGTCCACCAGGGCTGGTACGAAGGCTGTGGCTCCGGGCAGGGTGATCACTTCTATCCCGGCCTCCGCGCATTCCCTGACGAGCATGAATCCCGGGTCGGATATCCCTGGAGTGCCCGCATCCGAGACCAGGGCTATGTCCATGCCCGAGAGCAGCTTCTCGCAGACGGGGCGTACCCGTGCGTGCTCGTTGAACTTGTGATGGGCCTCGGTCGGCTTGGAGATGCCGTAGTGCTTGAGCAGCACCGAGGTGGTGCGGGTGTCCTCGGCCAGAATCAGGTCGACCTGCCTGAGAACCTCCACAGCCCTGAAAGTCATGTCCTCCAGATTGCCCACGGGGGTGGGCACGATGTAAAGCTTGCCTGCCATGGTAGAAAATGAGAATTTAGTTATTAGTTTGACTATCTAATTTTGCCTCTATCTCTTTAATGGACGGCATTGTGCCTTCCACCTTCTCGGGATATAGCTTTTCAAGTTCATATTCAGATATTCCAAGGGGCTGACTGCTTGATTCAAGTGCGTATTGAGCCAAAGTATTGTTCTTTTGCTTGCAAATAAGTAATCCTATCGTTGGATTGTCGCGTCCCTCTTTGCGTAAAATATGATTGCATGCCACAACATAACCGCTCAACTGTCCGACATCAGCAAAGTCAAACTCACCAATTTTAACCTCTATCACCACATAACAGGACAGTTTAAGATTGTAAAAGAGTATGTCAATAAATTTTTCCTTTTCTGCAATTTGTAGGCGATATTCTTTACCTACATAAGCGAACCCGGTGCCAAGCTCCAGCAGAAAGTTTGTGATATTGGTGAGCAATGCGTCTTTAAGGACTCGTTCGTTGTATTTTCCTTGCAAATTAGTGAAAGAAAAGTTGTATGGGTCACGTGTCATTTCCTGTGCCAGATCGCTGTCAGCATCAATAAGCGTGCTCTTGAAATTGGTCTGAGCTTTGCTGCTGCGTTCATATAGGTTTGTCCCCAGCATATTGAGCAGTACATCCCGGCTCCAACCATTTTCCAATGTTTGACGGACATAGAACAAAGCCTTGTCCGGGTTGTTCGAACATTTGTCTATTATATAGCGGTGATGCCCCCATGGAATAGAAAACAATTCAGAATGCAATCTTTCCACAAACTGTGGAAGATTTGCCTTTTCAAATTCTTCCACAACTTGTGGAAGAATTGCAATATGCTGGCTGTAAAGAATATAAAAGCGTTTTGCATAACGGATGGAAGTTTCCGACAGGCCCTCTACATCAGGCATTTCGTGGCGTAAATCACGGCTTAGCGTAGCGTAGAACCTACTACCGTACTTATTGTCTGCTTGCTTATCTTCTATGTCCTTGCCAAGTTCCCAATAATAGTGGAGCAATTCGTTGTTCACTTTTACTGCAGCCTTGATCTGACTGCTGCGGTAACGCTTTACGAGTTCCTTGACCCATAGCGTGTAATCCTTATCCAATATACCTATTGACTTATCCATAGTCATTTATATTTCGTTAATTGCCAGTTCGCCGTACATTAGTTTGGAAAGGAGCGTATTGATCCCTTTTGCTGTTTTCCACTGTCTCAAAAATGAGAAGTAACGATAAAATGTTAATTTTGCAGTCCGGATGCCGGGACGTGAGCATCCATCTCAAAGGACAAAAGTAAGAAAATGTTTTCAGAATATGCAAAAAAACCGGGCTGGATCGAGGTCATCTGCGGCTCGATGTTTTCAGGAAAGACCGAGGAACTGATCCGCAGGCTCAAGCGGGCCAAGTTCGCCAACCAGCGGGTGGAGATATTCAAGCCCGGAATAGATACACGCTACTCCGCGGAGGAGGTGGTCTCGCACGACGCCACCGCCATCATGTCGACTCCGGTCGAGTCCTCGGCCAGCATCCTGCTGCTGTCGGGGGACGTGGACGTGGTGGGCATAGACGAGGCCCAGTTCTTTGACGACGGGATAGTGGACGTATGCCGCCAGCTGGCGTCTTCCGGCATAAGGGTGATAGCCGCCGGCCTCGATATGGATTACCTCGGAAAGCCCTTCGGCCCGATGCCCGCTCTGATGGCCGTGGCCGAGTATGTGGACAAGGTGCATGCCATCTGCGTGCGCTGCGGCGACCCGGCCCTGCACTCCCACCGCCTGAGCGCCAGCGACCGGCTGGTGGAGCTTGGAGAGAAGGATATCTACGAGCCTCTGTGCCGCCACTGTTTCAATAAATGCATGGAGAATTCGGACTAACTCTGTTTTAATTCCGAATTTTCATTATTTTTGCATCCGTGACTACTCATACATTTGAATGGAAATATTTATAATACTTCTACTTATTCTACTCAACGGCCTCTTCTCCATGAGTGAGGTCGCTCTTATAAGCGCTAGAAAATCAAGCCTTACCGCAGATGCCAAGAAGGGCAGCCGGACAGCCAAAAACGTGCTCGGCCTGACGGAGAAGCCCAACAAGTTCCTCTCCACCGTCCAGATAGGCATCACCCTCATCGGTATCCTCACCGGTCTCTATTCCGGAGACTCGATAGCATACAAGTTCTCGGACATCCTTGAGGGCTGGGGACTGGTCGAGAGCGTGGCCCAGCCTGTAGCTCAGGTGACCATCGTCATCGTCGTGACCTACCTGACCATAGTCCTCGGCGAGCTGGTGCCCAAGCGCCTGGGCATGGGTTCTCCCGAGAACATCGCCAAGGTCGTGTCCGGCCCGATGCTGGTCCTCTCCTGGATCGCCACCCCTTTTGTGTGGATTCTGGACAAGAGCACATCGCTCTTCACCAAGGCCTTCCACGTGGAGGAGAAGGAGTCGAAGGTGACTGAGGAGGAGATCAAGTCGATGGTGGCCGAGGGCAAGGAGGACGGCGAGGTACAGGATGTGGAGCAGGACATCGTGGAGAGAGTGTTCTCCCTGGGTGACAGGAGCATCGAGTCGATAATGACCAGCCGCAACGAGATCATCTGGATAGACAGGGAGATGACGCGCGAGGAGATCAACACCCTCGTCCAGGAGCACCTCTTCGAGGTCTATCCCGTGGGTGACGGCAGTCTCGACGAGATAGTCGGGGTGGTCTATCTCAAGGACCTGTTCGGCAAGCTGGACAAGGACAAATTCTCCCTCGACGATATCATCCGCCCCGTGCAGTACTTCCACGAGTACACCGATGTATATAAGGTACTCGAGCAGATGAAGAAGGCCCACGTAACCTACGGTCTGGTCTGCGATGAGTTCGGAGTATGCCAGGGCATAGTGACCTACAAGGATATCCTGGAGGGTCTGGTAGGCTCGATCGACGACGAGGAGGACGAGCCGGATATCATCGAGCGCAAGAGCGGCGGCTGGCTGGTGGACGGTCAGTGCCCCTTCTACGACTTCCTGGCCCACTTCGACATGGAGGACCTGGCGGCCGACAACGACTACAACACCGTCGGCGGTCTGATTCTCGAGATGCTCGAGCACATCCCCCAGTCCGGCGAGTACGTGGACTGGAACGGTTTCCGCCTCGAGGTGGTGGACATGGACGGCCCGAGGATAGACAAGGTGCTGGTCAACAAGCTTCAGCCCGCTCCCGAAGAGGAGGCCCGGGACGAAGAGAAGGAAAAGGATAAAGACTAACGGTAAAAGCATAACGGACAATGAGAAAAGGAACCATTACAATGTTCGCAGCAATGTCCGCCGCAGCCCTTGCGCTCGCCGGCGGATATTCTGTTTCTGCACAGGACTACGACAAGTCGGGGTACTGTCCCATCACCAAGGGCATGACCCTGGAATACGTCAATTATGACGCCGACGGAGTCCGCACCGGCTCTTTTATAATGAAGGTGTCGGCAGTCGAGGGTACTCTCTCGAAAGGTACGGTGACATTCGACCAGTATTTCTATGATGCCGACGGCAAGCCTCTTTTCAGCGACAATGGCGGCAATCTTCCCATGGAGGTCGCTGTCGGCGGACCGGAAGGTACCGTTTCCCGCATGAATGACGTGGGCAAATTGATGAAAGTACAGGACATCATGTCCAAGGGCGATGCGAGCAGCGTCCCCGCCGGTATGAAGGCGGGCACGACCATTGCCGACGGCACAATCAAGGTGAAGGTGGGCAGTGTATCGGCCACTATTATTACTAAGAACAGGCAGGTGGTGGAGCAGAAGAGCATCACCGTCCCGGCGGGGACTTTTGACTGTTTTCTGATCAAGGAGGAGCAGGTGACCAAGACGGTATTCTCCAAGACCGAGCGCATAGAGACCTGGTATGCGGCCGGCATCGGCTGTATCAAACAGTCGGTTTACGACAAGAAAGGCCGTCTGGACCACACCCAGGAGCTGGTATCCATCAAGTTCGAATAGTATTTTCAAGACAATATGAACACGATAACCTGTAGGGACATAGTCAAGGTGTTCGGCACATACACCGCCCTGAACCATGTCTCGATAGAAGTCCCCAAGGGGACTATCTTCGGTCTGCTCGGCCCCAACGGTGCCGGCAAGACTACCCTCATCCGCATTATGAACCAGATCACGGTGCCCAATTCCGGTATCGTGCTCTTCAACGGCAACCCGGTCGTCCCCGACGACGTCTACCGCATCGGCTACCTCCCCGAGGAGAGGGGCCTCTACAAGAAGATGAAGGTAGGGGAGCAGGCCATGTATCTGGCCCGTCTAAAGGGACTCAGCCGCCAGCAGGCCATGACCGAGCTCAAGAAATGGTTCGTGAAGTTCGGCATCGAGAGCTGGTGGAACAAGAAGGTGGAGGAACTCTCCAAGGGTATGGCCCAGAAGGTGCAGTTCATCACCACCGTCCTCCACAGACCCGAACTGCTGATTCTCGACGAGCCTTTTTCCGGCTTCGACCCGGTCAACGCCCAGCTTATCCGCGACGAGATCCTGCGCATGAGGGACGAGGGCACGACGGTCATCCTCTCGACGCACAACATGGCCTCGGTGGAGGAACTCTGTGACAATATTGCCCTGATCAACAAGTCCAACCTCGTGGTCACCGGCGGTGTGGAGCAGATCCGCCGGGAGCACGGCCGCAACCAGGTGGAGGTGCTCTACCGTCCTTCGGAGGCTTCAGTGGAACTGTCCGGCTCACCGGTGCTCTCTCTCGCCTTCGACGTGGAACACAAGGATATCCGCAGGGCCGTCTACGACGTGGCCAAGGGTACGCCTTCGGCTCAGATACTCTCGGAGCTGGCCGGCAGCGGCATCGACGTGGTGTCCTACCGCGAGCTGATACCGAGCATGAACGATATTTTCATCCAATTAGTAAAAGGGGAGGGCAAGTAATATGGACTTCAAGAAGATACAACTCGTACTGGGACGTGAGTTCTCTATCCGCGTCAAGAAGAAATCATTTATAATCACCACTATCGTCACACCTATCCTGTTCGCGGCCCTGATGATCGTGCCCTCGCTGATAATGATGGCCGACTGGGACAAGGACGTGAACAAGGTGATGGTGGTCGATGACTCCGGTGTCGTGGCCCAGGCCCTCGAGAGCGGGGCGACGATAGAGTATATTCTCCCCGACAACACTGATCTCGAGTTCATCAAGAACCATCTCGACAGCCTCGGAGTCTACGCCGTGATGTATGTCTCACCACTGGACACCGCCAACAACGTGACAGTGGACGCCTACGCCGCCAAACAGATCAACGCCAAGGTGAGCGATGCGATAAAGGATGACGTCAACAGCATCATAGAGCGCTACAAGCTCCAGCAGTACAATATCGAGAACTTCGACCAGATACAGGCGGACCTCAGCCACGAGGTGGACCTGAACACCTACATCGTCAGCGAGGACGGCGAGGACCGCGAGTCGATACTAGGCATCAACATGGCTATCTCCTTCATCATGGGCTTCGTCATCTACATGTTCGTGACGATGTTCGGCAACATGGTCATGACCAGCGTCATCAACGAGAAGTCCAACAAGATAGTCGAGGTCATCGTTTCCTCCGTCAAGCCCTTCGACCTGATGATAGGCAAGATTCTCGGCGTGGCCAGCGTGGCTCTCACCCAGTTCTTCATCTGGGTGATACTGACCCTGGCCATAGTCTTCGGCTTCCAGCTCGCCATGGGCCCCGAACTGATGGGCGACCCCGAGGCCATGGAGCAGATGACCCAGATGGCCGGCATGGGCACCGAGCAGATAACCGAGATGGCCCAGGCCTCCGAGAGCGAGATGGCCCAGGTATTCTCGGCCATCAAGGAGGTCAACTTCGGCCTCATCATCGGCTGCTTCCTGATCTACTTCGTGCTCGGCTACCTGCTGTACGCCTCCCTCTTCGCAGCTATCGGTTCCGCAGTGGACAACGAGGCCGACACCCAGCAGCTCGTCCTGCCCGTGACCATTCCCCTCATCATCGGTCTGCTGCTCATGCTTCAGGCCTTCCAGAACCCCGACAGCCAACTGGCCTTCTGGGGCTCGATGATACCATTCACCTCCCCGATGGTGATGCTCGCCCGCGTGCCCTTCGAGGGCTGCGTACAGACCTGGGAGCTGCTGCTGTCCATCGGGCTGCTGCTGATTACTTTCCTGATAGCTGTGTTCTTCTCCGGAAAGGTTTATCGTATCGGTATCCTGATGCACGGAACGAAGTACTCCTGGAAGGATATCTGGAAATGGTTAAAATACTGATTCGGCGCCTTGCATTTTACCCACTCTGACGCACCTATTGTGATGCTTTATTTAATTTTTATGATTTTTACGATGAAGGATTGTAAGTTTTTATTTGTGGTTCCTGTGCTGCTTTTGGCGGGACAGCTGCTGAGTGCTCAGAACTTTGAGTACAAGTGGCAGAGGGTACGCATGGATTCGACCTACGAGAGTGCGACCGTGTATCCGGTGGACCGCATCATCGCTGAGCATCAGGAGCAGATGGGCCCTCTGATGAAGGTGGTCATCTACTCCAATGCCGAGATAGAGGAGGCCCAGCCCGAGAGCGCCCTTACCAACCTGGTGGCCGACATGCTGATACATGCAGCTCAGCCTTATATCGACAACGATTATCCCACGCTCTCCCTGACCAACATGGGCGGCATCCGCAGCAACTTTCCCAAGGGCGCGGTCCGCGTCTACGACATCTATTCCACCCTTCCGTTCAACAACTCGGTCGTAGTGGCAGTGATGAAGGGGAAGGATGTGCGGGAGATACTCGAGAACTTCGCTCGCCGCGAGCGCTTCGAGGCCCTTGGCGGAGTGCGGATCCTGGTCGAGGACAAGGAGATAGAGAACTGCCTGATAGGAGGGCAGCCCCTGGAGGAGGACGGCCTGTATAACCTTGTGACCATCGATTTCCTGCTCGACGGCGGCGACCGCTTCCACATCGGCAGCGAGGCCGTCTCCATCAAGCGCACCGGCATAGTGATGCGGGACGCTGCGGTGGCCTATCTGGAGGAACTCTCCGAATCCGGAGTGGTGCTGGAGAACAGGACTGACGGACGTGTAATCATTGACGAGGACTAAAAACAGATGACTCAAGTTATGAAAATGAGGAACAATATCATATCCGCGGCAGCCTCCCTTCTGCTCTTCGCTGCCGCACCCGCTCTCACCGCCCAGGATCTGGTGATCCTGCATACCAACGACTCCCACTCCCAGATAGAGGAGGTCCGCACCGGCAAGGGAGCCGGCACAGGAGGAGTACACCGCCGCGCCGAGTATTTCCATCAGGTGCTTTCACAGTACGGCAAGGACCATGTGCTGATAGTGGATGCCGGGGACTACAATCAGGGTACTCCCTATTTCACCGTGTTCAACGGGGACCTCGAGATGGAGGTGATGAACTCCCTCGGCTATGAGGTCGTGGCCATCGGCAACCACGAGTACGACAACGGAGTGGACGAGCTGGCCCGCCGCCTGTCCAAGGCCAGGTTCCAGACCGTCTGCGCCAACTATGATTTCTCCGGCACTGCTTTGGAGGATCTGGTGAAGCCTTACGTTATCGTGGAGAAGGCCGGAAAGAAGATAGGCATCTTCGGTCTGACTGTTCCTCTAAGGACCTTAGTGGCCAGGCAGAACCTGAAGGGCATCGTCTACATGGACGCCTTCGCCTCCGCCGACAAGTGGGCCGACTACCTGAAGAACGTTGAGAAGTGCGACCTCGTCATCGCCCTGACCCACCTCGGTTACTCCGGCTATCCGGACCAGGCCAACGACGTCGCCCTGGCCAAGGATTCCGAGAACATCGACATCATCATCGGCGGCCACAGCCACACCTTCCTCAAGACCGACCGCGTCTACCAGAACCGCGTCGGCCGTGACGTCGTAGTCGTCCAGGCCGGAGCCCAGGGCGAATGGGTCGGCCGCTTCGACATCAACTTCAAGTAGCTGTCAGCCATCAAGTAGCCGTCCTCCTTCTCCCGGCCTTTCGCACCTTCGGAAGGTGTGCAGTTTCCCCGCGAAATCGTCTCACCTTCGGAAGGTGAGTATTCGCGCCATGTCCGCCACAGCGTCTGTAGCCGCGTTTTCCTTCCGCTCCGGCCTTTCGCACCTTCGGAAGGTGTGCAGTTTTCCCGCGAAATCGTCCCACCTTCGGAAGGTGAGTTCGTTAATACTTGATCCGGAAGTAGTCCAGTACCGATTTGTAGTTGTCCTGTGCTGTCAGACATGTGTCAGTCAAGTACCCTGGAACGTGTGGCCATTCCCTGAGACCGCGGTAGTAGAACATCTTCAGGTCATCCGTGATGATGAACGGTACGATTCCGTAATTGAGGCACTCTTTGAACATGATAAGCCGCCCTACGCGTCCATTGCCGTCCTGAAACGGATGTATGGACTCGAAGCGTTGATGGAAGTCGAGTATGTCCTCAAATTTAATGTCGCGCTTTGCCTTATACTCTTTTAGCAATGAACGTATAGCCGCTCCGACTTTTTGGGGAGCAACTGTCTCCATCCCTCCGACCTCATTCGGCAGACGCTTGTATTCTCCGACGGCAAACCATGACTTTGAAGCATCGGAAGTACCTGATTTCAACAGCCGGTGCAACAGTTTGAACATGCTCTCAGAGAGAGGCTCGCAGGCATGGTCAATGATGAAGTCGATGCATCGGAAGTGGTTGGTAGTCTCAATTATATCATCAACATAGATCGTTCCGTCGATAATGCTGATGGTGTTTGTCTCGAAGATGTACCGCGTCTGCTCTTTCGTAAGGCGGCTGCCTTCTATGTGGTTGGAGTTATAGGTCAGGTCTATCTGAGTTCTGTGGTAGATGCCGCCTTTGATTTTCCCGTTTTTCTGTTCGCGTAAAGCATTCAGGAGCGGGGAAATCCTCCTTCGGGCATTCTTTCTGGATGGCAACGGTGCCTCTGTCGGAATATTCCATGTCTTTCCGACTAAATATGCTCCTGGCAGTTTACCCTGAACGCAATAATTACGTACTGTCCGTTCTGCAATTCCGTGGGACGCGGCATATTCTTTTACTGAGATGAAATCCATATATCGGCATAGAAACATTTATAACTGGACAAATATAGTAATTTTCTTGCCGATATCGGCAAGAAAAAACGGAAGGAGTGAGATGTTCAAAGCCGCTACTTGAAAGTGGCTACTTTGAACCCTTACTGTCCTTGGAGGACTTGCCGGAAGTCTTGGACCCGTCGTAGAGATAGCGCTTGATCTTGTGGGTGGCGGTCTTCTCGAACTCTTCTTCCTGGGGGTCGATCTCACTGATGCGGGAGAATTTGCTGACTTTCTGGTTGACGTAGTCGAGGACTTCTTTCTTGAGGTTTTCGAGTTTCTCCTGTGTGGTGCGCTTGAGTTCGTCGGTCGACTCGAGGAAGGCCTTGAGTTTCTCGGAGTCGAAGTGGACGAGGGCGGTCAGGCGGCCCTTGCGGGAGGTCACGACTGACTCGGCGACCATCTCATGGCTGTTGATGACGCTCTCGACTTCCTCGGGGTAGATGTTCTCGCCGCTGGGTCCGATGATGGTGGTGGAGGAGCGGCCCTTGATGTAGAGCCAGCCGTCGCGGTCGAGGCGGCCCAGGTCGCGGGTCTTGAACCAGCCGTCCTCGGTGAATGCGGCGGCTGTGGCCTCCGGGTTCTTGAAGTAGCCGCGGGTGACATTGTCTCCCTTGACTGCGATTTCACCGACTCCGGTCCTGGGGTCCTTGTCCAGCAGCCTGAGAGTCACGCCCTTGACTACCGGGCCGGTGGAGCCTAGCCGTACCATGTCGGGGGTGGCGGCGGCGATGAGGGGCGATGTCTCGGTGAGGCCGTAGCCTATGGCGTAGGGGAAGCGGGCCTCCAGCAGGAAGCGCTCCACCTCCGGGTCGAGCCTTGCGCCGCCGATGCCGAAGAAGCGGATGCGGCCGCCGAATTTCTCGAAGAGCTGCTTCCCGGCCTTGCGGTGCATCATTTTCCTGAGGGGCGGTATCCGGTGCATGAACCGGAGCAGGGGAGTGGCGGTGAGCTTGGGCAGCACGGCGCTGCGGTACACCTTTTCTATAATAAGGGGTACGGACAATATCGTGGTGGGGCGCACCTTGGCGAGGGCGCTCATCAGGATCGAGGGGGTGGGGGCTTTCTCAATGTAGTTGACGCTGGCTCCGGCCTGCATCGGGAGGAGCAGGCACATGCTGCACTCGAGGGTGTGGGACAGGGGCAGCAGGGACAGCCACACGTCCCAGTCGAAGCTCGGGCGGACGTCCTCGGTGGACCAGAGGTTGGCGCAGAGGTTGCGGTGGCTGAGCATCACACCCTTGGAGCTGCCGGTGGTGCCGGAGGTGTAGATGATGGCGGCCAGGTCGTCGGGCTGGATCTCCTCTTCGGAGGGCAGGGGGGCGGGTTCGGAGGCGACGGGTTCTCCCTTGATTATGGAAAAATCGTCGAGGCAGATGATCACGTCTAGGCGGTCGACGGCCTTCTGCAGGACCTTGTGCTGGAGTTTGCGGGAGACGAAGAGGGCCTTGGCCTCGGAATGCTTGAGGATGTGCTTGATTTCGCTTTCGGAAAAATCGGGCAGCATCGGGACGCTGATGCCTCCGAAGGCGGCGGTGGCGAAGTAGGCCACGCCCCAGTTGGGCATGTTCTGGGAGAGCAGTCCCACGAGGGAGCCGCGGCCTATGCCGTAGCGTGCCAGGAGCTCCGCGATTTCGCGGGCCTTGGCGTGAAATTCCCCGTAGGTGTAGCCCGGCCCGTCGATGAAGTGCAGGAAGGGCTTGTCCTGATAGTGTGTAAAGGCGAATTCGAGCAGCGCCCTAAGCGACCGCTGATGTACGTTGTCCATGATGCTGTGATGTTAGTCCAGGTCGTCCCCGGTAGTGAATTTTTCAGGAAACTTTCCTACCACACCTTTATCTTTGTACCACTGTCTTATGCGTTTGAGGTCGGCGTCCACGTCGTCGGTGATGTGGAACTCCTCCTTGGCGCCGACGGTCTTGGTGCCCCAGTCGAAGTAGCCGAGGAAGACCGGTACGCCGGTGGCCTTGGCTATCAGGTGGAAACCGCCCTTCCACCGCTTCACGGGCCGGCGCGTGCCCTCTGGGGCGATGGCCAGCTGGAAGTATTCGTCCTTCTCGAACTCCTCTATCATCTGACGGACCAGGTGCGCTCCGCCGCCGGTGGTGCGGTCCACGGGGATGCCGCCGAGATGCCGCAGGATGGGGCCCAGGGGCCATTTGAAGAAGCCCTTCTTGATCATCACCTTGGCATTGCCCCCGACGGAGCGGTAGTAGAGCCAGGAGATGACGAAGTCCCAGATGGAGGTGTGGGGGGCTCCGAGTATGATGCACTTGGGGGCGGGGATGGCCTCGTCCATTCCTCTCCAACCCATCATGCTGAGTATGCGCTTGGCGGTCTTGGGACTGATGATTCTCATGTTATACGATCTCCAGGATTAGGTCGGAACGGAGGTTCTGACGGATGAATGACTGACGGTCCATGGTGTTCTTGCCCATGTAGAACTGGAGCAGGGGAGGTATGCTGTCGTCCGGGTCGAGACGGACCGGGTCGAGGCGCATCTCCTCGCCGATGAAGTCCTTGAACTCCTCGGGGGATATCTCGCCGAGGCCTTTGAAGCGGGTGATCTCGTGGCCCGCTCCGAGTTCCTTCATCGCGGCGGCCTTCTCCTCCTCGTTGTAGCAGTAGATGCTGCGCTTCTTGTTGCGCACGCGGAAGAGTGGTGTCTGGAGGATGTAGACGTGGCCCTGACGGATGAGGTCGGGGTAGTACTTCAGGAAGAAGCTGACCATCAGCAGGCGGATGTGCATGCCGTCCACGTCGGCATCGGTGGCGATGATTATCTTGTTGTAGCGCAGGTTGTCCATGTCCTCCTCGACGTTGAGGGCGGCCTTGAGCAGGAGCATCTCCTCGTTCTCACGGACCTCCTTCTCGCTTTTCTGCACGCAGTTGAGGGGCTTGCCGCGGAGGCTGAACACGGCCTGGGTGTTCACGTCGCGGATCTTGGTGATGGAGCCGCTGGCGGAGTCTCCCTCGGTGATGAATATCGAGGACTGCTCGGCCAGGGGATTGCGGGTGTCGGTGTAGTGTACGCGGCAGTCGCGCAGCTTCTTGTTGCAGAGGCTGGCTTTCTTGACTTTCTCCTTGATGTTCTTCTGGATGCCGGAGATGGCCTTGCGCTCCTTCTCGGAGGCCTGGATCTTCTTGAGCATGATGGAGGCCGTCTCGGGATGCTTGTGCAGGTAGTTGTCCAGTTCCTCCTCCACGAAGTCGCCGATGAAGGAGCGGAGCGACAGGCCCGGACGCACGTCCTTGGAACTGAGCTTGGTCTTGGTCTGGTTGCCGAAGCCGGGCTCGTTGACGCGGATGCTGATGGCCCCGACTATCGACTGACGGATGTCGGCCGGCTCGAAGTCCTTCTTGAAATGCTCCTTGACTGTCTTGGCCACGGCCTCGCGGAAGGCGGCGAGATGGGTGCCGCCCTGGGTGGTGTTCTGGCCGTTGACGAAGGAGGCTATGTTCTCCCCGTTGCTGTCCCCGTGGGTGATGACGCACTCGATGTCCTCGCCCTTGAGATGGATGGGCGGGTAGAGCGGCTCGGCGACCATGGTCTCGTTGACCAGGTCCAGGAGGCCGTTCTGGGAGTGGTATGTCGTGCCGTTGAGGCGGAGGGTCAGACCGGTGTTGAGGTAGGCGTAGTTGCGCACCATGGTCTCGATGAACTCCATGTTGTAGGAGTAGTTGTGGAAGACCTCGTCGTCGGCGATGAAGCTGACGAGGGTGCCGTTCTTCTCTGAGGAGCCTTCCCCGCTCTCGTCCTTCTCCAGTATACCTTTTGAATAGGTGGCGCTCCGCCATCTGCCGTCCCTCCATGCCGTCACCTGAAAATATACCGAGGTGGCATTGACCGCCTTGATACCTATACCGTTGAGTCCCACGCTCTTCTTGAATACTCCGCTGTCGAACTTACCGCCGGTCATCAGCTTGCTGGAGGCATCGATCAGCTTCTCGAGGGGGATGCCGCGGCCGAAGTCGCGCACCGTCACCTGCCGGCCCTCGACGGTGATGATAATCTCCTTGCCGAAGCCGGAGGCATATTCGTCTATAGAGTTGTCTATCACTTCCTTGACCAGCACATACAGGCCGTCGTCAGGCATCGAGCCGTCACCGGTGCTGCCGATGTACATGCCCGGGCGGGTGCGGATGTGGGTGTACCAGTCGAGGGTCTCTATCGCACTTCCATCGTAATTTCTTAATTCTTCGCTCATTATCCTAAAATGCCCCTTTTTGGGACTCTGCAAATTTATGAAGTTTTTCGGGAAGAATGGCTGTGCGGGAGAAAAAAATGCTACTTTTGCCGCCGATTGATAAAATGGAATATTAGTACTAAACCCTAAATCGGAAGCAAATGAGTAAAACGAAAGTTTTTTCAATGCATCTTTTGCTCCTTGTACTGCTGGTATCCTCATGTTCCCGGAAGGAGGAGACGCTTTATGAGCCCGGGAAGGGCGGAGTCAGGATTGACCTGACCACTGAGCTTCCTGCGACCCGTGCGGAACTGGACACTGTGGCCAATCCGCTGAATGTAGACGACTTCAAGGTGGAGATTATCAACTCCAAAGGAGTCATCTTCAAGCGCTGGAACACCTACGCGGAGTACAAGAGCGGAGAGAATGCGGCATTTCACATGAATGCCGGCGGCCCCTACACTCTCAGGGCTACTTACGGCGACTCCCTGGCCAGCGGCTGGAGCGCCTGGTTCTTCAAGGGCGAGGCCACATTCACGGTCCCTGCCCAGGATGTGGTAAGTGTCAGCGCCGTATGCCGTATGGCCAATATCAAGGTGGCCGTGGCCTACGGGGAGGACATGACCACTGATTACAAGGAATACAAGACGACAGTCACAAGCCGGAGAGGCTCCCTGGTCTTCGACATGGCCCATAAGGACGAGGCCGGCTACATGCCCGCTGATCCCCTGACCGTCGACGTGGAACTTACGGACCACGACGGCAAGAAGTGGTATTTCCGCAACAGCGCTCAGGTCCAGGCCGCTCCCGGAGACTTCATCACCCTCAGCCTGAATACCAAGGCGGAGCCGGAGCAGGAACTAGGCCTGTCCCTGACGGTGGACTACGGCACCAACGATGTGGAGATTCCCGTCGATATCTCCACGGCCCTCCCGACCGAGGCACCCTCAATATCCTCCCTGGAGGGTTTTGACGCGGAGACCGGCGCCCTGCCCTCATTCATAGAGGGGACAATGCCGGAGGCCGCGGCCGTCAATTTTACCTGGGACGCCAGGACCACCCTTGCGTCATGCCGTCTCAAGGTGACCTCATCCTACTTCGACGAGTATGACCTGCCCAAGGACTTGGACCTCTGTGCCATTGAGGTCAATCAGGGCGAGCTGCTCCGTCAGCACGGCATCGAGTTCCCTGATTTCTCCAAGGGCTTGACCGGGCAGCAGGCCGGCATCGAGTTCGAGCAGTTCGCTCAGAATCTGGCGTACAATGCCGACGCGGCGGCCAACACCCACACCTTCGAAATAACCGTGACTGACAACAAGGGCAAGTCCGTGTCCAGGACAGTGACCGTAGCTCCGGCCCAGGCCTCCAAGTCAGTGACCGTACAGCCCGCAGGCATGTGGGCCCGCAGGGCATATATCTCGCTCTCCACGGACGGAGATGCACAGAAGCTCGGGGTGCAGTATCAGAAGCAGGGCTCTTCCGCATGGACCGACCCTCAGACAGCGGATGTCCTCGTGGACGGAGGCACCAAGACCCTGACCGTACTGGGACTCGAGCCGGGTACCAGCTACACCTTCCGCGCCGTATACAATAAGTATCAGTCCGAGGCGACTGAGGAGGTCTTCACTACGGAGGTGGAGCAGCAGGTGGGGAATGCCGGGTTTGAGGAATGGACTACTGAAAAATTTGAATTTAAATATATTGCGACAAGCAAATCTATAAATTGGTACAGGCCTTGGACCGCTCAGACCGATGCATGGTGGGACTCAAACAGTAAAAAAACTCTTCCCGGGTATTATTCTACTGTCGGAGATCAGAATAAAAAGAATTTTCCATGTGTAGCGTACATAGAGAATGATGCGCATGAGGATTCCAGGTCTGCGATGGTTTATACAGTAAGGGTTCAGGATTATCAATTCGGAGATATAGTCCAGGCAGGAGAATTATTCGTCGGAACTGCCGATGACAGCGGTAATCATAAAAGTGACGGACACGCCTTTGAGAACAGACCGTCGGCTGTAAGTTTTGCATACAAATATCAGCCGTATGGAGATGAGACATATCGCGTAGAGATAGTCGTGAAGGCCGAGGACGGGACAGTAATCGGGTCGGCAGTGGATATGCAGGGAGGCTCCTCATCCTGGGATGACAGAAAGGTGACAATTAATTATACAGACGTGACTAAAAAGGCGGCGTCAATATATCTTTCTTTCAAGGCCTCGTCTGCCGATACCCCTGGTTATAACAGCGGTGTGTCAATAACGGTGGCAAACAATCAAGGATATTCAAATTGCAACATAGGCAGTATCCTGTATGTTGATTCAGTGAAACTTATTTACGAATAACGAAGAAAACACGGATATGAAAAAAATACTTACAGCAACGATTGTACTGGCCGTAGCGGTGCTCTCCGGCTGCAACAGGAACGAGCGCTACGGCAAGACCGAGGGTACGGCGGAACTTTCCCTGTCGATATCCTCCGAAGGGGAGTTTACCCCGCTGCCTGCCACCAAGGCTGAGACGTCCGAGGATGACGTCAAGGTGGATGTTAACGACTTCCGCCTCGTCATCAAGTCGTCGGAAGGCTCAGAGGTGGAGTCCTGGAGCCGATTTGCGGATGTGCCGGCTGTCATCGGACTCGATCCGGGCAGCTATACGATAGAGGCCAGCTCGCCCGGCCAGAAGGCCGTGGACTGGACCCAGCCCAAGTATTTCGGTTCCCAGAGCGTTACCGTGACTCCGGGTGAGGTGGAGAATGTGGCCATCGTCTGCAAGCTCTCCAACATGAAGGTGACGGTCAGGACGACCGAGAAGTTCGACAGCGAGATAGAGGACTTCACCGTGACCGTGACCGCCAAGGATTATGCCGGCATCATGGCTTTCACCAAGGCCATCGTGACCGAGGGCCGCTCGGCATACTTCGATCCCACTGCCCTGACCGTGGACATCAACGCCACCCGCAAGGCCAAGGAGGGTGTCGAGATAGAGAACATGAACATCATCCAGACCATGGAGATACCCGCCGGCGCAGCCCAGGACCACCACATCATCACCCTGGATGCCAGTGAGACCGGCTATACCGACCTTTCCGGCGAGGATGCGATAACTGTGGTCTATACCCTGAACAACAAGGAAGTGCCTATCCTCGTGGACGGCCTCGAGGAGAACCCTGTAGAGGACGAGCCCGGTACGGCTCCCGTCCTTAGCTCTTCGTCCATAACTGACGGCTCCGTGGATGTTCCCGTGAGCACTTCCTCGATAGACCTGACATATTCTTCGGCAGTGGCTCTTGCCGAGGGCGCCTCGATCACTCTCGGAGACCAGGCCTGTGAGGCTGCCGTTTCCGGCAACACCGTGACAGTGACCCTTCCGGCTCTGTCCGAGAGCACGCAGTACACCCTTACCGTACCCGAAGGAGCGGTAGTGAGCGCGGCTGACGCCTCCCTGACCGCATCCGCCGTGACTATCTCGTTCACGACCGGTGCCGCAGAGTCCGGGGAGCCTGAGGAGCCGGCGATAACCATCACGGCTACGGCCGGTATCGACGAGCCTGTGACTTACAGCAAGTCGGCTCTGCCCTCAGAGTTCAATCTGACAGTAGCGGCTCCTGCCGGCATCGCCAATTTTGTGGTGGATGTAAGGGCGGAAGGGCTCAAGGAACTGCTGGACGATGTGCTGGACTCAGTTCCGGAAGAGGACAGATACACTGTGGATCTGGCGAATATGGACGCGCTGAAGCTGGGCTTCTGGGGCGCGCTGTTCGGAATATCTGATAATTCCGATGTCAAGGGCCAGACCTCCAAGACCTTTGCCATAGGAGCATTCCTTGTGGCAATGCCGCAAGGAACCAATGACCTGGGCATATCCATTACGGACAATGACGGGGAGACTTTGTCAAAGACTCTTACGATAATAATGACGGAATAGGGCCATGAACAGAAGTATCAGATACATCACACTGACGCTGCTGGCCCTCCTGTCCGCCCTCTCCTGTACCAGGAAGGAGGACAGCCTGCTGGTCGCCCGGGGTGAGGGGCTTCTGTCTCTGGACCTGGGTTTCACACCCGGGGTGACGGTCTCTACCCGAGCCGGGGAGGGGACCGGAGACCTGAAATTCAAGATAGAAGTTCTCAACTCGAAGGGGACTATTGTCCAGACAGTAGAGGACCACACCACCCTCGGGGACTCTCCCATATCCCTGCGGGCCGGACATTACACCGTCAGGGCCTCCCACGGACAGAATGTGGAGGCAGCTTTCGACTCGCCCTACTATGCCGGCGAGACGGAGGTGGATATAGTCATAGGACAGACCACCAGTGCGGCGATAGAGTGCTCCCTGGCCAATGTCAAGGTCTCGGTAGAGGTTTCCGACATCGTCAAGGAGAAATTCTCCAGCTATTCGGTGACCGTGGACAACGGGGCTTCCGGCGGCTCGCTGACTTTCGGCTCCGGGAATCTCGACAAATCCGGATATTTCAAGTGCCCCGGGAGCGGCATCCTTCACTATGTGGTCAATATCACCAATACCGACGGTGAGTCGTATACTGTGACTCAGGATATCAACGGCGTAAAGCCCCGCGACCACTACATCATCTCTCTGGACGTCAATCCGGATGTGACCACTTCGGCTGCCACTGCTCTGAGAATCACCGTGGACAATACCGTCAACGAACAGGACCACACCCTGGACCTCAATCTCAATAAGCCCGCCCGTCCGGTGCTGACCGAGGCCGGCGGAGCCGATGTCTCAGGCCCCATGAGGGCCCCTCAGGGCGTAGGCAAGACGGGACTCTTCAATCTGGAGTCCAAGGGCGGAGTGCAGAGGGTCGTACTGACCCACAGCTCGGAGGATATAGCCGCCTTGGGCATACCCTATACGCTCAACCTGCAGGAAGCCGGGGAGGACGTCAGGGCTGCCGCGGCGGAGAAAGGCCTTACCTGGGCAGACTTCAAGTCCGGAGCCACTTCTGTGAGCGGACTTCTGGACATCCGTACCCTCCTGGCATACAACCTGCCCCTGGGTACCTACACTCTGACCCTCTCTGTCCTGGACCAGTATGCCCAGCGCGTGGATTTCCTGCTGACTCTCAATGTCACTCCGGCGGTGGAGGTGTCCGTGGACCGGGTCAATGCCTGGGCCCGCAGCGCCTACGTACATTCGGTATTCTACACGGAGTCCCGGCCGGAGGGCATGGCGCTCCAGTACCGCAAGAAGGGAGAGGACGCCTGGACTCAGTTCTCCGGGGATTTCGATGTGGTGGAGACCTCGTTTACTGCCCGCATCACCGGACTGGAGCCCGCCACGACATACGAGGTGATGCCGTACACGGCCCTCGAGCAGAATGAGGCCTCGGTCTTCGAGTTCACTACGGAGGAGGCCGCCCAGCTGCCCAACTTCAACTTCGACAACTGGTACAAGGACGGCAAGAGCTGGTATGCCAATGCCGATATGGGCGATAATTATTTCTGGGATTCCGGAAACAAGGGCGCGAACACTCTTTCTGAGGTCAACCCCACCTCCCCCGAGGAGACATTTGTCGTCAGCGGCAAGGCCGTGAGGATGGAATCCAAGTATGTAATCGTGGCATTTGCCGGCGGTAATATCTATTCCGGCTCGTTCGGCGCTGTCTCCGGTCTGGGTGCATCCATCAACTTCGGACGTCCCTATACCAGCCGTCCCTCGGCCTTGCACGGATGGTACTCTTATGCCCCGAAAGCTATTGATAAGGTCAAGGCTCCGTACGAGGACCTTAAGGGAACGATGGACGTCGGCAAGATATACGTGGCCCTGACTGACTGGAGCTCACCTTTCAATGTGAACACCAATACCGGAACATTCTTCGTCCCCGATGAGGACCCGGCAGTCATCGCTTACGGCGAGCTCGAGATTACCGAGAATTCCAACGGCGAGTATAAGGAGTTCACCATCAATCTCGACTACCGCGACCTTGAGCGCAAGCCTACTCACGTACTTGTGGTAGTTGCTGCCAGCAAGTACGCTGACTACTTCACCGGCGGTGTGGGCAGTACGATGTACATCGACGAATTCCAGTTCATCTTCGAATGAGACCCATATACAAAGTCATAATATGTCTGATGCTTCTTACGGCGGGGCTCGCTGATGCGGGCGCCGCCAGGAAGTTCGACCGCGGCCTGGGATTCCGGGATGCTCCGGTGTTCATGCCCAGGGGGCAGCTGATGTTCGGCGGTACGGTATCCTACCAGGACTTCAATTTCTACGACTACAAGTTCGTCATCCTCGACGACATGAACATCAGCGCCTATACTCTCTCGGCCACACCTTCTATATATTATACGTTCGCCAAGAATATGGCCGTCGGTCTCAAGTTCTCCTACCAGAGGACTCTCGGGCGGGTGGACGAGACCAATCTTTCCATCACGCCGGACCTGAGTTTCGGCATCTCCGACTTCTACCTGATCCAGCATACCTACAGCGGCTCCCTGTCCTACCGCTACTACATACCTCTGGGCCGGAGCAAGGTGTTCGGCATGTTCTCCGATATCTCCCTGAATTTCGGAGCGGGCCAGGGCAAGACGGTTACCGGGACAGGGGAGAATGTCACGGGCACCTACCAGAATATCCTGGACGTGGGCATCGATGTCATCCCCGGCATAGCGGTCTTCGTGACCAACGAGATGTGCGTGGAGGCCTCCGTAGGCATCCTGGGCCTGGAATGGAAGCGTATCTCCCAGACGACCAACCAGGTGTATGAGGGCAGTTATGAGACCTCGAAAGCCAACTTCAAACTCAATCTGCTGTCAATCAACATCGGTATCAATTTTGTCCTGCCCGTGGGCGATGACAGACCGGCTGCGGCCAGACCGAAGTCCGTGACACCGAAGAATACCAAGACCGGGAAATGAACAGAAATACACTATACAGGATGATGCTTTTCCTGCTGCTGACAGCATCGGTGGCGGGATGTATCAAGAATGACATACCTTATCCCAGGCGTCTGGGCAAGATCACCGCATTCGAGGTTTCGGGACAGGTAGGCGAGGCCGTCATCGACAGTACTGCCCGCACGGTCAGCGTGGAGGTGGCGGATACGGTGGACCTGGCACAGGTGCGTCTGCTGCGTTTCGAGATGCCTGAGAATACGGTATCGGATCCTTCCCCGGACGATGTTGCGGTACTGGACCTGCGCGAGCCCATGGAGTTCGTGCTCACTACCTGGCCGGACCAGCACTACACGTGGACGGTTTCCGCCACCCAGACTATGGAACGGTATATCCGGGTTGAGAATCAGGTCCGCGAGACCCAGTTCAACAGCTATGAGAGGCAGGCGGTGGTCTATGTCTCCACTGACCAGCCCAAGGACTCTATCGTGATTACCGATATGAAGCTCGGGCCCACGGGGTCGGTCATTACTCCGGATTTCACGACTGTACATGATTTCACGGCTCCGCAGGAGTTTACTACCACCTACAAGGAGGAGTCCGAGGTCTGGACGGTGTGGGTGATGCAGGTGGAGGCCACTCTGCTTACTCAGGATGCCGATGCCTGGGCGACCGTGGCCTACCTCAGCGGTACGGTGCCTTCCGGCTCGGATACTCCCGGTTTCCGCTGGCGTCAGGCCGGTTCGGACCAGTGGCAGGAGGCTCAGGGCGTGAGCGTGGACGGTATATCGGTTTCGGCGGTGCTCACCGGTCTGGAGCCGGGTACGGAGTATTCCTACAGGGTGTACGCCGGAGTCCAGGAGGGGCAGGAAGTGTCATTCACTACCGAGGAGGCCTTACAGATGCCCAATATGGGCTTCGACGCCTGGGTAAAGGACGGCAGCAGTTGGTTCGCCAATCCTGACTTGGAAAATGGATATTGGTGGGACTCGGGGAATATAGGAGCCAATCTGATAGGCGAGGCCAATCCTACTTCTCCCGAGGAGAATTTCCTGGCTGTAAGCGGAGAGGACAAGAAGGCAGCCCGGCTGGAAACGGTCAAAGTAGTGATAGCTATGGCTGGGGGCAATGTGTTCTCCGGGCATTTCGGCGAGGTGAAGGGCATGGGTGCCGAGGTTTTCTTCGGACGTCCTTTTGAGACAAGACCGACCCAACTTACCGGATATTACAGTTATGTGCCCGTCCCGATAGACAATGTCAATCCTCCTTCGGGCGTGGCCCTTCCCTTCGACCGTAACACCATAGCCGGCCGCATGGACCGCTGCCACATCTTCGTCTACGTCACCGCCTGGGACGGCCCTTACAGGGTCAATACCACCGAGCACAGATATCTCGACATTAACGACCCCGACGTCATCGGCTACGGCGAACTGATCGACAGCACCGGTACGGGCGGGGAGTACAGGCAGTTCTCGATAGACATCAAGTACCGCGACCACCGCAAGCCCACCTACTGCGCCGTAGTGGCCGTGGCCAGCCAGTACGCTGACTTCTTCACAGGCGGCATCGGCAGCCTGATGTACGTGGACGAGTTTGCCTTCGGATACGACGGTACGCCGGTATGGGAGGAGGACGCTCAGCAGTAGAGGGGACCATCTCTCTCTCCGAGGCCTCCCGTTTCGGCGGGCGCAGCACGGCGTTTAGCCTGATGCTCAAGCCCGTCGGCTCGCGGTGCAACCTGCGCTGCTCCTATTGTTACTACCTGGACAAATCCTCCCTCTACGGCGGCCGCGAGCCGCTGATGAGCCTCCCCCTGCTGGAGAGGTGTATCCGGGATTTCTGCGCCTCCTGCGACCTTCCGGAGCTCACGGTCGAGTGGCACGGGGGCGAGCCTCTGCTGGCGGGCATGGACTTCTTCCGCAGCGCCCTGGCATTTGAGAAAAAATACTCCGGCGGCCGTCCGGTGCACAACACCCTCCAGACCAACGGTACGCTGCTCAATGCGGACTGGGCCTCATTTTTCCGGGACAATAACTTCCTCCTAGGGCTTTCCCTCGACGGACCGGAGGACGTCCACGACCGTTTCCGGAAGACTGTCCAGGGGGGAGGGACGTTCCGCTCCGTGATGCACGCCCTGGAGGCTCTTCTGCGGGCGGGGACGGAGTTCAATACCCTCACGACCGTCAGCAAGGCGGGGGAGGGGCGGGGAGCCGATGTCTACCGCTTCCTGAAGGCGGCCGGCTCGCGGTATATGCAGTTCATGCCCGTCTACGAGCATATTGCCCCGGATGACCGGATAGCCCCTCCAGCGGAGGAGGACTCCGTCCTGGCCCCGTGGTCGGTGGAGCCGGAGGCATTCGGCCGATATCTCTGCGATATCTTCGACCTATGGGTGAGGGGGGATGTCGGAAAGTATTTTGTCCTGACCTTCGACGCGGCCCTTTCCTCCTGGTGCGGGGTGCAGCCGGGCATCTGTACCTTCTGCGAGAGCTGCGGCGGCAACCTGACCGTCGAGCACAACGGGGATATCTACCCCTGCGACCATTTTGTCTATCCGCAGTGGCGCCTGGGCAATATCCGGGACATCTCCCTGAGGGAGGCCGCCACTTCTCCGGCATTGACCCGTTTCGGACTGGCCAAGAGGACGGAACTTCCGGAAAAATGCCTGCGCTGCCCGTGGCTGAGGGCCTGTCGCGGGGGCTGCCCCAAGCACCGTTTCGCGTCCGCATCTTCCTCCGCTCTGCCGCTCTGCCCCGGCTACAGCCTTTTCTATGAGCACATCGCTCCGGTGATGGACAAAATGAAAGCCCTGCTCTCTGAGGGCAGGGCTCCGTCTGAAATCGTCTTTCAGTAGATTCCGCTATGCTGTTATTCGGCGGCAGGTTTGGTGCCTTCGAATGTTACGGTTACCTCCATGGCAGCAGCGCCCATAGCGCTTGTGGAGATGCTGAGGCTGAGGTTGACATTGGCGGCATCGATGGTGCCGGAGGTAATGTTTGCCTCAGCTGTCAGGGGAATGGACATTTCTCCCAGATTTACAGAAAGATTGAGAGTCTCGCTGCCGCTGAGGGTAAAGCTGTCCTCGCCTGCGGGGGTCAGGGTGCAGTTGGAGAGGGTGACGTCACCGACGTTGAATGTCATGAACGAGAAGTCCTCGATCTTGAGGCTTACCGCATTGTCTGATACTTTGGAGATGATGATCTCATCGTTGGTGGGTTCGGCGGGAGTGTCACTTACGGAGACGGTCATCTGTCCGCTGTAAGTGCCGGTTACGTCATCAACTGTAAGGGCTTTGTCTTTCTCGCACGAAGTCAGGCCGATAAGGGCGGCTGAGGCAAGTACGAGGGTCTTAAGTACGCTTAAATTGCTCATAATGGTTTTAAATTGTTGGTAATTAATATTTTCGATAGTCGGCTCAAGGCCTTTTCGCAGAGGTTGGGAGAAATTAAGCGGGACAAATATAAATCTTTTGCTTTGTGAGTGTTTCATTATGCGGGACTTTTTATTACTTTTGTATGATATTTGTAAAAGGCAAATTAGACAAAACATTTGACTATATGACTGATTTTCAGAAATCGATTATTGAAGGTATTCCGGACGAGCTGCCGGCTCCCAAGCCCTTCGACCCCACGGTCAACCATGCTCCCCACCGGAAACAGATTCTGACAGCCGACGAGAAGAAGCTCGCGCTGAGAAATGCCCTGCGTTATTTTCCCCCGAAACATCATGCGACTCTGATTCCCGAGTTCAAGGAAGAGCTCGAGACCTACGGACGTATCTACATGTACCGGCTCCGCCCGGACTATAAGATCTACGCCCGCAGCATCGACGACTTCCCCCATAAGAGCCGTCAGGCAGCGGCCATAATGCTTATGATCTCCAACAACCTGGACATGGCCGTCGCCCAGCATCCCCACGAGCTGATCGTCTACGGAGGCAACGGCGCCGCCTTCCAGAACTGGGCGCAGTACCGTCTGACCATGCAGTACCTCTCGCAGATGACGGACGAGCAGACCCTGGTGCTGTATTCGGGACATCCCCTGGGACTGTTCCCCTCTCATAAGGACGCACCCCGCTTGGTCATTACCAACGGTATGGTGATTCCCAACTACTCTTCCAAGGACCATTGGGAGAAGTTCAACGCCCTCGGCGTCTCCCAGTACGGGCAGATGACTGCGGGCTCTTTCATGTATATCGGCCCTCAGGGCATCGTGCACGGCACTACCATCACCGTGATGAACGCCGCCAGGATGCACTCCATCCCCGGCTCCGAGAACCGCGGCAAGCTCTTCGTCAGCTCCGGTCTCGGCGGTATGTCGGGAGCTCAGGGCAAGGCTTCGGTGATAGCCGGTGTGGTCGGCATCATCGCCGAGATCAATCCCAAGGCCATCCGCACCCGCTACTCGCAGGGCTGGGTGGACGAGGTGTACACCGAGCTTGACCCGCTGATCGACAGGGCTCTGCAGGCACGCGAGAACCGCGAGGCCGTAGCTCTGGCCTACCAGGGCAATATCGTGGACCTCTGGGAGAGACTGGCTAAGAGGGGAGTGGACGTGGACCTGGGTTCCGACCAGACCTCGCTGCACAATCCCTGGGCAGGCGGCTACTATCCCGCAGGCTTCACCTTCGAGGAGTCCAACGAGATGATGGCCAACGAGCCCGACAAGTTCAAGAGGGAGGTGCAGAAGTCCCTCCGCCGTCAGGTGGCCGCCATCAACAAGCTCACCGAGCGCGGTATGTACTTCTTCGACTACGGCAATGCCTTCCTGCTCGAGGCCTCCCGCGCAAAGGCCGACATCATGGGTGTGGGCGGAGCATTCCGCTATCCCTCATACGTGCAGGATATCATGGGCCCTCTCTTCTTCGACTATGGCTTCGGCCCTTACCGCTGGGTATGTACTTCCTCCAAGCCGGAGGACCTGGCCGAGACCGACCGTATCGCTGCGGAGGTGCTCGAGGAGATCTACAGAACAGCTCCCGACGAGATCAGGAACCAGCTCGCCGACAACATACACTGGATCCGCGAGGCCGGCCGCAACAAGCTGGTGGTAGGCTCGCAGGCCCGTATCCTCTACGCTGACGCAGAGGGCCGCACCAAGATAGCCCTGGAGATGAACCGCGCCATCCGCGAGGGCCGCATCTCCGCGCCCATCGTCCTGGGCCGCGACCACCACGACGTGTCCGGCACCGACTCGCCTTACCGCGAGACCTCCAACATCTACGACGGCTCCCAGTTCACGGCTGACATGGCCGTGCAGAACGTAATCGGCGACTCCTTCCGCGGCGCCACATGGGTATCCCTGCACAACGGCGGCGGAGTAGGCTGGGGTGAGGTCATCAACGGCGGTTTCGGTATGGTCATCGACGGCAGTGAGGACTCCGACCGCAAGATCCGCTGCATGCTTCACTGGGATGTCAACAACGGCATCGCCCGCCGCAGCTGGGCCCGCAACAAGGGTGCGATGTTTGCCATTCAGCGTGAGATGGAGCGCACTCCCGAGCTCAAGGTGACTATCCCTTACCTGGTGGACGACAAGCTCCTTTAGATTAAGGCAGAACATATTTGCAACTATTAAAATAACTTTCAAATTTTTGAAATATGGCAGAAAAATTATTTACCGAATTTCCTCCTGTCCCTACGTCAGCATGGGAAGAGGTGATTACCAAGGACCTCAAGGGGGCCGACTACGAGAAGAAACTCGTGTGGAGGACCCTCGACGGATTCACGGTGCGCCCCTATTACCGCGCTGAGGACCTTCAGGGTCTGAAGTACATAGGGAAGAATCCCGGTGAGTTCCCCTTCGTAAGAGGAACCCGTCAGAACAACAAGTGGTTCATCAACGAGAGCGTATGCTGCGGGGATATCGCTGCAGCCAACAGCCAGGCCCTCACACTTCTGACAAAGGGTGTGGAGTCCTTCACGTTCCACCTTCCCGAGGGCAAGGTGATGGAAGTGGCCGACTATACCGCTCTCCTGAAGGGTATTTCCCTCGAGAAGGTGCCCGTGAACTTCCGCGGCTGCTGCCCCAAGAATGTGGACGG